>NZ_JANHLE010000001.1 GCF_028682475.1 Pseudomonas putida
TGGCGGTTTTTCAGTCACATCGCCTCGCGGGGCAAGCCCGCTCCCACCGCCGCTCACACCGGCATTTGCCGTGAAACCAACGTGACCCAGTAACGGCTCCGCGATTGCACCGCCAGTGGCAGGCTGGCGGCCAACAAGGCAAGAATCCGGTCGGTGTCGTTCAACTGGAAAGTGCCAGTGACCTTCAGTGACTCCAGCTCCGGCGCCCAGCGCAGAATGCCCGGACGATAGCGGGCGACTTCACGCAGGAACAGGCCCAACGGCTGGTTGTTGACACTCAACACACCGTCACGCCAGTCAGGCATATGCGGATCGAAGCGCCCCATGGCGCCGCTGCCATCGGCGTACAGGGTCAGTTGATCGCCGTAATGCAACGCCAGCTCCATACCCTGCTCCGGCTGCACCTGCACCGTGCCAGAGAGCACCGAAATCCGGCAGCTGTCGGCGTCGTGGCGCAGCCAGATGTGCGCTTGCCCCGTGCTCACCCGGCCCAGGCCAAAGTCGACGTCAATCGGCTGCGCGCGATTGACGCTGAGGGCAATCTCGCCTTCGATCAGGGTCAAGCGATGGTCAGCCATCTCCAGATCCACAGCCGTCGCCGTGTTCAATTGCAATACGCTGCCATCGGTCAATCGCACGCCGCGCCGCTCACCCACAGCGGTGTGCAGATCAGCGCAGCACAACGCCAGTGGTCGCTGTTGACTGAGCAACCAGCCACCGGGTACCAGCACGGCCAAGGCCAGGCCACGCTTGAGCAAGGTGCGGCGATTGGCCTGCGCATGGGGCTGTGGGTGCAGCTCGGGGCTACTCGTACGCTTCATCGTGCGCAACGGACTACTGCTTCACTCATCCACGCACCTGCACGGGAAAAGAATCAAATGAGATTGATACTAATTAATACCCATGAGCAAGCCAAGTGCCATCAACGAATCTGCGCGCTTTATTTGATGCCAGGCAACGACGCTCCCTCGCCGCTGCCGGTGGAGTATCAACGCGTGGCCTGAAACCGCGGGCACTGTCCTTCGAGCCGATAACGCAGGGTTATCAACTGCCCGGATGCATTCTCATAGGTCATCAACATCGGCGCCGCTTCGCAGCCGCGGGCCATAGGGGTCTGTTCGATCAGCCGGGCGACATCGATCGATGTGCCGTAGCGGAAGTCCTGAACAGCCGGGACGGTTTTGCCGGTTCTTGCCGCATAGGCCTGCACTGCCTGCTCATGGGCAACCAGACGCGCATCCTTCACTTCTGGTGCCGAGGCCAGCGCGCTCTGGCCGGTCAGCAGCACCAGGGCTGCCACTACCAAACCTTGCTTGCGCTTCATTTCGCCTTACCTCACAGGTGATGGAACGAACTGCCGGGTCAAACAGTTCGAGCTTACGCCTGCTGGTTACGACCGGCTACAAAGCGATATCCAGCGCCTTGCGCAGTTGAGCGCCGCGGCTGTCGGCTGCCGCGCTGATCAATGCATAGTTGTAGTCGCCGTGAGACCAGTAACGGGCCTGCAGCTGGCCATCGGTGCGCTCACCGCTGGGCATGCGCGCGAACTGTTCGCTCGGCGAGCGCAAGAACAGACTGACGCGTTGGCCCTGAGCATCTTCGAACACCAGCAACGCGGCGGGCCCCTGCTCGTTACTGAGCAAGCGTGCGCCTAACGGGGTAAAGCCATAAGCCGACAGGTCCGGCAGGTTGCCGACATGCCGAAAATGCTGGCCCAGCCACGCCTGCAAACGTGCCGGGTCGCGCGCGCTAAGGTCCAGGGCGCTGGCATCGGCGAACAACCGATGGGCCTGCACGGCATCGGCCATGGGCAAGCTGCTGGCCACCAGGCTGCTCTCGCGCACCTGCCAGCCACCCAGCCCACCGATGCCCAGGGTCACCAGCAGCACTGCGGCATTGGCCCAGCGCCGCTGCCGGCGCCGGCGCAGTTCACGACGGACATGGGCCGGATCCAGGCGCGGATTGGCTGCCTGCCCGGCAAACCCTGACAAGGCAGCGCGTAGTTGCCGGGCATCACGGCGCCAGCCTTCGACCTGCATGGCCAGTTCGGGGTTGGCCGCCAGGTACAGCTCCACCGCGCGCCGACGCTCCGGGTCCAGGCACTCGTCGACATAGGCGTGCAGTTCGTCTTGCGACGGGATCAACTGACTCATTTCAACCTCCGCAACGCCGGGGACGCGCTAGTGCCCTCGGCCAGTTCGCGCAGCGCCACACGCGCCCGCGACAAACGCGACATCACCGTGCCAATCGGCACCCCCAAAGCCTGGGCGGCTTCCTTGTAACTCAGGCCCTCGACACTGACCAGCAGCAACAGGGCACGTTGCTCGGTGGGCAAGCGGGCAAAGGCGGCCAGGCCTGACTGCGCCAGGACGATGTCTTCGGTAGCGTTGCCGGCCTCCTCGCCGCGGCCGAACCAGGCCAGCCAGCGGGCATGACGACGCTCGCGGCGTTTACCATCGATAAATTGCCGGTAGAGGATCGAGAACAGCCAGGCCCGCAGACTGTCTTGCTCGCGCTGTTGGCCGCGACGGCTGAGGGCGCGCTCGACAGTGGCCTGGACCAGGTCGTCGGCGCTGCTCGCCTCGCGGGTCAGCCACAAGGCGAAGCGGCGCAGGCGCTCGAGCATCTCGCGCAGTTGGTGGTCATCTAGTTCGTTCATTGCCAGGGTCTTGGCCTGTAAGCGATCAGTGTACGAGGCAGACGCTGCAGAGAAAAAATTATTCCATGGGCCAGGAATAAATTTCTGCCTGGGGCGTCGTACCGGCTCATTCACTGACCCGGATCGCCGCCATGAGCACTCCGTTACACGGTCGTCCCCGCGCCTTGCGCCTGGCTGCCATCGGCTTTGGCCTGAGCGCCCTGGCTGCAGGCTTTACCTACGCCGCCGGCTGGATCGGCAGCGAACGCCTGACGCCGAAGCGCATCATCGACACCTTCGAAGCCCAGGCCGGACACTACCCCGGCTACCGTAAGAATCATGCCAAGGGCCTGTGCGTCAGTGGCTACTTCCTCAGCAGCCACCAGGCCCAATCGTTGTCCCGGGCACGAGTGTTCAGCCAGCAGCGGGTGCCGGTGATCGGCCGCTTCGCGATTGGTGGCAGCAACCCCTACAGCGCTGACACCAGCGTGCCGACTCGTAGCCTGGCGTTGCAGTTGAGCAGCGACGATGGCCAGGTCTGGCGCACCGGCATGAATACCCCGCCGGTGCTGGCAGTGAGCACCCCGGAAGCGTTCTACCAGCAGGTGCTGGCGATGACCCCGGATCCGGACACCGGCAAGCCGGATCCGGCGCGGGTCCAGGCGTTCTTCGCCGCGCACCCGGAAAGTGCTGCGTTCCGCCAATGGGCCAAGGACTACAAGGCGCCGGACAGCTTTGCCAATTCCAGCTTCAACAGCATCAATGCCTTTGCCCTGATCGACGCTGCCGGCAATCGCCAGTACGTGCGTTGGAGCCTGTTACCACAGACGCCGTTCGCTGCCTTGCAGGGCCAGGTCGATGACCGCGACTACCTGCAATATGACCTGCGACAGCGCCTGCGTCAGGGCCCCTTGCGCTGGACCCTGCGCCTGAGTCTGGCTGACGCCGCCGATGCCGTCGATGACCCGAGTCAGCCCTGGCCCGCAGAGCGGCGCAGCGTCGATGCCGGCACCCTGGTGATCGAGCAGGTCGACGGGCCCGAGCAAGGCGCCTGCCGCGACCTCAACTTCGACCCGCTGATCCTGCCCAGCGGCATCGAGCCTTCCGCCGACCCGATACTCGCCGCCCGTTCGGCGGCGTACGCCGAGTCCTTCAACCGCCGCAGCCGTGAAGCGGCCCAGCTGGGAGCACGACCATGAACACCGTCCCTGTTGTCTTCCATCCCCTGGCGCGCCTGCTGCACTGGCTGATGGCGGTGCTGATCCTGGCCATGCTGTTTGTCGGCGTGAGCATGATCACCGACCTGTCGCCGCGCCACACCTGGCTGCTTAGCCTGCACAAGGCTATCGGCCTGGCCTTGCTGCTGTTGGTGCTGGTGCGCATCGTGTTGCGCCTGACCCTGCCACACCCACCATTGCCCGCGGATCTGCCGCCAGCGCAGCGCCTAGCTGCCGGGGCTTCGCATCTGCTGCTGTATGGGCTAATGCTGGCCATGCCGTTGATTGGCTGGGGCATGCTGTCGGCCGGTGGCTATCCGCTGCCATTCCAGCTGCCGGCCTTGCTACCCCACGACCTGCACCTGTATGCAGTGCTGCGCCAGGCCCATGGTGGGTTGGCCTACGTTCTGTTTGCGACCGTGCTGGTGCACTTGGGCGCAGCGCTGGTGCATGCCCTGGTGCGGCGCGACGGGGTGTTGCGCAGCATGTGGCCGGCACCCTTGCGTAACCGCCAGCTCAACGATCAGAGCTAACGATTCGGGTGCTGTCGGCGCGCCATTTGCGGCACAATGCAACGCTTGCCTCTAAGCCTTGGATAGCCATGAACAGCGCACAGGACCCTGCCCAACCCGCCCCGCTCGCCGCCGCCACGCCGGGCAGCTTCGACCTGCGGCCGCTGTTGTTCGCCAACATGGCCTGCACCATGGCGATGATGGCCTTCGTTTCCTTGATCGGTCCGATTGCCCGCACCCTCGGCCTGGCCACCTGGCAGGCCGGGGCGGCGGTCACCGTTGCCGGGGTGATCTGGATGTTGCTGGCACGGCCGTGGGGCCAGGCCAGTGACCGCCTCGGGCGGCGACGGGTGCTGTTGCTGGGCACCGCGGGTTTTACCCTGGCGTACTGGGCCTTGTGCCTGTTTATCGATACCGCCTTGAGTCTGCTGCCCAGCGCCACCCTGGCCTTCGTTGGCCTGATGCTCGGGCGCGGTCTGATTGGCGCTTTCTACGCCGCCCTGCCGGTGGGTGGCGCCGCGCTGATTGCGGACAACATCGCGCCACAGCATCGCGCCCGCACCCTGGCTTCACTGGGCGCGGCCAACGCCGTCGGTCTGGTGCTTGGCCCGGCGCTGGCGGCGATGCTGGCGCGCCACAGTCTGAGCTTGCCGTTCTATGCAATGGCGCTGTTGCCGATGCTGGCGTTTGTAGTGCTATTGCGCAAACTCAAGCGTCAGGAGCTGCACCTCAAGCAGCCGCCACGTCCGGTGCGCCTGACCGACTCGCGCCTGCGCCGACCGCTGCTGGTGGCCTTTGTCGCCATGCTCAGTGTGTCAGTGGCGCAGATAACCGTCGGTTTCTTCGCCCTCGACCGCTTGCGGATGAACCCCGCGGACGCGGCGCAAACTGCAGGCATCGCCTTGACCATGGTTGGCGTGGCCCTGATTCTGGCGCAACTGCTGGTGCGCAAGTTGCAATGGCCGCCATTACGGATGATCCGCGTTGGCGCCAGCCTTTCGGCCCTGGGCTTTGCCGCTGCCGCCTTCGCTGCCAGTGCCGAAATGCTGTGGGCCAGCTTTTTTGTTTCGGCCTGCGGCATGGGCTGGGTGTTCCCGGCCTTTTCGGCCTTGGCCGCCAACGCCATGGATGCCTCCGAACAAGGCGCCACCGCCGGTTCCATTGGTGCGGCACAGGGCTTGGGGGTCGTCATCGGCCCCTTGGCCGGGACCTTGATCTACGCCGTCGACCCGCGCCTGCCCTACCTGATCGTTGCCGCGTTGCTGCTATTGGTCGGACTGTGGCCACAGCCGCGTCAGTCGTCCATACAGGCGGGCCGCTAAAGCATCACGGAATGTGCTTTAATGCTCCGCCAAAAAATTTTCGATATATAAGGCGGCTATGGACACGGGGACACGACTCAAACTGGTGCGTGAACGCAACAAACTCTCCCAGCGGGAGCTGGCCCGTCGTAGCGGGCTGACAAACTCGACGATTTCCCAGATCGAGCAAAATCGCGTCAGCCCCTCGGTCAGTTCCCTGAAAAAACTGCTCGAAGGCATTCCCATGTCCCTCGCGGAGTTCTTCAGCTTCGACGAGCCGCCACGCGAGGAGCGTTTCGTGTTCCGCTCCACCGAACAGCCCGACCTGGGTAACAGCGGCTTGCGCTTGCTGCTGGTCGGCGCCAGCGTCGAAGGTCGGCAGATGCGCATGCTGCGTGAACTGTACGCACCGGGTGCCGACTCCGGCGATGAGCCGATCGTCCATGCCGAAGGCGAAGAATGCGGCCTGGTGACCCGTGGCACCATCGAACTGCGGGTGGCTGGCCAGGTCAGCATCCTCAACTCCGGTGACGGCTACTACTTCCCGACCACCCTGCCCCACAGCTTCAAGAACATCGGCCAGGACGAAGCGGAAATCATCAGCGCCAACACCCCGGCGAACTTCTGACAACTGGCGCTTGTAGGAGCGGATTCATCCGTTCCTACAGAGTTACATCCACCCCAACCAGTGCCACCAGGTCGCCGCAAACACCAGCATCAACAGATAACCGATCACCGTCACCAGAATCCCTACCCGCGCAAACTGCTTGGCACTGAACGTCTCAGTCCCCAGACACACCATGTTCTGCGGCGCATTGATCGGCAGAATAAAGCCATAACTGACCACAAAGCCCAACGCCATGGTCATCCCCAGACGACTGAAGTCCCCCGGCAAGGTCTGTAGCACTGCGATCAAAATCGGCAACAGCGCCGAGGTCAGCGCCGTTGCACTGGCAAAGCCCAGATGGATCAGAATCAAAAACGCCGCCAGGATCGAAAACACCCCCAGCGTGCCCAACTGATCCAGCCCGGTATTGGCCACCACCTGCGCCCCCAGCCATTGCCCTGCCTGGGTCGTCAGCAAGGTAGTGCCCAGACTGATCCCGACCCCGAAGACAATCACCGTGCCCCATGGAATCCGTGCTTGCACATCTTTCCAGGTCATCACCCCGAAGCGCGGCAGCAACAGGATCACCAGCCCGGCATAGGTGGTCGAAGTGGTATCGAAGCTATGCAGCTTGCCCTCGGTGGCCCAGGCCAGCAGCAACAGCAATGACACCCCGAGCAAGCGCTTCTGCGCCCCGCTCATCGGCCCCAGCTCAGCCAGGGTCTGGCTCACCGCCGCCTTGCCACCCGGAATGCTGTCACTCTCTGGCGGCAACAGTTTGAGCACGATGAAAATCAGCACCGCCGACATGATCACCGCCCACGGCGCGCCCGCGATCAGCCAGTCGATCCACGACACCCGGGCACCGAGCATCTTGTCCATGAAGCCCACGGTCAGCAGGTTCTGCGCCGCCGCAGTCTGGATACCGATGTTCCAGATGCTGGTGCCCTGGGCGACGATGATCATGATCCCGGCGGCAATGTTGGAGCGTTTGTCGACGCCAAACGCGGCAATCACCCCCATCATGATCGGCACCACACAGGCACTGCGCGCAGTGGCGCTGGGTACCACGAGGCTGAGCAGGATGGTCACTGCCACCGCACCGAGCAGAATACGCCGGGTACTGACACCGACACTGGACAGCGTCACCAGGGCGATACGCCGATCCAGCCCGGTGTGGGTCATGGCAGCGGCAATGAACAAAGCACCGACCACCAGCGCCAGGGCGCTGTTGGAAAAACCGGTCAGGGCCATGCTGATGGCCGCGGAGGACCCATAGGTTACCGAGGGATCGGTCACCGTCGGCGCCGTGCCGAGCAGAAAGGCCATCAACGAAGTGATCATGATCGCACTGGCTTCGTACGATACCGCCTCGCTGATCCACACCACCACGGCAAAGGCCAGGATCGCCAGAACCCGCTGCCCGGCCACCGGCAAGTCGGCCGGCAGCGGCAGCAACAACACGCCAATCAGGGCAGCAATCCCCAACAACAAACCGATCGGAATCTTGACCCGGGTGGAGGGTGCATCCGGTGCGCTAGCCGACGAACTCATGAGAATCTCCCTGCGATACATGTACGAACATGATCGGACAGTTGCCATGACAACGAACTGATACGTATCAACAGCGGCGAATCCAGTATTGTCGGACAAGAATGTAGTGCCATGAAAAAATCACTACAAAACCTATTGACGCCATTCGTCGGCCCTTGCATGATGAGGTCGTCTCCCCGATCGGGGACACTGGCAAGGGTGTTCCAGGCAGCTCGAAGGATCCATGAGCTGTATGCGGATGGGTACTGCCCAAAAGGCAGCGTGTAAAAGCCCCCAGTTGTGACGCTGCTGTAGCAGCTTTCTTTCTACGCTACATGACGTGCGCCGAGTTTGAACTCAACTACGAATGGTCAAGGGGGCTTTATGATGAATCTGAACAATCAACCGACTGTTGACGAACTGGCCCGGCTGTTCGCCGCGCGCAAGGACACACTCGACAGCCACATTCTCTGGGTTTGCGAAGCCGGTGAAGTGCGCCTGGACAAGCTGGGAGCACTGACCGATGAAGCGCAGTTCGAGCAACGCACGCCGAACATGCGCGCCCGGTTGAAGATGTACCGTCGCGGCCAGGGCTACGTCGGCAAGAAAGCCGCCGCTGACACTCAGTATGTCGGTCGCGTTCTGCAGACCCTGCAACATGAGTGGGCCGAGCTGCAGGACAAACCAGGCGTTGCGGTAATCGACCGTCTCTGCTGAGAACAACAAAAGGCAACAGGCAATACATTGAAGCCCGATTCGCAAGGATCGGGCTTTTTTCATTGGCGCCCTACCCGGCTACAATGTCCCCTTTTGCCCAAGAGCCCAGCCATGAACACTTCCGCATTCGGCACCGGCGATGCCTCCTACCAGGCCGCAGGCGGCATTGATGGCCTGCGTCGGCTGGTCGATGACTTCTACCGTTTGATGGACCAGACCCCGAGCGCCCGCGCGGTGCGTCAGATGCACCCGGACAACCTCGACAGCTCGCGGGACAAACTGGCCTGCTTTCTCAGTGGCTGGCTCGGCGGCCCGGCGTTGTTCAGCGAGCGCTATGGATCGATAGCCATCCCGGCTTTCCATGCCCGTTGGCCGATTGATGAATCCCACAGTGAGATCTGGTTGAACTGCATGGCGCAGGCCATCGCCCTGCAAGGTTACTCACCGGCGTTTGCCGAGTACTTGCTGCGCCAGTTGCGCGTGCCGGCCCAGCGCATTGTCCAGGCCAGCCGCAACCGTCATGCTCAGGCCTGACGCCGCAATGGCGCCTGCTCCATGGGGAAGTCCCCGGTGAGCAACGCCCGCGCCCGGTCCACACCCCAGACCATGGCGCGGGTCATGGTTTCACCCGGGCGATTGGCGTAGTACTCCTCCACCATCGCCTTGCCATGGCGGGCGTATACGCCGATGAACAATTGTGTAGCGCCGGTGCGCGACAACCTGACCTGTACATCAATGCTGGTACCGTCACTGAGCTGTTCGTCGTGGCTGCGGCTGTGCAGCTGCGCGTCCGCCCATCTCCAGTAAGTTTCTTCCCTGATGCGCATCGGTTACCCCTTGTATTGATAGCAGCCGGACAAGTAAGACATACAAGTGCGCTGCAGGCGAGCGCCCATGCCTTAACCATTGAGCAAGGTCAATCAATGCAGAAAAAACCCCGCAACACTGTGCGGGGTGATGTGAACCGGTTCACTTTTTCACCGGAACCCTGGGCATGAAACGGCCTTTCTTGGCACGCTGCAGGTGGCTCGGCCTGGCCTGTTCGGCGTCGTCCTGGGTCATATGGGCAAAGCCCAGACGGAAAGCCGCCTGACCGCAACGCACCTGGCTGTTGATGGGGAATTCGTCGCCGTTGTCCTCAAAGTAGAACTCACTCATGTCCAGTCTCCCTCTGACAGTGAACCGATACCGGCAAGCAGATGATTGCCCAGAAAAGTATCGACCCAAGCGCCCCTGAGACTAGCCGGTCATTTACAGACCATACAGGCAAAAAAACAAAAAGCCCGACCAATGGCCGGGCTATTTTGTCGCACCCGGTCCGTTACCTGAGCTTGACCGCAGTCCCGGTGACGAACACCACGACCATCCCGCCACGGGCCGACGGCATGCTGATCTCGTAATCCAGGCCGACCACGGCATCGGCCTGCAGGCTGCGGGCACGGGCCTTGATTTCATCGGTGGCCTGCTCGCGGGCTTCTTTCAAGGCGCTTTCCAGGGTTTGCGAACGCCCGCCGAAAAAGTCGCGAAAGCTGGCGAATACGTCGCGCACCACGTTGATACCCTGGACCGATTCGGCGCTGACCACGTCCAGGTAGGCGGCAATTTGCCGTCCCTCGACAGTGCCTGTAGTGGTGATAATCATGCTGCTCTCCTTCCCTTCGGTCTTGCAGGTTGTACGCCGAGCCCATCCGGACCACGGCAAAAAAAAGCGATGGTAACAAATGCTGAAGATCGTCCATCGGCTATTTATCCAAGCAATCATTTGTGTAATACAGCAGGCGCACCTAGACTTCCAGGCACTCATCACCTTGCGAAGGAACCGCACATGCCCTCAACGCCTACGCCGGCAAATGCCTCCTGGGCCGAACTGCTGCATGGCCGCAATGCTCTGCGATCGATTGCGCTGGCCGGCGGGGTAGCGCTGCATGCGATCAACGTCTACATCGTCACCACCATCCTGCCGACCGTGATTGCCGACATCGGTGGATTGGCCTTCTATGCCTGGAGCACGACGCTGTTCGTGGTCACCTCGATCATCGGCTCGACCCTTTCGGCGCGGCTGCTCGAAGGCCTTGGGCCACGGCGCGCGTTCCTCCTGGCATTGGCCGTGTTCGCGGCAGGTTCAGCGCTCTGCGCGGCAGCCCCGAGCATGCCGGTGCTGCTGGCTGGCCGCAGCGTCCAGGGCCTGGGTGGCGGTATTCTGTTTGCCCTGAGCTATGCCCTGATCCGCCTGGTGTTCGATGCCCGCCTATGGCCGCGCGCCATGGCCATGGTTTCCGGAATGTGGGGCCTGGCGACCCTCTGCGGCCCGGCCATCGGCGGCGTGTTTGCCGAGAGCGGACATTGGCGCTGGGCATTCTGGACCTTGCTGCCAGTGATTGCGCTGCTGGCGGTGATCGTCATAACGCAACTGAACAACACCCTCGCCGGCACCTCCAGCAGCTCACGCCCACCCTATGGTTTGATCGCCTGCCTGGTGGCCTCGGTGCTGGCTATTTCGGCGGCCAGCCTGTCCAGTCACCTGCAGTGGAACCTGCTCGGCATCGCTGCCGGTCTAGCCATCGCCGTGCTGATCGCCCGCCTTGACCGAGATCCCGAACGTCGTCTGCTGCCCACCGGGGCCTACTCATTGGCCACCCGCCTGGGCGTGCTGTATGGGGTGATGTGTCTGTTGATTGCGGCCATGACCACCGAGATTTTCGTGCCCTATTTCCTCCAGCAGATCCATGGTCTCGGCCCCCTCGCCGCAGGCTACATGACCGCCGCCATGGCCGCTGGCTGGACCCTCGCCGCCCTGCTCAGCGCCAGCCGCACGGGTGATGCGGCCGAACGGCTGATTCGCCTGGGGCCGCTGGTGATCGTCGCGGCACTGCTGGCGCTGGCCTGGATGACCGCGCAGATCCACTGGCTGAGCAGCGTGCTCGGCGTTGCCAGTTACTGCCTGGCCCTGGCCGGGGTTGGCTTGGGTATTGGGCTTGGCTGGCCGCACCTGTTGAGCCGGGTCTTGAGCGCCGCACGTCCTGGCGAAGAAAACCTCGCTTCGGCGTCGATTACCACCGTGCAGCTATATGCCACGGCCCTGGCTGCGGCGTTGGCCGGACTGGTGAGCAACAGCGCCGGGTTGGTCGATCCCGGTGGCGTGGTCGGTGCCCAGCACGCAGCGTTGTGGTTGTTCGGCGTATTTGCCCTGGCACCCGTGCTGACCCAGATACTGGTTCGGCGCATCACCGGCAGCCGTGGCCTGGCCCTGGCCTGATGCGCGGCGCAGAGCGGCATTTTCAGCGCTCATTCAATACACTCCTGGACTTTCCATGTGCATGACGACCGCCCTTCCATGACCCCGACCGCCACCGACGCCAGCAACTCCACCGCCGAGCGCATCCTGTTTCTGCTCAAGACCCGCGGCGCGCTGAAGACCACCGACCTGGCCAGCCTGCTGCAGATCAGCTTCGAGGCCGCGCGCCAACACATTCAGAAGCTGCAGGCGGCGCAGCTGATCAGCGGCATCAGCGCGCCAGCCAACGGCGCCGGTCGGCCCTCACAGAAATGGTTACTGACCGAGACCGCGCAACGGCGCTTCCCGGATGCTCACAGTGTGCTGACCCTGCAACTGATCGAAAGCGTCGAGCAGGTGTTCGGCAGCGACGGTGTCGAGCAACTGATCCAGCGTATGGAAGCGACCCATCGCGCCGAATACCAACAGGCCTGCAGCCAACTGCACAGCCTGGAAGACAAGGTGCGCACCCTGGTGCAGTTGCGCGAACAGGCCGGCTACATGGCCGAAATGCAGGCCTGCGACAACGGCTGGCTGATCATCGAGAACCACTGCCCGATTTGCGTCGCCGCCAGCCGCTGCCAGGGTTTCTGCCGCTCGGAGCTGCAGGTGTTTCAAGCGGTGCTCGGCGACCAGGCGCTGGTCGAACGGTGTGAACATCTGCTGTCGGGCCAACGCCGTTGTGTGTATCGGGTCAGCCCGCGGCATTGCCTTACGCCCAAGGCAGGTTGAATACCACAAAGGCCAGGGCGCCATGGCCAAGTTTGAACCTGGATATCAGGACTGCACCGGGCAATGCACACGCTATTGCCCTGTTCAGGCGTTGCCTTGCGCCGCGTTTCGGGCAGCCAGCAAACGCGGGCCAAAGACATTGATCAGCAACCCGGCCATGACCAGCAGCGCACCCCAGCCCTGCATGGGCGTCAGGCGCTCATCGAGCAGCAGCGCCGATGAACTCAAACCCACTACCGGTACCAGCAACGAAAACGGTGCCACCTTGCCGGCCGGATAGCGCGACAACAACTGCCCCCACAAGCTATAGCCAAGCATGGTGGCGATAAAAGCCAGGTACGCAAGAGACAGGATCGAACTCCAGCCAATCCCCTGCAGGGCACTTTCGATCAGCGCCGGCCCTTCCAGCCACCAGGACAAGGCGAAGAACGGTAGCGGTGGAATCAGCCCGCCCCAGATCACCAGGGCGACCAGATCGATATTGCCGAAGCGCCGGGTAATGATATTGCCCATGGCCCACATCGACGCTGCACACAGCGTCAACAGCAACGCAAAGAACGGCACGCTGGCGCCGTTCTCGCTGCCGATCAGGGCCAATCCACCTGCCGCGACCAGCAGCCCCAGGACGCTGGCCGCACGCAGTCGCTCGCCCAGAAAGACCGCGGCAAAAAACAGGGTGAAAAAGGCCTGGGACTGTAGCACCAACGAAGCCAGCCCCGGTGGCATGCCATTGTTCATTGCCTCGAAGAGAAAGGCGAACTGCCCCAGCGAGATCGTTGCGCCATAGGCAATCAACCAGCGCCAGGGCAACTGTGGGCGTTTGACCAGCAACACCGCCGGGAACGCTACCAAGGCGAAGCGCAATGCCCCCAGCAACATCGGCGGCAGGCCGTCCAGCCCCACCTTGATCACCACGAAATTGACGCCCCAGACCACGATCACCACCAGTGCCAACAGCAAGTCCTTTAGCGGCATGTTCCCCATCCTGCTTTGTAATATTTCGCAACAGGGTAGACTTTTTCAGGTGGGAGCGCATGCCTCTGTGGGCGGGCTTGCCCCGCGATGCGAAGGCCCTGAACGACCTCAGTGATAGGCGTCCCCCACCTTCACCTTGCCGCGGAACACGTGGTAGCTCCAGAAGGTGTAGACGAGGATGACCGGAATGATGAACAGCGCCCCGATCAAGGCAAACAACTGACTCGACGCTGGCGATGCGGCCTGCCACAGGCTGATCGCGGGCGGCACGATGTTCGGCCAGATGCTGATGGCCAGTCCCAGATAGCCGAGGAACACCAAGGCAACCACCGCGATGAACGGCCAGTGCGAGTGACGTTTGCGCAAGCTCTTCTGGATCACCAGCACTGCGGCCACGGCCAGCACGGCAATGGCAGCAGAACGCAGCCAGTGACTGCCAGCGAACCAGCGCTGGGCGATGTCGTCATGGATCAATGCCGTCCAGCCACAGATGATCGCAATGACCAGCGCCAGCAGGTACGCCAGCGGACGGCTGTAGTGACGCATGCGCGACTCGAGCATGCCCTCGGTCTTGATCAGCAGCCAGGTGCTGCCCAGCAGTGCGTAGGTCAGGATCAGGCCCAGGCCACAGAACAGCGGGAATGGCGCCAGCCAGTCCAGGGCGCTGCCGGCAAACTGACGGTCCACCACCGGGATGCCACTGATGTAGGTACCAATCGCCACCCCCTGAAAGAAAGTCGCCAGAATCGATCCACCGATAAATGCCTTGTCCCACCAGTGGCGCTTTTGCGCGCTCGCCTTGAAACGAAACTCGAATGCCACGCCACGAAAGATCAGCCCGGCCAGCACCAGCACCAAAGGCAGATAGAGCGCCTCGAGGATCACCGAATAGGCCAGCGGAAACGCTCCGTACAACGCCGCCGCGCCGAGCACCACCCAGGTCTCGTTGCCATCCCAGACCGGCGCGACGGTATTCATCATCACATCCCGCTCGCTGGCGTCGCAAATCAGCGGGAAAAGGATGCCCAACCCCAGGTCAAAGCCATCCATGATCACGTACATCATCAGGCCGAAGGCGATGATGACACCCCAGATGATCGACAGATCGATACCTTGAATTGCCATGTTCCAGTCCCTCTCAGTCGGCGGCAGACAGCGGTCTGCGGGAAGTTGCTAGCAGGGTCTCGGCAGGCGTGGCGTCATGCGCCGCACAGGCCTTCGGCCCCTTGCGGACCAGGCGCATCATGTAGCCAATGCCAACGGTGAATACCGAGAAGTAAATGACCACGAACAGTGCCAGGGTCACGCTCATCTGCATGGCACTGTGATTGGACGCCGCTTGCGTGGTGCGCAACAGGCCGTAGACCACCCAGGGCTGACGCCCGACTTCGGTGGTGAACCAGCCGGCCAACAGGGCAATCAGACCGGAGGGCCCCATCAACAAGGCAAACCACAGGAACAACCTGTTGCGATACAGCGCACCGTTGCGCCGCAGCAGCAGAGCCAGCAGTGCGCAGCCAAGCATCAACATGCCGAGCCCGGCCATGACCCGGAAACTCCAGAAAATGATGGTGGAGTTGGGCCGGTCCTGTTTGGCAAAGCTCTTGAGCGCCGGGATCTGTTTGTTCAGGCTGTGGGTGAGGATCAGGCTGCCCAGGTAGGGGATTTCGATGTTGTAGTGGGTAGTCTCGGCGTCCATGTCCGGCAACCCGAACAGCACCAGCGGTGACGGCTCGCCGGGCGTGTTCTCCCAGTGGCCTTCGATCGCCGCGATTTTCGCCGGTTGATGCTTGAGGGTGTTCAGACCATGGGCATCACCGACGACGATCTGCACCGGCGTGGCAATCAGGATCATCCACATGGCCATCGACAGCATCTTGCTGATCTGCGCCGAGTCGTTGCCGCGCAGCAGGTGCCAGGCCGCCGAGGCGCCGACAAACAACGCGGTGGACAGAAACGCCGCCAGCGCCATGTGCATCAGGCGATAAGGGAACGACGGGTTGAAGACGATCTTGAACCAGTCCACCGGTGCCACCCGGCCATCGATGATCTCGATCCCCTGTGGTGTCTGCATCCAGCTGTTGGACGACAAGATCCAGAACATCGAGATCAGCGTACCGATGGCCACCATCACCGTGGCAAAAAAGTGCAGGCGCCGCCCCACCCGGTCCCAACCGAACAGCATCACCCCAAGGAAGCCGGCTTCGAGGAAGAACGCGGTGAGCACCTCGTAGGTCAGCAGCGGCCCGGTGACACTGCCGGCGAAGTCAGAGAAGCGCGCCCAGTTGGTGCCGAACTCGTAGGCCATGACCAGCCCCGAGACCACGCCCATGCCGAAATTGACGGCAAATATCTTCGACCAGAAATGGTAGAGGTCTTTGTAGACCCGGTTATTGCTCTTCAGCCAGCACCCTTCGAGCACGGCCAGAAAACTGGCCAGACCGATGGTGATGGCCGGGAAGATGATGTGGAACGAGACGGTGAACGCGAATTGAATCCGCGCCAGGTCCAACGCACCCAGTGTGTTCATGAGGAAGTCCTTGCAGACGCGCGCACGCCCGGACACGGCAGCCCGCTGGAGCTGCCGTGGGCGCTCAACGCTTCAAGTCAAATAACGCAAACGGCGTAACGATCAGAGGTTCGCCGACGCAATCCGGTTGTTGTCCCGCGCCTTCTCAAGCTTGATGGCGATGAACTTCGAGGTTGGCGTGAATGTGCGGTCGCCGTAGCTTTCCAGCGGCACCAGTGGATTGGTCTCCGGGTAGTACGCTGCGGCCTGGCCGCAGGGAATGTCGTAGGCCACCAGGGTAAAGCCGCTCACGCGGCGCTCGCGGTCATCCTCCCAGAGCGACACCAGATCGACTTTTTCACCGGGTTCAAAGCCCAGGCGGCGAATGTCCTGCTCATTGGCAAAGATCACTTCACGCAAACCAAACACCCCCCGATAACGGTCATCCAGACCATACAAGGTGGTGTTGTACTGGTCATGGGAGCGCAAGGTCTGCAGCACCAGATCGGGCTTGTCGCCACGCGCCAGCACCGCCTCATTGATCAGTTGCTCAGGCAACAGGCTCGGGGTGAACCGGGCCTTGCCAGACGCGGTATTCCACTGCCGTTCGGCGGCGGCGTTACCCAGATGGAAGCCACCGGGATACTGCAAGCGGGCGTTGAAGTCTTCAAAGCCGGGAATAATGTCGGCAATCAGGTCACGGATGCGGCTGTAATCGGCCACAGTCCAATCCCAATCGATTGGCCGGTCACCCAGGGTGGCCTTGGCGATACCGGCGATGATCGCAGGCTCCGAGCGCAGCAGCGACGAGCGCGGTTTGAGCTGGCCGTAGGAGATATGCACCATGCTGAAGGTGTCTTCCACGGTAACGCCCTGCGGGCCTTCAGCCTGCACATCGATTTCGGTGCGTCCAAGGCACGGCAGAATCAACGCATCACGGCCGGTGACTAGATGCGACCGATTGAGCTTGGTGGCGATGTGCACAGTCAGCTCGCAGTTGCGCAAGGCGTCGTGAGTGCGCGGCGTATCCGGCGTGGCCTGGGCGAAGTTGCCGCCCAAGGCGATGAACACCTTGGCACGTTTTTCCTCCATCGCCTGGATCGCCAGTACCGCGTTATGGCCATGCGCGCGTGGCACCTGAAAGCGAAAACGCTGCTCCAGGGCATCAAGCAGCCGCGCGGGCGGTTGCTCGTCGATGCCCATGGTGCGGTCTCCCTGTACGTTGCTGTGACCGCGCACCGGCGACAGCCCGGCCCCCGGTTTGCCGACGTTGCCGCGCAGCAGTTGCAAGTTGATGATTTCCTGCACGGTGGGCACCGAATGGCGGTGCTGGGTAACGCCCATCGCCCAGCACATCACCACCCGCTCGGCACGCCGGTACATGCGCGCCGCCAGCTCCAGCTCGGCCAGGCTCAGGCCGGATTGCTCGACGATGTGCGCCCAGCGGGTGGCATCGACCTGCGCCAGGTACGCATCCACGCCCGAGGTATGCTCGGCAATGAAGGCATGGTCGAACACCGCCGGTTCGCCATTGACCTGGGCCTCACGCTCCCACTTGAGCAGGAACTTGGCGATACCGCGCATCACCGCCATGTCGCCGCCCAAGGCAGGCCGGAAGTACGCGGTGTTGGTCGGCTCGGAGCCATTGCTGAGCATTTCGAAAGGATGCTGCGGATGCTGGAAACGTTCCAGGCCGCGCTCCTTGAGCGGGTTGAAGCAGACCACCTGGGCGCCACGCTTCACCGCTTCGCGCAGAGGCTCCAACATGCGCGGGTGGTTGGTACCGGGGTTCTGGCCGATGACGAAAATCGCATCCGCCTCCTCCAGGTCGTGGAACACCACAGTGCCCTTGCCTACCCCGAGGGTTTCGCCCATCCCTACGCCACTGGCCTCGTGGCACATGTTCGAGCAGTCGGGGAAGTTATTGGTGCCGAAGGCCCGCACGAACAGCTGGTAGAGGAACGCCGCCTCGTTACTGGCGCGACCGGAGGTGTAAAACTCAGCCTGGTCGGGCGAGTCGAGGCCGTTGAGGTGTTGAGCGACCAGGGTAAAGGCCTCCTCCCACGAGGTTTCGACGTAATGATCGGTGACCGCGTCATAGCGCATCGGGTGCGTCAGGCGGCCCTGGTATTCGAGCCAGTAGTCGCTCTGCCCGGCGAGCGCGCTGACGCTGTAGCGGGAGAAGAACGTCGGGTCGACAGCGCGACCGGTGGACTCCCAGTTGACCGCCTTGGCACCGTTCTCACAGAACTTGACCATGCCATCTTCAGGCGACTCGCCCCAGGCGCAACCCGGGCAATCGAAGCCGCCGTTCTGGTTGGTCTTGAGCATCACCCGCAGGTTCTTGAAGGCATTCTCACTGCCCAGCCAGCTCTTGGTAACGCTTTTCAGCGCGCCCCAACCGGCTGCCGGGGCATTATAGTTTTTGATGTGTTCGTCTTGACTCACCAGGGTACTCCTCGATATGCACGCAGAGATTAATTAATCTCAAGGCAAGGACAGCGCTACGGCAAAATAAAACCGGGATATAAACAACCATTCGCCGGACACTATCTGCCTTCCCGTTTTATTTACCCTTTCAGGCTATTGAGCCTGTTCCGACGCGTCCAATCGAAAGTAATTACAAACCGATCAAAACCGTCTATCACCGCCAGAAGCCACAGAATACGGGGCTCACAGCAGTGATAGACGACACTTATCAATTAGTCACTAAAAGCAATTTGACGTCACTCCCGCAGCTCCCTATGCTCGATACAAGGCACCATGATTATTTAATTTATTTGCACCCCATGCGTTCACCGCAATAACCGACATGAAATTAAAAGAGGTAATCGCAACCGTGAATGCAAACGACACTACATTGGTCGATGGCTTCAATAGAAAGATTGATTACCTGAGGATGTCGGTGACTGATCGTTGCGATTTCCGTTGCGTCTACTGCATGGCTGAAGACATGCAGTTCCTGCCGCGCCAACGCATTCTGACCCTTGAAGAGCTGTATCAAGTGGCCGAGCGCTTCGTCGCCATGGGCACCCGCAAGATCCGCCTGACCGGCGGCGAGCCGCTGGTACGCAGCGGCATTGTCGACCTGTGCGCACGCGTCGCTGCCTTGCCGGGCTTGCGCGAGCTGTGCATGACCAGCAATGGCTCACAACTCGGTCGCCTGGCCAAACCCTTGTTCGATGCCGGGCTGTCGCGCCTGAACATCAGCCTCGACAGCCTCGAACCGCAGCGCTTCAAAGCGCTTACCCGCACCGGCGATCTGCACCAGGTCATCGCCGGTATCGACGCCGCACGCGCAGCCGGCTTTCGCCGCACCAAACTCAATTGTGTAGTGCTCAAGGGCCGCAACGACGGCGAGATCAATGACCTGGTACGCTTTGCCATCGACCGCGAACTGGACATTTCCTTCATCGAAGAAATGCCCCTGGGGGTCATCAGTGAGCACCAGCGCAGCGAGTCCTACTGCTCGAGCGATGAAGTCCGCGCGCGCATCGCTGAGCAATTCACCTTGATCGAATCGGCTGAATCCACCCAGGGCCCTTCACGGTACTGGCGCCTGGCCGAAGCGCCGCAGATTCGCATCGGCTTCATTTCGCCCCATAGCCATAACTTCTGCGGCAGCTGCAACCGCGTGCGCCTGACGGTCGAAGGCCGTTTGTTGCTGTGCCTGGGCAACGAGCACGCCAGCGACCTGAAGCAGGTGATGCGCGCGCACCCCGGCGACAGTGCCCGGCTGGACAAGGCCATTCGCGACGCCATGACCCTCAAGCCCTACCGTCACCACTTCGACGTCAATGGCGACGTGCAGATCCTGCGCTTCATGAACATGACCGGCGGCTAACGGAACCCTGATGATCGTTCACCCCAAACCCAACCTGCTCAATGTCCTGATCTCCCTCAAAGGCTCGATAGCCAAGCGCATCGCCCGGCGCACAGTCATGGTCACCGCGCTGGCGTCGCTGATCGTCCTGATCGAGAACCAGCACCCGGCGCTGTTTTCCCGGGTCAACGCCACGCCCTTCACTTTGCTCGGCATCTCTTTGTCGATTTTCATGAGCTTTCGCAACAACGCCTGCTACGAACGCTGGTGGGAAGGCCGCAAAGCCTGGGGGCAGGTGATCATCGAAATACGCTCGTTCATTCGCGAAAGCTGCATCATCACCGATCGGCAACTGCGCGAAAGCCTGCTGCTGAATCTGTGCGGTTATGCCCATGCGCTGAACGCCAGGTTACGGGGCGAAGACGAACAGCACGTCGCGCGCAAATGGGTGCCTGATGTATCTGCCCTGCCCGCTCACAACATCAGCGATGCAATCCTGCAAGAGACAGGCAGGATCTGTTCGCGTCTGGCCGAAGAAAACACCATCAGCGAATGGCGCTACATGGCACTTGAGCAACGCTTGCATGGGCTGTCCGAGGCCCAGGCCGTTTGTGAGCGGATCAAAAGCACACCCTTGCCCTTCCCCTACACCTTGCTGCTGCACCGCACGATCTACATCTTCTGCGTGCTGCTGCCGTTCGCCATGGCCCAGCCGCTGGGTTGGCTGGCGCCGATCTTCACGGCGATTGTCAGCTACACCTTCTTCGGCCTGGACGCCATCAGCGATGAGCTGGAAGACCCGTTCGGACACGATGAAAACGACCTGCCTACCGATGCCATGGTGCGTACGATCGAACGGGAAATTCTCTCAGCGGCAGGTCACACCGACCTGCCTGCGCCCCTGCAGCCGGTGGATTTCGTCCTCAGTTGACGGTATCGGGTAGCAGCAGCCCGCTCCCACCGGCAAGCCTGCACCCACTATTGTTCATTGACCCTGGCGCGACCCGCACAGATTGCCGGGCTTGAGGTGGGCAACAAAGTTGCAGGGACGGTGACGGGCATCGAGCTGCTCAGCCAGGATGCCTTCCCACGCCGTGCGGCAGGCACCGGTCGAGCCCGGCAGGCAGCACACCAGCGTGCCATTGGCCAGCCCGGCCAAAGCGCGGGTCTGCACCGTGGAGGTGCCGATGTCGAGGATCGACAAGGCGCGGAACAACTCGCCAAATCCGTCAATATGCTTGTCGAGCAAACAGGCCACCGCCTCGGGAGTGCTGTCGCGGGCGGTAAAACCGGTGCCACCGGTCACCAGCACTACCTGCACCTGATCGTCGGCGATCCAGGTCGCCACCTGCGCACGGATTTTGTAGACATCGTCCTTGAGCAACTCACGAGCCACCAGGCGATGGCCCATTTCCACCGCGCGAGTCGCCAGCAATTCGCCAGAGGTGTCGGTGGCAAAAGTGCGGGTATCACTGACGGTCAGTACGGCGATGTTGATCGGTACGAAAACCGCATCCATTTTCACACTCATGTAATAGCCTCAGGGTCGAAGAGTAATCTTCGGGGAAACTAGTGACTAAAACAAAAGCCGTCCAATCGATAGTTCACAACATTCTATCGACACCCTCTATTGGCAAAACACCACAACCACCCGCTTGATCGACCGCACTTATCAACCAGTCACTCATACTCATTGGACGCACTTTTGCCCTGCGAGTAGGGTTGCGTAACCGCACTATGCTCAACCCCATACCACTTGCCAGGCCGCGCCATGGACATCAAACAACTCAAGTTTCTCATCGCCCTGGATCAGACCAGACACTTCGGCCAGGCCGCTGCGCTGTGCCACATCACCCAGCCGACGCTGTCCATGCGCCTGCGCAACCTGGAGGACGAACTGGACCTGGTGCTGGTGACGCGCGGCCAACGCTTTGAAGGTTTTACTGAAGCCGGTGAACGCATCCTGGCCTGGGCCCGGACCCTGCTGGCGGCCTACGACGGCCTGCAGGCCGAAGCGGCCAGCTGCCGCGGGCAGATTGTCGGCAACCTGCGCCTGGGGATGGTGCCGCTGTCGAGCATCAACCCCATGAGTTTTCTCACGCCCCTGGCTCAGCGCTATCCAGAGCTGCATTTCCAGCTCTCGTCGCTGAGTTCGGAGCAGGTCATCGATGGTTTGAGCCGCAACCAGCTCGACCTCGGCATCTGCTATCTGGACCAGATCAACACCAGCTTCTTCGAGGTCATCGAACTGGGCGCTACCAGCATGGGCCTGCTGTACGACACGCGCCACTACCACTTTGACCAGCCCGAACTGCCGTGGGAGGCAGTCAGCGATATCCCCCTGGGTATGCTGTCCAAGGGCATGCACTACCGCCAATCCGTCGACCTGAGTTTCAGAAGCCGCGGCCTGCACCCGCAACCGGTGCTGGAGAGCGACTCCACCTACCAGCTGATCCAGGCGATCTGCGCCGGCATCTGCTGCGCGATCATGCCCCTGCAAAGCGGCCTGGATGAGTTAAGCGAGCACATCCGCATCGTGCCGATTGTCAGCGCCAGCGTGCATGCACCAATCGGCCTGTTGCTGCGCCGCAGCGAACCGCGTTCGGCCCTCGCGGAAAAGTGTTTTGCCGAAGTAAAAGCACTGCTCGACAGCCACTGACAGTCTTCACTGCCAAGTGATGCATACACTTGACTGTATTTGTATATACATGCTCATATCTGCTGACGTCGCCCGCCCTGCGTCCGGCCGGTGACTCGACCGCTCGACAACAACAATATGCGGAGATCCTCAGCAATGACCCAGGCCAGCGCCTCGCGCAGCAAGCCCCTGATCGAGCGGCGCTCGATCGACTATATCCCGGAAAACGAACGACACGGACGCCTGTACAGCCAGTTCACCCTATGGCTGGGAGCCAACCTGCAGATCACCGCAATCGTCACCGGGGCCCTGGCCGTGGTGCTCGGCGGCGATGTGTTCTGGTCGTTGATCGGCTTGCTGATCGGCCAGCTGGTCGGCGGCGCGGTCATGGCCCTGCACGCAGCTCAAGGGCCCAAGCTAGGCCTGCCGCAGATGATTTCCAGCCGGGTGCAGTTCGGGGTCTATGGCGCGGCCATCCCGATTGCGCTGGTGTGCCTGATGTACCTCGGTTTCACCGCCACCGGCACGGTGCTGTCCGGTCAGGCGATTGGCCAGCTGCTCAGCGTCAGTGACAGCACCGGAATCCTGATCTTCGCCGGGGTGATCGTCCTGGCCACGGTGTTCGGCTACCGCATGATCCACTGGATCGGCCGGGTGGCCAGCGTGCTGGGGATCATCGCCTTCGTCTACCTGTTCAGCCGGATCATGGTCATCAGCGACATCAGCGTGCTGCTGCAGAACCGTCACTTCACCTGGGCCTCATTTTTGCTTGCGGTGTCATTGTCAGCGTCCTGGCAGATCTCCTTCGGCCCCTACGTAGCGGACTATTCACGCTACCTGCCAAGCCGCACCTCATCGTTCAAGACCTTTCTCGCCGCAGGGCTTGGCTCGGTGGTCGGCTCCCAGGCGTCAATGGTGCTCGGGGTGTTTGCCGCGGCCATTGCCAACGGCCAGTTCTCCGGCCGGGAAGTGGCCTACATCGTCGGCCTCGGTGGCACCGGTGCCACTGCGGCGCTGCTGTATTTCAGCATCGCTTTCGGCAAGGTGACCATCTCCACCCTCAACTCCTACGGCAGCTTCATGTGCATCGCCACCATCATCAGTGGCTTTCGCGGGCATATTGAAGTCAGCCGCCGCCAGCGCCTGTTGTTCGTCCTCGCCATTGTCGGCGCTTCGACCCTGATCGCCCTGCTCGGCCAGCACTCGTTCCTCGCGGCATTCAAGTCGTTCATCCTGTTCCTGCTGACCTTCTTCGTGCCCTGGAGCGCGGTCAACCTGGTCGATTACTACTTCATCACCAAGGAACGCTACGACGTGCCTGCGCTGGCCGACCCCAATGGCCGCTATGGACGCTGGAACATGCCAGGCATCATCGTCTACACCATTGGCGTGCTGGTGCAGATGCCGTTCATTTCCACCAAGCTCTACACCGGTCCGATGGTTGCCCACCTGGGCGGTGTCGATGTGTCGTGGATCATCGGCCTGGTGGTACCGAGCGTGCTGTATTACCTCGTAGCCCGTGGCAAGGCGGCCCAGGCACCGGCACGGATGATCCTGCCCGAAGCGACCCACTCCTGAGCCGAACCCTCGGTTGCCCACTGTCCTTGCGGTGGGCAACAACCGTTCGGCGCCCCAATCAATAACGACATATTTTTATGCTGTAATTGATCTTGTAGGCCACTTCACCTGTCGAGGGTACTGCCATGAAGATCAGACTGTCGGTTGTGCTGCTGCTTGCAGCCTTGTGTGCGCTTCCTACCTTGAGCCCCGCGGCTCAATACGCTACTCCGCCAACCGAATCCGCAGCCCTGAGCACCCGCCTGGCCCTGCGTGACCTGTGGGTGGAGCATATTTTCTGGATTCGCAATTACGCCATCGCCAATCAGGCCGGTAATCGCCAGGCGGCCGATGTTGCCAGCCAGGAAGTGGTCAGCAACGCTACCGCGATTGCCAATAGCATTGCCCCGCTGTACGGACAGCCCGCTGCCGACCAATTGCTGAAACTGCTTGCCGGGCACTGGGGCGCGGTCAAGCAGTACAGTGATGCCAGTGTCAGCCAGTCGGCCTCCGCCAAGCAGACGGCGGTCAACGACCTGACCAGTAACGCCAAAGCCCTGGCCAAGTTTCTCGCCACGGCCAACCCGAACTTGCCGGAAGCAACACTCAACACCATGCTCGCCGCCCATGGCGGTCACCACATCGCGCAGATCGACGAACTCGGGAAAAAGGACTACAAGGCAGAAGCCGCTACCTGGAAACACATGCGTGAGCATATTCTCGGCCTGGCCGACGCCTTGACGGCAGCGCTGGTCAAGCAGTTCCCGGACAAGTTCTGAGCGAGGTCTGTCGATGTTCGAAGGGCTTGGACGTACCCAACAGGATCTGCTTTCGGCCCTGCTGTACACGGCTGCCGGCATGAGCATCGAGGAACTGGCCAGCCAGCTGTCGGTGACCCGCACTGCGGTGCGCCAGCACCTGGCGGCACTGGAACGTGACGGTCTGGTGGTGCGCGGCGATCTGCGCGCCACTGGCCGCCGCCCCGAGCAGTTGTATCGCCTCAGCGCGCATGGCAGGGAGCTGTTCCCGCGCCACTATCACTTGCTGGCCAACCTGTTGATCGATGAAGTCGCCGGCCTGATCGGCCACGAGGCGCTGGTGCAGTTGATGCGCAGTCTGGGCGAGAAAATGGCGGCGGATCTGAGCACTACCCGGCTCGATGAACAGCAGATTGCCGCGCAGATGAAAGATGTCGGCTATGAGTCCGAAGTGTTTTTCCGCTCTGGAGGGGCGCCTGCGCAAATCGTCGCGCACAACTGCGTGTTTCATCAGCTGGCCGAAGCTCACCCCGAAGTCTGTGAGCTCGACCTGGCGCTGATTGGCAGTCTGGGTGGGGGGACGGTGCAGCACCTGGAATGCATGCTGCGCGGTGGACAGGTGTGTCGCTTCGAGCTGACGCGCAAGCCTTCATAGCTTGGCGATCGACACCTCGGTGGATTTGACGAAGGCAATCACTTCACTGCCGACCCGCAACTCCAGCTCGTGCACCGAGCGGGTAGTGATCACCGAGGTGACGATGCCCGCGGAGGTCTGCACATCGATTTCCGAGACCACCGGCCCTTCGATGATCTCCTTGACCGTGCCCTTGAACTGATTGCGTACGTTGATCGCCTTGATGGTCATGCTCTGCTTCCTCGTTCCGGGGTGCACTGCGGCGCAGTGCTTGAAGTGCAGAGTGCACGCTCGGGGGAAAAACAAAAAAGAATAATTAATCATTTTATTAGAACAATAAGAAATATAAGGAGCGAGCTCCACCCGTTCTCTCACCTCGCCCGCCTGCTACTTTCGTCTAATCCCCAAAAGCATCGCACCGGGCAGCCCAGGCCCGAGGCGCGCAGGACAAGGCTCGGCCAAGGTCAAACCGTTGACGATAGAGGCGCTCGATAGCGCCATCAACACCCTTGATTAGTCCTACATTCCATACGGGAATACACTACCGTTCATCCGCGTTATCCGAGCCCTGCAGCAGATAGGGCCTGCAACCAATCGTGATCTCACCACAGCCAACTGCGCTTGCGACGCCTTGTTGCCGGGCATGCCTATGCCCGCTGCTTTGTGCAGCCGATAGAATAAGGAGATAACCATGGGACTTGGCAGACGTCAGTTCTTCAAGCTCTGTACCGCCGGGGTCGCCACCGCCACCTGCGCGACCCTGGGTTTTGCCCCCGGCATGGCCCAGGCCACTCAATCGCGCCAGTACAAGCTGTTGCGCGCCAAGGAAACCCGCAACAACTGCACCTACTGCTCCGTAGGCTGCGGGATCCTCATGTACAGCCTGGGTGACGGCGCGAAAAACGCCAAGGCGCGCATCTTCCACATCGAGGGCGACCCGGACCACCCGGTCAGCCGCGGCTCGCTGTGCCCGAAAGGCGCAGGCCTGGTGGACTATGTGCACAGTGAGCAGCGCCTGCTGTTCCCCGAATACCGCGCGCCGGGCTCGGATAAATGGCAGCGCATCAGCTGGGACCACGCCATCGAGCGCATCGCCCGCCTGATGAAGGACGACCGTGACGCCAACTTCATCGAGAAAAACGCCAAGGGCACCACGGTCAACCGCTGGCTGAGTACCGGCATGCTCTGCTCGTCTGCCGCCAGCAGCGAAACCGGCTCGCTCGACCAGCGCTTCACCCGCGCCCTGGGCATTCTCGGTACTGACAGCCAGGCGCGCGTCTGCCATGCCCCGACCGTCTCGGCGCTGGCACCGACCTTCGGCCGTGGCGCGATGACCAACAACTGGGTCGACATCAAGAACGCCAACGTCGTGCTGATCATGGGCGGCAACCCGGCCGAAGCGCACCCGGTGGGCTTCAAATGGGTGATCGAGGCGAAGATTCGCAACGGCGCCAAGGTCATCGTCGTCGATCCACGTTTCAACCGCAGCGCCGCCGTGGCCGACATCTACTCGCCGATCCGCGCCGGCTCCGACGTCACCTTCCTGATGGGCGTGGTCAATTACCTGATCAGCAACGACAAGGTCCAGCACGAGTACGTACGCCACTACACCAATGCCAGCCTAATCGTGCGCGAGGACTACCATTTCGACGACGGCCTGTTCAGCGGCTACGACGAGAGCAAGCGCAGCTACGACCGCAGCTCCTGGACCTACGAGCTGGACGAAAAAGGCTACGCCAAGCGCGACCTGACCCTCAGCCACCCGCGCTGTGTGTGGAACCTGCTCAAGGCGCACGTCAGCCGCTACACCCCTGAAGTGGTCACTAACATCTGCGGGACGCCCAAGGATGATTTCCTGCAGATCTGCGCGATCCTCGCCAGCACCTGCGTCCCTGACCGCACCGCCACCTTCCTCTACGCCCTGGGCTGGACCCACCACACCAACGGCGCGCAGATGATCCGCGGCTCGGGCATGATCCAGCTGCTGCTGGGCAACATCGGCATGGCCGGTGGCGGGGTCAACGCCCTGCGTGGCCACTCCAATATCCAGGGTTACACCGACCTGGGCCTGCTGTCGCTGCGTCTGCCCGGCTACATGAACCTGCCGTCCGACCAGCAGACCACACTGGCCACCTACCTCAAGCAAACCACGCCGACGGCGCTGCTGGAGGATCAGGTCAACTACTACAAACACACGCCAAAGTTCTTCATCAGCCTGATGAAAAGCCTCTGGGGTGACAAAGCCACTGCCGACAACGACTGGGGCTTCGACTGGCTGCCCAAGTGGGATGACAGCTACGACGTGCTCAACTACAGCAACCGCATGTACGAAGGCAAGGTCAACGGCTACATCGCCCAGGGTTTCAACCCGGTGGCCGCGTTCCCGGACAAGAACAAGGCGCAGGCTGCACTGGCCAAGCTCAAGTTCCTGGTGATCATCGACCCGCTGGCCACCGAGACCTCGAGCTTCTGGCAGAACCACGGCGAGCAGCACGACGTCGATACCGCTTCGATCCAGACCGAAGTGTTCCGCCTGCCCTCCTCCTGCTTTGCCGAAGAAGACGGCTCGATCGTCAACTCCGGGCGCTGGCTGCAGTGGCACTGGGCCGGTGCCGCACCGCCCGGCGAGGCCTGGCACGATGGCAAGATCCTCGGCCATCTGTTCATGAAAATCCGTGAACTGTACGAAAAAGAAGGCGGCGCCAACCCGGCACCGATCCTCAACATGGCCTGGGATTACGCCGACCCGTACGACCCCAAGCCCGAGGAAGTGGCCAAGGAGTCCAACGGCCGCGCCCTGACCGACCTGCACGACGAGCAAGGCAAGCTGATCCTGCGCAAGGGCCAGTTGCTCGACGATTTCTCGCAGCTACGCGATGACGGCAGCACCCAGTGCTTCAACTGGATCTTCGCCGGCTCCTGGACCGAACAGGGCAACCAGATGGCCCGCCGCGACAACGCCGACAGTGGCCTGGGCTGCACCCCGGGTTGGGCCTGGGCCTGGCCGCAGAACCGGCGCATCCTCTACAACCGCGCCTCGGCCGACCCGCAGGGCAACCCGTGGGACCCGAAACGCAAGCTGATCGGCTGGGATGGCCAACGCTGGAGCGGTGTCGACGTGCCCGACTTCGCCGTCACCGCCGCGCCAGGCGGCAAGGTCAATCCGTTCATCATGCTGCCTGAAGGCCTTGGCCGGCTGTTCTCGGTCGGCGCCCTGAACGACGGTCCGTTCCCGGAACACTACGAACCGACCGAAAGCCCGCTGGCGCATAACCCGCTGCACCCGAAGGTGACCTATAGCCCGACGGCGCGCGTGTACGAAAGCGACCGCAAGCGTATGGGCAAGCGTGAAGACTTCCCTTACGTGGCGACCACCTATTCGATCACCGAATTGTTCCGTCACTGGACCAAACACGCCCGCCTGAACGCCATCGTCCAGCCCGAGCAGTTCATCGAGATCGGTGAAAAGCTCGCCGACGACAAAGGCATCGTCCAGGGCGACACGGTCAAGGTCAGCACCCAGCGCGGCTACATCAAGGCCAAGGCGGTGGTGACCAAACGCATCCGCCGCCTCGCGGTGGATGGCCAGGATGTCGACACCATCGGCATTCCGTGCCACTGGGGCTATGAAGGCGCCACCCGCAAGGGCTTTCTGGCCAACACCCTGACCCCGGGCGTCGGCGACTCGAATACCCAGACGCCGGAGTACAAGGCGTTTCTCGTGAACATTGAAAAGGTCTGAGGGCGAAACCATGTCCATGCAATCCCAAGACATCGTCCGCCGCTCGGCCACCAGCGTGCTGACCCCGGCGCCGCACACCCGCGACCACCAGGCCGAAGTCGCCAAGCTGATCGACGTCAGCATCTGCATCGGCTGCAAGGCCTGCCAGGTGGCGTGCAATGAATGGAACGACCTGCGTGACGAGGTCGGTCACAACGTCGGCGTCTACGACAACCCCGCGGACCTGTCCGCCGAGACCTGGACGCTGATGCGCTTTGACGAAGTCGAAGACGAGAGCGGCAAGCTCGAATGGCTGATCCGCAAGGACGGCTGCATGCACTGCGCCGACCCCGGCTGCCTGAAAGCCTGCCCGCAACCGGGGGCGATCATCCAGTACGCCAACGGCATCGTCGACTTCCAGTCCGAGCATTGCATCGGCTGCGGCTACTGCATTGCCGGTTGCCCGTTCGATGTGCCGCGCATCAGCCAGAAAGACAACAAAGCCTACAAATGCACCCTGTGCGTCGACCGTGTTTCGGTCGGCCAGGAGCCGGCCTGCGTCAAGACCTGCCCCACCGGCGCGATCAACTTCGGCAGCAAGCAGGACATGCTGCACCAGGCCGAGGAGCGGGTGACCGAGCTGCAGGGCCGGGGTTTTGCCGGGGCCGGGATCTACGACCCGCAAGGCGTCGGTGGCACCCACGTGGTGTATGTATTGCAACATGCCGACAAGCCGCAGCTGTACCACAAGTTGCCTACCGACCCGCGCATCAGCAGTGCCATCCAGGGCTGGAAAGGCTGGATGAAACCGGTGGCCGCGGCGGCATTCTTCGCCACCCTGGCCGGCACCCTGTTCCACTACATCGGCGTCGGCCCCAACGAGGTCGACGAACAGGACGAGAAACGCGAGGAGGACACGCACGCATGAACACCGACAAACTGATCCTGCGCACCCGTTTCATCGACCGTGCCTGCCACTGGTTCATGGTGATCTGCTTCTTCGCCGTGGCCTTGTCCGGGCTGTCGTGGTTCTTCCCCTCGTTCAACGGCCTCAACGCGGTGTTCGGCACCCCGCAGCTGGCGCGCATCCTGCACCCGTTCTTCGGGATCGTGGTGTTTGTGCTGCTGATGTTTCTGTTCGTGCGCTTCGTACGCTACAACCTGCCGGAGCGCGAGGACCTGCAGTGGTTCAAGAACGTCAAGCAGGTGCTGGCCGGCAAGCATGACCCGGCGTTGAACATCGGCAAATACAACGCCGGTCAGAAGGTGCTGTTCTGGGGGATCATGAGCCTGATCACCCTGTTGCTGCTCAGCGGCGTGGTGATCTGGCGCCCGTACTTCGCCCCGCTGTTCTCGATCCCGACCATCCGTATCGGCTTGTTGGTGCATGCGATTGTCGGCATCAGCCTGATCCTGCTGATCATCGGCCATGCCTACCTGGCGTTCTGGGTCAAAGGTTCGATTCGCGGGATGGTCACCGGCTACGTCAGCCGCGCCTGGGCCAAGACCCACCATGATCGCTGGTACCGGCAGATCAGCAAGCAGGACAAGACCGGGAGCAAACCATGAGCAGCATTCAGATGACCCCGGTGCAGACGCCTACCGGTGGGGTCAACGAGATCGTGCCGGTGCTACTGCCGTCGCTCAAGGACCGCTACAGCAAGCGCGCCACGCGCCTGCGCCAGTTGGCCGAGGGGCATGCCATGGGCGATTACCTGGGTTTCTGCGCACAGTTGGCCCAGGCCCAGCAACAGTTGCTTGAGCGTCTGCCATTGCCTCAGAAGCTGGCGGACGGGCTGGCTGAGCGACTGGGCAGCGGCCAGGCGCCGCTGGCGAGTAGCGACTACCCGCGTGACCGCTACTGGCAGCAACTGCTGCAGGGTTTGATCGAGCAGCTGTACGCGGATGCCAACCCGGCCGTACGCGCGACGCTGGACGGCCTTCGCGCACTGGATTCAGCGCAACTGGAACACCTGGCCAGCAGGTTGCTTGCTGGCGACTATGAAGCGGTTGGCAGCGGCCAGGCCTTGTTCCTCTGGGCGGCACTGTCGCTGTACTTCACCCAGTTGGCCAATGCCCTGCCGGCATCGGCCAGCGCCGCGCTCGGTGAGCAGCGCCAGCACTGCCCGGTGTGCGCCAGCGCGCCGGTAGCCAGCGTGGTCATGACCGGTGCCCAGGCGGGCTTGCGCTACCTGCAATGCAGCCTGTGCGAGTGCCGCTGGCACATGGTCCGGGTCAAGTGCAGTAACTGCGAAGCCACCGGCGCACTGGACTACTGGTCGCTGGAACGCCAAGATGCCGCGGTCAAGGCCGAAAGCTGCAACGATTGTCACAGCTACCTGAAAGTCTTTTACCCGGAAAAGGACCGCGACCAGGAACTGCTGGCCGACGACCTTGCCTCCCTGACGCTGGATGCCGAGGTGGAGCGTGAGGGGTTTGGCCGTAGTGGGGTCAGTCCGTTTCTGTTTCCTGGTTGAAGAACCCATCGCGGGGCAAGCCCGCTCCCACAGGTATCACCTTCCCCTGTGGGAGCGGGCTTGCCCCGCGATGAGGCCGCAACATCCAATGCACACACCCCGGAGACCCCCATGGGCCTGAAAAAATCCTCCGCCGAGCTCAAGCGCGACCTCAAGAGCGTCGCCTCCAACCTCGAACGCACCGCCGGTGAGATCAGCAAACTGGCCGAGCGTATCGACGGCGTCGATGTGGTCGCCGTGCTGCACCTGATGAACCGCCTGTACAAGGACTCGGACAAGCTCCATGCCTATGCCGACGAGATCAAGAGCGGGCGTATTGTGCGGGCCAAAGCCGAGTGAATGAGGGTGTTCAGTGCGCCTGACTTACAGCCGCAAGAAGCAGCCTGGACTGCGCGTCACTTATAGCCGCAATGGTTAAATCCGACGCTTCACGCCTGGCTCTTTGCACGACCGGCAGCCAGTTGGGCAACTGGCCTACACCGCCAACCCACTGTAATGCGTCGTGATCAAACCGATAGAGATTGAGCTCGTCAAAGGCAAATTCTGTTTTTAAATCATGACGTTGTGCAACTGGACGAATGCCGTCTTCAAGATTGTCCAGCACGACGGGCTCCGTTCCTGCGTCCGCCCAATAGCCGAGCACCATATGCGCCTGGTTGGTTTTCGACTGGGTGGCATAGACAAGACGCAAGCTGTCTTCAGGAATCCCCAGCAAGCGCAGGGTGAAGTATTTTGCCAAGGCAAAATCCTCACAGTCACCCCTGCCCTTTTCCAGTGTTTCAAGGGGAGAGGCCCAATAGTCAGCTTGCTGCCATACATCGACATCTTCGCCATAACGGATCGTACGATTGAAAAACGCATTCACTCGCTGGAGCTTTTCGTGATCAGGAAGCTGAGTCGATTCGGCGACCAAAGCACGCCAGTCGCTGACGCGTTGCGCGCCCGCCTGGCTCTGCTGGATATCCTGGGACTGCGACGTGGCGTAAGCACCCGCGCACATGACGCCCCAACCGAATACACAAGCAGCAAAAACCTTCAATTGCCGTCTAAAGCGTTTGGAAATAAGGATATTCAGTTTTATCAAGCAGTACCTCACTTAATAACAATTGGTTCCTACAGACCAGCCTCCTAATGCGGCCAGCACCTTAAGGCATCGGCATCGCGCAGACAAGGTACGTCCGTCGGATGGCAGAAGGATGCCATCGAAGCGGAATTACCTGTAACAAACCGCCTCTGCTGTTCGTCTATGAAATGCAGGCCTCAAGTTCGTGAGTATTCTGAGGAAAAAATCATGAAACTGACATTCAAAATGTCGGGACTGGTTGCGGCTGCCATTTTTAGCACCGTTACCGCTGCGGCGACTGAATATACAAAAAACATACAAATCGACAACGAATCATCGCCATTACTACTTGCCGAAGGTGGTAGTGACCGAGTAATGGAATATCACTTACAAAATTCGTTGGCAAACAATAAGCCAGACCAACCTTCCGGCGAACGCTATGTACAAATGTTAAAAGAACAACCCACTGCGTCCGGCACAAACCCAACGGGCGAGTCACTTCAACAAACGACTGACCCGGAACCCAACTTAACTTCCCCCATCAACAGAGACAGAGAAGAATATCGAAGCGCCCACTGAGCCTGCGCGCTTATTCATAGTGTAGTTTATCCAATGCACAGGGACGTGCTCTGACGCACCAGCAAGACGAAAGTTGCGTAACGACTCAACAGTTGCCTTCTTCTTGAAAATGACTGAGCATCGCCTGCATGCGCTGGCGCCCACGATGCAGTAACACGCGTACATTCACCTCCGTCAAGCCTAAGGTAGTAGCAATTTCCTTGTACTCGAGCCCGCCAAGGTCACGCATGATCAGCACACTTCTCTGCGCCCCGGGCAAGCGATACAGATGTTTACGAATACAGTCATGCAGTTCTACTTCGGCCAACAACGCTTCAGGACCGTCGTAATACCATTGCCTGGGCGCCAACACCCAAGCACTATCATTCATGTCAACATTAGCCAGCGTCACTGAGCGGTGATCCTCATCCCACCAATCCAGAGAAATCTCTCGCCCCTTTCTTCGGTTTATTGAATGCGCTTCGTTAATGGCAATTCTCGCCAGCCAAGTCCGAAACTTTGAACGTCCCTCGAACATATCGACTGCCGCGACGGCTTTCAGCCAGGTTTCCTGAGCGACATCATTTGCAGAGTCTGGACCCACCAAGGGTGTTGCGAGCGTAACAAGAAACGCATGGTGGGTTTTGATCAAGCGCTCCAATGCAAGCGCATCACCATTGCGTAGCCGCTCTATTAGCGCTCGCTCATTGTCCATAACCGCTCTCCTCAGTGCTCCGGCATCGCGTTGAATTCAAACAAGACGCATTCCATCGAGCACTTGCGAAACATCTCCACACAAAAAACACAACGATAGAAACACACCAACAGCAGTAATCGCTATTGATTCCACGGAAACAACAGATTTTACCAATACTCTGTAACACTGACTTTACAGTGATGGCACCACAACAGCGGAGAGCGAGAAGATGTACCACGCCATTAACATTGGATCCTAGATCAATTTCCACGTTAGGCAAGCAGCGTCGACCTACGGTTTAAACACCCTTTACATGCCTGATCAAGGTATTAAAAATACTGTTTTAATAGCCTGCTTCAGAATATTGCCTTCACCCGACAGCGGTTCGTACTATGCTTTTCTGATCGGCGGAGCCGGTCTTCAACTAACCCATGACTGCACGGAGCGCGCCACAATGCCGAGCCTGGATTTTCTCATCACTTCATTGATCGTCGTGCTGATTCCCGGCAGCGGCGTGATCCTGACCATTTCCACTGCGCTGGTAGCCGGCAAGCGCGCCAGTCTGTACACAGCCCTGGGCTGCACGGCCGGGATCATCCCGCACCTGCTGGCTTCGATCCTCGGCCTTTCGGCGATCCTGCACACCAGCGCCCTGGCCTTTCAGGGGCTGAAATTTGCGGGCGTCGCCTACCTGTTGTACCTGGCCTACGCCACCTGGCGCGACCGTTCGGCGTTCGCCGTCGACAGCAACACCAAGGTCGGTAGCGCTGGCAGCCTGATGCTGCGTGCCGGTCTGTTGAACATCCTCAACCCCAAACTGACCCTGTTCTTCCTCGCCTTTCTGCCTCAGTTCATTACCCCCCAAGGGGGTTCAGTCAGCGGGCAGATGCTGAGCCTGAGCGGAGTGTTCATGCTCATGACCTTTGTGGTGTTCGTGCTGTACGGCCTGCTGGCCAACCTGTTCCGCCGAGCGGTGATTGAGTCGCCGCGGGTACAGGACTGGTTGCGTCGCAGTTTTGCGGCATCCTTTGCCGGCCTGGGTTTGAACCTGGCGTTCGCCCAGCGCTGAGGAGCGCGTGCGATGAAGCGCTGTGAGGTGTTGATCGTTGGCGCCGGCCCTACCGGGCTGGTACTGGCCTTGTGGCTGAGCAAACTGGGCATCAAGGTGCGCATCATCGACAGGACCAGCGGCCCCGGCACCACCTCGCGGGCCCTGGCGGTACAGGCCCGCACCCTGGAGTTGTACCGTCAACTGGACCTGACCGCGGCCGTTCTCGAACGCGGCCACCGGGTACCGGCGGCCAACCTCTGGGTAACCGGCAAGGTCGCAGCGCGCTTGCCCTTCAGCGTCATTGGCGCCTTCGTTACACCCTACCCGTTCCTGCACATCTTCCCCCAGGACGAACACGAGCAACTGCTGATCGAGCGCCTGCAAGGCTTCGGTGTCGAGGTGGAACGTGAGACCGAGCTGATGGGGTTCAATCAGGACAGGCACGGTATCAGTGCCCAACTGCGTCATGGCGACGGCCTGGAAGAACACTGCCAAGCGAGCTACCTGGCCGGTTGTGACGGCGCCCGCTCCACCGTGCGCAAGGCCCTGGGCATCAAATTTCCCGGCGGCACCTACCAGCAGGTGTTCTATGTCGCCGATGTCCAGGCCTCAGGCCCTGCCCTCAATGGCGAACTGCATGTCGACCTCGACGAAGCGGACTTTCTCGCTGTCTTCCCCCTGGCGGGCAGCGGCCGGGCGCGGCTGATCGGCACCGTACGCGACGAACGGGCTGAACACCCGGAACAGCTCCGCTTCGAAGACGTCAGCCAGCGCGCCATCGAACACCTCAAGGTCGAGGTCCTGCAGGTCAACTGGTTTTCCACCTTCCGCGTGCACCATCGGGTAGCAGAGCATTTCGGTCGCCAGCGCGCCTTCCTGCTGGGCGACGCCGCCCACGTCCACAGCCCGGCGGGTGGCCAGGGCATGAACACCGGCATTGGTGACGCCATCAACCTGGCCTGGAAGCTGGCCAGCGTCCTGCGCGGCAAAGCGCTGCCGAGCCTGCTCGACACCTACGAAATCGAGCGGAGTGCCTTTGCCCAACGGCTGGTATCCACCACCGACCAGGTGTTCAACTTCGTCACCGCCGATGGACGCGTCGCCGCCCTGATGCGTACCCGCTTGGCACCGCGGCTGATCCCCCGGCTGGTAGCGTTCAAGTCGGCCCGTGAATTTCTCTTCCGGACCATCTCGCAGGTCACCCTCAACTACCGCTACATGCCCCTGAGCACCGGCAATGCCGGCCATGTTCAGGGCGGCGACCGCCTGCCCTGGGTGGCGGAAGGCGGGCGCGACAACTTCAGCTGTCTTAATCGAATGTGCTGGCAAGTGCAGGTATACGGCGCCGTCAGCGCCAGCCTGGTGCAATGGTGCAGTGGTCATGGCATCCCGGTGGACGTCTTCATCTGGAGCGAGGCTCATGAAGCGGCGGGACTGATGCGCGATGCCGTCTACCTACTGCGACCGGACGGTTACATCGCCCTGGCCCGCAGTAACGCGGATGCGCAGGTACTTGAAGAATACTTTGGAGAACGCGGGCTGAACCCGGGATAACCACCGCGGATCAACCCATCCTGGAAAACCGGTAAGTCGTCACCCCACACAGCACCAACCCAACCAGCGCCAACGCCCCGCCGACCAGCCCGATATCACCCAGCCCCATGTGCACACTGACCAGGCTACCGATCAACGCCCCTGCGCCGATACCAATGTTATAAATCCCGGAGAACATCGCCATCGCCACATCCGTCGCATCGGACGCCAGCATCAACACCTTCGACTGCAGCGCCAGACTGAAACACATGATCGAAATCCCCCAGAACACACTCAGGGCACCGAGCCAGGCAAAGTCCCCCGACAACGGCAGCAGCAACAACAGACAGGCCGCCAGCATTGCAATGGCGGCCAGCAGAAAGCCGTTGGGAAAACGCTCACTGTAGCGACTGAACAGCACCGACCCGAACACCCCGGCCCCGCCAAACAGCAACAACAGCACCGTCGTCAGCTCGCCGCCGATCTGCGCGACATTCAAGGCAAACGGCTCGATATAACTGTAAGCGGTAAACTGCGCGCCGATCACCAACGCCACCAGCACATACACCGTCACCAGCGCCGGGCGTTTGAACAACACCGGCACACTGCGCAACGACCCTGAATTCTGACTCGGCAACAACGGCAGCGACTTGACCAGACAGATCAAGGTCGCCAAGGCCACCCCGGCAATCGCCAGAAACGTGATACGCCAACCCAGCGCCTCGCCCACCACCCGCCCCAGCGGAATACCCATCACCATCGCCAGCGTCGTACCGGTCGCCAGCAGCCCCAGCGCCTTGGCCTGCTGCCCTGGCGGTGCCACCCGCACCGCCAGGGACGCAGTGATCGCCCAGAACACCGCATGCGCCAAGGCAATCCCGATCCGGCTGAACAGCAGCATGGCGAAACTCTGCGCCATCCACGACAGCAAATGGCTGACGATAAACAACACAAAGACAATGATCAGCAGCTTGCGTCGCTCGACATTGCGCGTCAGCAGCATCATCGGCAAGGACGCCAGGGCCACCACCCAGGCATAGATCGTCAGCATCAGGCCGACCTGGGCAGTGGACATGTCGAAACTGCTGCCTATGTCACTGAGCAAGGCCACCGGCACAAACTCGGTGGTATTGAAGATAAAAGCCGCCAGGGCCAGGGCGATCACACTGAGCCAGCTGCCGGCTCGCGCATCCACGGGGGTATTCATCGGTGGGGGTGTTACTCCAGATCGATTGCAGACGCCAGGCGCAAAGTCGCGCCCAGCCTGAAGCACCCATGCCCATCGGGCCTGAGTGGAAGCGTGTGCGCTGAGGAATTGGTTATAAGTATGCGGGGTATCGCTTGCTGCCAAGGATAGTACGTCAGGCCCCGGTCCGTCACAACCGCGCCGCTGACGATTGGCCGGGCACACCAGGGCAGATTTCACCGGCACTGCTACACTGAATTCGCCGAAAGGAGGATTGCACCATGTCCGAAAAAGACATCACCACGCTGCTGACCCTGATCGACCACCGGCAAGCCACGCTGGCCTCGGCCTGCAAGGAAATAGCCGACTGGATCGACCGTCAGGGCGACGTACCGGTCGCCGGTCGCATCCGCGCCAGCCTCAAGGCGGTGGAAGCCGACGAAGCACTGGTCAAGAAAACCCTGACATCGCTGAAGGTCGATCGCCCCCTGCCACGCTTTCGCTGAGCAGCGCCCGCAAGTTCGATCGGATTGGCGTCAGCTGCGCTGACATAAACTCAATCAGGCTTCACCGCTGTGCTGCCACGTGTTCCCACTCTCACGAGGACCCGCAATGCGTAACCTATTGCTTGTTGCACTGCTCGTCGCCAGCCCCCTGGCACTGGCCAAAACCGAATGCACCACTGCCGACAAGGGGCAATGGCAGGATCAGGCCAAGTTTCAGGAAAGTCTCAAGGCTCAAGGCTATGACATCAAGAAGTTCAAAGTCACCGATGGCAACTGCTACGAAATCTATGGCTGGGACAAGGACAAGAAAAAAGTCGAGATCTACTTCAACCCCGTCGATGGCAAAGTTGTGAAGTCAGAAATCGAGGACTGAGGTGAGCGACGACACCCTGCGCCTCTGGGATTCGTTAGTGCGGTTCTGTCACTGGTCGCTGGTGCTGGCCTTTGTCGGCTGCTATTTCTTTACCGAAGAAGGCGATGGTTGGCACCGCTGGCTGGGGTATTACGCCGTGGCCATTGTGCTGATTCGTACGGTCTGGGGTTTTGTCGGTTCGCCAGCGGCACGCTGGAAGGACTTCTGGCCAACCCCGGCACGGCTGAAATGGCACCTGCACGCCCTGTTCAACGGCAAAGACTACCACCGCCTGGGCCATTCCCCTCTGGGCGCGCTGGTCATGCTGCTGATGCTGGCGCTGATGGTCGGCCTGGGCCTGAGCGGCTTTCTGCTGGAGGAAGTGGATTACTTCTGGGGCGAACAGTTGCCGCGCGATATCCATGAGTACATGGCCAACACCTTGCTGACGCTGGTCTGTGTGCATATCGCCGCGGCCGTGATCGAAAGCTTGCGCCTGAAGGAAAACCTGCCGTTGTCGATGGTCACCGGCAGGCGGCGCAAGCCCTGATCACACTAAACACCACCGCCCAATATCAGAAGCGGTAGCTGGTGCTCAACTCCAGGGTCCGTGGCGCGCCCGGCGTGATCAGGTCAACAGAACCATGGGCCGAGGCGTAGTAGTCGCGGTCAAACACGTTGCGCAGGCGCAGCGCCGCATCCCACTTCGGCTGGTTGTACAGCAAGGCCGCATCCACCGTGGTGTATGACGGCATCACCACCACGTTGTCCAGAGCGGTGTAGCGCTCATCCACATAGTTGGCCCCCATGCCCACCCGCCAGGTTTCGCTCAGCGAACGTACCAGCCACAGGTTGGCGCTGGTGCGCGGGGTCAGGGTCGGCGTCTGGCCTTCGTTCGGCACACCATTGGTTTTGCTGTTGGACTTGGTGATCTCCGCATCGAGGAAGGCGAAGCCACCGTACACCTGCCATTTGTCCGTCAGCTGACCACTGACCGTGGCCTCGAACCCATCGGTACGCTGCTCGCCGGCCAGCACCAGATTGGCCGGATTGGCCGGATCGGCGGTTTTCATATTGGTGCGTTCCAGGCGGAACAATGCAGCAGTCACCGCCAGGCGACTGTCGAGCAGATCCCACTTCGCACCCACCTCATAGTTGGTGGTTTCCTCGGGTTCCAGCCCCTGGTTACCGGCGCTCAAGGCGAACACTTCGGAAGACGGCTGGTAAGAACGGCTCACCGACACGTAGTAGGACTGGATCTGATCCGGCTGGTACACCAGACCGACGCGTGGGCTCCAGGTGGTGTCGGTACGCGACAGCTCGGCGCCCTTGAGGTCGTCGTCATACTCCTGGTCGAAGACGTCGTAGCGCACCCCGACCAGGGCCTTCCACTGCGGCGCCAGTTCGATCAGGTCCTGCACATAGAAACCCGCAGTATCCTGGGTAGTGGTGCCCTTGGCGGTCTGCTTGTTGGCCTGAAACGGCACATCCACCAGGCCATCACGGAAGACCGGGACCTGGGCAACGTTGTTCTGGCTGAACACCGACTGGTCTTTGACCTGACGGCCCAACTCCACACCGTACAGCAGGTTGTGGTTCATCCCGGCCAACTGCGCCTGCTGCTTGAGTTCGGTCTGGTTGAACCAGCCGTCTTCGGTGCGTTGCACGTTGCCACGGTTCAGCTTGACCAGCAGCTCTCCGTTTGAGCCGGTGACAAAGCGTGTAGGGCTGGAGTCGGCCAGGGTGTTGTTGCGGTCCAGATCGTAGTGGTAGTAACGGCTGGTGTTGCTCAGGGTGAAGTCGTCGTTCAGACGGTAATCGACGCCCGCGGTAAAGGAGAAGACTTCGCTACGGGCATAGTCATCGTCTGGATCGGCTGCGCCAAAACGCTTGTCGCGGTCGACATCGACCGGGCGATTGCCCAGGGCTGGGATACCGAAATCGATCAGGCGCTTGTCGTACAGGTAAGTCGCCCCCACGGTCAGGTCGAGGTCGTCGGAGAGCTTGAAGTAGGCAGTCGGCGCAATGGCCTTGCGATCGATGTAGCCGTCATCGCGGAAGGTGTCGCTGTCTTCCAGGGCCCCGGTAATACGAAACGCTTTGTCGCCTTGCTGCTGGTCGGCCCAACCGGCATCGAACTGGGTGCGGCGTTTGCCTTCGCTGTCGAAGTTCACCCCGACTTCCTGCACCGGGCTGAAGTTGGGCTTTTTGCTCACGCTATTGATCAGGCCGCCGGACGATCCACGTCCGTACAGCACCGCCGCCGGGCCCTTGACCACTTCGACCCGTTCGACGTTGGAAAGGTCACGGTAGTACAGCGCATCGTCACGCAGGCCATCGACATACATGTCACCAATGGCACTGAAACCCCGAATGGTGACCTGGTCGCGCTGGCCGTCACCGTTGGACAGGCCAATGCCGGGCACGTTCTTGAGCACGTCTTCCATCGACTGCGCGCCCTGATCTTTGATCACACTTTGCGGCACGACGTTGACCGTCTGCGGAATGTCGCGCAGCGGTGCGTCGATTTTCAGTGCGCTTTTACTCTCACTGGCCTTGTAGCTTTGCTCTTCGTAACTGCTGTTGACCGAGGTCGCCGGAATGGCCAGGGTTTCGGCCTGCAGCGCTGGAGCAACCAGCACGCTCAGTACAGAAAGGGAAGCCGGGCGAATACGCGAAAGTGCCACCATGTGTTCCTTGTTTGTAAAGATTGTAAAGAAGGACGCAAATGGTAACGATTTGTAAATGAGAAGAGAATACTAATGCGACGCAATATTTTGATGGCGCGCACAAAAAAGCCAGACTGCCGTCCTTGACTGCAGCCTGGCTTTGGTAAGCCGCTTAGCGCGCGATCAATGCATGTGCTCGTGACCGTGCATGGCTTCGGCATTCAGGGCACGTACTGGCGCCTTGACTTCGAGGGTCTGCTTCTGGCCCTTGGCGTCTTCGATCACCAGGGTCAGGGGCACCTGCTCGCCTTCCTTGATCTGCTGCTTGAGCTTCATCAACATCACGTGATAACCGTTAGGGTCAAGGCTGACCGCCTTGCCGGCGGGCAAATCAACGCTGTGCACCTGCTTCATGCCCATGACATCGTTGTCCATGGTCATCTGGTGCACCTGGACAATCTCGGCAACTGGCGATTGCACATCCACCAGCTTGCTGTCGCTGCTGGCGGTGAGGGTCATGAAGGCGCCGGTCGATTGCTGGTGCGGCACGGTGGCGCGAACCCAGGCGTCGCTGACGCTGGTGTCGGCCATGGCCGGCAACGCCAGACCAATCAGGGCCAGCGCGGCCAGGGTGCGTTTGAACGGTTGGGCAGGGTAACGCATCAACATACCTCCATGACCGTGAGCAGATCTTCAGTGCACTCTTTGGCGGTCAGTGAATGGGACAGTCCCAGGCGCAGCTGGCCACGGGAATCGAAGACGTAACTGGTCGAGGTGTGCGAGATGGTGTAGGTGTCGCCACTGGGCACCTTCTCGTAGAACACACCGAATTCCTTGGCGGCCGCGGCGGTCTCTTCGAGGGTGCCGGACAGCGCCACGAACGAAGGGTCGAAGGCTTTGACGTAGGCATCGAGCACCTCGGGGGTGTCGCGTTCAGGGTCGAGACTGATGAACACCACCTGCAGGAAACCACCATCGCGGCCCATCAGCTTCTTGATCTGTGCCGCGCGCGCCAACGTGGTCGGGCACACTGCCGGGCACTGGGTAAAGCCGAAGAACACCATCGGCATCGAGCCCCAGAAGCTGGACAGCGTGCGTGGGTTGCCCTGGGTATCCTTGAGTTTGAAGGAGCGGCCGAGGATCTTGTTGCTCATGTCCTTGCCGTATTTGAAATCGAGCGCACCACCGGAGCGGGGGTCGCAACCTGCCAGAACACCAAGGCTCAGCAGGCTGATCCCGGCCATGACCTGGCGCCGGGTCAGTAAATCAGTCATGTAACCATCCTTTTGGGAAGGTGTTGCGCCTCGCGCACGAGGCCTGTCGAGAAAGCGCGGCATTTTGTCATGGGGGTCCGCCAAGGTTCCAGCGTCTATCGCCCCGTACGTCTGTATCCCTTTATTTTCGGGGTGCGGCCGGTTGTCGCAGCATGTGACAAGAAGCGCAAACCGACGCAGGTGTCCTCGGCGGCGTGCAGCATGGCCTGACAGCCCACTTCATCTCCATTACCATATCGGCCTTCGGGCGCAGCCCCTTCTGTGCCCAACCGATTAAGCCCATGCCATGCCTTTCGAACTTAGCGTAGATCTGACCACCCTCGCCATTCTCGCCGCTGTTGCCTTTGTTGCCGGATTCATCGACGCCATCGCCGGTGGCGGCGGCCTGTTGACCACCCCCGCCCTGCTGACCGCCGGCATGCCGCCGCATCTGGTCCTGGGCACCAACAAACTCAGCTCGACCTTCGGCTCGGCCACCGCCGGCTTCACCTATTACCGGCGCAAACTGTTCCACCCGAACCAGTGGCGCCATGCCCTGGGCGGCACCTTTGTCGGCGCCCTGATCGGCGCGGTGGTCGCGCACTACCTGCCAGCCGAGTGGCTGAACAAGATGCTGCCGGTGATCGTCTTCCTTTGCGGGGTCTACCTGCTGTTCGGCGGCACGCCCAAGGCGCCGCTGGATGCCGATGTGCCGGTGAAGAAGAAATGGCAACTGCCTCAGGGCCTGACCCTGGGTTTCTATGATGGGGTGGCCGGGCCGGGCACCGGTGCGTTCTGGACCGTCAGCACCCTGCTGCTCTACCCCATCGACCTGGTCAAGGCCAGCGGCGTGGCGCGCAGCATGAACTTCGTCAGTAACGCTGCGGCCTTGTCGGTGTTCATCTTTTCCGGTCAGGTCGACTGGCTGGTCGGCCTGTCGATGGGTTCGGCACTGATGGTCGGCGCCTTTTTCGGCGCGCGTACCGCCATCAGTGGCGGCAGCAAGTTCATCCGCCCGGTGTTCATCACCGTGGTCCTGGCCCTGACCGTGCGCCTAGCGTGGCAGCACTGGTTCGGCCAGGCCTAAGCGCCGCGCCACGTAGAGATCGATCAGGTAGCGGGCAATCGAGCGCCCCGCCGGCAACGGCGGCAGCGCATCGACCCGGAACCACTGGGCATCCTCGATCTCGTCGGCCTGCATGACAATCTCACCGCCGGCGTATTCGGCATGAAAGCCGAGCATCATCGAATGCGGGAACGGCCAGCACTGGCTACCGACGTACTGGATGTTCTGCACCTCGATCGCCACCTCTTCGCGCACCTCGCGCACCAGGCAGTCCTCGGCCGACTCGCCGGGCTCGGCAAAACCCGCCAGAGTGCTGTAGACCCCGGTGACAAAACGCGGTGAGCGGGCCAGCAGAATTTCGTCGCCGCGGGTGATGAGCACGATCATGCTCGGCGAAATACGTGGATAGCTGCGCAGGTCGCAGGGCTGGCAGTACATCGCCCGCTCCAGGTGAATCTGGGTCATGGCCTGGCCGCAGCTGCCACAAAAGCGGTGCTCGCGGGCCCAGGTGGCGATCTGCGCGGCATAGCCGAGAATCTTGTAGGTGTCGAAGTCGCCTTCGAGCATGAACTGGCGTAGCCCGCGCCAACTGCAACCGGCCACCGCCTGCGGCTGGCGCAGTTCAAGCAGGTACACCGGCTGACCATCGAAATGGCCGATGCCGTGCTCGCACAGCACGTCCAGTTCCTGACGCTTGAGCCAGTCGCGCGGGAACAGCGCGCCGTTGCCATCAACCAGGAAACCCTCGCTGCAGCGCGCAACCGCCCAGCCGCCAGCGAGGTTTGTGTCCAGTACCGCGGTGGTCCAACGCACAGCCATGTTCCGGTTCCTTGCGCGGGCCCGCCGCTGCAATCAGTCGGCGAACTCGGGTTTCTGTTTGCTCATGTGGGCAGCCACGGCCACCCGCAGATCGGTGGATTGCAACATGGCGGCGTTCCAGGTGGCAATGTACTCCAGGCCATCGTCGATACGGTGATCGCGCATATAGCTGAGCATTTCCTTGGTGCCGGCCACGGCAATGGGGGATTTTCCCGCAATTTCAGCAGCAATGGCAAAGACTCCTTCGAGCAATGCCTGATGGTCATCGTAGACCCGGTTGACCAGGCCGATGCGCTGCGCCTCATCCGCTTCGACCGTACGCCCGGTGTAGGCCAGCTCGCGCATGATGCCGTCGCCGATGATGCGCGGCAGGCGCTGCAAGGTGCCGACGTCGGCCGCCATGCCCATGTCGATTTCCTTGATCGAGAACTGTGCGTCCTTGCTGCAGTAGCGCATGTCGCAGGCCGAGACCAGGTCGATGGCGCCACCGATGCAGTAACCCTGGATTGCTGCCAGTACCGGCTTGCGGCAGTTGTCCACGGCATTGAAGGAAGCCTGCATGCGCAGGATGGTGCGGCGCAGCAGGCGCGCGTTACGGCCGACATCCTTGCCCAGTTCGTTGGCCACCGAAGCCAGCAACATCAGGTCGATACCGGCGGAGAAGTGTTTGCCTGCGCCGCTGATGACCACCGCGCGTACTGCATCGGTGTCATCGATCCATTTGAAGATCTCGACGATTTCGCTCCAGAACGGCGCATTCATCGCGTTGTACTTTTCCGGGCGGTTGATCTGCACGTGGGCGATGTTGTCGTTGAGTTCGACCTTGAATGCCTGGTACTCGGTCACAGTGCTCTCCTTGAAGGCGGCGAGGATAATCGCAGGACTATATCAAGGCATACGCGTGCGCAAAGGCCGCGCTTGTGCCAAAACCGGGACTTTTACCTTGATCTGAAGGCCTGTATCCGGCACCTTGCGCTCCTGTTGAATTATTAGGATACATTTTCATGTCCCGCTCCCTGGCCGGCGCCCTGGCCCATAACTTCCTCGGGCAATCGCCCCGCTGGTACAAGGCCACCCTGTGCCTGTTCCTGCTGCTCAATCCGCTGCTGCTGTTCACCCTCGGGCCGGTGGTCACCGGTTGGGTGCTGGTGATCGAGTTCATCTTTACCCTGGGCATGGCGCTCAAATGCTACCCGTTGATGCCGGGCGGCCTGCTGGTGGCCGAAGCCCTGGTGCTGGGCATGACCACGCCGCAGGCGCTGTATGACGAGCTGCAGCACAACTTCCCGGTGATTCTGCTGCTGATGTTCATGGTCGCCGGGATCTACTTCATGAAGGATCTGCTGCTGTTCGTGTTCTCGCGGATTCTACTGGGGGTGCGCTCCAAGGCATTGCTGGCCTTGATGTTCTGTTTCCTTTCGGCCTTTCTGTCGGCGTTTCTCGATGCGCTGACCGTTACCGCAGTGATTATCAGCGCAGCGGTCGGCTTTTACTCGGTGTACCACCGGGTCGCTTCGGGGACCAACCCGCGCGAAGACTCGAACCTGGCCAGCGATCAAGACATCGCTCAACTGCAGCGCGACGACCTGCAACAGTTTCGCGCCTTCCTGCGCAGCCTGCTGATGCATGGCGCTGTCGGCACCGCGCTGGGTGGCGTCTGCACCCTGGTCGGCGAGCCGCAGAACCTGCTGATTGGCCACGAGATGGGCTGGCACTTCGGCGACTTCTTCCTCAAGGTCGCCCCGGTGTCCCTGCCGGTGCTGGCCGCCGGCCTGGTGACCTGTGTATTGCTGGAGAAATTGCGCTGGTTCGGCTATGGCACCCTGCTGCCAGATAACGTGCGTCAGGTGCTGGCCGCCTACGCCGCCGAAGACGATGCCCAGCGCACCTCGCAGCAACGTGCTGCGCTGCTGGTGCAAGGGCTGGCCGCACTGATCCTGATTGTCGCCCTGGGCCTGCATATCGCTGAGGTGGGCCTGATCGGTCTGCTGGTGATCGTGCTGATCACCGCCTTCACCGGCATCACCGACGAGCACCGCCTGGGCCGTGCGTTCCAGGATGCCATGCCGTTTACCGCGCTACTGGTGGTGTTCTTTGCGGTGGTCGCGGTGATTCATGACCAGCAGCTGTTCACCCCGCTGATCCAGTGGGTGCTGGCGCTGCCGACCGAGCAGCAACCGGGCATGCTGTTCATTGCCAACGGCTTGCTCTCGGCCATCAGCGACAACGTGTTTGTCGCCACCATTTACATCACCGAGGTCAAACAGGCGTTCCTCAACGGCCACATGAGCCGCGAGCACTTCGAGACCCTGGCCGTGGCAATCAACACCGGCACCAACCTGCCGAGTGTGGCGACCCCCAATGGTCAGGCAGCGTTCCTGTTTCTGCTGACCTCGGCGATTGCGCCGCTGATTCGCCTGTCGTACGGGCGGATGGTATGGATGGCCTTGCCTTACACCGTGGTGATGGGCGGCTTGGGTTGGTGGGCGGTGACTTACTGGTTATAGCGGTCTTATCGCGGGGCAAGCCCGCTCCCACCGGTGGGAGCGGGCTTGCCCCGCGATGCTTTCCACACTCACCCGATCGGATGCCACACCCGCCGATCCCGGGCCAGCAACTCATCAGCCGCCGCCGGCCCGTCCTCCCCGGCGGCATAGGGCTGAACCTCCCCACCCTCCTTCCACGCATCGAGAAACGGCTGCACCGCCCGCCAACCGTTCTCGATGTTGTCGGCGCGCTGAAACAGTGTCTGATCCCCGGTCAGGCAGTCATAGATCAGGGTCTCGTAGCCCGTCGAAGGCTGCATCTTGAAGAAGTCCTTGTAGGCAAACCCCAGCTCGATGTTCTCCATCGCCAACGCCGGCCCCGGGCGCTTGGCCTGCAAGTCGAACCACATCCCTTCGTTGGGCTGGATCTGGATACGCAGGTAGTTGGGCTGCAACCGCTCGACCTCGGTATCGCGAAACTGCGCATACGGCGCCGGCTTGAAGCAGATGGCGATTTCCGTGTCGCGCACACTCATGCGCTTGCCGGTGCGTAGATAGAACGGCACACCGACCCAGCGCCAGTTATCGATCATGACCTTCAGCGCCACGTAGGTTTCCGTCTGACTCTGCGGATCGACCCGCGGCTCCTCGCGGTAGCCGGGCAGCTGCTTGCGCCCTTGCTTGCCTGCGGTGTACTGACCACGCACCGAGTGCTTCAGGGCCATGGTCCTGGACCAGGGCCGTATGGCGCCGATGACCTTGGCCTTTTCACTGCGCACCGCGTCGGCACCGAATGCCGCCGGTGGCTCCATCGCCACCATGGCCAGCAGCTGGAACAGATGGTTGGGTACCATGTCGCGCAGGGCACCGGTGCTGTCATAGAAGGCGCCGCGGCTTTCCACGCCGACGGTCTCGGCGGCGGTGATCTGTACATGATCGATGTAATGGTTGTTCCAGAACGCTTCGAAAATACCGTTGGAGAAGCGGCTGACGAGGATGTTCTGCACCGTCTCTTTGCCCAGGTAGTGATCGATACGGTAGATCTGCTTTTCGCTCATGACCTTGAGCAGGCAGGCGTTGAGCGCCTCGGCGCTGGCAAGGTCCGAACCAAAGGGTTTTTCCACCACCACCCGGCGAAATCCCTCGCTTTCATCAAGTAGCCCGGCTGCGCCCAGGCGCTGAACGACTTCGCTGAAAAAGCGGGGTGAGGTGGCCAGGTAAAACACCGCGTTGGCGCTGGGGTTGCTCTCGATGCGCCGGGCAATGGCCTGATAGGTGGCGTCGTCGAGAAAGTCGCCGGTCTGGTAGCCGATGCGTTTGGCCAGACGGCTCCAGCGTTTCTCATCCAGACAGTTGGCGCCCTGGCTGGCGTTGTCGCGTTCACGCATGAAGGCTTCCAGGCGTGCGGCGAACTCGGCGTCGCTGGCGGCGTTGTGGTCCACCCCGACAATCCGCAGGTTTTTATCCAGTAGTCCGTCGCGGCTCAAGTTGTAAAGGGCCGGCATCAACAGGCGCTTGACCAGGTCGCCATTGGCGCCGAACAGAAAGAGCGTACAAGGTGGCGCAGCTTCAATCGATGTATTGCTCATTCGGCTTTCTTCTCGACGTGACCACCAAAGCCAAAGCGCATGGCCGACAGCATCCGGTCTGCATAGGTGCCCTGTTGCTGGCGCGAGCGAAAACGCGCGAACAAGGCGCTGGACAGTACCGGTACGGGAACGGCCTGCTCCACCGCGGCATCGATAGTCCAGCGCCCTTCACCACTGTCGGCCACCGAGCCGCTGTAGTCGCTGAGCTGCGGGTCGGCCACCAGTGCGTCAGCGGTCAGGTCCAGCAACCACGAGGTGACCACGCTGCCACGCCGCCAGACTTCGGCGATCTCGGCCACATCCAGGTCAAAGCGCTGCTCAACCGGTAAGGCCTCGCTGCCCTTGCTCTTGAGGATGTCGAAGCCTTCGGCATAAGCCTGCATCAAACCGTATTCAATGCCGTTATGGATCATCTTCACATAATGGCCAGCACCGGCCGGGCCGGCATGGATGTAGCCCTGTTCGGCGCGTCCGGCCGGGCCCTGACGACCGCGGGTACGGGGAATGTTGCCGAGCCCGGGGGCCAGGGTGGCGAACAGCGGATCGAGGCGCTCGACCACGGCTTTCTCACCGCCGATCATCATGCAATAACCCCGATCGAGCCCCCAGACACCGCCCGAGGTGCCGACATCAATGTAGTGCAACTGACGTTTGCCCAGCTGCGCGGCGCGGCGGATGTCGTCCTTGTAGAAGGTATTGCCGCCATCGATGATCACATCGTCGGCATCGAGCATGTCCGCCAACTGGGCGATGGTCTGCTCAGTCGCCTCGCCGGCAGGCAGCATGACCCACACCGCCCGCGGTTTCTTCAGTTTGGCCACCAGCGCGCCAAGATCGTGGGCGCCATTGGCGCCCTCCTCCTCCAGTGTTTTCACGGCACTGTGGTCGCGGTCATGCACCACCGTGCTATGCCCGCCGCGGATCAAGCGTCTTGCAATATTGCCGCCCATGCGGCCCAGCCCCACGATTCCCAGTTGCATGTGCCGATGCTCCCGTAGCTGATGAAAACTGAACGTTCAGGCCTTCAAGGTTAGTCCAGCCTGCGCCTGCCTGGTTCATTGACGAACGGCAAGACAGCGCCAAACAAAAAAGTTCCCATGGTGGGAAAAAGAATTCAGAATCGCGTCCGACCGAGCGGCTACGCTTGTAACAACGACCAGCCCTTCGCGAGGTATGCAATGGCCACCCTTCTCCCAAAAATGCCGCCCCAGACCCTTTACGTTACGGTTCACCGGGATGAGCTACGCCGTTTGCGCGAAGAACGCGACCGCCTCCAGCAGCAAGTGGCGCAGCTGAGCCAGCAATTGCAGCAAGCCCAGGCGGGCACCCCAACCACACTCGCTTGAACCCTCCATAAGGCGGTCTGGTGCGCTTTGCCGGCAAACGGCGAGGCGCCAGTGCGCTTACCTGAAAGTAAAGTGACCAGCGGGTCACATTTTTCACACTATCTCTCCTACACTCAGTATTCGGCCACGAGATTGTCCGGAAAATACGACAGAAAAAAGTCGAACTTTCTGAAATCGCAGTAGGTCAGCAAGTAATGAAGCCTACGTTTGCGGACATCCGCGCGAGGCCCCAACACCCCATTTCGCTTCACCACGCCGTCGGCTGGATCGCCGCATCGCGTAGCGCTTGCGCGCAAGATTTACGGGCATGGATGCAAGGTTGCTTCCCACACAGAGAGACGCTTAGCAGACACACAACAACGGGTGCCCACACCCGCCACATAGGGACGGAGAGAAGTATGATCAGTGCCGCTGTCGAACCTCATGTAGAGCATTTCACCCCGGACAACCGTGCGTCTGTGACCACGGACTTCAACACGACAGCCAAGGCACCCGGCGCCGATTCCCGGCACAATCCGAACAAGCGCAAAGTCTTGTTCGTCACTTCGGAAATCGCCGATCTGGTCAAGACCGGCGGCCTGGGCGACGTCTCCGCCGCCCTGCCGCGGGCGATGCGTCATCTGCATGATGTACGCGTGTTGATCCCCGGTTACCCGCAGGTACTGGAAAGCGAAAACCCCATTCACCTGGTCGGTGAACTGGGCGGGCATGCGGCCTTGCCGCCGTGCAAGATCGGACGCATGGACCTGGCCGACGGCCTGGTCATCTATGTGCTGATCTGCCCGGAGCTGTATCAACGCGAAGGCACTCCCTATGGTGCCAACAACGGCCGTGACTGGCCGGACAATCACATCCGCTTCGCCCGCCTGGGCCTGGCTGCCGCCGAGATCGCCGCCGGTGAAGGCATGGTCCACTGGAAGCCCGACCTGGTCCATGCCCATGACTGGCCCGCCGGCCTGGCCCCGGCCTACATGCACTGGCGCGGCCTGCAAACCCCGACCCTGTTCACCATCCACAACCTGGCGTACCAGGGTGTGGTCAGCCGCGCCTGCTGCCCGGAACTGGCGATTCCCGCCCACGCCCTGCAGCAGGAGGGCATGGAGTTCTACGGCAAGCTGTCGTTCCTCAAGGCCGGCCTGGCCTACTCCAGCCATATCACCACGGTCAGCGCCACCTACGCCCGGGAAATCACCACCCCGGCCTTCGGCTGCGGCCTCGATGGCTTTCTCGGCAGCAAGGCACAGCAAGGCCTGCTCAGCGGCATTCCCAACGGCATCGACGAAAGCTGGGATTCGGCCAGCGACCCGCATCTGGCCCACCCATTCAGCCTCAATGACTGGGACGGCAAGGCGGTCAACAGCCGTCAGGTGCGTGAGCTGTTCGAGCTCAAGCCGTCCACCGGGCCACTGTTTGCCGTAGTCTCCCGGCTGGTCTACCAGAAAGGCCTGGACCTGACCCTCGGGGTGGCTGACTACATCGTCAGCCAGGGTGGCCAGATCGCGATCATCGGCCGTGGCGAGCCGGAAGAAGAACAGGCCATGCGCGAACTGGCCCTGCGTCACCCCGGGCAGATCGGCGTGCGCATTGGCTTCAACGAAACCGATGCGCGGCGCATGTTCGCCGGCAGTGACTTTCTGCTGATGCCGTCGCGCTACGAGCCCTGTGGCCTGAGCCAGATGTATGCGCAACGCTTCGGCTCGCTGCCGGTCGCGCGCAACACCGGCGGCCTGGCCGACACCATTGAAAACGGTGTCACCGGCTTTCTGTTCGATGAGTCGACGGTTGAAAGCTACCGCGAAGCGCTCAGCCGGGCGTTCTATGTGTACGGCAAAAAGGACCTGCTCGGCGCCATGCGCTGCCTGGCCATGACCCAGCCGTTCAACTGGTGCCAGGCGGTGGAACCCTATGCACGGTTGTACGAGGAACTGGTCGAGCGGGCGCAGGTGACAGGACGCTGAGCACGAGGTGGCAGGTATGCCCTTGAGGTCAGATCACTTCGCGACCCACGGGGCCGTGATGCTCGACAGCAACACCGTACGCTTCGCGCTGTGGGCACCCGATGCCCACAGCGTCGAGGTGTGCCTGCTGCCCGACCAGCGCCTGGCGTTGCAGCGCGGGGCCGATGGCTGGTTTCGCGGTCGCTGCCCGGCGACTGCTGGCAGCCGCTATCGCTATTGCATTGACGGCGAACTGCAAGTGGCTGACCCGGCGTCGCGCTTTCAACCCGAAGGCGTGCACGGCCCCAGCCAGGTCGTCGACCTTGCTGCCTACCCTTGGCAGCACCGCCATTGGCAAGGCCGCCCTTGGCATCAGGCGGTGATCTACGAACTGCATGTCGGTCTCATGGGCGGCTACGCGCAGGTGATCGAGCAGTTGCCACGGCTGGCGGCACTGGGTGTGACCGCCATCGAGCTGATGCCCCTTGGCCAGTTTCCCGGTGAGCGCAACTGGGGTTATGACGGCGTGCTGCCCTTCGCCCCGCAACACAGCTACGGCACGCCGGAGCAACTGTGTCAGCTGATCGACCAGGCCCATGGTCTTGGTCTGATGGTGCTGCTGGATGTGGTCTACAACCACTTCGGCCCGGACGGCAATTACCTCCATCACTATGCCAGCGCGTTCTTTCATCAGGAGCGGAGTATCCCTTGGGGCGCCGCCATTGACTTTCGCCGCCGCCAGGTGCGTGACTTCTTTATCGAAAATGCATTGATGTGGCTGCATGACTATCGCTTCGACGGCTTGCGCCTGGATGCGGTGCACGCCATTGATGATGCGGATTTTCTCCATGCCTTCAGCCAGCGTGTGCGTCGCACCATCGCGGCGGGTAGATACGTCTGGCTGACAATTGAAAATGAGCACAACCAGGCAAGCCTGCTCGAAGGCGTGTTCGACGGCCAGTGGAACGATGACGGCCATAACGCCTTGCACGTCCTGCTGACCGGGGAAGATGAAGCCTACTATGCCGACTACAGCCAGGCGCCGATGCACAAGCTGGCCAGATGCCTGAGTCAGGGTTTCGTCTTCCAGGGTGAGCCTGACCGCAATGGCCGTCCCCGTGGCGAAGCCAGCGCCCACCTGCCGCCCAGCGCCTTCGTGCTGTTCCTGCAGAACCACGATCAGGTCGGCAACCGCGCTCTAGGCGAGCGCCTGACCCGGCTCTGCCCGCCTCAAGCGCTACGCGCTGCCACCACACTACTGTTGCTGTCACCGATGATTCCGTTGCTGTTCATGGGCGAAGAATGGGGCAGCGAACAGCCGTTCCTGTTCTTTACCGACCATCACGATGCCCTGGCCGATGCCGTACGCGAAGGACGGCGGGCCGAGTTTGCCGGGTTCAAGGCCTACGCCGACGCTGGGCAAAGGGCGGCAATCGCCGACCCTAACGCCCTGGCCACCTACTCTGATTCGCGCCCGCGCGTGCCCGACGATCCACATCCCCCCTGGCAAACGTTCTACCAACAGTTGTTGCACCTGCGCCATCTACACATCACTCCCCACCTGCCCGGCTGCCGTGCCCTGGGAGCAGAAGTGATAGCTGACAAAGCCCTCACCGCGCGCTGGCGCCTGGCCGATGGTCGCGAACTGCGCATCGACCTTAACCTCGGCGAGTCTGCGGTGCCGTGCAGGCTGCCCGATGCCTCGACACACCTGTACTACTGCGCAGACGAATCAGCGCAAAGCCACCAACTGGGCGCTTACTCCACCCTGGTCAGCCTGCTACCTCCCCATACGCCGGAGCGTGTCCATGACTGATGCCCTTTTGCAGCAACTGGCCGAACTGGCAGGTGTTGCCGTGAACTGGATTGACGCCAACGGTCGGGCGCAACGCGTCAGCGACCCGGCCTTGCGCCAGGTCCTGGCCGGGCTCGGTCATCCAGCCGACGACACCCAGCGCATTACCGCCAGCCTGCAAGCGCTCAAAGTTGCCCATGATGCCCGGCACCTGCCGCCGCTGTTTACTGTCGATGTGCAGCAGGCACTGGACCTGTCGGCCTACTTTGCCGCTGCCAGCGCTTGCCGGGTCGTGCAGGAAGACGGCACCGAACAACAGCTGCAACTGGATGCCGACAGCGCGCTCCCTGCGGGGCTACCGATCGGCTACCACCGGCTGGAGATCGGCGACCGGCACTTTACCCTCGCTGTCGCCCCGACACGCTGCTTCAGCCTGCAGGATGCCCTCGGCTCCCCAACACCCCGCTGCTGGGGTATCAGCGCGCAGCTGTACAGCCTGCGCCGTGGCGGTGATGGTGGTTTCGGCGACTGCCTGGCGCTGGAACAACTGGCCCGCAGCGCCGCCGAACGGGGTGCCGATGCATTGGCCATCAGCCCGCTGCACGCCATGTTCGCCAGCGATACCCGGCGCTACAGTCCGTATTCGCCGTCCAGCCGCTTGTGGCTCAACAGTGTCTACGCCAGCCCCTCCGCCCTGCTGGGTGAACGCGCCGTGCGCATGGCGATAGAGACCCTGGGGCTGGAGGCGCAACTGCGGCAACTCGAACAACAACCCCTGATCGACTGGCCGACGGCTGCAGCTGCACGCTACCAGGTGCTGCGCCTGCTGTTTGAAGACTTCATCGATGGCGACGATCCGCTACGGGCCGACTTCGACAGCTACCGCGAAAAGGCCGGCGCCGCCCTGGAGCGCCACTGCTATTTTGAAGCACTGCTGGAGCAGGCCGAGGGCCGGGGGCTAAGCCCGGACTGGCGGCAATGGCCGGCGGCCTGGCACGACCCGCACAGCCCCGAAGTGCGCATTTTTGCCGAACAGAATGCCCAGCAGATCCAGTTTCATGCCTTCTGCCAATGGTTGATCGAACGCAGCCTGCAGCGTGCCCAGGACGCCGCTCGCAGCAACGGCATGGCCATCGGCCTGATCGCTGACCTGGCGGTCGGTGCCGACGGTGCCGGCAGCCAGGCCTGGAGCCGCCAGGATGAACTGCTGGCTGAGCTCAACGTTGGCGCCCCGCCCGATATCCTCAATCGCTCGGGGCAGAACTGGGGGATCTGCGCCTTCTCGCCCGAAGGTTTGCGGCGCAGTGGCTACCGCGCCTTTATCGAGATGCTGCGGGCCAACTTTGCCCATGCCGGTGGCTTGCGCATCGACCATGTCATGGGTTTGCAGCGCCTGTGGCTGATTCCCCAGGGCGCCCATGCCAGTGAAGGCGCGTACCTCAACTACCCGCTGGACGATCTGTTGCGCCTGCTGTGCCTGGAGTCGGTGCGCCACCGCGCCATTGTGCTCGGCGAAGACCTCGGCACCGTGCCGGAAGGCTTGCGGGAAAAACTCGCCCAGCGCGCCATTCTCGGCATGCGCGTGCTGCAATTCGAGCAGGACCCGCCCGGCCACTTCAAGCCCATCCTCGACTGGCCGGACAATGCCCTGGCCACCTCCAGCACCCATGACCTGCCGCCCCTGGCCGGCTGGCTGCAGGCCCGCGACATCGATTGGAACCAGCGTCTGGCGCTGATCGACGCCATCACCGAACGGCACTGGCGCGACACCCGTCAGCAGGAGCGTCAGGGCCTGCAACAGACCCTTGAGCGCAATTACAGCGTACAACCCGACAGTGATGGCCTGATCGATGCCTGCATCCGTTACCTGGGACATACCCGCGCGCCCCTGGTGCTGATACCGCTGGAAGACCTGCTGGGCATCGACGAACAACCCAACCTACCCGGCACCGTCGACACGCATCCGAACTGGCGCCGACGGTTTTCCCTGCCAGCCAGCGCACTGCTGGACGATGCCGATGCCGCGAGGCGCCTGGAGCTGCTGGCCCAGGCCCGTGAGCAGGCCTGGGAGCGCGACCGTTGAACGCCTTGAATGCCACCCTGCGCCTGCAGTTTCATGCTGGCTTTACCCTCGACGATGCGCTGGCGCTGGTGCCCTACTTCGCCCGCCTGGGCATCAGCCACCTGTACGCCTCGCCGCTGCTCAGTGCGCGACCCGGCTCGCTGCATGGCTACGACGTGATCGACCCGACCCGGGTCAACCCGGCACTCGGCGGCGAAGCGGCACTGATCAGGCTGGTAGCGGCATTGCGCCTGCATGGCATGGGCCTGATACTCGACATCGTCTCCAACCACATGGCCGTTGGCAGTGACAACCCCTGGTGGCAAGACCTGCTGAGCTGGGGCCGGCGCAGCCGCTACAGCACGTTCTTCGATATCCAGTGGCACTCTGCCGATCCCTTGCTCGAAGGCCAGCTGCTGTTGCCGTTCCTCGCCAGTGACTACGGCGCAGTCCTGCAGGCCGGCGACATTCCGCTGTGCTTCCAGGCCAGCGCGGGCAGTTTCCACATCCGTCACCATGAGCACCGCTTTCCGGTCTGCCCGGCCGACTACGGACAGATCCTCTGCCTGAGTGACAACCCTGCAGTGCAAGCCCTGGGCACGCGCTTTGACGCTTTGCACAGCGATACTCAGGCCACTGAAAAGGCCGTATTGCTGCAACAGGAACTGCTGGCGCTGGCCACAACGGTTTCGCTCGACAGCCTGCTCGATGCCTTTGACGGGCGCACAGCGACAGGCTTCGAGCGCCTGCACCGCCTGCTCGAACAGCAGGCCTATCGCCTGGCCAGCTGGCGCACCGCCGCCGACGACATCAATTGGCGGCGCTTTTTCGACATCAACGAACTGGCCGGCCTGCGGGTCGAGCGCAGCGAGGTGTTCGAAGCCACGCATCAGAAGATTTTCGAGCTGATCCGCACGGGCCTGGTCGATGGCCTGCGCATCGATCATATCGACGGTCTTGCCGATCCCCGTGGTTATTGCCGCAAACTGCGCAGGCGCGTCGATGCCCTGTTGGCTCAGCGGCCGCTGGGTGCCGCGCTGGAACACCTGCCAATCTACGTCGAGAAGATCCTCGGCGCTAACGAACAGTTGCACCGTGACTGGGGGGTGGATGGCACCACCGGCTATGAGTTCATGAACCAGGTCAGCCTGCTGCAACACGACCCGCAAGGCGAAGACATCCTCAACGAAGCCTGGACTGCCCTCAGTGAACGCCCGGCGTTTGCCGAAGAGCTGCGTCTGGCCCGCCAGCAGGTGCTCACCACCAGCCTGGCCGGAGACTTCGAATCGGTTGCCCAGGCCTTGCTGCAGGTCGCCCGCGACGACCTGATGAGCCGTGACCTGACCCTGGGCGCGATTCGCCGGGCACTGCAGGCACTGGTCGAGCATTACCCGGTGTACCGCACTTATCTGCATGCTGGCGGACGCAGCGACGACGATCTGCCGTTCTTCAACCATGCCATGGCGGCTGCCCGGCAGAATCTGAGCGAAGGCGACTGGCCTGTGCTCGACTCGCTGCAGCGCTGGCTTGGCGGCCAACCCTGGCGCAGCCTGCCACCCGGCCCGTCACGCAAACACCTGCGCCACGCCTGCATCCGCTTTCAGCAACTGACCGCACCGACCGCCGCCAAAGCCGTCGAAGACACCGCTTTCTACCGCTCGGCCTTACTCCTGTCACGCAATGACGTAGGCTTTGATGCCGAGCATTTCAGCGCACCGCTCGCGGCCTTTCACCAGGCATGTGAACAGCGCCAGCAACAGTTCCCGCACAACCTGCTGTGCACCGCCACCCACGATCACAAGCGCGGTGAAGACAGCCGTGCGCGCCTGGCAGTGCTGAGCGAACGTAGCCGCTGGTTGGTCAGCCGGGTCGAGCACTGGCGTGAACTGGCCGCGCCGCTGCGCAGCACGCTGGCCGATGGCGAGGCGCCGAGCCCGGGGGATGAATGGCTGCTGTACCAGACCTTGCTGGGCAGCTGGCCCCTGGACCTGAACGAAGACGATCCGCTGGCGCTGCAGGCTTATGTCGAGCGGCTGCTGCAATGGCAACGCAAGGCCCTGCGTGAAGCCAAATTGCGCAGCAGCTGGAGCGCGCCGAACGACGTCTACGAACACGCGTGCCAGGCCTTCATCCGTGGTCTGCTGCAAGACCGGCAGAACCAGCAACTGCGCCACTCCCTGGCTCAGGCGGCGCAGTCCATCGCCTGCGCCGGCGCCTTGAACGGCCTCGCCCAGTGCCTGTTGCGCATGACCGTCCCCGGCGTGCCCGACCTGTACCAGGGCAATGAGTTCTGGGACCTGAGCCTGGTCGATCCGGACAACCGTCGCGCGGTGGACTTTACTGCCCGGCGCCAGGCGCTGGACGACAGCACCAACACCGCGCAGCTGCTCCAGGATTGGCGCAGCGGGCGGGTCAAGCAGGCGCTGATCAGCCAGGTGCTGCAACGGCGCCAGCAGTACCCCGAACTGTTCAGCCAGGGCCGCTACCTGCCACTGCAGGTGCAGGGTAGACACGCCGCACAGGTACTGGCCTTCGCTCGCATCGGTGACGCGGCGCGAGCCATCGTGATTGTGCCGCGCCTGGCCTGCGGCTTGCTTGCTGATACCCCGATTCCGTTGATCCCGGCACACCACTGGGAAGATACCCGGCTGCTGTTGCCGTTTACCTTGTCACCTGCCCATTGCTCGGGACTTTTTGCCGGTAGCGTAGTCACAGCCTCAAAGGAGCTGTTACTCAGCGCTGCACTCAAGGAGTTTCCGGTCAACCTGTTGATTGATCATGCCTAAACCCTCAGGAGCGTCGAGATGAGTATCGAAGAAAAACGTGTCCGTGAATTTGCCTACCAGATCTGGGAATCGGAGGGTAAGCCCGAAGGCCAGGAATCCCGGCACTGGGAAATGGCACGCAAACTCGCCGAGGCCGAAGCCCTGGCGCCCAAGGCGACGCCGCGCAAGGCCAGGGCCAAACCGGCTGCACCGGCGTCGCCGCCGAGCAAACCGGCCGCGGTGAAGAAGCCGCGGGCGAGCAGGAAGCCGCCGGTTGCATGAGCCTTTTCGCGGGGCAAGCCCGCTCCCACCGAGAACTGGTGGGGGCAACTGACTTGTAGGAGCGGACTGCCCTGTGGGAGCGGGCTTGCCCCGCGATTAACCAGACCGATCAAGGAGCACCATGAAAAAGCCCGCCCCTGTCGTCGAACCCTCACGAATCCGCGAAGGCCTGCCCTTTCCGCTGGGCGCCACGTGGGACGGCCTGGGGGTCAACTTCGCGCTGTTCTCCGCCCACGCCACCAAGGTCGAGCTGTGCCTGTTCGACGCCAGCGGCGAGGTTGAACTCGAACGCATCGAACTGCCGGAATACACCGACGAAATCTTCCACGGCTACCTGCCCGATGCCCATCCCGGGCAGATCTACGGCTACCGCGTACACGGTCCCTATGAGCCGCAGAACGGTCACCGCTTCAACCCCAACAAGCTGCTGATCGACCCTTACGCCAAACAACTGGTGGGCAGCCTGAAATGGTCCGAAGCGCTGTTTGGCTACACCATTGGCCACGCCGATGGCGACCTCAGTTTCGATAAGCGCGACAGCGCGCCGTTCGTGCCCAAGTGCAAGGTCATCGACCCGGCTTACACCTGGGGCCGCGACCAGCGTGTCGGGGTGCCCTGGGACCGCACCATCCTCTATGAAGCCCATGTACGTGGCATCAGCATGCGCCATCCGGCGGTGCCGGAGAGTAACCGCGGCACCTTTGCCGGATTGATGTGCGACGATTTGCTCGAGCACATCAAGCAGCTGGGCGTTTCTTCCATCGAGCTGTTGCCGATCCATGCCTTCGTCAACGACCAGCACTTGCTGCAAAAGGGTCTGAACAACTACTGGGGCTACAACAGCATCGCCTTCTTCGCCCCGCATCCGCGCTACCTGGCCAACGGCAAGATCGCCGAGTTCAAGGAGATGGTCGCGCACCTGCACAATGCCGGCCTGGAGGTGATCCTCGATGTGGTCTACAACCACACCGCCGAAGGCAACGAACTGGGCCCGACCCTGTCCATGCGTGGTATCGACAACGCCTCCTACTATCGCCTGAGACCCGACGACAAGCGCTACTACATCAACGATTCGGGCACCGGCAACACCCTGGACCTGAGCCACCCCTGCGTGCTGCAACTGGTCACCGACTCGCTGCGCTACTGGGCCGGCGAGATGCATGTGGACGGTTTTCGCTTCGACCTGGCGACCATCCTTGGCCGTTACCACGAAGGCTTCGACGAGCGTCACAGCTTCCTCGTGGCCTGTCGCCAGGACCCGCTGCTCAGCCAGGTCAAGCTGATTGCCGAGCCCTGGGACTGCGGCCCCGGCGGCTATCAGGTGGGTAATTTCGCCCCCGGCTGGGCCGAGTGGAACGACCGCTTTCGCGACACCGTGCGCGCCTTCTGGAAAGGCGATGAAGGCCAGCTGGCCGACTTCGCCGCACGCATGACCGCCTCTGGCGAGCTGTTCAACCGTCGCGGACGGCGGCCCTACGCCTCGATCAATTTCGTCACCGCGCACGACGGCTTCACCCTGCGCGATCTGGTTTCGTACAACGACAAGCACAACGAAGACAACGACGAAAACAACGAGGATGGCAGCAATCACAACATCTCCTGGAACCACGGCGTCGAAGGCGCCACCGATGATCCCGACATCAACGCCCTGCGCCTGCGCCAGATGCGCAACTTCTTCGCCACCTTGCTGCTGGCCCAGGGCACGCCGATGATCGTCGCCGGCGACGAGTTCAGCCGCACCCAGCACGGCAACAACAATGCCTACTGCCAGGACAGCGAAATCGGCTGGGTCAACTGGCAGCTGGATGACGAGGGCGCGGCGCTGCTCAAGTTCGTCAAACGCCTGACCAAACTGCGTCTGGCTTACCCGGTGTTGCGCCGCTCACGCTTTCTGGTCGGCGACTACAATGAGGCAATCGGGGTCAAGGACGTCACCTGGCTGGCGCCAGACGCCAGCGAGATGAGTGTCGAGCAATGGCAGGACAGTCAGGGCCGTTGCCTGGGCATGTTGATGGATGGTCGCGCCCAGGTCAGCGGTATCCAGCGCCCGGGGGCGGATGCCACCTTGTTGCTGATCGTCAATGCCCATCACGACGCGCTGGCCTTCACCCTGCCACAGGTGCCTGAAGGTCAACACTGGAACTGCCTGATCGACACCGATCGGCCACAATTGCGCAAGGGTGAACGGCATGGCTTCGACAGCCCGTTGCAGGTGCAAGGACGTTCGCTGGTACTGCTGGAGCTGCACCCCGAAGACGACAGTTGAACAGCGGGAACCGACGCCTTCGGAGCCGGTCCCATGCAGTAGGCTTGGTCACCAGGAGCAACCGTGAAACTCGAACCGGACCCCACTCTCCTTACAAGCACCCAAACGGCGCCGGCCGTGCGCCGGCTGCAGGTACTGACCGTCAACACCCACAAGGGTTTCACCGCCTTCAACCGCCGCTTCATCCTGCCCGAACTGCGCGAGGCGGTGCGCAGCACCCAGGCCGACATCGTGTTTCTTCAGGAAGTGCTCGGCAGCCACGACCGCCATGCCGCCCGCCACGCCAGGTGGCCGCAAACCTCGCAATACGAGTTCCTCGCCGACAGCATGTGGAGCGACTTTGCCTATGGGCGCAATGCCGTGTACCCCAATGGCCACCATGGCAATGCGCTGTTGTCCAAGTACCCGATCATCGAGCACCGCAACCTTGACGTCTCGATCACCGGCCCCGAGCGCCGCGGCCTGCTTCATTGCGTGCTGGATGTGCCGGGCCAGCCGCACGTCCATGCCGTCTGCGTGCACCTGTCGCTGCTGGAAAGCCATCGGCAAAAGCAGTTGCAGCTGCTGCGCCGCTTGCTCGACTCGCTGCCCGCCGACGCGCCGGTGATCATCGCCGGCGACTTCAATGACTGGAAGTTGCATGGCAACCGTACCCTGGGCTTGCACCGAGGCCTGCATGAAGCGTTCGAGCGTCATCACGGTCTGTTGGCGCGCACCTATCCGGCACGCTTGCCATTATTACGCCTGGACCGTATCTACCTGCGCAATGCCATCAGCCATGCGCCACGAATTCTCGGTAACAAGCCCTGGAGTCACCTCTCCGATCATCTGCCGCTGGCTGTAGAAGTACAGCTTTAGCAATGATTCGGCATAGCCGTGATGGCTGAAATTGCCATCACGACTATCGAATGTAAATAATTGTTTAATTTCAGCAGATTGCCCCATCCAATAGCTTGACAACTGTTACATAACACATTCTTGACGCCCGCCCGCTCCTCTCCTTAGCTACATGTAATGCAGCATTGCAAGACTCCTTTCCGGGCCTCTAGCTCGCGCCTTTCAGCGCGCGAAAGAGACCGGTCTTGCTGGTTTGGGTCGCCCTCTGGTTTTGCCTTACAGCCCGTGACATCAGGCCAGAATCCTTGGCTGTTACAACAGAGGAGATCCGCCATGAAAAAAACTCTGAATCCTGCTGGCTTTGAGTATGTTTTCTACGCGGTTTCCACGTCGCTGCTTCTTGCAACCCCGTTGGAAACCCATGCGTTGGGCCTGGAGGATATCGACCCGTACAACTCTCTTGTGCAAGCGCAGGTGCACACGTTGCCGGGACTATCGCTGACACCTGTCAGTGCCAGTGGCCTGGGCCTGACCACCCTTGGCGCGTTCTCCGAGCGCCTGGCCGAGCGCCACGCGCCGGCAGCCTCCGACACCATCGCCAGCCAGTGGGCGCCTTTCTTTCCGGCCCCGACCAGAAACGGTGCGCCTGCACCCGCGCGTCTGGAAATGAACAACCAGAGCCTGCAGATCAGCCCGGACCTGTTCATTCGCGAAACCAGTGGCGGCAATACTCACCGTGCCGGTTTCTTCGTCGGTCACAGCAACCTGCAAAGTGGCTTCGATGGCATGCGCAAACCCCAGGTTGGCGACAAAAAATCCAACGTCAGCCTCGAAGGTGAAAGCCTGGGTATGTACTGGAGCATGACCCACGATCAGGGTTGGCATGTGGATGCCGTGGCCATGGGCACCCGTTTCGACGTCAACGGCCGTAGCGAAAACGGCCAGCGTCTGGATGGCGACGGGCATGCGCTGACCTTGTCGGTCGAAGGTGGCTTTCCGATCAAACTGGGCGCCAACTGGACGATCGAACCGCAAGCGCAATTGATCAACCAACAGTACTTCCCCGGCAGCCAGACCCAGACCGACACCCAGCAAGCCTTCGATCAACAGCCCAACTGGACCGGCCGGGTCGGCGCCAAATTGTCTGCGCGCTACAACGTGCGTGGCATGCCCGTCGAACCCTTCCTGCGTACCAACGTCTGGCACGACTTTTCCAACGCCGACACCGTCAGCCTGGACAAGGTCGACAAGATCAGCAGCGGGCGCAACTCCACCACCGTTGAACTGGGCCTGGGCCTGGTGGCACGCGTCACCCCCAAAGTGGCATTGTTCGTCAGCGCCGACTACAGCAGCGATGTCGATGACAATGACTTGAACGGGGTGATCGGCAACCTCGGGGTCAGGGTCAGGTGGTAACTGGCGGTAGGCAATTGTGTGAATAGCATCGTTCAAGGCGGCGATAGTACGGAGCCTTTGCGTGTATGCGCCGCCAGAACCAATGCGTAGCCCACTAGAGATGGCTGCGCACCTGTACAGGTTTTTTACCTTGCACGCTCCCCCGTGTCCTGGATATCGACGGACTTGAGCGACGCCATGTCGATCACGAAACGGTACTTCACATCATTATTGTGCATGCGCGTGAAGGCCTGGTTGATGTCCTGAATCCCGATCATCTCGCAGCTCGGCAGCACCTGGTGCTCGGCGCAGAAGTCCAGCAGCTCCTGGGTCTGTTGCAGGCCACCGATCAACGAGCCGGCAATCGAGCGGTTGTTGAGCGCCAGCAATGCACCATGAATGGGTTCCAGCGGTTCCAGCGCCCCCACCAGCACCAGCGTGCCTTTACGGGCCAGGAGCATCAGGTAGGGGTTGACGTTGTGGCTGCGCGGGATGGTATCGAGCACCAGGTCAAAGCTGCTGGCCGCCACTTTCATCGCCTGCGGCTCACTGGACAACAAAACATGATGGGCGCCGAGCGCGCGGGCATCATCAGCCTTGCCGGGCGAGGTGGTGATCACCGTCACCTCGGCACCGAGGGCAACCCCGAGCTTGACCGCCATATGGCCGAGGCCGCCCAGACCGACGACGGCCAGGCGCGTGCCGGCCTTGACGTCATGCTCGCGCATTGGCGTCCACACGGTGATGCCCGCGCACAGCAGCGGGCCGGTAAAGCGAGGGTCGAGCGTCTGCGGTACACGCAGCACAAACTGCTCGCGCACGACGATGTGCTGGGCGTAGCCACCGCGGGTCACTTCGCCGCTGATGCGGTCCAGGCCGTTGTAGGTCGGGGTCATGCCCTGGGTGCAATGCGGCTCCTGGTGATCCTCGCAGGCCTCGCACTGCTGGCAGCTGTCGACCACACAGCCGACCGCGACAAGATCGCCAGCCCGGTAACGGCTGACGGCGCTGCCCACGGCGGAGACCCGGCCAACGATTTCATGGCCTGGTACACAGGGAAAGCGCGTGCTGTTCCAGTCGTTGTGCACATAGTGCATGTCGGAATGGCAGACGCCGCAGTAGTCGATGTCGATGGCGACATCGTCGTCACGCAACGCCCGACGGTTGAAACGCACAGGTTCAAGCGGCGCGTTGGCTTCATGGACGCCGTAGCCGATACAGGTGGTCATGGTGTTTCCTCAAGTTATAGGGCAATAACAGCTGTGGATCTGTCCACTAGATCGACTGACGCAGCCAGGGTGCAGCGCTGGTTTCGGGGGCGGCGATCTGGTTGGAGATCCATTTACCCATGCGCCGCATCGGTTCGATGGAGTCCTGTGGCGCGGCGAATTTCATCGCCGCGGCATAGCCCAGCGAGACGATGCGTTGCGCGCCATACAACGGCAACACATCCTTGAGCTGGTCCTTGATGCTTTCCGGATAGACACCGACGGTCTGGGTGTAGGCATCGACCGCATTCATCATCTCGCTCAAGTCGTCGACCGGCACCAGGTTGGCGGTACGGTCGTCGAGGCTGGCGGCAAACGACACCGGCTCCGGCAGCTGCGAACAGATGATCGCGCCCTCACCTGCCTTGCCGCCGATGACCTTGTACCACTCGTCATCCAGGCGCAGCGCATCGACATGGGCTTTCAGGCCCTGGTCATAACGCTTGGGCGTGGTACTGAGGGTGTTGGGCAAACCGAGCATGGCCTCGTAGACGTACTGGCCAAAGACGTTAAGGCGTTCCAGCCCCTGCTCATCCGTGCCGCTCTGCACGTACACCACCCGCGCACAAACACAGCCCTTCTGATTGATCGCACCGATATCGGCCGCCAGGCGCACGGCGGCTTCGCGCATGTTCGCTTCGCTGTCGAAGGTCGCTTTGCCGATGATGCTGGCGCTGCGTTTGGGGTCCAGGGAAATCAGTTCCAGACCGGGCTGGATATAACGGGTGACATGTTTCATCGAGGCAAAACCGCCCCAGGCGACAATTTTCTCGAGGTTCTGCGGCTGGTACAGGCGCTGCTCGAACGCCTCGTCGCCACCTTTCCAGTAGGCGACACTCAGGTGCCGGGTCAACGGGTGGTCGGGGGCCATTTCGACCATGGTGCGGGCGATGGCCAGTGCGGTGAACGGGTCATTGGACGGCGCCTTGATGATCGCATCGCTGCGCAGGACCATGTTGCGGATGATGGTCCACAACGACAACGACACCGCGTTGCCGGCGACGATGTGCAGCGTACGCGCACCGAAGCAGCGCACTTCAAGTTGAGTGCCGTCGAGCAGGGTTTGCGGCACCCAGCCTTCCAGGTAATTGATACCGACCGTACTTTCGGCCATCTCCCTGATCAACTCACGCGACAGCAGGTGCTTCAGGCCCATGTAGGACCCCTTGACGATGCTCGGGGTGGTCGGCGCCGTCAGGTACGACAGCTCACAGGCTTCCTGCAGGTACGGGTTGTTGTCCAGGGCCAGGCGTTCGCCGAGCGCCACGGCGTAATCGAGAATGTCCTCGAAGCTCAAGCGGTACAGATCCGCCAGCTTCGCCGGATTGCCCAGCGGCAAGCGGTCGATGTACTTGTTGGCATCGGGGGTGAGGAAGCTCAGGTCGCCACCGCGGCCACCCACTTCGATCAGGTTGTCGGTGATCACTTGACCGCGAATGATCATCGGCGCAATGGGGTGGGTCATGACTCAGCCCTCCAGGGTGTTGAGAAAGTCCATCGCTTCACGATGGGATTGTTCGGAGGCCGCGCAGGTGATCTTGTCGTCGCCGCCGTTCTTTTCGCTGTAACGCTGGATTGCCCCGACGACATAGCGACTGTGGCGTCCGCACTTGCAGGGTTCATCCCATTCGATGGTGACTTCGTCGCCGGTGATGAAACCGCCCCAATGGATGTCCGCGCCCAGATCGAAGAACGCCGCACGCCCGGTCTGGCGCCCTCGGCGCGGCAGCGGTTTGCTGGTCTCGGGGTCGAGCAGAAAGGGGATCGCGGTGTGCGAGAAGTGGTAGTTGCCGTGCTCGCATTTCAGGTGCGAGCCGCTGACCACTTCCGACATGGCATAGGATTCATGCAAGCCCTTCACCCCGGTAAAGCGCATGACCTCCTCGCGCCAGTTCGGCGGCGGTACCACGCCTTTGGCACCCCCGGTGGTGATGATGTAGGAGTCGGGATCGAACACAGATTCCAGGCCGCGCTCCAGACCGGCCTTGGCCATGTTGTGCAACAGGTTCCAGGTGCCGCCGATGTACACGCGCTTGCCCCTGAGGCGGGTGGCGATGTCATCGAAAAACCTGGCCAGATGCTGCGGCATCTCGGCCTGCTGCTGATCGAAGGCTTTTTTCTTGGCCAGCAGCTCTGGCGCTACCACCAGGCGATCCAGGGTGCCATTGTTGTGCGCTGCACGCAGTCTGGCACCCAGGCGCAGCACATCGCTGGACAGGGTGGACGGATAGGCCGGGTGGAAATGCGCAAGGTCCGGCAACAGCACGCGCGTCAGCGAGCCTATGCCGCGCAGATGGCTGAGGTAGCCCTTGCGGTAGTACGGGTAGGCCGTGTGCATAGCCGGGTCGGGGGTATCCGGCCCGGTCATGTTCCAGGCATAGAGCTTGCGCACTTCGGAGGCTTTGTCGAACTCGCGGGTGCTGCACGGCAGAAACGACAGCGTACCGGAGGTGCCAGAGGTGTGGCTCAGGCACAGCTCGGGGACGTTCTCGTCCATGGTTTCGAACCAGTCGTCCAGGCCTTTACAGGCACTGACGTCAACGGCGGCAATCTTTTGCGCCAGTGCCGGAATCACCAGCTTGCCCAGCCACTTGTTGAGGGCGGCGAAGTTGTTGTTTTCCAGCAAGGATGGCGGGTATGACTTGAACAGGGTGTGCTCGAACAGCAGCGGCACCACATCGTCGAGTTGCTCGATGCGCTCGACACCTTCGGCGTCCGCCAGTTTCTTTAGCACTGCAATCTGCTCGCGCATTTCGCCAAAACGGCGCTTGAGGCCCGCCAGCTGCAGCCCATCAATCTGTTCGACAGGCATCTGCTTCCAGTTCTGCAGGCTGTGCCCGACCAGGGCCACCGGGTCGCTCAGCAGCAGTTCGACCTGTTCTTCTGTTGTTTTTTTCAAGGGACAGTCTCCTGGAATTCACTCGATCACGCCCTGGCCGCTACGCTGCAACGGCCTGTTGGGCAGTCCCAGTTTAGGGCGCTTGAGTGCGAAATCATTTCCGGATTCAGCAACCTGAAAAAACATCGCAACCTACTGTTTTTACGGTGTTTTCCCGAAGGCAACCGATCACCTGAGCGGGTTATTCCGGGTCCGTGCCCGAAGCGAAGCGGTCTGCGCCTGACAGGCAAGATTGGCTTTTGCTGCAACGGGCGGCCTGCCCCCCCCGTCAAGGGAGGAGACTAGGCGTTATTGCATCCCCTACCCTGAACACTTCTGACCGGAAGGAGCAACCCCGGCTGTTGCCGCCGGGCTTCACGGGACGCCGCCGGTCCAACGGATTATCAACGGGGAAGACCACACCATGACGCGCCGCCTGCTGTTCAACACCACCCGCTCCATCATCATCGAACGCGGCGCCGCTGCCCGCCTGGCCGAACAGGTCCAGAGCATGGGTCACCGCTCCGTGCTGTTGGTTACCGACTCAGGGGTATTGGCTACCGGCCTGCTGGCCCCGGTGCAAAAAAGCTTCGCGGAAAAGGGCATTGCCCTGCAGGTGTTCAGCGAGGTGCAGGCCGATCCGCCGGAATCGGTGATCCTCGACGCGGTGCAAGCGGCCTGGCAGTGCAGCGCCGATTGCGTGATCGGCTTTGGCGGCGGCAGCTCTCTGGATGCGGCCAAACTGACCGCATTGCTGTCCCGCAGCGAAGAATCGCTGGCCGATATCTACGGTATCGAACGCACCAACGGCCGCCGCTTGCCGCTGATTCTGGTGCCGACCACCGCCGGCACCGGCTCCGAGGTCACCGCCGTATCAGTGATCACCACTGGCGAGGGCCAGAAGAACGTGGTGATTTCGCCCGCGCTGCTGCCTGACATCGCCTTGCTCGACGCGGACCTGACCCTGGGGCTGCCCAAGGCCGTGACCGCCGCTACCGGCATCGACTCGATGGTCCACGCTATTGAGTCCTACACCTCCAGGCACTTGAAGAACCCTATTTCCGACTGCCTGGCCCGCGAGGCGCTGCGCCTGCTGGGCGACAACCTGGAGCGGGTGTGTGCCAACGGCGCTGATGCGCAAGCGCGTGAGAACATGTTGCTCGGCGCCTGCCTTGCCGGCATGGCCTTCGCCAATGCCCCGGTCGCGGCGGTGCATGCCCTCGCCTATCCGCTGGGCGCACGCTTTCATGTGCCGCACGGCCTGTCCAATTCGCTGGTACTGGCGCCGGTGATGCGCTTCAACCTGGAGGCCGCAGCGCCGTTGTACGCCGAGCTGGCGGACATTCTTCTACCCCATGGCCGTGGTGCAATCCTTGAACGGGCAATGTCGTTGATTGCCCATTTGCAGGCCTTGCCGGCTCGCCTGGGGTTGCCGACGCGACTGCGTGAAGTGGGCGTCACCGAGGCTGACCTGGAGACCCTGGCAAAGGACGCAAGCCAGCAAACCCGTCTGCTCGGCAACAACCCGCGCGAGCTGACCGTGGAGGACATTCACGCCATTTACCAGCAGGTCTTCTAAGCAGCAGAGCAGTACGTACATGGAGGTCGTCGCCAAACGCGGAGCCCGCCTGCCGACGGCCACTTTTCTCAGGTTATTTTCCTTGTATTCCAACACGTTGAGCGCATCGCGGGGCGTATGAGATCGCCAGTGGGAGCGGGCTTGCCCCGCGATAGCGCCCACAATCAACATCGACAAATCGCGAGCTTGTAGGTGTTTTCTGTCAGACCGTTCTGAATCATACTCCCGGCGCCGTTGCTCTGTTGTGCCAAGCCCTGCATGGACATAGGCTGCTGCCGTCGTTGGAAAATCCAGCGATCGGATTTAGCAGTCCGGATATGACAGAGATCTACTGGCACCGCTGTTATGGCGGCTGTACGTGGGGCACCTTCGGGTGCGCCGGGTTCTCTGTCACCGGTCTGCTAACCCGCGTACAGCTGCCACCTTCGTTTAGCAGCGAAGGATGGTTGCTTCACTGACAGAGGTTACCCATGAAAAAGCTCGTCCCCGATCCCCCCAGTCTCGACCTTTCCAACGCCACCACCGCCAACACCCCGTTCGGCACCAATCGCATGTTCACTGTCCGCGCCGGTATTCCCGCCGAAGAAGCGCTACTGCATGCCTGCCATCTGCTGCAATGTGCCGAGGCTACGGTCAGCGATGCGGTCGATCACCTCACGCTCAACGACCGCTCCCTGGTGTGCGGCGCAGGTCAGCACATCGAGACGGCACGTGCACTGATCGACGCGGTGCTTGATGGCGTTGGCGTGCAACGGATTTTCTCGCCCCATTAGCCAATTGCTGCGAGCTTATCCACACAAAATGGATAAGCTAGCAGCCCCAGGTATCTCAAAGCTGTTGTTCCAGCTCCGGAACAGCCTCGAACAGATCCGCCACCAGACCGTAATCAGCCACCTGGAAAATCGGCGCTTCCTCATCCTTGTTGATCGCAACAATCACTTTCGAGTCCTTCATACCCGCCAGATGCTGGATCGCACCGGAGATCCCCACGGCGATGTACAGCTGCGGCGCAACGATCTTGCCGGTCTGACCGACCTGCATATCGTTGGCGACAAAACCGGCATCAACCGCAGCACGGGAAGCACCAACACCAGCACCCAGCTTGTCAGCCAGGCTATACAGGTGTTTGAAGTTGTCGCCGTTCTGCATACCGCGCCCACCGGAGACAACGATTTTGGCAGCAGTCAGCTCAGGACGATCGGACGTGGCCAGCGCTTCGCCAACAAACGCCGAAATACCCGCATTGTGGCCAGCAGCGACCGCCTCAACCGCAGCCGAGCCACCCACAGCGGCAACGGCATCGAAGCCGGTGGCACGCACAGTGATGACCTTGACCGCAGCGTTTGACTGCACCGTAGCAATCGCATTTCCGGCATAGATCGGCCGCTTGAAGGTGTCCGCCGACTCCACCGAGATGATCTCGGAGATCTGGTCAACGTCCAGCATCGCGGCAACCCGGGGCAGGATGTTCTTGCCGTTGGCGCTGGCCGGCGCCAGGATGTGGCTGTAGATCACGCTCTGGTCGATGACCAGGCTGACCACCAATGGCGCGACATTCTCCGGCAGTTGATGAGCATAGGCCGCATTGTTGGCCACCAGCACCTTGCTGATACCCTCGATGCCTTGCGCCGCAGCAACGGCACCGTCGAGATCAGTACCGGCAACCAGCAGATGAACTTCATCGCCAATCTGCTTCGCCGCAGCGACCGTGTTCAATGTGCAGGCGGCAAGCTGGGTGTTGGTGTGTTCGGCAATTACCAGAATAGTCATCAGATTACCTTCGCCTCGTTCTTCAGTTTCTCGACCAGTTCAGCCACCGACTTGACCTTGATACCGGCGCTGCGTACAGCGGGTGCTTCGACGTTCAGGGTTTTGCTGGTGGAAGCAGTGGAAACGCCCAGCGCTTCAGGTGTAACGGTTTCCAGCGGCTTTTTCTTGGCCTTCATGATGTTCGGCAACGACGCGTAGCGCGGCTCGTTCAGGCGCAGGTCGGTGGTGACGATGGCCGGCAGGTTCAGCGCAACGGTTTGCAGGCCACCGTCGATTTCACGGGTAACCTTGACCTTGTCGCCAGCCACTTCAACCTGGGAGGCGAAGGTGCCTTGCGCGAAGCCGGTCAGCGCCGCCAGCATCTGGCCGGTCTGGTTGTTGTCACTGTCGATCGCCTGCTTGCCGAGGATCACCAGCTGCGGCTGCTCGTTGTCGACCACCGCCTTGAGCAGTTTGGCCACGGCCAGCGAGCCCAGCCCTTCAGCGGATTCGATCAGGATGGCACGGTCGGCGCCCAGGGCCAGGGCGGTACGCAGTTGCTCCTGGGCCGTGGCCGGGCCAACCGTCACCACCACGACTTCTGTGGCGATCCCTTGTTCCTTGAGACGCACCGCCTCTTCCACGGCAATTTCGCAGAAGGGGTTGAGCGCCATTTTCACGTTAGCGAGGTCGACGCCAGAGCCGTCCGCCTTGACGCGGACTTTGACGTTGTAATCGACCACGCGCTTTACTGCAGCCATTACTTTCATGGAGCACTCCTGTTGAGTGGGTTGTTTCAACTGTCCAGCCGATGCAGGACGGCTTGCTGGTCAAAAGGTTGATAACGCGATTGCCGGTCACGATTGACCTTGATCAGCGCAACATTCGGATCGCGGGGCAGAAACAGTCGCCCACCGATCGCCACCAGGTGGTCGAGCAGGCGTTCTTTTTCATCAATCAGGCATTCCGGGTTGCGGTCAAAGGCCGTGGTCAGATCAAGGGTGAGCCACTGCAGCGCAGGTACCAGGTCGCCGGCGAAGATCAACGGACCACCGGGCATCTGGATTTCCGGTAACAATTGCCCCGGGGTGTAACCGTCGCTGAGATGAAAATGCCAGCCATCACCCAACACGTCGTTGGCGTGCTCATCCAGCAGGCACAAACGTCCACTGCTTTGCAGCTGGCTGACGATCTGTGCCACAAACAGGGTTCGGTCCCGCGGGTGCGGTTGGTTGGCGCGGATCCAGTGCTGGCGGCCAACCAGGTAACGGGCAGCCGGGAACAACAGCCGCGGACAATCACCGTCGCTGACCGCCCGACGCACGTCCGGCGCAAGCATCGCATGCAGGTGCGTGAGCACCACGGCGTGTATCTGCCCTTCTGCCACCCCCAGATGCGCCAGACTGTCGAGCAGGCCCTGCGTTGGGCGCTGACAGCGGCAGGAGGCTGGCAACGGTGCCAACAACGCCTCGGCGCCCGCCATCACCAGGATATTCACCCCGTCTTGTTGCACCAGCAAAACCCGTGATGCCATCTCGACCTGATTGTCACTGTCAGGGCTCAACCACTCGCTCCAGGCGCGCCGCGGCGTGGTCCCGAACAGCGCGCCGCCATCGAGCTTGCGCGGCCTGCCGGTCACTGAAAATAGCTTGCGATACACCACATCCACCTCTCTGCATGCACGTGCAGCCACTTTATGCAAAGAAAGGTGAAAGGTACCCCTCCCGTGATGGGTGGTCTGGGCATTTGAATGTCAGGGGGGCTGTCGCCGTACGGCTCTATCAGTCGCAGCGCTGCGGTACAAAAAAACAATGACCAGTAATGCGCACTACGCCCGGCGCGGCTATACACTGCGACCAATGCCGCTTACCTGGCTGAGCCTTGTACGAATATTCGTCGTTGAAATTGAAGCGTGACAGTTGGCACATATACCCCCTGGGAACTTCTACCAGGCTGCGATGTCTGCAGTAAAATTCGATTCATCTACATGGAGGTACGATGAACAACCGGACATCAGTGCAACAGCAGTGCCTGCTCGACTTGCCTCATCTACTCGAGCGCCTGCCGTTGCACATAAAAAAGTTAGGGTTTCACTTCTTCGCATTTACCTATATCAGCCCTAGCCGATGCGATAACACGAGCAACTACCCTGAGTCCTGGTTCAAGCACTACGACCGGCAAGGCTATGCCGCTCGGGACCCGGTCCCCGTTTATTGCAAGAGGTCCAGTGTTCCCTTGCTGTGGAGCCTTGCAACCTACAACGACACACCCGATATCTGGGCACTGGCCCAGGCCTGCGGTCTATGCCACGGCTGGGTTCAGCCCATCCATGGCGAACAAGCGCAGAGCAGCTTGAGTATCCTGCGCCCAGACACCAGCGTCTCGACCCAGGAGCTTTACCAGAAAGCGGCACAAGTAATGTGGCTGGGTGAACAGTTGCACCGGGCCTCAATTGAATTTTTCGCCCAGCAGCACCCCAATCGCAACCCCGGCGCACCGAAATTGTTTGGGGTGATACCCAAGGACGAGGGGTAATTCCCTATCGCCTGCAACCTTCACCCTGCCCTGGTTTTCACTGCAGAGCGCTGGCGGAGTGCCCCGCTGCCGGGCGCAACAATGCTAGCGTGAGTTCAAGACTCAACGCCTGCTGAGCCTCCAGCCATGCGTCCCGAACGCGATTGACCTGCGCTATACGCTCACCTTCGGGAACTGTTTGCGCCGCCATCAACTCGGCAGTGCGCTCATGAAATGGCACATTGAGCGCATCGAAACGTGGCCGCTGCGCGCTTGACAGATGCTCCTGCCAGAACGCCCGGGCCACCAGTGAATGTGCCAGACGCTCCGGAGTTTCAGCCGCCTGCACCCGGGCTTGGGCACGTGCGATGCGCTGGCTGTCCAACCCGGCCACTTCGCCGAACAACATATCGCTAGGCTGCGCCGGCAGATCGAGGACGTCGCGCAGGGCCAGACGGTAGGCCAGAACGACCTCGATCTCATCCGGATCACTCCCCGAAGCCCGCCGGGCCTGAATGTCCTCCAGTGCAATACGATCGACTTCGTCCAGGCGCCATAACTGTCGTCCCAGATGAAGCAGCGCATCCTGCGGGTTATCCGCCGTAAACTGCGCCCGCCACACCAACATGTGCAACTCCAGGTTGCTGAACCTCAAGGTAACACTGTCTTGACAGGTCAGGTCGCGGGTGACTTGTACCATCAGTTCATTGCGCAGGCCGGCATGCTCGTTCATCGCCCTGATCATGGTGAACACCCGGTTGGCCAGGGCTTGGCCGCCGCGCTGGAAATCGGCGGTTTCCAGCAGTCGCCCCAGCAAGTCGAAAAAGTCGCTTGTTCCCGGTATGTTTTCCAAGTCCTCCCAGTACGCCGACAACTCGTCTCGCATCAGGCTATCGGCCGCATCGAGCCAGCGCTGGCGAGTAGTCACCAAGGCTTCGGCACCAACGCCATGAGGCTGATTTCCACCTGCATCCAACAGCGATGCCTGCAAGCGTAGGGCTTCTTGGGCAGACAACGGATTGTCCGCGAGCATGACAATGCGTCTGAGCCATGGCGCAGATTGATAGAACTGTTCCGGCAACTCAGTGATCTGATTTTCGCGCAGGTCGGCCAACAGCAGGTCAGGACAAGCCATCAGGGCATTTGGCAGCCCGCTGATCTGCGTTTGACGCAAATGCAAACGGCGCAACCTGTACAACCTGCTCAGAGAAAAAGCACGCCCCAATGGATTGAAGGACAGATTGATGTACTCAAGGGATTCACAATTGGAGAGGACCATAGCCTGCGGTACATCGAGCGCGATCTGATTGTTGAACAGATCCAGCTCCCGCAAGTGTTCGAATTGCCCCAGGTTGGGCGGCACCCGGGTCAGCCGATTACCGGGAGCTTCCAGTACCCGCAGGTTAGTGAACGCCCGTGTGAAACCATCGGGCAACTCCTGCAGCCCCATCCCCAACAGTGCCAGCTCATAAACGTGGTTAAAGCTGACCTGCGCCGGCAGCTCAGGCAAAGCCCCGATCTCCGCGCCGTACAAGGTGAAGCGATAGTTCACATTATGTGCACTGCTACTGGGCCCAGCGCTTGCCGTGCGCTGCCAGCAATTGACCAGAGACTCCATGAAGTATTGGCGGTCATCTCGCACCCCGGGATTATCGGGCTCACTTGACCAATGTTGCAGAGTGCGGTTCAGTGTTTCCAGTTCCTGGCCAAGCCTGGCCAGTTCAGTTTCGACGCGTACACCCGAATCCTGCACATCGCGCATCCAGGCAACGACCTGCGCATCGGTAAAGCTTGGGTATATCGCGCGAACCATGGCGAATAACGACTGTGGCCTGCCCCGCCGCGAACGGCCCGCGGCACCGCGACCGCTCAGCGGATAGCCGATCCGGCCATCGTCCAGGCGCTGCGGCACGTGGAACCAGCCAGTGCCCTCGCGCCTGCTCAGCAGCGTTGAGGCCTCCTGGCGCCGCTGCAATGCCTGGCGTGCGAGCAGCACGCGCAGGTTATGCGCAAAGGGCTCAGCAATGCCCATGGCGTCACGTTGACTATCGTCATACGCCATGGCCATGACCTCGAACAACTCCCCCGGATCGCCGACGAGCGAATCGTGCGCATCCAGCAGCTGGAACGCTCCATTGTGATGGATCAAGCCAAAAGATTGGCTGCCTTCCCCGGTCAATAGCAGCTCGGGCCCCTGCGCGTAGCCTTCGACCAGACGCCAGTGTACGCCTGTGGCTCCAGGCAGATGCTTGAGCATTCCCAGAGCGACACGCGCCATATCGGCATTTTGCGGCGTATCGATCAACAATGCCTCATAAGCCCTGGCCAGGCGAATCTGCCGGGCACAGGCTCTGGCAGCCTCGGCCAGACGCAGCGGTACCCTCCCGGTGTCGAGCAACCGCTGGCGATCAGTAGCGCCGGCGCTACGCAGTAATACCTCTGCCGCTCTGATGTGCAGGTGCGGAAACATCCGGCGAAATGTCTCGATACCCGGCCCAACACTGTCCTGCATGCTGTCATACAAGCGCTGAAACAGATGCCGACGCTGGACCCAGGCCAGCTCTGCCAGGTGCTGATCGGACAATCCGCCAGCACCCGACAGGCCCTGAGCATGGTGCAGAACGGTGATGTCCTCGACCGCCTCGCCGCTGCGCAAACCGTCAATCACCGCGCGAATCCTGCGGTCCAGCCTGATACGCATCACACTGTCCAGCAACTGCGCAGAGGGCGCTTGTGCATAGACATGCAAGCCCCGCAGATAATCGGCGCCCAGGCCATGTACGCTCAGCGCTTGATCGATTTGCTCAGCATCAAGCTCACGGAAAACCCCGCCCAAGCGGCGGAACATGCGATGAGTATCGTCCCACTCGGCCGGTTGCTCGCTCCACAAGCGCCAGGCACCGGCACCGTTGTGACGCAACAGCGGACTGTGACCGTCTCTGGGCAGCAGTTGCCACTGGTTATCTGCGGCCCGCTCGACCACGGCATAATGGTGACCGTCCATCTCGATCCACGCCTGCCCGGCGAGCCGATGTACGCCCAGCGCGTCAGGCGCTGCTTGAGACACTGGCGCTGCTTGAGACACTGGCGCAGCCCTGCGAAAGGGCGTCAGGTCCTGGTTCCACAGCGCTGTTGTGCCATCCTCCAGCTGGGCTGGCAGCAAAGCATCCACCACCGTTGAGCGCGTCCACAGCCTGCGCGCCACACTGACACCGGCGGCCGTAGCAGCAATTACTGCAAGATCGATGGCGACATTCAGCAAATGGTCGAAGGCTTCGCTGCTATCGCCCTCCTTCCAGGCCTCGACGCCATGGTAGACCTCGCCCAGCAACTGCCAGGCGGTGACCGCCAGCAACGCCGCACCGATGACCGGTACGAAGAACCCGGCCAGGTTGAGCAACGCCCACCCTTCGGCGGCCAGACGCTGGTCGTGTTGACGCTGGACTTCACGATCCAGTTCGGCCACCGGCATCGCGATCATCGCCGCGTCGTCCTTGATCTGGCGGATACGTGCCTCAGCCAGTTTCTCGAACAAGGGCCGCCGATAAGCGAGCAGGTGTTCTTCGAGGTCAATATTGGCCCAGATCGCCAGATCCGCGTAGGCAGGGATCACCACCGAGAAAAAACGCTGGCTGTCGCGCCGCCGTACAAAGCGGCTGAAAAAGCGCTGATACTGGCTTGAGCGCAGGCGCCGGCCCAGTTCATTGGCGAGGTAACGCAGGTTTTTGCAGATACTCCAGGGCCCGTTCGGATCGCCGGGTATATGCACCAGCACCTGCTTGGTAGTGTTGCGCAGCAAGCCTTCATCGAAAACGTGGAGCACGACAATCTGCTCCAGCCTGCAGCCGAGCAGGCTCAGTTGCATGGCCACCACAGGATCGCCATCGAGGCGCGGCAAACGATCCGTCTTGCACAGCCCGACCACCAGTTGCAGTTCGCTCTCGCTTAGTACGCCCTTGAGCCTGGCTTCATAGGCATCAGTCAGCATGCCGTAGCGATGCGAACGGGCCAACAACCCCGCGACGTTATCGGCGGTGCCCGACCCGGCTTGCGGCTGGAGGACACTGTCCAGATGGCGTTGATACTGTCCCCCCACGTCGGTGTCACGGCACAGCCTGGCAAACTCGATGGCACTGGGCGGCTTGATATTGCCTACCCGAGCGCTGCTCAATCGATTGCCCTTTGGCTGCCCGCCAGCCACGCATTGATCGGCGGTGAAATTGCGTAGCGCCGCCTCGAGCAGTGGAATTTCTTCATACACAACTTCGGTGAGATGAGCGCCGACGGGCTGTTGATTGATCACCGGCTCCCGGTGCCCGACGATAAAACTCCACCTTCGTACGTTGTAATCATCGGCGAAACGCTCTTTCAGGGCGTTTTCCAGCGTGGCGACAGCGAAACCGTCGATACTCTCAATTCGCGCCAACGCCTTGCTCAGCCGCTGACGGACAACCAGGCTCTGGCGCATCGCATCGCCAAGTGCGCTCAGCTGTTCGGCACTGGCCTTACGCAGCCAGGCCGGTAGGCGTTTACCGATGATGCTGTCTTGATAGGTTTGTTCTGCGGTGAGCGTGGCTGCGGTCGCGACGTCCTGACTGTGGCTGGTTTCCATGGCCTGTGCCTTCTGTAAGACTGAAAGCGCGAGCCTAAGCGTTGAGGGTTATCAGGCGTGCTTAGATAGCTACTACCCGGCAGGAGAGTCGCTCACTCAACGGGTCGCCTGATTCCCCTGCACCCCATGGCCCGACGCCGCCACCGTGCCCTGACTCAACCGATGCAGCTTGCTGGCCCGCTCCATGCGGGCGATCTTGAGGACAATCAGCAGCGTGCCTGCCATGCAGAACAAGGCGAGCCCGAGCAGTAACGAACGCTGTTCACGCAGACCCTTTCTTACATGCTCCACGTAGCTCGGGTCCATGAAGAAGGAACAGATCTGGTCTAGCCGTGTTTCTGGCAAACCCTCGCGGATGAAGGGTTGCAGCGTCGTCGAAGCGCGACATTTTTCAACGGTCAGGAAGTCGTCGGCGAACCAGTCGAATTTGATGTCGTTCTCGGACAAATAGAAACCGGGGGCGTCTGGCGCATTCTTCAATGAGACCGCCAGGTATTTCTCCTCGGTGAGCGTAGGCAAGGGTGCCAGAACGAGTAGTAGCAAGATGAGCAGTGAGCCCCAGAGTTTGACCTTGAGGGGTGAAAAACGTTTGATCTTGAAGGCTGGAGCATTGAAGTCGCTCCAGTCGATGTAGCGGCGAGAGCGCCCGACATCGGCGGGTGCCAAGCGATTGGTGATGATCCACCGTTGCGCCAGCTCGGCGTCGCTCAATGTGCTGGCAGGAATGTTGAATTCATAGCGGAACAGCTCTACTTCGCGCATTTCCCTGCGCATCGTGTTGAGCTGTGGGTTGTTGTCGAATTCTGTCTTGCCACCAAAACTGCGCCAGATCAGGTCACGCAAGAAGAACAGCGACCCGGCACGGTTGTAGATGAACCAGAGCAACCAGACGAACAGGAGCACCGTGGCGATGCCGCCAAGCGAGGCGATTGACTCCGCGCTCCATGTCAGGGGGATGGTAGCTGGGGAAGGTGTTGTCATGAACGATCCTTATTCGAACGGCTATGCAATACAGCTGGCCGCGGCAATGCGGCGAATCCGACTGCAAGAGAAAGAATCCGGAATGATAAAAGAGGCGTTACAGGGTTGTCCGCAGCGAAAATTCTGAATGCGGTGTAGGAAAAGTGCAATCGGACCGCTGAGGCGCAGTGAGCCTCCTTGCATCGCCCAGCTCGCGGATAATTTGAAACACAATCCAGCACTCAGCCGGAAGCCGAAACCGGCTTGAACTCACCCGGGATGAACGTCTCTCTCTCCTTGCAAGAGGTTCCGATCTGAAGGTTCCGGTCCTTCAGGTATGGCTTGCCATCTGAATCAATCAGATAGAAAACCTCGTGCAAGTACTGTTTATCGTTCTGGACAAAGCAGCGGAAGGAAGTGTTATCCGGGAATGCCACCTTAAATTTGGAAAACAGCACGCTCTTGCCAATCCATTGATTGAACATTGGCCCATTGAAAGCGACAACTTTCCAGAGGGTGGCGATATCAGCAAAATATTCCGCCTCGCTCTTCCCTGCGCAAGTACCGTGCTTTCGCCATTCGTGTTTGAACATATCTTGCGGGTTGACCGTCACCCGTTCGGCAATTTCTGGAATGAGCGAAATTTTCTCCAAGGTATCTTTTTCGATCTCGCATTCGGTCTTGTCTTCACAACTGGGCGCGGTATTGCAGAACGCCGGATGCCGATTGGTTTTCTGTTCAGTACTGTTGTTGTAGGGCCATATCCCATGCACCAGGAATCTTGCAGGTGGACCATCGCAGCCTGACGTTTCGGGTTTCAATTTACAGAAACTTGGTTGCCAGGTAACAGCATAAATCAGGAAGTCGTAGGGAGTTGTACTCGGTGTGATCTCCTCGTTGGCATCCAAGGCAAACACGCTGTGACTGACGGTGGTAAGAGCAAAAATTGCTGCGATGCCTGTTGAGAGTCTCATGCGACCTACTCCTTTGGGCTTGAGTTCAGCACGCTCCCCTGAGCAAAATCGTAGAATCCGCTCAATGTGGCGCGAACGAAAATAGTACCGCGACAATCTCTAACAACATCTGAGTCAAGGCCTGAAGCTGTAATGACGCTACCGCCATGGAACAACGGCTGTCTACTGACAGAATTGATAGTTTCGCCAAAGGATGTATTTCATTACGCTGAAATCGGCAATGCCATGGCTCGCTCAGCTTCTGGGGTAAGGAAGGTGAGCTGGATGCTCTCGTTGGACTCGGTGCTTTTTCGCTAGTGGACTAGCGCGAGACCGATTCGGTCGGCATGCTGATATTGCTTTGATGTCCTGCCACGCCATCGAGAGGTTCCGGATTTCATGGGCTAGAAACGTCCGGATGCCTAACAGGGGTACTTGTACTTTCCAAGCATCTCGAAATTGGAAGTGTCGTTTGCTGAACTCATTGGCCAGCCCCTTTGTTGAACAATCCGTGCTGCCTGATTAAGGCCAGTCACTGAACTCTAGTTAACGTAGCAACTAGCGGCCAAACATTCGCTTACATCCAAACACTCGACAGGGAACCATCTCCCAGTACATCGTGATTTTCCGGCAGTACGCACTTAAGTGCGTGACTTGTTTAATGCCGACGAAAGCGATAGCGAATTTTGCTACAAACCCTCATCGGTGCGCCCTGTGCTGAAACAGCGCCGCAACTGACCACGCTGTTTGCAGTGTCATATCTGTGGAGGGAGCGCCGACAGTTGTTGGCTGCTGCAGGAAAGGTGCGTCTGTAAAACATGATAACCAGGGCTTTGCCCTGGTTATCACAATCATCAGCGGCTGAAAGTCGGGCAGTGTTGAGCCGAAAGCCGGTTCAGGTCAGTTGCGGGATAACTTGCTTGGAGTTTCCCTAGACAGGTTTCATTGCCATGGCGCCTGGGACAGTCGTGTTATAAGTATTCGCATAACATATTGTCTTTGTTGCCAAGTGATAGAAAGACCCTGAGCCCGGGCCGCCATTGAAGCCTTCAGGAAAAAGCCTGTGGCCTGTCCAGGTATGACGATTTAATGGCAGAGGTGCCCCATATAACACATGCAGATCCGGGATCAAGTCGTTGTTCACAGGCAGGGCCGACTCCGCTCTGACAAAATTCTCCGCACTGACCAAATTGTAGCTACCTGGGCCGACCAGCACCCTGAAGCAATAAGACACCTGCACCGGATAGCTGATGGTTTTTTTCGCCGCATCGGTGATCGTAATTGTCACGACGCCATTGCGTAATGGCCAGACACGCCCGTCGGCATCGACCCGAGCAATGCCTGGGGTACTTGAAGCATAGGTATACGGAGGGGTGCCGCCCGTGGGCAATCGCTGTTGGGACCTTGCGACATTGCCATTGACGTTGGTCGGGAAAACGGTCCAGGCATTGGCCACCATTTGACACATCTCGATGGCCCCTCCACGCAGCACCATCGGGGCTTGGCTGACATCCAACGGGGCCACCAGCATCGCAGGCGTTGCGATTGTAAATTCCAGGTCCGCAGACGCACGATCAGGCGTGTTAGCCTGGGACACAATGTAGTAAACAACGACATCAATCGGGTTTCCATTGAGCTTCAGTTCAGCGGCAGGCACTTGGAACAAGGTCGGGGTATCGCCTGCGTCTATGTCTTGCGACTGCTCGTGATACCCCCCTTCCGAGGTTTCCCAGATCATTTGAAGCGTATAATCCCCCTTCACTGCGCTTAGATCCGGCAGCGTGATATAAACACCATGTGCAAACTCCTTCCGGCCAGGATCCAACACATTATTGGAATGGGAAAGATCGGTTTCAGTGGTGGGCGCCGGCAGCGTCTCGGCAAGATAACCGACGTAGAATCGCTGGTATAACGACTTGACCTTGTTCTTGCCCCGCTTCACGGTGTAGTAGATATCCACATAGCCACCCTCCAAGGGCTGCAGGAATTTAGGCCCGTCCAAGCGTAACCGTAATTCGCTGCTGGCCTGGACTTGGGTGACACGATGCTTTCTGGGTTTGAATACCAGGCTACGACCGTCGGCAGCAACCCCGCGCATCACGACGTCAACAACATCACCCGCCATCAGATTGGCCAGTTGAGGAATGACCAGGTCAGCCACCACAAGATCAGAGTCGGTCCACCAGCCATTATCCACACTTTCGGCGCCGTCTATCGACACTGCGGGCAATGCGCTGGATGCACGCGTGCCGATGAAATTAATCGCGGCTGACTGTGACAACGTGACCATATTATTGCGTTTTACTTCGTAATAAGCGCTGCCCGAACCATTGGCGAGGCCCCACAACTCCGTGTGGGGCAGTGCAAAGGTAAGCACTTCGCCAACAGCTGTTATATCCACAGTACCCAGATCGGTTGCTTGAACAAGCCCCGCTTCGGTAGTGGCTTTCCATTTGACGGTTACAGTATCGCCTGGCTGGAAATTGCCTGGGTCAGCTTTAATTTCCAGGCCCTTGCTGCCATATATGTCCAGATTGAAAGGTTGGACAATAGTGCGTTTCAGGTCTTCCAGATCACTGAGGGTGGGTGCAGCAAACTTGAGCTTCGATACGGCTACCTGTACACGGGTGGTTACCGACCATTCGGACTCGTTCCCAACCTCATCAACTACGTAGTAATCCACTTCAAGGTCTTTGCTGTCTCCTGCTGCCAGTACTGTAGCCTCCGGCACGGTGATGACAATCGGGTTGCCCACCTGTGTCGCTTGCACGATATGCTCAACGGTTTCATGGCCCCAATAAAGTACGACCGTATCGAAGGCCGCCATGCGCGTGTAATCCGCAATCGTCACTTGCACGCCGCTCTTGGCGTCGCTTTCGCCTACCGGCCCCGTGGCCGGCGTTGTCAGGGTGGGAGCATTCAACTGCACAGGCGCTGCGTTACCCACATGCCCCGGTTGGCCGAATCGCACCTTTACAATCAACACCTGTGAAGTGCCCACAGTGCCATAGAGGCCAGCGCTGCCTTTGCGTGTAACGTAATACTTTACTTGCGCGTCATCTTTTTCCTTGATGAAGGCACTGGGCACGATCACTGTCAGGTACTGGTTACTCACGTCCCCCGCTACGACCTTCGCCGGTACTCTCTTGCCGCTCCAGTCTGCGATGATCCAATCATCCACTGCCATGCCCTTGTAGCTAGGGATGACTACCACCACGCCGTCGTCAGGGTCCCAAACTTCCTCGTGGTTGATACCCACATCAGCGATTGAGACAGGCCACGTGGCACCGATGACCATAGGCCTTGGGTAATCTGAAATCGCCTCTTTCGGATAGCGGCTCTTCAGGTGAAGATCAAACTCGATGCGCAGATCGTCAATGCCAGCAGGGCTGCTTGGCACAATGCTATTCGGATTAACGGGGGGGCTTATCATTGTTGAGCTCATTTTTTCAATCCTTCGATGCAGTTGGAGCCGCAATTAAAACAAGCAAAAGCAGCTATGGACGCCCCGCCCAGACCTCTTCCAGAGTAAGGAAACAGGCGCGTAAGTGCGTTCAGCAAGGTTACGCACACGGGAACGCTTCAACACCTGGCAAAAGTGATAGTTTGAAAGTGCCGGGCACTGCATCAACTAGGCTCCGTACCAACTCTAAGCCGGTAAAATCCCTAATCCGGTGCGCTTAGCGCCCCCATCGGCGACGTACAAAGCAACTGCTGAATCAGTCGCCTCTGCAGCCCACTTCGCGGACGCTGGCAACTCCTTGACCGCATTGTTCACAAAATGCACCCTGGCCTTCCAGCCGGTCAGTAATCGGAATTTCTCTCCTGTCAACATTTGTTGCAGCGCGTCATTCTCAACGATGGCGAATTTCGGTGTTGTCAGCTCGCCCAGAACGTCCGTCACCTTGGCCTGTTTAGCCGCAGCCAGGGCTTTCGCGCTCGCCCGAGAGGCTTTGGCGGCCTTGTAGGCGTTACGCAGAAAACGACCTGTTCGCACAAACCCGCTGCTGCCCCATACCAGGAGCGTTTTCCACGCGAAGCGCAGGGCATTTCTGGCCATGCGCGCTGCCACCGTGGCCGCGGTGCGCAGTACCGTAGCGGCTTGCTTGAAGGCGCTGGCAAAGTTGCCGATGGACAACACCCCCACCACCGTTGCGGCAGTCGACAGTTTCTTCGAAAGCTCAGGGTTGCTGTCCTCCAGCAGAATCGAGGCAACCTCCAGCCCCAGCGACACGACACTCAGCGCGGTCAGTGCGGCAAATACGAACATCGATGCCGTGCCGCCGGTCAGGATCGAGGCCGCGACACCAACCACCGTAATTATGACGGCGGTGCCAATGCGCCGCCAGCGATCGCCCACCGGGAAGGGCTGGGTATCGCGCAGGCTTCGCTGAAGGCTAGCCAGCATCTGCGATTGGCCCCAGCGGCTGACCATGATCGCACCACTCGGGTCGTGCAGGTTCACAGGGTCCGGGCAATGCACGTAGTCGTTAATGCCGCCCTCGCCGAACGGGCTCAACCAATCTGGCTGGGCGTGACGATACAGGCACGGGTCATAGCAGCGGTAACCATTGCCGGCATGATAGCTGCCAGTCACCGGATCGCGGCGCATGCCGTTGTAGCCTGAGCTGATGGCGGTCGTGACCTTGCCCTCACCGAATGGCAGCAACGGTGTCAGCTGCAGCGTCGCGTTGCTGTAGTAACCGGCGACGCCGCATTGCGGGTCATCGATCAGCCAGTTGACGTTGTTGTCTTCATACTCGGCCAGCCCCGGGTTGATGCTGCGTTGGCGGCTTAACCCGCCATCGGCAGCGAACCAGTCTTCGCCGATCAATGTGTCCCCGGCGTAGCGCAGCTCGCAGGTTGCCTGGTTTTTGGCCACGTATTGGGCGGCCAGGCGCTGGTAGCCATCGTAGGCGTAACTCGCCTGCACGTTGTTGGCGGCGTCGCTGACCTGGGTCAGCTGCCCACCGGCATTGTAGGTGAGCTTGCGGGTCTTGCCATCCTCTGTCAGATAGCCGTTCGCGTTGTGTGTCACCTCCACAGCCTGTTTATCGGTGCTGACGGCCTTCAGCCGTGTAGGGTTGCTGGCATCGTAGGTAAACGCCTGGGTGCGTTTTTTGTCGTCACTGTAGGTGGTGACACACGTTTGCAGGTTGCTCAGTGCATCCCAGGTGAAAGACTGCGCCTTGACCGGCTTGCCCTGCTCATCGCACGGGCGGTACTTGCTGTCTTGGGCATCGCAGGTGTAGTCAATCAAACGGTCCAGAGCGTCATAGGCAAAGCGTTCACTGCGCACCAGCTTACCGGCCTCCAGGCTGTGTTTGGCGAGCAATTGGCCGTCACCACGCCACTCCAGCTGTTGGGCGAACACTGCCTGGCCGTTGTGGCTGAAGGTGCGCAGGGTTGCCTGGCCGAACACATCGTGTTCGCTGGTCACCTGCCACTGCGCGCCCGAGCGCTTGGCGTGTACCTGGCGCTCCACCAGGCGGCCATGATCGTCATGGCGGTGCAATACGTCCTCATGGTCATGCCAGCTGCGCAACGGGCGACCCTGATGGTCTGAGAACACCCGCTGCCAGTGCCCGTCAGCCCGCAACGTGGCCACCGTCAGGCCGCGCAGCGATTGCCAGATGCAGCCACTGCTGGTTCTGCGCGGCGTGGTTTCGTCAAGCTGTTGCTGACCCGGCAGCAAGCTGGCGGTCAGGCTGTGTTGCCAGCGGCCGACTTTGAGGTCGCTGCCCTGCGCAGCACCGCTGCCACTGGCCAGGGTGGTGATCGAGCCGCTGCGGCTGACGCTGGACAGGTTCAGCGGGCCCGCCTGGTAGTCGCCTCCGTTGCTCGTTTCGGCCAGGGTCAATTGGGTATTGTCCGGGAGGGTCACGTTATCGCCCTGGAACTTATACTCGCGGGTGCCGACCTTGCGTGTGCTCAGGGTGGAAATGTCTTTGACTGTCTGGGTTGCGACGACCTGGCCAGCAGTAGCGGCCTTGCTGTCCTTGAACACCTTCAACTCGGTGACATGGGTGCTCATCTCGTGGTAGGTGCGCTGCACGACGCTACCGTCCGGGCGGGTCTGGCGGGTCACACGGCCAAGGCCGTCCCGCGTCAGCAGGTGCTTGCGCGCCGTGCCATCGACTGTTTGTGTGAGCTCGATCAAGCGACCGTTGGCGTCGAACTCACGGACGACGCAGGCCCGGGCGATGCCGGCGGTGCTGCACAGGGTTTCGCTGCGCGTCAGGTGGCCATTGGCGAGGGTTTCGAGGGTGCTGGTGCTGCGTAGCAGCGTCTGTACCCCAAGGCCTTGCTCGACCGTGCCAGCGGCGTCCAACAGGTCGCGGCTCCAGGCCAGTCGCCCGGGCATTTCCACCTCTTGCAAGGGCTCGCAAAGCGCCTGGCCACCGGGCAGGTAATCCCACTGCTGATCCACCACCCCGTCGTCATCGCCGGCGCCGCGCAGGTCCTTGCGGCTGAGGGGAATGAAGGCGTCTGTGGCCGCGCGCCGCCAGTCGCTGCGCACCAGCCGCTGCAGGCCGTCGAGCCAGTCGCGTTGCTGGCTGCCATTGGGGAAGGTGGTCAAAGCGCGCAGGCTGCCTTGCTCGATGGCGTAGCTTGTAATCACGACGCTTTCCGGGCTGGTTGCACGGTCGCCATTGGCCTTGAAGCGATAGCGTTGTTGTTTGCTCACCCGGCCCAGGCCGTCGTGTTCAAACTCGGTTTGCACGCCGTCGGTGGTTTTACTCAGGCAGCGGCGGCTGAAGCGTGAGCGGGTCTCGCGGCTGACTTCCTGGGTACCTGCTACGGTTTTGGCACGCGTGGTGACCTTCAGGCCAGCAGCGGTTGGGTTGTCCTCGAACGTCTGTTCGGTGGTCATGGTCAAGCGTTGGTCGCCCAGTACGGTGGTCTGCTCATCGGTGATGGACCAGACCCGTACATTGCCTTCATTAGGGGTCTTAGGGCCCGGCTCACTGCTCGAAGTGCTGCGCACCCGCCAGAGAATATCGCCTGGTTGCGCCGTCCAAACCACTTTCATCGCGCCCTTCTCGTCCTTCGCGTCGAGACGGTCGCCGGTCAGCGTGGCCTTGACACCCTCCAGCGTCACGATGCTGGTCGCTTCCAGCAGTTGGCGGGCATTGCGGGTGACCAACCGGTAGCCGTAGAGCGTCAAGCCCAGCGGGTTGCCGTGGGCATCGCACTGGTACTCGGCCATGAGGGGGGGAGTTACATCTTGAGGGACAGCGGGGCAGGACAAGTCAGGGAAGCCTGTGAATTTTTCGACCAGATCACTGGGCGTGATGGGGTTGGTGTTGGTGTTGGGGTCGCTTAATGTGGCGGGGTAATAGCAGCGGTAACTGGTGTTATTGTCAGGCGTTGTCATTTTCCGGACTGTGTGATCCGCGCTGTATTCGATCTGTTGTTTGAGCACACTGAAGCGACCTGAAACAGCAGCATCATCGGTTAATGGGCCCAGGACCTTGGCCAGGTTGGCATCCATGAACTCACCACCACGGAGAACCTCAGCAACCGCGTGAATTTCTCCTTTACCCCATGATGGATTTTCAGCCACGTAAAGAGTGCGTCCTACGGCCCTCAACAATTGATAAGTAGCCACCGCGAACTGCATTTTTTCAACACTCACCCGCTTAGCCACATCCAATCCATTTAACACGGCGAATAGCTTGCTTTCTTCACGCTCATCCAGCCGCTGCAGGTAGCACTCGGCACTCAACACTGAAACAAGCAGTGCAATACTCTCTTTGCTAGAACTGATACGATCCCACTTCAGATCAACTATTTCCTTCACCGAGCTAACGAACATAGCCACAGTGAGAAAATCCCTATCAGCATGTGCAGCCCAAGACCAAGCCTCAGCCCCAAACTTAACTTTAGCCGCAGCCTCAACCCAAGCCTCAGCCTCAGCCTCAGCCCAAGTCCAAGTCCAAGTCCAAGTACTGTCCTCAGCCGTGTCCTCAGCCCTGACCTCAGCCCAAGCCTCAGCTCTGACCTCAGCCCAAGCCTCAGCTCTGGCCTTAGCCTTAGCCTCAACCTCGGCCCAAGCTGTAGTAGTCCAAGCAAAGGGAGCAGTCAATTTCGCCTCAAGCTTCTGACTAGGCTTAAATTGGGAATACCCTGACACACCCCTAAAAACTTCATGAGCCGCCCTCAGACTCATGGTACAACTCACAACCTCGCCGTTTGATTTACTGCCTCCCTGACAATTAAACTCAACACATTCCCCAGCTGATCGGATGCCGACCAGCATATCGCCATTTTTTCCGTACTGTTTAAACTCATGCACTTTCTGAATTTTCGAAACAATTTCAAATGAAGTACCTTCCTCAGCATAACTCCCCGCATAGCTAAATTCAGTCACCACATTCTCCGCCCCGCCCCCCGGTATCAATACATGGCGAGTCACCCTGGGCAACGCCGGCCGCCCATCCTTGAACGTCACCGCCTTCGCCTCATAGTCCACCCGCTCCACCGAGCCATCGAACTCCTGCAAGCGGTAAAGCACTCGATCAAGGGTCGGGTCATCTTCATAGTCACAGTCGACCTGCTGCAGCAGGTTTAGCGCAGGTTCTTCGCCTTGCGTACGTTTGAGGGTCCTGAGCAGATGATCTTGTAGGGTCAGGGTGACCCGGGATTTTTCCAGGTCGCTGGTGGGCCAGACATTCATTTCCACCTTAACGTCCGTGTAACTGGCGTTAAACAGTTCAACCTCACCACTCTTGACCTGGCGCAACAAAAACTGCCCCGCCTTGCGCTGCCAGCTCAAGGCCAACGTTTCACCATAAGGCGAGACGATAGTTGACGGCAGCAACTGCAATGAGGGCCTTTGGTAATACGCAATGCGCGCGTCCAGTTCCTTGGTTTTATCACGCCACTTTGCTAATGCCTCAGCGTAGTCGGCATTAGCAGCGCCGGAGTAACCCGCCGGACAGAGGATCGCCAACGCCCACTGGGTCCAATGGGATGGCGTGCTTGGAAACACAGGGGTGGATTTGGCCTTGATCGCTTTGAGCAAGCGGATAATTTCCTTGCGGAACTCATCATTATGCTCGGCCGTATCACTGCCTGGCGCGGCGGGCTCGCTGAGGACCTCCTGGCGCCCACTGGGCAGGTCGAGGGTGAAGACGCTGCGTTGCGGGTTGCTGCTGATGTAGACAGCCTTCTTGGTCAAGCGGGTGCCCTTGGCCAGCTTTTCCCACTCCTTATCGGTAAAGGTGATGGTCATGCCGTCCGCCAGCGTCAGCCGCCGATCGCGGGTTTCCAGGCTGGCGAAGCGCCAGGCCCAGCCATCACCCAGCCCGGCCTCGTTGCCGCGCAAGGCCGAGTAGTGCAGGGTCAGCTCGCAGACCGGGCCACGCCCGCCGAGGCCTTGCAGCGTCGCCACCGGATAGTGGGCATGAAACAGCCCGGTGCGCGGCTCGACCCCGGTTTCACTGGCGCCGCCGGCGTCGAACACTTCCGAGCCCATGGTGTTGCCGTAGTCTTCGCACAACGGGCTGCTGGGTTTGTAGGCCTCGCGGGCGGCGGGCGGGGTGAATTTGACTTCGGTCACGTTTTGCCACAGGTAGTGGTCGTCCAGATAACCCACATGGCCGAGCGTCAGTTCTTGGGCATCTCGGCAAGCATCCGGGTAGTCCAGCTCCAACTTGAAGGCAGACTTCTTACTCCCCTTGCCCCAGATAACCGTGTCGCTACTGAACGCTTTCACCGCGATGTCGCTTTCAGCGAATACCGAGATGTAATTTTTGTCGGTTTCCCGATAGCAGTCCGCCACCCGATAACCTTTAGCCCGCGCTTGATCGCTGAGACGAAAGACCAGTTCATTGCCGGAGCTGTTGATGTACAGCAATGCCGAGCCCTCACGATAGGAACGGGTAGACGCCTCGACGCTGGACCCATACCTCAAACTCACAGTCGATGCACTGCCCGACAACGCGTCGGTAGCCAGCAGGTACTTGCCCATCTGACCAGCCGTCCACTGGCTGCTGTCGCCAAGGTTCTGCAGTTCGAGCAACAGCCCGGCAAAGCGTGGCTGCCACAAGCGCCAGGTACCCTGCCCTTGCCCCGCGCGGTCGAGGCTGCCGTCAGCGCCTTCACGGCCAGCCAGCAGCTCTGGCCAGTTCTTGCCAGCCACGGCCGCAGCCAACGCCGCTTCCCAGGCGCTCTGGTCGGTCAGCCCTGTGGGCCGAAACACTTCATGCCCCAGCAACTGCTGACTGTACGGATGGCGCACCGTCACCAGCACCGCGTCGTTCACGCTGCCCCAGACCGAGTCCAGGCGTGGCCCGGCCACCCAGTTATCTCCCGCCGCTAGCGAGGTGAACAGGCGCACGCCCTCGCCGCGTTGCCACAGGGTCAGTTGTGTGGCATTAGCCACCCCCGTCGCGGCGGGCGCCGGTCGCGCCGCGCTGGCGAGCAACCAGCTGCCCAAGGAGGAGGCATTGAGCGCCGTTGCCCAGGCGCCCAGCCATTTGCCCGCTGCGCATTGGGCCGCTGTCGGGGTCCAGCTGAAGCTGTCCAGCAGGCGATGTGAGTAAGCATCGTAGGCCCAGGCCTGCACGGCCTGCCCGGCCGTCAGCGCCTGCGCGCCTTGCACCACCTGAGCCGGCCACCAGTCCACCTCGGCCAGGGTCACGCTCAACCCGGCGCATTGCGCCACCCAGAACGCATTGCCCTTGGCCGCAGGCGTCACGGTGCCGGCCTTGGCGTCCAGCACACCGGCGCGCAACAGCTGGCTGTCCCGGTTGAGCTGCGTGCACAGCGCTTCGGACCAGGCCTTGCCTGTCTGGCCGCTGCCCAGGGTGAAAACATGCTGTTCGTACAAGTGCTGGGTGGTGAGGTCGCGTACCTGCAGGCACAGGCTCTGCCCGCTCGCCAAAACGTACTCGTCATCGCAGGCCAGCGCCTGCACCAGGTTGTTGGCAAACGGCGCAGTACTGAAGGCACGGTAGGGGTTGCGGCACCACAGGCGCAGTTGCACCGCCCCCTCGCAGGTGAGCGCACCCTGGTCGTTCCAGCCACCAGCGCTGAGTCCCTTGCCGGCTTCGACGATGTACTGGGCGAAGGCTTGCGGCCATTGGTCGGCCTTGAGTACGCCTTGGGTGGCCGTGTAGTCGACACGCACCATCTCGCCGTCGCGCTCGCGGACCAGGCAGGCACTGATCACCTCGCCTTCGACCAGGTCACGCCCCGCGCGAATCGGACAGACGCTGTGCCAGCCCCTTTCCAGCGAACCCAGACGCTGCAGCTCGAAGCCGTCCATATCCGGCAAGTGGCCGTCGGGCTGGGTGGTGATTTTGAAGGGGACGGGGGTAGACGGGATGTGCTTCAGGGCAGAGGTGGCGGTGGAGGCAGCGTTTGCAGTGGCCATGGCGAGTCTCCTTGACTGGTCAGCGAGGCGGAACCGGCGCCAAACAGCAAACAAAAGCGTCAGGGTCCATTCGATGGCCTATCTCATACGGCTGGCGAAAAACGCACAACTGGCAAAAATGCTAGGGCGTTTGATTCACAGTGGCTGCGCAGCCCCCATTGGCCATAACGTGGGGCACAACCTCGGCCAGCGCCTTGACCTTCCCGCTCAGGTACTGTGCCGCCCACGCCTGCAGCAGCAACTGCCGGACGATGTCTTTAGCCTGCTCGGACAAGGGCACGGTGTAAGGGGGAATATCCTGGTTGCGCCGGCCCTCTTGCCGCCAGCCGCTGTCACGCCGAGTGACAGGCCATCGCTATCGCCGAGGGTGTAGTCTTTACCAGTGGCCTTGGCCTGGCGAACCGTTGCATCCGAGAGTGCCATGTACGAGCGCCTGAACATGAATTCAGGGCTAGATGCTCGTGACGCTCAACGCTCCTCTCCAGCAACAAACCGGCACCTTGGGTGCCCGGATTTCATGGACTGATGTCTGGACTAGAAAGGCCCGGATGCCCACGGATCCTGATGGATCTGACTGAAACGAAAAAAGACGCCTAAGCGTCTTTTTTTCAGTGACCTACAGAATTCCATGAAACTCTGTAGACCGATATCTGGAGCGGGAAACGAGACTCGAACTCGCGACCCCGACCTTGGCAAGGTCGTGCTCTACCAACTGAGCTATTCCCGCATTTGGTGACGGCCATTCTATAGGATCATGAATCGCCGTCAAGCCCTTGATTCAAAAAAGCTTTATTTTTGTTCCGAACCTTCGCGCAGGTGCGGCCAGGCGGCGCGCAGGTAGTGCACCATCGACCACAGGGTCAGGCCGGCAGAAATCATCAGCAAGGCGTAGCCGAGGATCACCCAGAAAGTCAGCACCGGCGGGTTGGCCAGCAGGATCACCAGCGCCAGCATCTGTGCCGCGGTTTTCCACTTGCCCAGGTTCGATACGGCCACCTGCGCCCTCGCCCCCAGTTCGGCCATCCACTCGCGCAGCGCCGACACCACGATCTCGCGGCCGATGATCACCGCCGCCGGCAAGGTCAGCCAGAAGTTCGCATGCACCTGCACCAGCAGCACCAGGGCCACGGCAACCATCAGCTTGTCGGCTACCGGGTCGAGGAAGGCGCCAAAGGGCGTGCTCTGCTGCAGGCGACGGGCCAAGTAGCCGTCAAGCCAGTCAGTGGCCGCCGCAATGGCGAAGACGCTGCTCGCTGCGATATAGCTCCAGTGATACGGAACATAAAACAGCAGAATGAAGATCGGAATGAGCAGGACGCGAAGAACGGTAAGTAGATTTGGGATATTCATCGGCACAACTGGCTGCAAAGTGAGCGTGCATTCTACTCGCTATGCAGGTTGGCATAAATCGACTCGGCAAGCTTTTTACTGATTCCCGGTGCTTTGGCGATTTCTTCGATGCTGGCGCGGGTCAGCTCCTGCAATCCACCGAAGTGTTTGAGCAGGTCACGACGGCGTTTTGGTCCCACGCCTGCCACGTCTTCCAGACTGGAGGTACGCCGGGCCTTGCCACGTCGGGCGCGGTGGCCGGTGATGGCAAAACGATGTGCTTCGTCACGGATCTGCTGGATCAGGTGCAGCGCCGGCGAGTCGCCCTTGAGGGTGAACTCGTGAGCGGCGTCGTTGAGGTAAAGGGTTTCGAAACCGGCCTTGCGCGTAACACCCTTGGCCACACCGAGCAGGATCAGGTCGGGAACGGCCAGTTCCTGGAGCACTTCGCGGGCCATGTTCAACTGGCCTTTGCCGCCGTCCACCAGCAAGACATCCGGCAGCTTGCCCTCGCCGTCCTTGATCCGCCCGAAGCGTCGGGTCAGGGCCTGGTGCATGGCGGCGTAGTCATCGCCGGGGGTAACGCCTTCAATGTTGAAGCGCCGGTAGTCGGACTTCAACGGGCCTTCCGGGCCGAACACCACGCAGGAGGCGACCGTCGCCTCACCACTGGAGTGGCTGATGTCGTAGCACTCCAGGCGTTGCGGGGTTTCATCCAGGGCCAGGACCTGGGCCAGGGCTTCGAACCGTGACGCCATGTGTTGGCGGTTGGCCAGGCGTGCACTCAATGCCTGCTCGGCGTTGGTCACCGCCAGTTGCTGCCAGCGTGCCCGGGTGCCGCGCACGCGGTGGCTGATGCTCAGTTCGCGCCCGCGCAGGGCCTCAATGGCCGCGGTGATCGCAGCGAAGTCTTCGTGCACCACGTTGACGATCAGCTCGCCCGGCAAGTCGCGCTCGGCGTTGCCGATGTAGTACTGGGAAAGGAACGCGGCCATCACTTCGGCCACCTCCTCTTCGATCCCGACCTGCGGGAAGAAATTCTTGCTGCCCAGCACCCGCCCACCGCGCACGCTGATCAGGTGCACGCAGGCACCACCCGGGTTGGTGAACGCGGCAACCACATCGACATCGCCACTGCCGCCTTCCATGCTCTGCTGATCCTGCACCCGGCGCAGCAAGGCGATCTGGTCGCGCAGCTCGGCGGCCTTCTCGAATTCCAGGGCCATGGCTGCCTGCTCCATCTCGGCATTCAGCTCATTGGTCAGTTGATGACTGCGGCCTTCGAGGAACATCACCGAGTGCCGTACATCAACGGCATATTCCTCAGGTTCGACCAGGCCGACACAAGGCGCCTTGCAACGCTTGATCTGGTATTGCAGGCACGGCCGGGTGCGGTTGCTGTAATAGCTGTCTTCGCATTGACGGACGAAGAAGGTTTTTTGCAGCAGGCTCAGGCTTTCGCGAATGGCCCCGGCGCTGGGATACGGCCCGAAATACTTGCCCTTCTGTTTCTTCGCCCCGCGATGAATCCCCAGCCGCGGGAATGCCCCGTCGGAGAGGAACACATAAGGGTAGGACTTATCGTCGCGCAGCAGGATGTTGTAGGGCGGCCGCCATTCCTTGATCAAAGTCTGCTCAAGCAGCAGCGCTTCGGTCTCGTTGGCGGTGATGGTGGTTTCGACCTGGGCGATGCGCGCCACCAGGGCAGCCGTTTTCGGCGCCAGGCCGGTCTTGCGGAAATAGCTGGCCAGGCGCTTCTTGAGGTTCTTCGCCTTGCCGACATACAGCAGCCGGGCTTCACCGTCGAACATCCGGTAAACACCCGGGCGACCGCTGCAGGTCGCCAGGAAAGCACTTGAATCGAACACAGAGGTCATGAGTTCAGAGACTGGCGTCAACCATGCCATGGCGGACCGCCAGCAGCGTCAGCTCGACGTCGCTGGTGACCGAGAGTTTTTCGAAGATCCGGTAACGGTAAGTATTGACCGTTTTCGGTGACAGGCACAGCTTGTCGGAGATGATCTGCACCTTCTGGCAACCGACGATCATCAGCGCGATCTGGATTTCCCGCTCCGACAGCGCATCGAACGGCGAACCTTGCGGCTGGAACGACTTGAGTGCCAGTTGCTGGGCGATCTGCGGACTGATGTAGCGCTGGCCGCCAAACACCAGGCGAATGGCCTGGACCATTCCATCCAGGCCTGCACCTTTGGTCAGGTAGCCAGCGGCGCCTGCCTGCAGCAGGCGCGTGGGGAACGGGTCTTCCTCACAGGCGGTCACTGCCACCACTTTCACATCTGGATGGCTGCGCAGCAGCTTGCGCGTGGCCTCAAGGCCACCGATCCCGGGCATCTTCACATCCATCAGGACCACGTCGGGTTTGAGCTCACGCGCGACCTTCAACGATGCCTCGCCAGAGTCGGCCTCGCCCACCACCTGCAAACCGTCGATATCGGCCAGCATGCGGGTGATGCCCGTACGTACCAGATCGTGGTCATCGACCACCAGGACCCTAATCAAGCAGACACCTCACACTGCGGCGGCAATTGGATCCCGCCACCTTAGCAAAAAACCAGGCGCTAGAGCTAACGGAACACGTCATCGCATCGCTGCTATTTCACGCTTGCCCGCCGCACGGCCAAAAACACCCGAGTCGCGCCCGGAAACCTTCGCACACGCCCTTGGCAGCGCATTGGCAAGACTGCCGAGCAATTGCAGGGTGGCGGCCTGGTCGGCCGCAGGCAAGCCGCGAAAAGCCGCCAGCATGCCTTCCTCCTCCGGGCTCAGACTGCCCTGCAGCGCAGGCGTACGCGTACCACTCAACACATACAAGGCATCGACGCCACGCGCTGTCAGCGCGGCCAGGTAATCGGCCTTGGGCGTTCGCTCGCCACTCTCGTATTTACCCTGGGCATTGGGCTCGACCCCGCCAATGTCACCGAACACCCGCTGGGTCAGGCCCAGACGCTCCCTTTCTTCCCGTAGACGGGCACCGATTCCGTTCATTGCACTTCATGTCCTTGATGCATCACCCAGAGCGGGCAACCACGCAAGACCTACAGGATAGGCCAGTTGCACAGCACTATGCACAGGAACACCAACACTGCACAAGCCAGCTGATGCAGCGCCTGCCTGTAGTTGTCGGCACAGGGTCTTCTCCGGGCACGGCAGGTCTGACAACCAACTATCGGCGAGGAAATTTTCAACCACAAAAGGATGGCACTTTAGTGCTAATTACAACTAGCCAACTACAATTAAAGAACACAAATCGAACCCGTAAAAAACGTAATAACAACAGAAAAAACCGGCAACAAACCCGCCAGAACACCGTCGAAAACCCCAGAAAATACATTTTATTGACGCCATTATACTGGCAATCAAGGCGAGACTGATTTTTGACACGCAACTTATTGGCAAGTTTAAGCTATTGATTTTTAACAGTTTTTTAAACTTAACAAACAAATATCAAATAGTTTTGAATTAACGACAACAGATTGCTTGCGTAACTAAAAATTTCCCCCTTAGGATAGAAATAAGACAACGAACAACACGGCCATCGCCTGTTCAGCGCGCGATACGTTTATGCGTGCTCGCCTCGTCGACATCACCGATTAACTGAGTAACCGAGTCAGCCTTGCTGAACCCGGAAGAGGGAACTATGAACATCAGTATTTTTGGACTGGGTTATGTGGGTGCTGTATGTGCCGGCTGCTTGTCTGCCCGCGGCCACCAGGTGTTGGGAGTCGACATCTCTCAGGACAAAGTCGACATGATCAACCAGGGCAAATCGCCGATCGTCGAGCCTGGGCTTGAGCAACTGCTGCTCGATGGCGTGAACCAGGGCCGCCTGCGCGGCACCACTGATGTTCAGGCCGCCGTCCTGGCGACCGAGATGTCGCTGCTGTGCGTCGGTACACCGAGCAAGAAAAACGGCGACCTGGACCTGGTCTACATGGAAGCGGTGTGCCGCGAAATCGGCATGGCCCTGCGCGACAAAGGCAGCCGCCATACCATTGTGGTGCGCAGCACGGTTCTGCCAGGCACGGCAAAGAATGTGGTCATCCCGTTGCTTGAGAAGGCCTCGGGCAAACGCGCCGGGGTCGACTTCGGGGTTGCCGTGAACCCCGAGTTCCTGCGCGAAAGCACGGCGATCCAGGACTATGACTTCCCGGCCATGACCGTGATCGGCGAGCTGGACCAACACTCTGGCGACCTCCTCGAGTCGCTGTACAAGGGCCTTGATGCACCGGTGATCCGCAAGTCGATCGAAGTCGCCGAAATGATCAAGTACACCTGCAACGTCTGGCATGCGACCAAGGTCAGCTTTGCCAACGAAATCGGCAACATTGCCAAGGCCTCCGGTGTCGATGGCCGCGAGGTGATGGATGTGGTCTGCCAGGACTACAAGCTCAACCTGTCGCGCTACTACCTGCGCCCAGGGTTCGCCTTCGGTGGCTCGTGCCTGCCCAAGGACGTGCGCGCCCTCACCTACCGTGCCGGGCAGCTGGACGTTGAGCACCCGCTGCTGGCCTCGATCATGGACAGCAACCGCAATCAGGTGCGCAATGCCTTCGAGCTGATTGTCCGCCAGGACAAACGCCGCATCGGTCTGCTCGGCCTGAGTTTCAAGTCCGGCACCGACGACCTGCGCGAGAGCCCGTTGGTGGAACTGGCCGAGATGCTGATCGGCAAAGGCTACGAGCTGAGCATCTACGACGCCAACGTCGAGTACGCGCGGGTTTTCGGCGCCAACCGCGAGTACATCGAGTCGAAGATCCCGCACGTGTCGTCCCTGCTCTGCAGCGACCTCAGCCAGGTGATCAACGGCGCCGACGTGATTGTCCTGGGCAACAACGACGACCGCTTCGCCCAGGCCCTGGATGTCGCCGATGGCAAACAGGTGATCGACCTGGTCGGCTTCATGCCCCATGGCAGCAACAGCAGCCAACAGGGTATCTGCTGGTAACGCCTGAAGCTCCGTAGCGAGCACCCGGCAAGCATCCCAGGCCTGCGCCTGAACGAACTGAACACCTGCCTTTGTCTGCCTGCCGCACCGTGGCCGGGCCCGGCAAGTGCGCGTTTCGCTCAGGCCCAGGCGCCTGTACAACGGAGCAACGGTTTGATGGAACGACAGCAACAACCGCCTTCGGGCGCACAGCGGGCAGCCATGAGCTTATGCGCCTGGGCCTGCCTGTTCGGCCTGATCGCCCTGGCCTCGGAGATGATCGCCCCGGCGTATCTGGACCCGAGCCACCACAGCTTCATCTTCATCATCGGCACCCTGGGCATGTGGCGCTATGGCAATGCCATCGTCCACTACCTGCGCGGCATGTACTTCCTGCACTGGAAGTTCCCGCGTATCCGCAAGGCGGTCGAGCGCATGGGTGATGCGGCGCTGCCCGCGCACATGTTCATGGTGGTGACCAGTTTTCGCATCCCCACCCACACCACCTTCAAGGTCTACCAGTCGGTGTTCCAGGAGGTGCAACGGCTCAAGGTGCCATGCACGGTGATTGCCTCGATCGTCGAGAAAGGCGATGAGCAGTTCATCAAGCAGATCATGCGCAACGAGGTCAGGGACCGCGACGACATCAAGCTGGTGATCGTTCGCGCCCGTGGCACCGGCAAGCGTGATGGCCTGGCCCACGCCTTCCGCGCCCTGTCGCGACAGATGCCGCTGGAGGATTCGGTGGTCGGTGTGGTCGATGGCGACACCATGATGCTGCCCGGTTGCGTCGAGCGCGCGGTCAAACTGTTCGCCTACCTGCCCAAGGTCGGCGGCCTGACCACCAACGAGTTCTGCGAGGTCGAAGGCAGCAACCTGATGCGCCAGTGGCACTCGATGCGCTTTGTACAGCGGCACATCAACATGTGTTCCATGGCCCTGTCGCACCGGGTGCTGACCCTGACCGGACGGCTGTCGTTCTTTCGCGCCAGCGTCATGACCAACCCGGACTTCATTCGTGACGTCGAAGCCGACTTTCTCGAGCACTGGCGTCTGGGCCGTTTCCAGTTTCTCACCGGTGACGACAAGTCCTCGTGGTTGAGCCTGATGCGTGCCGGCTGGGACACCTTCTATGTGCCCGACAGCAACACCCTGACCGTCGAGCATCCACCTGACAACAGCTTCTGGCGCGCCACCCGCCAACTGATGTTCCGCTGGTACGGCAACTCGCTACGGCAGAACTTTCGCGCCACCGCCCTGCTCGGTCGTGCGCGCCTGGGCCTGTTCACCCTGTACGTGCTGCTCGATCAGCGGGTGTCGATGTGGACCTGCCTGATGGGCCTGACCGCTTCGGTGGTCGCCGGCCTGGTGTTCGGCATCCAGTACCTGCTGGTGTACCTGTTCTGGGTGCTGCTGTCGCGCAGCATCGTCACCGTGCTGTTCCTGTTCGCCGGCCACCCGGTGAGCCCGGTGTACCCCTTTGTTCTTTATTACAACCAGATTGTCGGCTCGGTGATGAAGATCTACGCGCTGTTCCACATGGACCAGCAGCGCTGGACCCGGCAGAAAACCACATTAAGCAACGGCAGCGTCAACTTCGATGCCGCCCTGAACCGCTGGTCCTCCAAAGCGATGCTGTTTTCCTCCATCGCGATTTTCTTCGGAGTCATCTCGGTTCTTCTCGAACTCACGCAACGTTAAGGAAAGGCGCCTGCCATGAGTAGCTCAAGTACACCTACAGTTCCCGCTAAAGCCGCAGCCAATGTCGTCCATGAAGCGATCGACGAACGCCAGTACGTGCGTACCCGGATCAATGCCAGCGTCACCCTGACAGCGGCCGGCCAGCCGACCGTGGAAACCAGCCTGCAGGACATCTCCCTGGGCGGTATCGGCCTGCGTCACAACCAGCCGCTGACCATCGGCAGCCTGTACAACGCCTCGATCCGCCTGCGCCTGAACCAGGTCGACCTGAGCCTGGACGGCAAGGTGCGCATCGTCTCCCAGCGTGGCGAGGAAGTCGGTGCCCAGTTCGTCGACCTCGATGCACAGAAACGCGACATCCTGCGCTACATCATCAGCGCCTACCTGTCGGGCGAGATTGCCGACATCAACGGCCTGTTCAACGTGATGCAGCGCGAGAACTACATCAAGGAACGCAAGCAACAGCACGCCAGCGCACGCAGCAGCAGCGATCGCCTCCGGGCCGTGACCGGCACCCTGCTCTACGCCGCGGCCGGCCTCGCCGCCCTGGGCTTTGTGGCCTACAAAAGCTACCTGTTGTTCTTCCGCATTCCGGCGGTGCAGGCCCAGGTCTCGGCCAATGCCCAGGTCATCAGCATGCCCGACAACGGTTATGTGAAGTTCCTCCTGCAGCCCGGCCAGACCGAGGTCAAAGCCGGTCAGCCTGTGGCCAATATCTCCACCCAGCTGGCCACCAGCTTCACCAGCCCGGCGGACATGAAAGCGCTGGCCGATCTGTCGCCAGGCGATTTGCAGACCCTGCTCGGGCGCGCCAGCATCGAGACGGTGATCAACAGTCCGTGCGACTGCGAAGTCTATTTCCCCAACAAACCCCTGGATGGCTTTGGCTACAAACAGGCGCCGCTGATGCATTTGCTGCCGCGCGATGAGGGCCTGTTCGTCACCGCCAACGTGCCCTTCGACAAGCTGGCCGATATCTCCCGGGTCACCTCGGTGAACCTGAAAGTGTTCGGCCTGGACGAGCACTTCAGCGGCAAGGTGGTCGACTCGCGCGTCGATGAAGCCAACAAGAACCTGGCCCTGACCATCGCCCCGGACACCCCGTTGCCACGCCAGGCCTATCAGAAGCCAGTGGCGGTCGACCTGTTCCTCGGCCTGCCGTTCACGGCATCGCGTTGAACGCAAAGGAAGGATTGGCGATGAACGCGATGATGCCCTCCCGTCTGCTGCTGGCAAGCCTGTGCGTAGCCTGTGCCGGCGCCGTATCGGCCGGCCAGAGCCTGGAGCAGATCCGCTATGCGCTGTACAAGGACCCCAGTGCCAATGTCAGTGGCGATCTGCGCTTGCTGTCCGAACGGGGCGACCTGGCCTCCAAGCTGCTGCTCGGTGACGTGCTGGCCAACACCGACGGCGCCAGCCGTCAGGAAGTGCTTGGCCTGTACAAGGAAGCATTCGCTGACGGCCGCGGGCAGATTCCGGCATTGGCGTCGCTGGCGCGTCTGCTTGATCGCACCCCGAGCCTGCAACAGGGTCAGCGCGATTGGGTAGCCCAGGCCTTGACGCGCTACCCGGCAACCCTCGACCCGCGCAACGCCAGCACCACCCTTGAGGTGTATCTGGTCTACCCGCAACTGGTCTCCACCGATCAGGCGCAGCAACTGCTGGCGCTGTACCAGCAATCGTGCCTGCTCAACTGCCGCCCCGAGCTGTACCGTGCGGTCCTGGCTGAGCGCCAGGGTGACCGGCAGTCGGCTGAGCACTGGTACCAGCAAGCGGTGCGCGTGGATGTGCGCGCCGTCGATCGCTACTACCGCTTCCTCGGCGACGACCAGGACCGCGCCTTCCCGGCCTTTGCCCGCAGCCTTGAAGCCCAGCGCCCGACCCTGGCAGTCGATATCGTGCACCGCATCGGTTCGCTGCTCGACAGCATCAACAGCGTGCAGCGGGCCGACCTGGAAAGCGACCGCCAGGCGCGTCAGGTACGGGCCATGGGCACTGTCCAGGTGCAACCTGACGCCGCGCAACTGGCGCGGGAAAAAGCCCGCACAGAAGAACTGGAGCTGGCCCGCGGCGAGGCCCTGCGCTGGCGCGACAATGCTGTCGAGCGCGGCTATGTACCGGCGATAGCGTCCAAGGCCAGTTACATGATCTCCGACCCCACCGCGCATAACGCTGAAGAGACCCAGGCCCTGATCAACCAGGTGCAAGCCCATGAGCCGACCCGCGCCAAGGCCCTGCAAGCCTCGTTCTACATGGTCAACAACTGGCTGACCCTGGACCCGCAAAAAGCCCGCGCGCTGATCGATGAATTGATCGCCAGCCACTACCCCGACGCCCAGTTGCTGCTGGCCGATTACTACAGCAAAGGCGTGGCAGACGAGCCGGACCAGGACAAGGCGCTGCAGATTTTCCAGGCCCAGGCCCAGGCCGGTTCGACTACCGCCTGGTACCGCATGGCCACCCTGCACGCCTACGGCCGGGCCATCTGCCATGACCCGGTCAAAGCCTACACCTATGCCCAGGTGGCGCTCGAGCTGGGCGAAAGTGGCGCCCGCAGCCTGATCAAACGCCTGGAAAAGACCCTGAAAAAGGATGACATCGAGCGCGCCCTGGCGGCGCGCGCCGATCTGTTGAAGGAGGCAACCCTGTGAAAGCGCATCACTCCCTGTTCGGTGCCCTGCTGGCCCTGACACCGCTGTACCCGGCCATGGCCGCCGAAGAAGTCACCGGCCCCGAAGCAGACAGCAACGAACCGGTGCGGGTGTTGCCCAGCGACGGTAGTGTGCCGGTGATCACCTCGGAGTTCTTCAACAAGCTGACCGTGCAGACCGGCTACGGCCCGGAAAACTCCGAAGTCGGCCGCAGCCGCGAGATGTTCTACAGCCTGCGCTACGAGCCGTCCTTTGCCTGGTACTCGCCGGAAAAGCGCTGGGCCAAGTGGATGGTCTATGGCCGCCTGTGGCTGAACTACGACTCCAGCCAGTCGATCAGCACGCAGAACGAAAACAGCAACAGCTTCGACCGCGAACAGCCTGAAGGCTGGTACGCCGAACTGCGTGAGCTGTATGTCAAACGCAACCTGCTCGGCGATGACCCGCGCTTCTCGCTGTCGGTCGGTCGCCAGCGCTACTTCGATGACTACGGCATCTGGTGGGACGACAGCCTGGAGTCGCTGCGCTTCAACTACAACGACACCTTCTCGCGTGGCTTTTTTGCCGTGGGGCAGAAGTTCTACAACTACAACAGCGACGTCAACAGCCTGGCCGACAGTGAAGAACGCACCACCTACCTGATGGGCGAGTACGCCTACCGCTGGAGCGAACGCAACTGGGCCGGTGTGCGCCTGATGCACGAGAACGACCACAGCGGCCACGACCCGGAGGATCGCTACGACTTCAAGGGCATGCGCTACGGGCTGTTCTTCAAGGCCGACGACCTGGATGTCAGCCCGCTGTTCAGTGACTACCACCTGGAACTGGCCGGCCTCGATGGCAAGGTCGACAACACCGATGGCAACGGCACCACCAGCACCGGCAACCATGCCAGCGGCTGGGCAGCGCTGGGCGAAATCGGTAAGCGCTTTCACGACCTGCCGTGGACACCACGGGTAGCCCTGCGCGGTGGCCTGACCGACAAGCCGAGCAACGACAACGACGGCTTTCGCCTCAATGCCATCCAGTCCGACCGCATCACCCGCCAGGGCAGCTACAGCACGCGCCTGGCCAGCTCCTTCGTCAGCCTCGACCTGCGCAACCTGAGTTACTACGGCATCAGCCTGGAAACCAATCCGACCCCACGCAGTGCCCTCGACCTGCGGGTGACCGAGCTGAAGCTGCGCGACGCCGACGGCACCCTGCCGGTGCGCATCGACGGCGACCAGCGCAGCGAACGCAACCGCGCCATCGCCCAGGGCAACCACGGCGGCGGCAAGGATGTCGGGCAAATGTACGACCTCAATTACTACTGGAAGATGTTTCCCGTGGCCATCGACGGCAAGCACCTGGACGTCAACGCCCTGGTCAGCGCCAGCTACCTCAATGCTGGCAACGCCCTGGACAGCGGTGACGACTACCAGCTGAGTGTCGGCGTGGTGATCAGCTACTAAGGACGGACCCTTCGATGATCTTCGCCTCCAACGTGTTTTTGTTCCTCTACCTGCCGTTGTTCCTGGCCGTGTACTTCCTCGCCCGGCCGCAGTGGCGCTCGACCGTGATCGTTGCCGCCAGCTACATCTTCTATGCCTGGTGGCGCCCGGACTTCTTGCTGCTGTTCGTCGCCATCACCTACTGGAACTACTGGTTCGGCCTGCGCATCAAGGCGCGTCTGGATGCCGGCGACAAGCGCTGGGCCCTGCGCCTGCTGTGGATCGGTATCGTCGGCAACCTGTCGACCCTGGGCTACTTCAAATACGCCAACTTCGGCGCCGAAGTGCTCGCCGCCCTGCTCGCGCCGCTGGGTATCAACACCTGGAGCCTGGAGACCATCTTCCTGCCGCTGGGCATTTCCTTCTATGTGTTCCATGCCCTGAGCTACATCGTCGACATCTACCGCAAGGACGCGACGCCGACCAACAACTTCATCGACTTCGCCGCCTTCGTCGCGCTGTTCCCGCACCTGGTCGCCGGCCCGATCCTGCGTTACAGCCAGCTGGCGCCTCAGCTGCGCCAGCGCACTCACTCCCTGGAGCTGTTTTCCCTGGGTGTGTGTCGTTTCATGCTCGGCTTCATCATGAAGGTGCTGATCGCCGACCAGCTGGCGCCGATCAACGTGCTGTTCATCAGCGAAGGCACCCTGCAGCTCAGCGACGCCTGGTTCGGCCTGGTGGTCTCGACCCTGCAGCTGTACTTCGACTTCGCCGGTTACAGCCATATGGCCCTGGGCCTGGCGCTGATGATGGGCTTCCGCTTTCCGGAAAACTTCAACCAGCCCTACGTCTCGCAGAGCATCACCGAGTTCTGGGCACGCTGGCACATGACCCTGGCGCATTTCCTGCGCGATTACGTGTACATGCCGCTGGTGCGCAAACGGGTGGCCGGGGCGCTGCCGGCGCTGGTCTACACCATGCTGCTGTCGGGGCTGTGGCACGGCGCCAGCTTCGCCTTCATTTTCTGGGGCCTGTTCTTTGGCCTGGGGATGGTCATCGAGCGCAAATACAACCTGGCGACCAAAATCACCACGCCTTACCACCTGGGCCGCAACCTGCGCACCTTCGTGCTGATCATCCTGAGCATGCCGCTGTTCTTCACCAACGACCTGCGCCACAGCCTGGACATCTACCAGGCGCTGTTCGGTTTCAACGGCCTGGGTTCGCTGGACCTGTATGTGCTTGGCGCCTCGAAGATGGCCATGTCGTTCGCCGCCGTCGCCCTATGCTGGCTGGTCCTGGCTGGCAGCAACAACGTGCGCTACTACGCCGGCAACAAGGAGCAGTACTTCATGCGTCATGTCGGCGGTCTCAAGGCCGTGCTGCTGTGGGCCGGTTTCGCCCTGGCGCTGAGCAGCCTGGCGGCGAACTCCTTCTCACCCTTTCTGTACTTCCAGTTCTAGGAGACGGCCATGTACCCGGTCATGAATTCGGCGAGCAAGGTCAACGGCATTCTCTTTGGCGTAGTGCTGGCAGGGATGTTCGTCTATTCCCTGCCGCCGGTGTTCAGCTTCGCGAAAAGCCAGAGCGATGCCTGGAACCTGTTCGTCGATGGCAAGTTGCTGCGCAAGTTCGAGCAGGTCTACGACAAGCGCTTCTTCCTGCGCGAACCCTCGGTTGAACTGTGGGCCAACGCCCAGTACCGCTTGTTCGATGAAGGCACCAAAGGCGTGGTGCTGGGCAAGGACGGCTGGCTTTACACCAACCAGGAATACCGCGTACCGAACAACCTGCAAGCCAACCTCGAGGGCCAGCTGGCGCAGATCGCCGAGGTCGAACAAAAGCTCAAGGCACACAACAAACGCCTGGTCCTGCTGCCGCTGCCGATGAAAGTGGATGTCTATGGCACATATGCCGAACGCGCTGTCGACCCACGGGCGATCAGCCTGTACGACCGCTTCGTTGCCGGCCTGCAGGCGCAGAAAACCGAGGTCACGCCGGTGCGTTCGGCCTTCCTCTACAACAGCGCCGGCCCCGCGCTGTTTCTCAAATCCGACACCCACTGGAGCCCGGAAGGCGCACGCCTGACCGCCTATGAACTGGCACGCCAGCGCCCGGACCTGGTCGGTGATGAACGCTATGTGTCGCACAAGGTTGCCGAGAAAACCGTCAAGGGCGACCTGATGAACTACATCCAGTTCAACCACGCCCAGTTGGCCCCGCAGTATGGCCCCAGCCAGATCGCCCTGTACGAAACCCTCAAGGCCGAACAGAACACTGACGCGCTGTTCGCCGACGAGCAGCAGAGCCTGCTGCTGGTCGGCACCAGCTACAGCAAGATCGACGACTGGAACTTCACCGGTTTTCTCAAAGAAGCACTCAACCGCGACCTGCTCAGTGTCGCGGTGGAAGCTCGCGGCCCATTCGAAGCGATGAACCAGTTCCTCGCCAGTGACGACCTCAAGAACCCGCAGATCGATACGGTGATCTGGGAGTTCCCGCTGCGCACCCTGCTCGCCCACCGCTTGGGCTCCCTGAGCCGTCCCGGCCAGACCCAGCATTTCTGACATTTTCAAGGAGATCACCATGAATCGTTCGCTCAAGTGCCTGCTCACCGCCAGTACCCTGCTGCTGGTCAGCACCCAGGGTATTGCCGCCGAAGGCAATGCCGACCTGTACGACGCCGTGGCCCCGGCCGACTCCGCCTTTGTGCGGGTGCTCAACCTGTCAGACAGCAACATCGACGTGACTTTGAGTGGCAAGGTCAACCCGCAGCGGGTCGCCGCCGGCCAGCTCAGCGGCTACCGTTTCACCCCGGCCGGTAGCCACAAGATCGCCGTCGGCGCCAAGGCTATCGAACCGCAGCTCAAGGCCAATGCCGCGAGCACCGTGGTCTATGACGGCAACAGCCTGACGCTGATCGCCGACAAGTACGTCAACGAGCCGAAAAAAGCGCAGATCGCTTTCTACAACCTGACCCCGGCCAAGGCTTCACTGAAAACCGTTGATGGCAAGAGCGTGGTGGTCGATACCCTGGGCAAAGACCAGACCGGCAGCCGCATGGTCAACGAAATCAAGATCGGTTTCGCCGCTTTCGACGATCAACAGAAAATCGCCCAGTTCGACGAACTGTTCCTCAAGAAAGGCCGCTCCTACAGCTACGTGCTGCTGCCTCAGGGCGCCGGCTATCGCAGCATGAGCCTGGCCAACAGCATCGACCCGAGCGAGTGAGCGGCGCCATGAAAAGCCTTTTCGCCCTTGGCCTGGCCGTTGCCGGCGCGCTGTTCAGCGCGCACGGCACTGCAGCCGACACCACCCAGACCACCTGCAAGGGCCTGGAATGCCTGATGTGCCCGGGCCTGAGCAATCCCCAGCATTACGCCGAAGGCCGCATGAAGCTGATGCGCGAAATCGTTCCGGGCAAGGATCGCTGGCTGTTTCGCTCGGCCGTCGACCTGACCAACGACTTCGGCATTCCGGCGCCCATGCGCCCGGAGTTCGCGCGCCTGATGGACACCTTCCATCGTCAGGGTATCCAGGTGGCCATGGCCATCCAGCCGACCCGCGGCCTGATGCACCGCGACAAGCTGTACGCCGACAAACTGCATGGCTTCGACTTCGCCCGCGCCAGCGGCAACCTGAGCAGCTACCTGCAGCAACTGCGCAACGGTGGCGCCATCGTCGCACCGATGATGCAGCTGGTGCAGAACCCGCCCGAGGGCGAGTTCTTCTTTCGCCGCGATCACCACTGGACGCCGAGCGGTGCCGAGGCCACCGCCCGCCTGGTGGCCGAGGAAGTGCGCCGCCAACCGTTCTATGCCTCCCTGGACAAGAAGCAGTACCGCACCGAGCCCGGGGTGATGGTGCCCAAGGACGGCACCCTGAACCTGGCCCTGAGTTACATCTGTGGCAACAACTACGGCTTTCAGTACGTGCGCGGCTACCAGACCATCCCGCAGGACCAGGGCGCCGAGGCCTTGTTCGACGACGCACCGGACCCGCAGGTGATTCTGGTCGGCGACAGTAACGCCGCCGCCCGCGAAGACGAGAGCAAGCAGTTCAACTTCGACGGCTACCTCAAGCAGTACCTTGACGTCGACATCCTCAACTACGCCCTGCCCGGCGTCGGCCAGGACGGTTCTCTGCTCGAATACCTGCTGTCGGAAAACTACAAGCCCAAGGCGCCACCCAAGCTGATCATCTGGGAGCTGCCGGCCAACTACCAGCTGGAATCCGAGCTGATGTACCGCCAGTTGATACCGGCGATCAAAGGCGGCTGCCCGGTGTCCACCGAGGTCATGGCCAACCGCTTGCAGCGTCCGGCGCTGAAGGTCAACGAACGCATCGAGCTGCTCAGTAACGCAGGCGAAGCGCGCAAGACGGTGAACGGTGGTTTTCTCGATATCCGTATCGGCGACAAGAACGTCAAGGATTTCTACGTGATCGTCTATTACGACAACGGTGCGCGCGACAAGGTCTGGTTCCGCCGCGAGGCGGTGGTGACGGGTGGCCAGTACTACCTGGAACTGAGCCGTGCCAAGGAATTTGCCGGGGCCAATCTGCTCTCGGTGTTCATGGAGCCGACCAAACCCGGCAGCGCCGCCACCCAGGTGGAAACCCGACTATGCCTGTGAAAACCTGGAGTGCACTGGCGCTGGGCCTGTGCGCCAGCCTGCAACTGGGCCACAGCCTGGCCGCCAGTTCGATCTGGCCGCCACGGGCCACCGCGCAGTCGGCGATGATCGCCGACTACCGCACCCTGCACTGCAGCAAGGAGCCACCAGCGCCCTACACCGGCAGCTTGCAGATACAGAGCAAGTACGACCAGCGCGATGCCAGCAAATCGACCCTGCGCAGCCGTCCCGATGCCAACAGCGAAAAGATCGGCAAGCAGGTCAAGCAGTTCATCGGCGGCCTGATCTATGCCAGCAAGCGCTTTCAGCGGGCGAAAACGCCGCAGCAGGCGAACATGGCCCTGGCCTGCCAGGACCAATGGCTGCAGCACTGGGCCGAAGCCCGGGCGCTGCTCAACCCGGACGCCAGCAGCACCGGTATGGCCGCACGCAAGTGGGCGGTCGCCGCCATGGCCTCGACCTTGTTGATGACCCAGGCGGCCAGCGACGGCAAGCTGCAACTGTCGGCGCAACAACGCGAGTGGTTCACGCAGTTGGGCGAACGGATCATTGCCGAATACCAGCCGCGCAGGGCCCAGGGTTTTGCCTGGTTCAACAACCATGACTACTGGGCGGCCTGGGCGGTGGCGGCGACCGGCATGCTGATCGAGCGTGACGACTTCATCCAGTGGGCCGACGGCAACCTGCGCCTTGGCCTGCAACAGGCGGTCAAAGCCAGCGACGGCAGCTATGCCTACCTGCCGCTGGAAGTCGCCCGCGGCAAGCTGGCCGCCACTTATAGCCAGTACGCGCTGGTGCCACTGGTGTTGCTGGCCGAGTCGGCGCGGGTCAATGGACTGCCCTGGAGCGCGCAAGACCAGCAGACCTTGGAACTGCTGGGTAATTTCGCCGCACGCAGCATCCTCGATGCCGACGACCTGCCCGAACTCAAGGGCCAATCGCAGATCGCCGTGGCGCCTTACAAGCTGGCCTGGCTGATCCCCTTCCTGCAGCGCGCGCCAGAGCATCGCCTGGCGCGCCAGCTGTACGACAGCGAAGACGGCGACGTCGACAACTACAGCCAGATTGGCGGCCCGCTCAAGCCGCTGTACCCCAAACTGCCGTAACCCAAGGACGAATCGCCATGGCCATGCGCCCGCTTTCCCTTTGCTGCCTTGCCGTCCTGCTCTGCGCAGGCACGGCCCAGGCCGCCAGCCAAAGCCTGCCGATGCAGCAGTCGCTGAACGAGATCAGCAACACCGAACATCAGGCACAGTTGCAGCAGCTGCAACAACAGGTTGCCCAGGCCGTGCAGCTACAGGTCAAGGAACGCCCGCGCCCGGCCGGGCGTGCCAGTGTCAGCCTGCAACCGATGTTTTCCTCGCAGACCGGCAGCTGGCCGTTCGAGCCGTTCGTCAATAACGGTCTGTTCCGCGCCATTGCCGGTTACCAGGCGCATCACCCGCAAGCGGTATTGATACGTGGCGGCAGCATCACCCTGGGGCAATTGCATACTGCCCTGAACAACCCGCGGATCCTCAAGCCCTACAAGGACGGCTACCTGCTCAGCTACCCGCTGATGATCGGCAGTGATGGCGGCCTGGTGCTGGAAGGCACCAGCCTGTACCTGTACAGCTACTCGGGCACGGCACTGATCAACCAGGGTTGGCTGGGCCTGAACCAGTCACGCCTGGCCAGTGTCGCCGGTGACAAACCGGGCAGCACCGAGCGCGCCTGGCGCCCCTTCGTGGTGGCCTGGGCCGGCAGCCACACCCAGGTGACCGGCTCGACGTTGGAGCGCCTGGGCTACAACGCCAACCTGTCCCGTGGCCTGACCACCGCCTTGAGCAGCCAGCAGGCGCCGGGCACGGCCCAGGCTACGTTGCTCGTGCGCAACAGCCGGTTCAACGAGCTGTCCAGCGCCGTCGAGTTGCAACACACACAAGCACAGATCAACGACAGCCGTTTCGAGCAGTCCCAGCAGTACGCCATCGACGTGCGCGACAGCCAGGTCAGCCTGGTTAACAATCAGCTGCGCGGCATCGACAACAACAGTGGTATCCGCCTGCGCGGGCAGACCGTGGCACGGATCGAGCGCAACCTGATCCTTGGTGCGCACAAGGCCGCCATCGAGATCAACGAGCAGCGCGGCGCCCTGCTGCTCAGCGCCAACCTGATCGGTGACAGCCGCGGCAACGGCCTGCAACTGCGCAATCTGGCCCCTACAGCGCAAGCCCCCCTGCTGATCGAGGACAACCTGATCGGCAACAGCCAGGGCAGCGCCGTAGACGCCAGCGAGGTAAGCGGCGCAATGCTGGTCAATAACCGCATCGGCAACACCCCGGAATATGCCATCAGCCTGCGCAACGCCGCGCCATTGGCGGGTCCACTGACCCTCAGTGGCAACACCCTGGGCAAGGCAGGCAAGGCGCTGGTGCGGGTCGAAGGACTGCAGCAGGTGGTGCTCGGGCACAATCGTTTCGAGGGCAAGCCGCTGCTGCAGAACCTGTTGATCGGCGACCTGCTGGATGTTCAGGGGCCGCTGCTTGATGCGACCCAGCGCCAGGACCGCGTGGTGCGCGTCAACCGCAGTGCAGGTCTATAGCTCGCTGCATGCGCACGAAGCATTCATCCTCCCCCACTGCTGCAAAGCCCTGGCGCCGGTACAACGCCTGCGCCGGGTTGCTTTTGAACACGGTCAGACGCATCAACGGTAAACGCCGCTCCGCCGCCCAGCCGGCCAGTTGTTCCAATACCTGAGTACCGATGCCCCGCCCACGGGCATTCTCGAGCAGATGCAACTCGCGGATGTACAGGGCCTGGCGGTCCTGGCTGAGGCTGCAGAAGCCCACTACTGCGTCGTTTTCGACGATCAACCATTGCTCACGCCAGCCCCAGGCCTGATCGAAGGCTTCTTCAATCCACAGCAGGTCGAACTCGTGGTAGTAACGCAGCATGGCGCGGCGGGTCAGGTCGCGGGCGAAGGCGCAGTGCTGGTCGGTGGCGGGGATAAGGTGCAAGGGTAAGATCCTTGAATTAACAGTTCACTGCGGCGCAGGGAGAGGGTTACGGTGGGAGCGGGCTTGCCCCGCGATGGCGGTCGATCAGTCAACCCACATCGCGGGGCAAGCCCGCTCCCACCACAAGCCGCCTAAAGGGGCTTGATCTCCCCGGCATAACACACCGGCGAACTCATCGGCCCCTGCCGGTCCAGCTCGTCTTCCAGCCACTGGGCCAGCACCAGGGCATTGTTGTGTTCAGTGTCTTTGCCCGCATAGAGCAGGGTCAGGTCGCCCTTGCCGGCCACGCCCAGCAATGACCACCAATGCTCGGGCCGCGCCGTCAGCTCCTGACGATAGCGCTCGGCAAAGCCGGCAAAATCCACTTCGCCTTTATGAAAGGCCTGACGCAATGCTGTCGACGGCGCAACTTCAGGCAACCATAGCGCCTGCAACTGCTGCTTGCGCTTGTTGCGCGGCCACAAGCGGTCGACCAGCACACGCTGGCCGTCGTCGGCCGCCACGGGATCATAAACGCGCTTGCAGCGAATCATCGGCATCTCTGCATTATTTTGTATCAGCCTAGACGTTTCATTGATCAGGATCAGGTCCGTTTCGCTCAGATTTTTTAAGCTTGCCGCCTGAGGTAACCACCCCGGAGTCATCATGACTACCCCGACGCTGGCCAGCAGTCCATCGCTTGCCACAACCGATCCACGACCACAGCTCAACCACAAGCCCGGTCGCGGCACCCTGATCCTGTTCTTCGGCCTGTTGCTGGCCGGCTTGCTTTACACGGCCTGGAGCCTGGCGCACGACATCGATGCCAGCGGCACGGTAGTCACCACCTGGACCCCCTTCCTGTTGCTTGGGGTGGCGCTGGTGATCGCCCTGGGCTTCGAGTTCGTCAATGGCTTTCACGACACCGCCAACGCCGTGGCCACGGTGATCTACACCCATTCCCTGCCCGCCTCGGTGGCGGTGGTGTGGTCCGGCTTTTTCAACTTCCTTGGCGTGCTGCTGTCCAGTGGCGCCGTGGCCTTCGGCATCATCGCCCTGCTACCGGTTGAGCTGATCCTCAAGGTCGGCTCCTCGGCCGGTTTTGCCATGGTCTTCGCCCTGTTGCTGTCGGCGATCATCTGGAACCTCGGCACCTGGTGGCTGGGCCTTCCGGCCTCCTCCTCACACACCTTGATCGGTTCGATCATCGGTGTCGGCGTGGCCAATGCACTGATGCATGGCCGCGATGGCAGCAGCGGCGTGGACTGGGCCCAGGCCAGCAAGGTGGGCTATTCGCTGCTGTTGTCACCGCTGGTCGGCTTTGCCTGTGCAGCGCTGTTGTTGCTGGTGCTGCGCCATCTGGTCAAACGCCGCGATTTGTATCAGGCCCCGGTCGGCAACACGCCGCCGCCCTGGTGGATTCGCGGTTTGCTGATCCTGACCTGCACCGGCGTGTCCTTTGCCCACGGCTCCAACGACGGCCAGAAAGGCATGGGCCTGATCATGCTGATTCTGGTCGGTACCCTGCCGATGGCCTACGCCCTGAACCGGACCATGCCCGCCGAGCAATCCCTGCAGTTTGCCGCAGTGGCCGAGGCTACCCAGCAGTCGCTACAGCGCGGCGCCCCGCAATTGTTGAGCGCCGATCCGAGGAAGACCCTGACCGAATTCATCCGCCAACCGGCAGCCAGTCCTGAACTGGTTCCAGCCCTCGCCGCCCTGACCGGCGCCATCGGCCGCGAAGTCGAAGGCTATGGCTCGCTGAACCGTGTGCCGGCCGAGGCCATGGCCAACGTGCGTAACGACATGTACCTGACCAGCGAATCCATTCGCCTGATCGACAAGCATCAACTGGTCAGCTTCGACAGCGATACCCAGGCCAACCTGCAACTGTTCAAGCGCCAGCTGGACGATGCCACCCGCTACATCCCCCTGTGGGTGAAGATTTCCGTGGCCATCGCCCTGGGTCTGGGCACCATGGTCGGCTGGCGGCGGATCGTGGTCACCGTCGGTGAAAAGATCGGCAAAACCCACCTGACCTACGCTCAAGGGGCCTCTGCGGAGCTGGTGGCAATGTGCACCATTGGCGCTGCGGACATGTACGGCCTGCCGGTATCGACAACCCATGTGCTGTCTTCCGGGGTGGCCGGGACTATGGTTGCCAATGGCTCGGGCCTGCAAATGCGCACCATCTTCAACCTGCTGATGGCCTGGGTGCTGACGTTGCCAGCGGCGATTATGCTGGCAGGCGGCTTGTACTGGTTGTTGCGGCACGTCTTCTAACGGCTACGGGCCGATACGTGCTGGAGCGGCCCGCATCAAGACTGCACAAACGCATTCCTGCGAATAAGGCGTCAAAGCACCGGTTCACTGAGCGGGGAGCGCTGCAATATCATCCTTTATCTCCTTGAGAGCACCCACGATCGGGGCCGGTTTGGCAGCGTAAATCGCTGCGGCCAATAGCAACAGGTCGGCTACCAGATCGATAAAAACGGTGATGTTCTGCACGGTTTTGATGGTCTTTTTTGCGGCATTGATGGTTGCGGTCACCGCCGCCTGGCTCTGCGACAGATCGGCGACCACGCAATTGATTGCGTCGATGTAAAGGCTGTTGCATTGCTGTCGCAACAACACCTCGTCATTGAAGATCAGCTGTGCCTCGCGCTGCTCAATTTCCTCGTCAATAATGGCTTTCATCAGCCGTTCATGGATGGCATCCGCCGTCTTACGCAACACCTCGGCGATCTGTTCGATTTCTTCTTTGGTTTGCAGTGCCATGTGCGTGCTCCTGGCCGATCAAGACTCAAGGCCGTCGAGTTGTTTGCGAACCGCTTTGATTTCTTTGGTCATTGCATCGATCGCCACACGCACTTCCTTGGCCGACAGGTGATCAGCATCCTCCCGCAGTCGCGCATGCCCGGCCTTGATCCGGTCCAGCGCTTGCTGCGCGGCGGCATACTCGCCGTCAACGTTTTCATATTCCTGCCGTTTGGCAATCATGGCTTCGGTGCCCAGACTGGCAACCAGCCACATGTTTTGCCGTTGGTAGAACGGGATCTCTGACTCGTAGCGGCCAATCACCGTGCTCTTCTCATTGGCACTGGTGGCTTGCGCATAACGCAGCACATCCTTCATTGCGCTTAGTAGCACCTGCAGGTCGCTGTCTGCAGCAGTAACCATATCCCGCACTGCTGCCTGCTGAGCAGCCGCTGTCAGGCCTTTGGCAATTGTCTTGGCCAGGGACGAATAGGCCGCCACCTGTTGCTCGTTGATCCCGAGTTCAGGATGTTTACCGAGACTCTGCGCCAAGCCATCGAGCGATTTGGACACATCGAACGACTCATCACCCGCCAGGCGGGCCAGGGTCTGCATGTAACTGGCAACCCCATAGTTCAAACGACGCACATCGGTCAGCTGCTTTTGCCGACGTGCGTCATTGTCGCTTGCCAGAGCCTTCTGGGCGGGGGTGGTCAGAAACGGAGCTTCACGCGCAAAGGTGCTTTGATAGTGATCAATCAGTGTTGTGTCGCTGGCAAATTTTGCTGACTCGTTAGCGAACTCCTGGACTTCCTCGAGGTTGCTGCAACCAACCAACGCCAAGGTAATCAGCACAAAACCGCAGTTACGCGTGAATGAGGCCATGGGGGTAGTCCTTGCTCGGGCAAGCGGCGATTAATCGAACACCATTGCCGACCACATTGCTGGCACCTTGATGTTAGCCCAGGCACAGGATTCCAGCTAACCGCCAGCGCAGCGCGCAGGCACCGCCAGGTCTGCTTAACGGCGTCGAAACAATGGCCGCGGCTCGATCACCGAGCGCCCATACAGCACACTCATCCCCGCCAGGCCCTTGAGTGCGTCCTCTGCGCTCTTGTCCTCACGCACGGCAAAGCTGTCGAAACCGCACTGGCGCATATGGCTCAGTTGATCGCGCAGTACATCGCCGATGGCGCGCAATTCGCCGTGCCAGCCCAACCGGGTGCGTAACAGGTAGGCCTGGCTGTAGCCACGCCCATCGCGAAAACTGGGAAAATCGATCGCGATCAGTGGCAATTGCGCCAACCAGGGCTGCAACGGCTCTACCTCGTCATCCGGCCCCAACCACAGGCCATCACCACCGCCAGGGTGCGACGCCTGACGCGCCAGCCAGCGATCGAGCGGCAAAATCAGCAAACCTTCAGGCAGCGCCGCTTCACTGTCGCGCACCAGCTGCCAGCCATCCTCGGCAAGCAGCTGCGGTTCGCCGTTGCGCAGGGCAATCACATTACGCATATCAGCTCCTCGGGGCGTTTGGCATAGACCCGCTCTTTGAAGGGCTCCAGACCAACCCGGCGCACGGTGTCGACAAAGGGCTCGTCCAGCTCGCGATAGGCGCAGTAGGTGGCAATGATCTGCTCGATGACCCGCGGGATTTCGTCGGCACTGAACGATGGGCCGATCACCTTGCCCAAGGTGCTGTGCTTGCCCTGAGCGCCGCCGAGCGTCACCTGGTACCACTCGCTGCCGTTCTTGTCGACGCCAAGGATGCCGATGTTGCCAATGTGGTGGTGACCGCAGGCATTGATGCAACCGGAAATGTTCAGGCTCAGCTCACCCAGGTCGTGCAGGTAGTCCAGGTCCTCGAAGCAGCGCTGGATCGACTGGGCAATGGGAATCGACTTGGCGTTGGCCAGGGCACAGAAATCGCCGCCGGGACAGGCGATGATGTCGGTGAGCATGCCGATATTGGCGGTCCCCAGGTCGCGCTCGCAAGCCAGACGCCAGAGTGCGTGCAAGTCCTGCTTGCGTACGTCCGGGAGGATCAGGTTCTGTTCATGGGCGATACGGATTTCACCGAAGCCGAACTGCTCGGACCAGTCTGCCACCGCCTCCATCTGCGCCGCGGTCAGGTCGCCCGGTGGCGACGACACGCCAGGCTTGGTCGACAGCACCACACTGGCATAGCCCGGCACCTTGTGCGGTTTCACGCAGCAGGCCACCCAGCGCGCAAACCCGTGGTCCTGCGCCAGGTGGGTTTCGAACTCAAGCTCGCTGTCGACCACGCTGGCATAGGCCGGCGGTTCGAAGGCGGCGGCCACGCGCTGGAACTCATCGAGCGTGAGCTGCGCCGGACCGTCCTTGATGTGTTGCCACTCCTGCTCCACTTCGCGGGAGAACGCCTCGATCCCCAGCGCCTTGACCAGGATCTTGATCCGCGCCTTGTACTTGTTGTCGCGCCGACCGTGGCGGTTGTAGACCCGCAGGATCGCTTCGACATACGACAACAGATGCTGCCACGGCAGGCCCTCGCGGATCTGCAGACCGAGAATCGGCGTCCGCCCCAGACCACCGCCGACCATGACCCGCAAGCACATCTGGCCCTGGCCGTCGCGGTACAGGTACAGGCCGATGTCATGCATCATGATCGCCGCGCGGTCTTCAACGGCCGAGCAGATGGCGATCTTGAACTTGCGCGGCAAGAACAGGAATTCCGGGTTGATGGTCGACCACTGGCGCAGGATTTCGGCGAGCGGCCGTGGGTCGAGCAACTCATCGGCAGCGACGCCGGCGAAGGCTTCGGTGGTGATGTTGCGCACACAGTTGCCGGAGGTCTGGATGGCATGCATCTCGACCTCGGCCAGGTGCTGAAGGATGTCGGGCACCTGCTCCAGCTCGATCCAGTTGAACTGAATGTTCTGACGGGTGGTGAAATGCCCGTAGCCACGGTCATAGTCGCGGGCGATGCGCGCCAGGGTGCGCATCTGGCGGGCACCGAGGGTGCCGTAAGGGATCGCCACACGCAGCATGTAGGCGTGCTTTTGCAGGTACAGGCCGTTTTGCAGGCGCAGCGGCAGGAACTCTTCTTCACTCAGTTCGCCAGCCATGAAACGCTGCACCTGATCGCGAAACTGCGCCACGCGCTCGAACACCAGCGCACGGTCATACTCGTCATACTGATACATGGTTCGGACCTCATCACGAAGGCCGTTACTATGGCGTTGAGGTGTACTGAGTTACAGATTCAGGTTTATTGGATTTATACGGATCAGTTGAGTGTCCGCCGGCTGATATCGCCCTGTTCAGCATCGACACTCGACCGGCGCGCGGCCATTAACCACTGAGGGTTACCCCATCGCAGTAATGTCCGGCCCGCAACGGGCCGCGCATACTCGGTTCCAGCTCAGGACAAGGAACCGCGATGAAGATCGAACTGATACAGATAGATGGCCGCGACGGCGATACCGCCTACAACCTGCAACGCACCCTGGAGGCGATTGCCGGCTGCAAGGCCGACACCGACTTGCTGGTGTTTCCGGAAACCCAGCTGATGGGTTTTGCCAGCACCGGGCAACTGCCGCGAGTTGCCGAACCGCTGCAGGGCCCTAGCCTGCAAGCGGTCCAGCAGGCGGTGCGCGAACACGATGTGGCGGTCGTGATCGGGATTGCCGAACAGGCCGACGGCGCTTACTACAACACCTCGGTGCTGATCACCCCCGAAGGCATCGCCCTGTCCTATCGCAAGACTCACCTGTGGCCGTCCGAGCGTGGGCTGTTCCAGCCCGGCGACCGCTACGCAACCGCGTACTGGAAAGGCCTGCGCATTGGTCTGCTGATCTGCTACGACATCGAGCTGCCGGAGAGCAGCCGCGCCCTGGGCCAGTTGGGCGTCGACCTGATCATTGTCAGCAACGGCAACATGGACCCCTACGGCCCGGTACACCGTACCGCGATCATGGCCCGCGCCCAGGAAAACCAGGCCTTTGCCCTGATGGTCAATCGCGTCGGCCCAGGTGATGGCGGGCTGGTGTTCGCCGGTGGCAGCGCGGTAGTCGATCCGTTCGGCCGCGTGAAGTTCGAGGCCGGTCGCGAACCTTGCCGCCAACAGATCGAACTGGACCTTGAGCAACTGCAACTCGCCCGCCGCGACTACGACTACCTCAAAGACCGCCGCCTGCTGCTACCGGGTACGCGAATCGAGCACCCCGACGGGCGCCGCGAGCTGTTGATCCCCTAACACTACCTGCCAACAACAAGAACCCTGGAGTGTCCCCATGAAGCCGATCCGCTGCTTACCCCTGGCCCTGACCGCGTTGCTGTGCGCGGCAGGCGTTCAGGCGGGAGAAACCGCCACACCCAGCGTGCACATCTACAACTGGTACGACTACATCGCGCCGAACACCACCAAGGAATTCCAGCAGGCCTCGGGCATCGCCCCGGTTTATGACGTGTTCGACAACAGCGACGTGATGCAAGGCAAGTTGATGGCCGGGCGCAGCGGCTATGACGTGGTGTTCGCCAGCGGCGACCTGCTGCCCAACCTGATCAAGGCCGGCGTGCTGGCCGAGCTGGATCGCAGCCAGTTGCCCAACTTCCCCCACCTCGATCCGCAGATGCTCGCCAAGCTGCAGAGCAACGATCCCGGCAATCGCTACGCCGCTCCGTATATGTGGGGCACCACCGGCATCGGTTACGACCAGGACAAGGTCAAAGCCTTGCTCGGTGAGCAGGCGCCTGTGGACTCCTGGGCATTGATCTTCGATGAAGCCAACCTGGCCAAACTGAGCGAATGCGGGGTGGCCATGCTCGATGCCCCCAACGAGATCATCCCCATCGCCCTGCACTACCTGGGCCTGCCCTACAACAGCAAGAACCCGGACGACTACCGCAAGGCCGAAGCGTTGCTGCTCAAGCTGCGCCCGCATATTCGCTACTTCGACTCCTCGCGGTTCATCTCCGATCTGGCCAACGGCAATGTCTGCGTGGTACTGGGGTGGTCTGGCGGGGTGTTCGAGGCCAAGCTCAGCGCCGAGAATGCCGGCAACGGCCGCCAGCTGCGCTACAGCATTCCCCGCGAAGGGGCGCCAATGTGGCTGGAGAACATGGTGCTGCTCAAGCAAGCGCCGAATCCGCAGCAAGGCCTGGCATTCATCAACTACATGCTCAGGCCCGAGGTCATCGCCGCCTCGACCAATTACCTGGGCTACCCGAATGCCAACAAGGATGCGACCGATCTGGTCGATACCAACATCCGCGACAACCCCACGGTATACCCGCCGCAAGCGGTGCTCGACACCCTGTTCCCGCTCGAGCCCTTGCCGCTCAAGCTCGAGCGGGTACGCACCCGGGTGTGGAGCCAGGTCAAGAGCGGCAGTTGATCAGCCTCAGTCTTCCAGTGGCTTGGGCGGTGGCAGCGGCTTGGCCGGCTTGGCCGGCTTGGCCGGTTTGGCGGGTTTTGCCGGTTTGCCATCTTTAGCCGGCGTGGTGGCGGCCTGCTTCTGCTCCGCCACGGTTGGCGCGACGATGGCTTTTTCTTCAGCCGGCAAGGCGTCTACCGCGTCGAAAATCGCCTTCGGTTCGACGGTACCGGTGTGTGCGATCCGATGCTGTACGCCATCCTTGCCCACCAGCACCACCGGCGTAACGACAGTGTCGGCGGCACTGAACCTGAACTGACGGATCAGCGCCATGGTGGTCTGCTGGTCGAGGTCCTTGCCTTCGCGTTTGCCCATCATCCCGGCAATGCTGTACAGCACCAGGTTGCGCTCCTGGAACGCCGCCTTGGTGGCCGGATCTTCCAGCGCCTTGTTCAGAGCGCGCAGGGTCGGGTCCGCAGTACTGGGCGCAATGACAATCAAGGGACGGGCCTTGTACAGATCCAGGTCCAGCGGTTGGGGATCACTGTTGTCGGCGAAGACGGGGCCGGCAACGATGGCCAGCAAGGTGGCAAAGGTCAGTGACCGTACGCGCATGCGCATCTCCTTCAAATTCCATGCATCAAAGACTACAGATCGCGACGAAAGATCCGAGGTGCGAGCCTAAACTACAGGACGAAATCCGTGGACAGCTCAAAGGTAACTTCCCATTTCCATGTAAGGCCTTGGGCGTGTCCAGAACAGGCTGACATCTGAATCTGAGGATAGCTGAAGGCTGTCAGCCACGCCTGCCCCTGCCGCTACTGAAGGACCGGACCATGAGCGTTGTCGATACCTTGCTGTTGTTGCTGATCCTGGCCACGGCCCTGGGTTGTGGCCTGATGGGAGGGCTGTTCTTCGCCTTCTCCAACTTCGTCATGAAAGCACTGGAACGTATCCCGGAGAACAGTGCCGTGACGGCCATGCAGTCAATCAATCAGGTGGTGCTCAACCGCTTGTTCCTGGCCTTGTTTCTTGGCACGGCGCTGACCTGCGTCGGTTTGCTGATCTGGGCTTACCAGCGCTGGCCACTACCCGGCAGTTTGTGCATGGCAATTGGTAGCGGCCTGTACCTGGTAGGCAATATCGTCGTGACGATGCTGTTCAACGTGCCGAAAAACCAGGCGCTGGCCCGCCTCGACCCGGCCAGCAGCGAGGCGGCAGCAGCGTGGCACCGTTATGTACCGAGCTGGAATCGCTGGAATCATGTGCGCACGGTCACCGCGATTGCTGCGGCGGCGTGGTTGATGCTGGCGTTGGGCTTGATTCGCGGCGGGTAGGAGCGGGTTAGAACAGGCCCATCTGCTTATCGATCAACGCTGTAAAGTCATCCTGCACAAACGGCAGGATGGCATCGGCCACCGGCTGCAGTTGCCGGGTCAGGTAGTGGTCGTAGTCGATGGCTGAATGCCGGGTCTCCAACGGCTCGGGGCCGGCCACGGTGATCACATAGCTGATCCAGCCACCGTTCTGGTACTGCCGGGGCCGGCCCTGGCGCTGATTGAAGTCGTCAGCCATGCGCGCCGCCCGTACATGCGGCGGCACGTTGCGTTGATAGTCGGCCAGTGGCCGACGCAGACGCTTGCGATAGATCAGCAACTCATCCAGCTCCCCGGCCAGGGTTTGGCGCACAAATTCACGCACATAGGCCTGGTAGGGCTGACGCCGAAAGATCCGCTCGTACAGCGCCTGCTGAAACTGCCGGGCCAGCGGCGACCAGTCGGTGCGCACACTTTCCAGTCCCTTGTAGACCATCTCTTCGTGTCCGTCGCCACGCTGGACCAGCCCCGCGTAACGCTTCTTGCTGCCCTCTTCGGCGCCACGGATGGTCGGCATCAGGAACCGTTTGTAGTGGGTTTCGTACTGCAGTTCCAGGGCACTGTCGAGGTCGTAGCTGTCGCGCAAATGCTCACGCCACCACTGGTTGACCTGCTGCACCAGACGCCGGCCGATGGCGTCGGCATCGGCCTCGCTGTGAGCGCCCTTGAGCCAGACGAAAGTGGAGTCGGTGTCGCCATAGATCACCGCATAGCCCTGGGCCTCGATCAGCTCACGGGTGCGGCGCATGATCTCGTGGCCACGCAGGGTGATCGATGAAGCCAGGCGTGGATCGAAGAAGCGGCATCCGCTGGAACCCAGCACGCCGTAGAACGCATTCATGATGATCTTCAACGCCTGCGACAGCGGCGCGTTATGTTCGCGCTTGGCCGTCTCGCGCCCTTGCCAGACCCGCTCGACAATCGCTGGCAGACAGTGATGGCTGCGGGAAAAGCGCGCACCGCGAAAGCCGGGTACCGATGTATCGTCACCCGGCTCGCGCAGGCCCTCGATCAAACCCAGCGGGTCGATGAGGAAGGTGCGGATGATCGAGGGATACAGGCTCTTGTAATCCAGCACCAGCACCGACTCGTACAAGCCCGGCCGCGAATCCATGACAAAGCCGCCGGGGCTGGCTTCATCGGGCCGCTCGCCCTGGTTCGGCGCAACAAAGCCCTGACGGTGCATCAGGGGGATGTACAGGTGGCAAAATGCAGCAACCGAACCGCCGCTACGGTCGGCTGGCAGGCCGGTGACCGTGGCCCGCTCCAGCAGGAAGGTGAGCAGCTCGGTCTTGGCAAAAATGCGCGTGACCAGTTCGCAGTCCTTGAGGTTGTAGCGCGCCAGGGCCGGCTTGTCCTCGGCGAACATGCGGTTGATTTCGTCCATGCGCTGGTACGGCGTGTCGATCGCCTTGCCCTCGCCGAGCAGGGTCTGGGCGACGTTCTCCAGGCTGAACGAAGGGAAGCTCCAGGTCGCCGAGCGCAACGCCTCGATACCGTCGATGATCAAACGCCCGCTGGCCCCGGCAAAAAAGTGCGCACGGCTGCCATGCTCGCGCCATTCCATTGGCTCACCTTCACGTCCCAGGCACAGCGGGACCTGCAGTTGCTGGGCGTGTGCCTGGAGCACGCGCAGGTCGAACTGCACCAGGTTCCAGCCAATGATCGCATCGGGATCGTGCAGCGCCAGCCAGTGGTTCAAGCGCTCCAGCAATTGCGCGCGGGTGTCGCAATACTCAAGGTCGAAGTCGATACCAGTGGCGTCGCCGTTGGCCGGGCCAAGCATGTATACCTGGCGCTGACCACAGCCTTCCAGGGCAATGGAATACAACTCGCCGCGCTCGGTGGTTTCGATGTCCAGCGACACCAGTTTGAGCTTTGGGCGGTAGTCGGGAGCTGGTTTCAGCTGGGCGTCCAGCAATACACCCTGTTCGTCCGGCGTGCCACTGAAGCTGACCGGGGCGGTGATGAACCGCTCCATCAGGTAGCGCTCGGGCGGACGGATGTCAGCTTCGTAAACCTGCACCCCGGCAGCGCGCAGGCGCTTCTCCAGCTGGATCAACTGGCGATGCTGACGGCAGTACAGGCCCAGCACAGGTCGTTGCTCGAAGTCGCGCAACTCAAGTGGCCGCAGCTCGACTCCACGCTCACCCCGCAGCACCGCCTGTGCTTGCTGACGGTAGGCTACGGGGATAAAGGCTACAGAGGTTTGCAGCGGCAAGCGCAGGCGACGTGGGCCCTGATCGGTGGCCAGCCAGAACTCGACGCAGGTGCCTGCCGGGGTATCGCGCCAATGCCGGGTCAGGACAAAGCCCTGCTGTAACTCCACCGCTGCAACCTCGAAATATCCTGTCTGAGCAGCGATTCTACCTTAGCCAACCACCCGCGCGCCCGGCACAAAACCATGACGATGGGCGCGACTGGCAATCAGCAAGGCCACGCTGATCAACAGCAACACTACCCAGGTGAAACTGCCCACTCCCCAGAAGTTCAGCAACAACCCACCGAGCAGGCCGCCCGCGGCGATGGCCAGGTTCCACACGGTCACGATCAACGACTGGGCGACATCGGCCCCCTCTCCTGCGGCGTCGGCGCTGGCGGTCTGCAATAAGGTTGGTGCACCACCGTACGTCAGGCCCCAGAGCGCTACGCTGACAAACACCAGCAGCGCCGACTGACCGACCAACCCCAGCACCAGTGCCACCGTGGCAAAACCGACCAGGCTCCACAGCACCAGGCTGCGCAAGTGCCGGTCGACCCAGGTCCCCACCAGAGCGATACCGGCCAGGGCGGCGATGCCGAATGTCAGCAGCACCAGGTCGGTACTCGCGGCCAACCCCGCAGCAGCAAGAAACGGCACGATATAGGTGTACAGCACGTTATGGGCCAGGACCCACGTGAGAATCACCAACAGAACCGCCACTACTCCTGGCGTACGCAACACCTGGCTGACACGCGGGCGCTGGCCCGGCTTGTGGCCGTCAAAGTCCGGCACCTTGCACAGCACCCAGGCAACCAGCCCTAGAGTTGCAACCGAGACCAGGGCAAAGGTATTGCGCCAGCCGATCAGTTCTCCCAGCCAGGTACCGGCCGGCACCCCCAGCGACAGGGCGACTGGCGCACCGATCATTGCCACCGCCATGGCCCGGCCTTGTTGCGCCGGGCTGACCATGCGCCGCGCATGCCCGGCGATCACCCCCCAGGCCAGGCCTGCGGCGACGCCGGTCATGAAGCGCGCCGCCAGGGTCAGCAGGTAGGACTGCGACAAGGCCGTCAAGGTGTTGAACAGTAAAAAGCCGACAATCGCCAGCAACAACACCGGACGCCGCCAGCCTTGAGTCAGGGTCACCAGCGGAATGGCGGTGAGCAACGAGCCCAGGGCATACACCGTGACCAATTGCCCGGCCATGGCCTCGCTGATCTGCATACCGGCCGAGATCTGCCCAAGCAGCCCGGCGGGCAAGGTTTCGCTGAGGATGGCAATGAAGCCGGTCATGGCCAGGGCCAACAAACCACTGAGCGGTAGCGGTTGCTCGACAATTTCCGGGGCTGGCGGGGCGGCGGCTGTGCAACTCATCTGAGTCATGGTGAAACTCCTGGGTAAAAGACCAGGGCAACCTTACGGGCGGCGGCTACTACGGATAAAGACGGGTAGTATTCCGCACATCCAGGACACAGATGTCCGCAATAGGAGTGCCAGGTGGATAGCCTCAATGGATTCGTAGTGTTTGTCCGGGTTGCCGAAACCCGCAGCTTCGTCGCCGCCGCCCAGTCGCTGGGAGTAAGTGCCTCGGCCATTGGCAAACGCGTGGCGCGTCTGGAAGCGCGCCTGGGCGTGCGCCTGTTTCACCGCAGCACCCGCAGTATCACCCTCACTGCCGAGGGTATGATGTTTCTCGACCGCAGCCAGCGCATCCTTGCCGAAATCGAAGCCACCGAGCTTGAGCTGTTGCAGGCCAATCAAACGCCGCGCGGCCGCCTGCGGATCAGCTTGCCGCAGGTCACGGCCCTGGTGATGCCGGCCTTGAGTGAATTCATGGCGCTGTACCCGGAGATTGAGCTGGACCTGGATTTCAGCGACCGCATGGTCGATATCATCGGCGAAGGGTTCGATGTGGTAATGCGCGGTGGTACGCCGTCGGACTCACGCCTGAAGGCGAAATTTCTCGGCCATTTCCACCATCTGCTGGTGGCGTCGCCCGGCTACCTGCAACGCTGCGGTACCCCACTCCACCCTGACGAGCTGAGCCGCCACACCTGCCTGCACTATCGCTTCCCCAGCAGCGGCAAGCTCGAGCGCTGGCCGCTACGCCGTGAAGAGCCCGAGCGCGACTATGAGATCCCGGTGTCGATGGTCTGCAACCATGTCGAGACCCGGATCTGCTTTGCCATGCGCGACCGTGGCATCACCTGCCTGCCGGATTTCACCGTGCGTCAGCAATTGGCCAAGGGTGAGCTGGTCACCGTGCTCGACGATTACCTGGAACGGCGCGGTAGTTTCTACCTGCTGTGGCCGTCCGGTCGGCAGATGCCGCCACGCTTGCGGGTGTTCATCGACTTCATGGCCGAGCGGCTGTTTGCTGAACACGAGCGCTACACGCCGCACAGCTATTAGTCATACAAATAATCAACTCCGTGCAAGGGTGCTTGCGGCACCCGGGCACACAGAAATTCCCCCAGCGCCCGCACCTGCCGAGCCTGGGGGCTGGACCTTGGCCAGGTCAGGTAGTAGCTCTCTGCCGTGGCCACAGCCTGGGGAAAGGGCATGACCAACCGACCGCTGTCGAGCTCGCCCTGCGCCAGCAGCAAATCGACCACGGCGATGCCCGCACCTTGCCGGGCAGCGCTGATACCCTGGTCGAGGGTGTCGAACAGCTGGCCACGGTCGATCGTCACCTGCGCTGCACCCAGGCGCGTCAGCCAGCGCCGCCAGTCGCGACGGTCCGCCGAGGCATGCACCAGCTCAAAGCGGTTCAAGCTGTTCAGGTCCTGCGCAGCAACAGCCTGGTGGTCCGGGCTGCACACCGGTACCAACCACTCATCAAAAAGCCTGAGGCTATCGACCTCAGCGGCAAATCGCCCGTCAGCCAGGAGAATGGCGGCCTCGAAAGGTTCACTGTAGAAATCGACGTGATCGATATCCATCCACACACTGGACAACTGAACACGGCTGGCTGCGTCCTGCAGGCGAAACTGCTCAAGCACCTTCAGCAACCAGCGCATGGTCAGGGTCGATGGCGCCTTCAGGCGAATGCAATTGCGGTCCTGTTTAAGCAGGCCGCAGGCATTTTCGATGATCTTGAACCCGACTTTCAGTTCCTGAGCCAGCAAGCGTCCCGATTCGGTGAGCGACAGTTTCGGGCCGCGGCGCTCGAACAATGCGCAGTCGAACAAGTCCTCGAGTGTCTTGATGTGGTGGCTGATAGCCCCCTGAGTCAGCGCCATTTCCTGGGCCGCCCGGGTAAAGGAGCCATAGCGCGCCGCCACTTCGAAAGCCCGCAGGGCCTGCAGCGCTGGAATTCGTTCGGACATGGTCATTCGCAAGCATGAGTAGAACTAATAGAAAGCCATAGCAACAGGCGTTTTACAAGGCTGGGAGGGCTGTCGAGAATGCCCGGCCACCTCCCTGTTGCTGAGCGCTATCGATGAACACCGCACTGCTTTTGACCTATGCATTGACCGTCACGCTGTTGATCGCCACGCCGGGGCCGGTGGTCGCCCTGGTCGTCAACACCGCCGCAAGCGCCGGTCGCCGCCAGGCCCTGCTGACCGCCATCGGTACCAACGGCGCTTCGCTGGTATTGATTGCCCTGGCTGCCGGCCTGATTCTCACCAGTGCAGCCATCGCCCCGCAGGTGCTGACCGCGCTGAGCCTGGTGGGCTGCCTGTTCATCGGCTACCTGGCGATTGCCAACCTGCGCCAGACACTGTTGCAAAGTGCCGATAGCGCCGAGACATCCAGCACTCGGGGCAGTCTGTGGAAAGGTTTTGCCATCGGTCTGTCGAACCCGAAAGACATCCTGTTCTTCGTGGCATTTTTCCCGCAATTCATCCAGGTCACGACGGATACAAGTCACAGCCTGTTACTACTTTCCCTGCTCTGGACCGTAATGGATCTGGCCATATTGAGTCTATACATCCTGTTGACCAGCAAACTGACAACCCCGCGGCGCCAGCGCATGATCAGCCTGACCAGCGGTGTTGTGCTACTGCTGATCGCCGCAGCGGGACTGCTTTACAATCTCCATGCACTCTGGACCTGAGGCTTCGTGGCTTTCGAGACCGGTCCTACAACGGTTAGAATGTCCGGCTTTCTCCCAGGCCCCTTCGAGCCCCACTATGGATAGTCGGATTGAACCCTGAACATCACCAGCCTGCCATTTGCTTGATGCGCAACCGTCAGATATCGCTCCTCCGTATGTTCCCCCTGCTGCCCACACGCTTTCTGGGTGTACTGCTGGCGGCACTTGCTCCTGCCTGCGCCTCGGCTGACAGCCCGCCAATCGACCCCCACGCCGACCTGCTGTACCGTCAGGCGTTGACCCTCCTGGATCAAACCGACCACCAGATCAGCGGCTTGAGCCTCAAGACCAGTACCACCGACCAGGACCTCGCGCAACAGGGCCAGGCCATGGGCCGCAGCCTGGCTCCGGCAGTGAGCCTGTTGAACAAAGCCGTGGAGCTGAATCACCCGGTGGCCCGCTACCGCCTGGCTCTCTATTACATGACCTACCTGCCCGCTGAACAGGTTCCGCCGGTGGCCTGTCCGCTGCTGCAGACCAGCTTGGCCCAAGGCTTTGCACCTGCCGCCCTGGGGATTGAGGCCTGGTGCACGGACTACCGCCAGAGCGCTGCGTTTGTCAGGGCTCTCGAAAACATCCCGAACGTGGCCAGCCGCTTCGCCGCCTACTATCCGCAACCTGCCGAGCGCTTGCTGTGCAACCGCGAGCAGCCCCAGGGACTGGCGATGCAGTGGGGACGCCAGCGTGACTACCAGGCGGAAATCTACCGCCTGCAGGGCAACAGCAACCCCGATCAACGTCAGCGTTACTGGCAGAAAGCCGTCGACCTCAACGGTTGCTTTGCGGTCAACCAGCGCTTGCTCAGCAGCCAGTATTAAACCTTGCGTAGCTCCCGGGCAGAGCCTGAACAGCAAGATCGTTCAAGTCACCCGCGCGTAGCTCTGGCATGCTGTGCAACCTTGTTCAGTAACCGCATATTTCCATGTCCAGTCCGCCGTTCGCCCGCCAAGCCTTTATCCAGGGCGCCATTGCCATCCTGCCCTTGTCCCTGGCCGTTGCCCCCTGGGGGCTGCTGGCCGGTTCCATGGCCATCGAAGCCGACCTCACACCGTGGGAAGGCCAGGGCCTGTCAGCCATTGTGTTTGCCGGTGCCGCCCAGCTGGTGGCGATCGGCATGATCAAGGGTGGCGCCAACCTGTTCTCGATTCTCTTGACCACCCTGCTGCTGACCTCGCAGCACTTGCTCTACGGTTTGTCGATGCGCCCGGTACTGTCGGGCCTGCCCACGCGCTGGCGGCTGGGCCTGGGTTTTCTGCTCACCGACGAGTTCTTCGCCCTCACCAGCCAGTATGACCAACAGCAGTTCAATCGCTGGTACGCCCTGGGGGTGGGCCTGACGTTCTATATTGCCTGGAACCTGTTCACCCTGGCCGGCATCATCCTCGGCCAGAACATCCCGCACCTGGATCAACTGGGCCTGGACTTTTCCATCGTCGCCACCTTCGTCGCGCTGATCGCGCCACTGGTGCGCAACCTGCCCACCGTGGTCTGCGTCGCGGTGTCGTTGTTCAGTTCGGTGCTGTTCAGTTTCTGGCATTGGGAAACCGGTCTGGTCGCGGCCGGCCTGCTGGGCATGAGCGCCGGCTTCATCTGTCAGAAGTTCAGCGGAGCACGCTCATGATCTTTGCCTTGATTGTCGGTATGGGCTTGCTGGTGTTTCTCAACCGTTACGCCTTTCTCGAACCGCGCCTGCCGCTGCGCCTGAGTTCCAATGCGCGGCAGTTTCTGGGCTTTGCCGTACCGGGCATGCTCACGGCGATCTGCGGGCCGATCATTTTCCTGCCCGGCCACCAACTCGACCTGAGCCTGGCCAACCCTTACCTGCTGGGCTCGATAGTCGCAGTGGTGCTGGTCCTGTTGACCCGCAGCACCCTGATCAGCATGCTGGTCAGCATGGCTTTCTTCTTTGTCTTTCGCTGGTGGTTGAACGGCAGCCCATGAACCTTGCACCGCAGGAACAGACCCGCTTCTGGCAAGCGCCGGCACTTGGCGATATCGAGTTGCTGCACGCCACGTATTTCCAGCAACGCTTTGCTCCGCATGTGCATGAAGGCTATGTCATCACCATCATCGAGTCCGGTGCCCAACGCTTCTGGCATCGCGGCAGCGAACACCTGGCGCCGGTGGGCAGCATGGTGCTGATCAACCCCGATGAACTGCACACCGGTGCCAAGGCTCACGAACAAGGCTGGCGTTACCGCGGCTTCTACCCGGACAGCGAACGCATCACCGGGGTGCTGGACGAACTGGAGCTCAAACGCGACGGTTTGCCCAGCTTCGAGGCCAGCGTGCTGCACGACCCGCAACTGGCCAAGGCCTTCAGTTGGTTGCACTACTCGGCGGAAAACGGTGCCAGTGCCCTTGAGCAGCAGACTGCCTGGCGCGAGGCGGTGCTGTTGCTGGTGCAGCGTCATGCCCGTGTAGGCGGCGCGGCCAGCATCCGTCAGCCGGGTAACGAACCCTGCGCCGTGGCCCGGGCCAAAGAGCTGATGGACAGTCGCCTGGCGTACCCGCCGTCGCTGCAGGAGCTGGCCGAGTCGGTCAACCTCTCACCCTTTCACTTCGCCCGGGTGTTTCGCCAGGCCACCGGCCTGCCACCGCATGCCTGGCTCAAGCAGCGGCGCCTGAGTCGGGCGCGGGAGTTGCTGAAGAATGATTGCCTGCCATTCAACGTGGCCTTTGCCCTGGGGTTTGCTGATCAGAGTCATTTGAACCGGCAGTTCAAGCAGGCTTATGGGGTGACGCCTGGGGAGTATCGGCGGGCCTGTGTCGGGGAGCGTTCGGCTTGAGAATGCAATCGCGGGGCAAGCCCGCTCCCACAGGTCTTACCTAATCCTGTGGGAGCGGGCTTGCCCCGCGATCTGGCTTATCAGGCCGGCGCCGAAGTGCGGATCAGATGATCAAAGGCCGCCAGTGAAGCCTTGGCACCCTCGCCCACCGCAATCACGATCTGCTTGTACGGCACAGTAGTCACGTCGCCTGCGGCAAACACGCCGGGCAGGTTGGTCTGGCCACGGGCATCGACAATGATCTCACCACGCGGCGACAGTTCGAGCGTACCTTTGAGCCAGTCGGTGTTGGGCAGCAGGCCGATCTGCACGAAGATCCCTTCCAGCGCGATGTCATGCAGCTCGTCGCTGTTGCGATCCTTGTAACGCAGGCCATTGACCTTCTCACCGTCACCCAGCACCTCGGTGGTCAGTGCACTGGTGATGACTTTCACGTTCGGCAGACTGTGCAGCTTGCGTTGCAGCACGGCATCGGCGCGCAACTGGCTGTCGAACTCGATCAACGTCACCTGGGCAACGATACCCGCCAGGTCGATAGCGGCTTCCACACCCGAGTTTCCGCCACCGATTACCGCCACACGCTTGCCTTTGAACAGCGGGCCATCGCAGTGCGGGCAGTAGGCCACGCCACGGCTACGGTATTCCTTCTCGCCTGGCACGTTCATTTCGCGCCAGCGGGCACCGGTAGCGAGGATCACGGTCTTGGCCTTGAGCGAGGCGCCACTGGCCAGACGTACTTCGTGCAGGCCGCCGTCGGTGCCCGGAATCAGCGCTTCACCGCGCTGCAGGTTCATGATGTCGACGTCGTACTGTTTGACGTGCTCTTCCAGGGCCATGGCCAGTTTCGGGCCTTCGGTTTCCTGTACCGAGATGAAGTTTTCGATGGCCATGGTGTCGAGTACCTGACCGCCGAAGCGCTCGGCCGCCACACCGGTACGAATGCCTTTACGTGCAGCGTAGATCGCCGCTGCGGCACCGGCCGGGCCGCCGCCCACCACCAGGACGTCAAAGGCGTCCTTGGCGTTGATCTTCTCGGCCTGGCGCTCACCGGTACTGGTATCGAGCTTGGCGAGGATCTCTTCCAGGCCCATGCGGCCCTGGCCAAACACTTCGCCATTGAGGTAGACGCTCGGCACGGCCATGACCTTGCGCGTTTCCACTTCGGCCTGGAACAGTGCGCCATCGATGGCGACATGGCGGATATTGGGGTTGAGCACCGCCATCAGGTTCAGCGCCTGGACCACGTCCGGGCAGTTCTGGCAAGACAGCGAGAAGTAGGTTTCAAAACTGAACTCACCCTTGAGTGCACTGATCTGCTCGATCACTTCCGCGCTGGCCTTGGACGGATGACCGCCAACCTGCAGCAGGGCGAGCACCAGCGAGGTGAATTCGTGGCCCATGGGGATACCGGCAAAACGCAGGCCAATGTCCGCTCCCGGGCGGTTGAGCGAGAACGACGGGCGACGGGCGTCGTTGCCATCTTCACGCAGGGTAATCAAGGTGGACAGGCTGGCAATTTCTACCAGCAGGTCGCGCAATTCGCGGGATTTCGCGCCGTCATCGAGGGAGGCAACGATCTCGATCGGCTGAGTGACCCGCTCCAGGTAGGCTTTCAACTGAGTTTTAAGCGTGGCGTCCAACATACGGGCGATTCCTTTTTCAAACGGTAGAAAATAAAACGCCCGGGCGAAAGCGCCCGGGCGTTTTGCGGGGCGGTGACAACGTCAGGTGCGGTAGGCCACCGCCCTCGGCTGGCTCACGGTCTTAGATCTTGCCGACCAGGTCCAGCGATGGCGCCAGAGTGGCTTCGCCTTCTTTCCACTTGGCCGGGCAGACTTCGCCTGGGTGGGCAGCAACATACTGGGCAGCCTTGATCTTGCGCAGCAGTTCGCTGGCGTCACGGCCAACACCGCCGTCGTTCAGTTCAACGATCTTGATCTGGCCTTCAGGGTTGATCACGAAGGTGCCACGGTCAGCGATACCGGCTTCTTCGATCAGCACGTCGAAGTTGCGCGAGATGACGTGGGTCGGGTCACCGATCAGCGGGTACTGGATCTTGCCGATGGTGTCCGAGGTGTCGTGCCAGGCTTTGTGAGTGAAGTGGGTGTCGGTCGACACGCCGTAGATTTCTACACCCAGATCCTTGAACTCGGCGTAGTTGTCGGCCAGGTCGCCCAGCTCGGTCGGGCAGACGAAAGTGAAGTCGGCCGGGTAGAAGAATACGACGGACCATTTGCCCTTGAGGTCGGCTTCAGACACTTCGACGAACTTGCCCTGGTGGTAAGCAGTGGCTTTGAACGGTTTTACCTGGCTGTTGATGATAGGCATGAGTGACTCTCCTTCAGGGGGTTGAAAAATCTGATGGGAGAATCGTAGCTAATACATTCCCTCAATGCTCATTGGTAAAGCTCATGTTGCTGATTGGTTTTGGCTATAAGCGCCGGGGCAGATAGTTTGAACCCTCATAACAACGTTTCCGGCCGATCATCACCGGGAGGCTGCTCACAGGTTGCAATCAGTAGCATCGGTGCGCTGCCGGCCGGTTTGATATCGGGCATCTGATAGTTCAGCAGACACTTTTGCTGCGCACTGTCCCCCCAACGTACCTGTAAACGCCCCTGCTGGTTGACACCCCGCACATGCAAGCGGCTGCCCTGCCCGACCATTCCCAGCTCATCGCCAGACTCATCCAGCACCTGGGCAGCGAACGGTAAGGCGCCACCGTCGGCCAAGCGTGCGTCGATCACGGCGCTGCGACCGCTACGGGTGGGGTAATACAGCAAAGGGGCTGCACCGGCGCGCGGCACGACTTGCTGGCTGCTGATCTGCAGCTCGACATCCTGCGAGGTGCCTTTGGGGTCCAGCTCTACGGTATTGAGGCTGTAGGGCGTCAACTGCGGCAGCACGCCATAGCCACGCCTGTCGAGCCGTACCTGCGGCGCCTGTTTGAGCCGTGCATGCGCTGCCCCCGGCGCATGCACAATGGCAAAGCTCTCGCCAAGTGACGGTGCCGCTGTCAGTCCTCCAGCGTGGCCGACCAGCCCACCACGAACGCCCAGCGAGGCCTGACGGTAGTCGCTATGGTGGGTTAACGCGCCGCTGATTTCAGCAACCGGCCCAGCGTAGAGTAAGTTGGCATCCAGGCCAGCAGTGCTGCGCCGTTCGTCCTGTCCGCTGGTCAAGCCCAGGCCGTAACCCCATTCGCCGTACTCCCCCGCCGTGCTGCTGAGCCGCGTGCTGGTCGTACGCTGGCCTTGACCATCGCTGTTCAGGCTACTGCTCAATGAGCTGCGCCGGGTTTCACCGAGCGGCAAGCTCAAGGTCAAGCCGACATGATTACGTCGCCCCGACGATGAGTACTGCTCACGGCTGGCGGTAACGCCATAGCCCAGCGAGCCATAGTGATTGAAGTAGCCGAGCGAGTAACTCAAATCGCTCCCCGCTTGCCGCCAATATTGTGTACGTGTGGTCTGCAGCCTCAGGCGGCCACCTTGCCCTCCCACCCCCTGACTGACGGCAAGGCTTGCGCGCAGGCGCGCACGTGCCTGATCGTGCAGATTGCGCCCGCTGTCGCGCTGTGCGCGGGCAACGTCGTTGAAAGCGTAGTAGTCCAGGTCACTGCTGGTCAGATTGGCGCTCAGGTCGGTCATCGACGCGGTCATCACCTGGCGCCAGCTCAGGCGCAGTGCCTGACCGCCGGACGGCTCGTGCCAGGCCAGGTCTGTGTGTGACTGCAACAGGGTCAACGCCACGGCTCCCAGGCGACTGTTCATGGTGGCCCCCAGCGCACCCGACTGGTAACCCTCGGCGCCAAGCAGGCCGGCATGGACACTGAAACGATTGTTCAGACCCTGTTGCCAGCTGCCCTGCACATGTTCCGGCCCGGTATCGCCCAAACCATCGCGCCAGCGCCCGAGGCTGAAATCAAAGCGACTGGCCCCCGGGCGCAGCGCCAAGGGCGCCACCTGATAAGGCACGGTGAAGGTTCGCTGGTTACCATCGGCCTCCCTGAGGGTTACCTGCAGATCATCGCTGAAGCCATTGGCATACAGGTCACTGATTTCGAACGGGCCGGGTTGCACGGTCGACTCATGTATCACCACCCCGCGCTGGCGTATGGTCAGCAACGCCGTACTGTAGGCAACACCGCTGACCGTCGGCGCAAAGCCACGCTGCGAGGCCGGCAACATGCGTTCGTCGCTGCCAAGCCCCAGGCCCAGATAGGCGATACTGTCGAACACTTCACCACGGCTGTAGGCCTGCCCAAGAGTCAATTGCGCGTGCCACGCCGGGACATCGCGCTGTACGTAAGTGGCCACGGGCTGGTAGTGCCGCTCGATGCCCTCCCCGGCCTGCAGGTTGCCTTCGTGACGCCAGTACCAGGCGCCGGTGTTGACGCCGCTGCGCACCCCTAGAAATGATTGGTTCCAGCGCTGCTCATCCGTTCGGCTCTGTTGACTGAAAAGATTGAGGCGATAGTCGATGAAGGCCACGCTCACACCACTGTCCCATTGCTCAGGAGGCAGATAATCACGTGGTGTATGCAGCAGCGCCTGCTGAGCAATCTGCAGGGTCAGCCGCAGTCCGGCAAAATCCAGGCGCTCGCTGGCTTCAAGCCCCAGCGCCGACAACGGCAGGCAGCTATCGGCAGGCTGCAACTGTTCGCGAACGGAAGCCGCAAACTGAGCCGAGTCTACGGCCAGGGCTTGAAGCAAGGCGCCGGTGTAGCAAGGGCTGGCCTGTAAATCTTCACCGTGCCGACGCAAGGGCACCGACCAGCGCCCACTCCAGTTCTCATTTATCACCACATCCAGGGACTGATCGCCCTCAGGCACCGCATCAGAATGCTGGAATCGACTGACATCGGTCGCAGGAGCGCTTTCTCCCTGCAAGAACCTGGCATCGAATTCCAGGGCCGTTGCCTGAGCCTCACATCCGGCCAGCGCTATTACTACGCACAGCAGAACCCGGACCGGCAGCCGCTGTGGGCCGGTAGAAAAAGTAATCATTGACGTCGACTCCAGCGCGTTCAGTGCGGGCGCACGACCTCGGCGGGCTGCTGTGCAGGCAGCACAGCGCCATAGTCATTGACACTGGCAAAATGCACCGTCGCCGTCGACGCCTCGGCCCGCTCCAGACCTGGCAGTGCAAACAGCCGTGTCGACAAGGGGTCGATATGGCTGCTGGTTGCCTCATAGTTGCGCCCACTCAAGTGCACGGACAGTTCAGCGAGATTGACGTAGAAACCGCTGGGATTGCTCGCCTCCAGCGCCCAGGCGTCATCACCCTTGAGCAAACGCCAGGTCAACGCTTGCGGCGCCTGCTGGGCGTTGCCCGCAAGCCCACGAGGCCGGTACAGCAACTTGATTCGAGAACGCACGGCAACCTGTAGGGCATTGCCCTCGCCTTTGGGTGGAATGTCCAGCACGTTGAGCCAGTAGAGGCTCTCACGATCCTGAGCAAAATCATGCTGTCCCTGAAACAGACGCAACGCCTGTCCCTTTCCCGGATCGAGCCGAAACAGTGCCGGTGTCAGGCTGAAAGGTACCCGCAGTTGCTCCACAGGCACATCCGCTCGGCCATCATCGACCCACACTTGCACCAGCGAGGGACGCTCGCCCTGGTTACTCAGACTTACCGTAACTTCCGCTTCCTCACCGGGATAAATCACCCGGGTCGTGGCAATCACCACGCTGGCGTTGGCCGCTCCACTGAACAGACAGGCAGCCAGCAGCCACCCGCGCCAGAACGGCAGGCAGGGTCTTTTCATGAAAATTTCCTGGATCGACTGCACACAGAGGAAGGCAGCCCATCACGGGCTGCCTGAGGTGTCACGGGTATATCAGAGTGTATTGCACGCGGGTGTTCACCAGCCCTGGGGTGCTGTTACCCAACGAGTAATATTCGGCCGAGTAGTTGAGTTCCGCCTGGCCGTTGGTGATACCGACGATTTGGGAGTTCTGGCTGCCTTGGGCGCCCGCCAGGTTCATCGGTATATTGGTTGAGTTGCGCAGTTGAACTTCGACATTAGCACTTCCGCCCGCATCCACGATCAGCCGCCCTTGTGGATTGACGGTGGGTCCGGGTTCAAAATAGGTGGAAACGCGATTCAAGCCAGGCGAACAGTTGCTCAACCTCAAGGCGAACGGCGTGTTGCCAGTGACCTGACCGGGATTGACCAGAAGGCGTGCCTGTACTGGGGGCAGTGTGACCGCCACGTCGTTCTGGCCGCCATTGACCTGGCAGGTACTCGCCAGAACGCTGCCGCTGAAACTCATCTGACCATTGGCTTGCGCCAGTCCCGCACTCAGAAGAAGGCTGCAACCCAGTGCAAGCAGATGCTTTTTTGAAGGTTTCATAGTGACATTCTTGTGGGAAATGATTGGGACAATCAGGCCCTGACCTGACTGTGCGCTGCGATGCAAGGCCCGGTCAGTATCTGGAATGTCGCTATCGGCGAATGTCAGCTGCAGTCAATCGGAGGAGTCCGTTTTCGTCACAGCTCAGGTAGGAAAAAACACCACCCCTGCGCCGTAACCGCGCAGGGGCGTGATTCAACGTGAAACCGGCGTACGCAGGGTAACGAATTCTTCGGCAGCCGTTGGATGCACACCGATGGTTTCGTCGAACTGCTGCTTGGTCGCCCCGGCCTTCAGCGCAATGCCAAGGCCCTGGATGATTTCGCCGGCATCCGGGCCGACCATATGGCAACCCAACACGCGGTCGGTGTCGGCGTCGACCACCAGTTTCATCAGGGTCTTTTCCTGCACCTCGGTCAAGGTCAGCTTCATCGGCCGAAAGCGACTTTCGAAGATCTGCACCTTGTAACCCTGTTCCAGCGCCTGTTCTTCGCTCAGACCCACGGTGCCGATGGGCGGCTGGCTGAACACCGCCGTCGGAATGTTCTGGTAGTCCACCAGGCGATAGTGCTCAGGCTTGAACAGGCGCCGGGCCACGGCCATGCCTTCGGCCAGGGCCACCGGCGTCAGCTGCACACGGCCGATCACATCGCCAATGGCGAGAATCGACGGTTCGGTGGTCTGGTACAGCTCATCGACGCGAATGAAGCCGCGCGGATCGAGCTCCACGCCGGTGTTTTCCAGGCCCAGGTTGTCGAGCATCGGCCGCCGCCCCGTGGCGTAGAACACACAGTCTGCCAGCAGCTCGCGACCATCCTTGAGGGTCGCCTTGAGGCTACCGTCGTCCTGTCGCTCGATACGCTGGATATCGATGTTGAACTGCAGGTCCATGCCGCGTTTTTCCAGCTCTTCCTTCAGGTGCGTACGCACCGCGCCGTCAAAGCCGCGCAGGAACAGGTCACCGCGGTACAACAGCGAGGTTTTCGCCCCCAGGCCCTGGAAGATACCGGCGAACTCGACGGCGATATAGCCACCGCCAACCACCAGCACGCGCTTGGGCAGGTCCTTGAGGAAGAAGGCTTCGTTGGAACTGATCGCCAGCTCCTTACCCGGAATGTCCGGGATCTGCGGCCAGCCGCCCGTAGCAATGAGGATGTGCTCGGCGCTGTAGCGCTGGCCGTCGATCTCCACTTCATGGGCACCGGTCAGCCGGGCGTGGCCTTCGAGCAGGGTCACACCGCTGTTGACCAGCAGGTTACGGTAGATACCGTTGAGCCGCTCGATCTCGCGGTTCTTGTTGGCGATCAACTGACCCCAGTCGAACTGGGCATCTTCCAGCGACCAGCCAAAACCTGCGGCCTGCTCGAAGTCATCGGCAAAATGCGCACCGTAAACCAGCAGTTTTTTCGGCACGCAGCCGACGTTAACGCAGGTACCCCCCAGGTAACGGCTTTCGGCAACCGCCACTTTTGCACCAAAGCCCGCGGCAAAACGCGCAGCGCGCACACCGCCGGACCCGGCACCAATCACGAACAGATCAAAATCGTAGGCCATTTCAGTCTCCTTGCCAGGCCGTCAGCATACCCCGACTGACAAGTCGGAAACAAAAAAGCCACCCGAAGGTGGCTTTTCATACAACACCGAAGACTCAGTAAGCCTTGCCGGTCTTGTAGAAGTTCTCGAAGCAGAAGTTGGTTGCTTCGATGTAACCTTCGGCGCCACCGCAGTCGAAACGCTTGCCCTTGAACTTGTAGGCAATAACGCAACCATCCTGGGCCTGTTTCATCAGGGCGTCGGTGATCTGGATCTCACCGCCCTTGCCCGGCTCGGTTTCTTCGATCAGCTTGAAGATGTCCGGGGTCATGATGTAACGGCCGATGATCGCCAGGTTCGACGGGGCATCTTCAGGCTTTGGTTTTTCGACCATGTTGCGTACACGGTACAGGTCGTCGCCGATCAGGTCACCGGCGATCACGCCGTACTTGCTGGTTTCCTGCGGGTCGACTTCCATGATCGCAACAATGGTGCAGCGGTACTGTTTATACAGTTTGACCATCTGCTTGAGTACGCCGTCGCCGTCAAGATTGACGCACAGGTCATCCGCCAGCACCACGGCGAACGGCTCATCGCCGATCAGCGGACGACCGGTGAGGATCGCATGGCCCAGGCCTTTCATTTCAGTCTGACGGGTGTAGGAGAACGAGCACTCATCGAGCAGACGGCGGATGCCGACCAGGTATTTTTCCTTGTCGGTGCCTTTGATCTGGTTTTCCAGCTCGTAGCTGATGTCGAAGTGGTCTTCCAGGGCGCGCTTGCCACGCCCGGTGACAATGGAAATCTCGTTCAGCCCAGCGTCCAGCGCTTCTTCAACACCGTACTGGATCAGTGGCTTGTTCACCACCGGCAGCATTTCCTTGGGCATGGCTTTGGTAGCAGGCAGGAAGCGAGTGCCGTAACCGGCTGCCGGGAACAAGCATTTCTTGATCATATACGTCCTTAACAAGGGCTATGCGTACTAAATTCGGCGCAGTCTAATCAGGCGGCGGCCACCTTACAATGCCCTACCGCATGCCGACCGGTGCCATGATAGAGAAATCCTAGTGTAGATAGTTCCCACGATTCGTAAATATTGCGTCCGGCACTGACCACTGGCAGGCGTCTCAGGTCCGACCGTAGCACACGCCAGGCCGGATCCTGATACAGGCGATAAGGGATGGGCCGGTCCGAAGGCTCGGCGCTGGCAGCCCTGATACATATTGGTTAAATTAGCCGCGCTCACTCAAGTCGGTCCTTGAGTCGCGTTAACCTCAAGGAGCCCAGATTGCCTGCTTCGCCAACCTCCTGGATACGTTCGCCGCTCCGTGCCCTGCGCCGACGCCTCGGGGCTGTGGCGCAGGACGATGCCGGCTGTGCTGACAGCGTTCGTCAGTATTTTCGCACCAAGGCCACTGCACAAGGCTATACCCTGAGTCGCGGCCAGTTGCAGGTCATCGAACACATGGCAACCCAGGCCGCCCGCCTTGAAAGCGGCCAGGCCCGCAGCCTGTACCTGCACGGGGCAGTCGGGCGCGGCAAAAGCTGGCTGCTCGATGGTTTTTTCCAGGCCTTGCCCCAGACGCACAAGCGTCGCTTGCACTTTCACGAGTTCTTCGCCCGTCTGCATCAAGGCATGTTCGAACACCGCCATCAGGACGATGCCCTGGCCTGTACCCTGGATCAATTGCTCGAGTCCTGCCAGGTGTTGTGCTTCGACGAATTTCACGTCCACGACATCGGCGACGCGATGCTGATCACCCGGCTGTTCCAGGCCTTGTTTGCCCGGCGCATCTTTGTCCTGGTGACGTCCAACTATGCGCCTGAGGGACTGTTACCCAACCCGCTCTATCACCAGCGTTTCAAACCGGTCATTAGCCTGATGAACAGCCAGATGCAGGTACTGCAAGTCGATGGCGAGCAGGACTACCGCAGCCTGCCCAACGCCGCCAGCCAGCAACGTTTTACTCAAGGGCACTACCTCTGCCCGGGCAGCCCGGAGCAACGTCAGGCCCTTCGGCTGCCGTCGTTTGCTGAAGCCTCGATGCCCCTTCAGGTAGGCAAGCGTCAGTTGCAGGCGCGCTTAATCCGCCAAGACACCGTAGGGTTTGATTTCGCCCAACTTTGCGAACGGCCCACGGCAGTCATCGACTACCTGGAACTGGCCCGGCGTTTCGATCACTGGATCCTCGAGGGCCTGCCATGCCTGGAGGAGTGCTCGATCGCCGAGCAACAGCGCTTCATCAACCTGGTGGACGTGCTGTATGACCAGGACAAGCACCTGGTGCTGATCGGCGCAGCGGCGCTCGACCAGAGCCTGCAAGGCTCGGCCAGCGATCTGGCACGGACGCGCAGCCGCCTGGGCCAACTGCGCCAATCCGCTGCTGAATAATTGCCCGCTTTCACCGAAACCCGCCCGCTCCCACCGCTCAACCGACGCGAGCGAAACTGGCCAGCACCGCTTCGATTTCCCCCAGCACGGCTGGATCATCCAGGGTCGAAGGCGGCGTGTAGGCCTGCTGGTCGGCAATCTTGCGCAGTACTGCACGCAGGATTTTGCCCGAGCGGGTCTTGGGCAAACGCTTGACCACCCGCACCTGATTGAAGCACGCCAGGGCGCCGATCTGCTCACGCACGCTCGCCACCAGCTCGCTCTGCAAGGCGGCCTCGTTGATACCCTGGCCGTCCTTGAGCACCACCAGGGCCAACGGCACCTGGCCCTTGATCTCGTCGTGCACGCCAATCACCGCACACTCGGCCACCGTCGGATGACGGGCAACCAGGTCTTCCATTTCACCGGTCGACAGGCGATGCCCGGAGACGTTGATGACGTCATCGGTGCGCCCCATGATGTAGACGAAACCATCGTCGTCCAGGTAACCGCCGTCGCCGGTGTGGTAGTACCCCGGATAGGCTGACAGGTAAGCATCCAGGTAGCGTTGGTGGTCGCCCCACAGCGTCTGGCTGCAACCGGGCGGCAACGGCAAGGCAATGACGATGGCGCCTTGCTGGTTGGCGCCGAGCAGTTGGCCGTCGTCGTCCAGCACGCGCACGTGGTAACCCGGCACTGCGCGGTTGCTTGACCCTGGCCGCGCCGCGCTGCCGTCCAAGCCTACGCATGGTGCGGTAACGGGCCAACCGGTCTCGGTTTGCCACCAGTGGTCGTGGACCGCTTTGCCGCTGGTCGACTCCAGCCATTGATGGGTACTGGAGTCGAGTTTCTCCCCCGCCAGGAACACTTGGCGCAGCGAACTCAGGTTGTAGCGGCGCAGCAACTCGCCATCAGGATCTTCCTTGCGGATTGCCCGCATGGCGGTCGGTGCGCAGAACAGGCCGTTGACCCGGTACTGCTCGACCACCCGCCAGTAAGCCCCGGCGTCCGGGGTGCGGATCGGCTTGCCCTCGTAGAACACCGTGGTGCAGCCGTTCATCAACGGGCCGTAGACGATCAGTGAATGACCGACCACCCAGCCGACATCGGAAATCCCCCACCACACATCACCGGCCTGCATGCCGTAGATATGGCGCATGGCAAAGCCCAGGGCCACGGCATTACCGCCGTTTTCGCGCACTATACCCTTGGGTTTGCCGGTGGTGCCGGAGGTGTACATGATGTACAGCGGGTCGGCGGCCGCCAGCTCCACCGGTGGCACCGGGCTGGCAACGGCCACAGCGCTGTGCCAATCCAGATCGCGACCCTCAACCAGGGTCGCCTGCGCTTGCGGTCGTTGCAGCACCAGCACCCGCTGCGGCTGATGTTTGGCCAGTGTCAGGGCGCGATCAACCAGCGGCTTGTATTCGATCACTCGATCGAATTCCAGCCCGCACGAGGCCGTCAACAGCAGCTTGGGGCGGGCATCGTCGATCCGCAGCGCCAGCTCGTTGGCGGCAAAGCCGCCGAACACCACCGAATGCACGGCACCGATACGGGCACAGGCGAGCATGGCCATGGCCGCCTGCGGCACCATGGGCATGTAGATGATCACCCCGTCCCCCTTCTGCACCCCAAGTTCGCGCAGCAAACCGGCCAGTCGTGCGACCTCATCGCGCAGTTGCACATAGGTGAACTGCTGCTGGCTGCCGGTCACTGGCGAGTCGTAGATCAGCGCGGTTTGCTCACCACGCCCCTGTTCGATCTGATGGTCCAGGGCCAGGTAGCAGCTGTTGAGGCGACCGTCGGCAAACCACTGATGGGTGCCGTCGGGATTGTCCGTGAGGGTGTGCAGGGGCTTGCGATACCAGGCCAGCGCATCGGCCTGTTCGGCCCAGAAAGCGGCAGGATCGGCGATGGAGCGGGCATAGCTGTGCTGATAAGTCATCGATACTGAACCCTGAACTTGTTGTTATTAAAAAGGGCGAATGTCGAGTATGGACCCACGTGACGAGGCTGCCATATGACTTAAGTCTCATCGGATGTGCACAAATGCATGCCCCAGCCCCTGTGGATGACTGGTCGGCGCTCAAGTCCCCTGCTGCGCACCGATTCCGCTATCATGGCGACCGCTTTTTTACCGGATCCGCGTTTTTCTCATGCACACCCTCACCGACCTCAAGATGGGCCGACTGGCAGGCATTACCCGGCTCGATCTGAGCGACGAGCTTGAACACTTCCCGCGGGAAATCTTCGACCTGGCCGACAGCCTGGAAGTCCTCAACTTGAGCGGCAACCGCCTGAGCGCACTGCCTGATGACCTGGGGCGCCTGCATCGGCTCAAGGTGTTGTTCTGCTCGGACAACCACTTTACCCATGTGCCTGCAGGTGTCGGCCAGTGCCCAGCACTGGAAGTCGTGGGTTTCAAGAGCAACCGCATCGAACAGCTCAGCCCCAACGCCTTGCCCAAGCGTCTGCGCGCCCTGATATTGACCGACAACTGCCTCACGGCGTTGCCCGAGGCGCTGGGTGACTGCGCGGACCTGCAAAAGCTCATGCTGGCCGGGAACCGCTTGCAGTCGCTACCCGCCAGCCTCGCGCGTTGCGAGAAGCTTGAGCTGATGCGCATTGCCGTCAACCAGTTGCAGGTATTGCCGGACTGGTTGCTGCAGATGCCGCGCCTGGCCTGGCTGGCGTATGCCGGCAATCCTTTGCCGGCGTCCTTCTGCGCGCCTGAAGATCCGGGGCATTGCCCACGCATCGATTGGCAGCATGTACGCCTGGCCCAGGTGCTGGGTCAGGGTGCCTCCGGCGTGATCCATCAGGCCCGCTGGCGGGAGCAGGATGAGCCGGTGGCGGTCAAGTTGTACAAAGGGCAGATGACCAGCGATGGCTCACCCCTGAACGAGATGGCCGCCTGCATCGCTGCTGGCGATCATCAGCAACTGGTGCGACTGGCCGGGCGTATCGACAATCATCCCGAACAGCTGCCCGCGCTGGTGATGCAACTGATCGACCCAAGCTGGTTCAACCTGGCCGGGCCACCGAGCCTGGACTCTTGTACCCGCGACACTTATCCGCCTGAACGGCGCCTGAGCCTGTCATCGGTCAGACGACTGGCGAAGGCGATTGCCTCGGTGGCTGCCCATTTGCACGGGCATGGCATTACTCACGGCGACCTGTATGCGCACAACATTCTGTGTGATGAGCAGGGCGACTGCCTGCTGGGCGATTTTGGTGCAGCATCGTTTTATCCGCAGGATGGCAGCCCTGCAGCGGCAGCCTTGCAACGGATCGAAGTGTTGGCGTTCGGGGTGTTGCTGGAGGAATTGCTTGGATGCTGCGAGGAGGATTGCAAAGAATTGCGCGTGGTGCAGCGGTTGTGCATGCGGCCTGAGGTCATGCAGCGGCCCGGATTTGCGGCGATCAGCCAACAACTTCGCGGTGTCTGAATCGCGGGACAAGCCCGCTCCCACTGTGGGAGCGGGCTTGCCCCGCGATAAGTGGCTGAATGTTTAAATCAGCCCGCCAGACCTACATAAACGTTCTGTACGTCATCGTTGTCATCGATGGCATGCAGGAAGGCTTCAACTTCAGCCATCTGCTCATCGCTCAAGCCGCTGACCGGGTTCTTCGGGGTGTAACCGATCTTCGCCGAAACAACGGTGAAACCTTGAGCAGGCAGGGCCTTCTGCACAGCATCCAGGTCGGTGGTGTCGGTGATGAACAGGGTCGCACCCTCTTCTTCACCTTCTGCGAAATCCTGGGCGCCGGCTTCGATGGCTGCCATTTCCGGATCGGCGTCAGGGCTGTTCGGGGTGGCTTCAATCAGACCGACGTGGTTGAAGTCCCAGGCTACCGAGCCCGAAGCACCCAGCTGGCCTTTGCGGAACAGTACGCGGATTTGCGCCACGGTGCGGTTGACGTTGTCGGTCAGACACTCAACGATCAGCGGCACCTGGTGCGGGGCAAAACCTTCGTAGGTCACCGCATTGTAGTTCACCGCATCGCCATCAAGCCCAGCACCCTTGCGAATCGCCCGCTCCAGGGTTTCGCGGGTCATCGAGGCCTTTTTCGCCTGCTCGACCGCCAAACGCAGGCGTGGGTTCATGTCCGGGTCAGCGCCAGCCTTCGCGGCGATCTGGATCTCTTTGGACAGCTTGCCCATGATCTTGCCCTTGGCGTTGGCTGCTGTTTCTCTATGCTTGGCTTTCCACTGTGCGCCCATCTCGACTCTCTTTGTTTCAGGTGCCGGTTCAGGTAGCGACCGGCAAAGTGGGTGCAGTTTATACGTCCTCGTGGTGGCAATCGACAAAAAAACCACTCAAGCCTTGTCGGCTTTGCCCGCCGCCGCGGCAAAGCGCGCCAGGCGTACGTCCAGGCGGCGCGGGCGATGACCGTGATCTTCGGCCTGCTCCTTGCGACGAATGGCATTGCGCACAATCAGCGAACCCAGGTAGCGGATCGGTTCAGGCGGGAAATAGCCCAGCGGACCGTTGACCAGTGGCGAGCGGGTCCAAGGGTTGTCCAGCCCCAGCGCCAGCGAGGACAGAATCTGCCCGCCCATATGGCAGGGGCCGACACCGCTGCCCGAATAACCGAAGCCATAAAACACGTTGCCCTGAGCACCCAGACGGCCGAAGAACGGCAAGCCGGTTACCGAGCGATCGGAAGGCCCATTCCAGGTAGCCGCCACCGGCACCTGGGCCAAGGCCGGAAAGAATTCGCCCAGGCTACGCCGCAACAACGGCTCATAGGGCGACGGCTGGTCGAACACCGGCAGCATCCGGCCACCGTAGGCGAAGGTATTGCCACCCTTGCCGAGCATTAGCCGGCCATCGCTGGTGTTGTGGTAGTAATGCACGAAAATCCGCGAATCCAGCACGCTGACACCGCTGGTCAAGCCGATCTGATCCAGCAGCTGCGGCTGCGGTTCGGTGATGATCATGTCGCTGGAGACAATCGCCACGCTGCGCTCGAACTGCGGGAAAGCCCGCGCCATCCAGGCATTGAGGGCCAGCACCACACGGCCGGCGCGCACCGTGCCGCCGGCGGTTTCCACCCCGGCCTGAGGCCCTTCCTGCAAACCGGTCATGGCCGTACCCTCAAAGATACGCACGCCTTTTTGCAAGGCAACCCGGCGCAGGCCACGCACCAGCTTGGCCGGTTGTACCGTGGCTGCGGCCGGTGAGAACCAGCCTTCCAGGTGCTTGGCCGAGCCCGCCAGGCGCTGCACCTGGTCCACCGGCAAGCGCTGGAACGAGTTGATGCCCTGGCGCTCCAGCGCCGCAATCACGCCATCGGTTGCGCCCATCTGGGCACGGTTGGTGGCCGTGTACAAGGTGCCGTCCAGACGGTAGTCGGCATCGATGCCATGGGCCCGGCAAAAATCACCGATGGCATGGATGCTCTGTTCCGACGCCTTGACCAGGCGCACCGCCTCCTGCATCCCGAACAGGCGTTCGAGGGTGAAATATTTGGCCGACCATGACAAGGCACAACCGCCATTGCGCCCACTGGCCCCGGCACCACAGATGTCCGCTTCGATCAGCACGACGTCCAGCGCCGGGTTGTGTTCCTTGAGCATCAGCGCGGTCCACAGGCCGGTGTAGCCACCGCCAACGATGCACACATCACAGTCGGTGTCAGCGGTCAGTGCCGGGCAGGCACTGGCGTGTTCCTGATCCAGCGCCTGTTGCAGCCAGAAGGGTCTCATGATCGGCTTCCTTGAAGGTTTCAGGTGCGCAGCGGTTTGATGGCCATGGCAGTGTTCGGGGCGACGGCCGGGGTATGCTCGGCGCTTGCCGGGCGGCTGTTCCAGTGCGGCACCAGCACCAGCGCCGAGAACAATGCGCAGCCAGCAAACACGATGAACACCGTGACCCCGTCGAAATAACCCGGCAGCAGCCCACCGAGAATCGCCCCCACCGAACCGCAACCGTTGACGAAGCCGGCTGCCGTGGCACCGGCCTTGGCGGTGCCGAAGTCGATGGCCGCCGCGCCGCTGATCATCGAGTCCGGTCCGTACAGGGTCAGGCCCATGACGAACAGCAAGGCCACCACCAGCATCACACTGCCGCTCTGCATCGCGCCCATGAACAGCGCCAACACCACCGTGAGCACAATCAGGCTGATCACGCAGGCCGGCATGCGCCGGGCGCCGAACAGTTTGTCCGAGGCCAGGCCGATCATGATCGGCCCCAGCAGGCCGGCCAGTTCGAAGGCGGTGGGGATGATCGCCGCACCGACTTTGCCCACCGTAGGCATCTGTTCAAAGACGATCACCGGCCCCCACAGCAGGATCGCGTAGCGGGCCGGCTTGAGCAGGAAGTACGCCAGGCCCAGAGTCAGCACGGTACGGTTGCGCAGAATCTCGCGCAGCGGTGCCCAGACGCTGCAGATCGTTTTGCCTGGGACCATGCTTTCCGGTTCCGGCTCCACCGCAGGCAAGCCGACGTCTTCAGGCTTGTTGCGCTGCAGGAAGAAGAACAGCACGGCCACCAGCGCCACCACTGCGGCACTGGAAAAGAACGCCGCATGCCAACTGCCGATCAGGGTGTAAGCCCACCAGCCGGCAAACGGCGAGGCGACCAGACCGCCGAAGGCATAGCAGGAACTCCACAGCCCCAGCACCCGCCCGCGTTGCGAGGACGGAAAGAAGCTGCCGATGTTCTTGCACAAGCCTGCCCAGCCGGTGGACTGCGCCAGACCTTGGACCAACATGCAGGTGGCGAAGATCGGGAAAGTGGCGTAACTGCCCATCACCAGGGCTGCCGCCGCAGAAATCACCAGACCACCGAGCACCACCACCCGCGGCCCGAAGCGGTCGGCGAGCATGCCCCAGGTGAACTGCCCCACCGCGTAGGCCGCCAGATAGATGGCATCGAGGTTGGCCATGGCCATTTTATCGAGGGTGAAACTTGGGTCTTCGCCAATGCCCAATTTGGCCACGGAGAAGGCTTTGCGGGTGAAGTAGAACGCAGCGTAGGCAATCCAGGTAATGGCAAAAATCTGCACGCGCCAACGCTTGATATCTGCAATGTGTTTATTCATGGTGACCCTGACCTCGGAGCTTGAGTGTGCCGGCAGAATTTAAAAAAACGCCTGTTTTGTTCTTGTGTTGCGCACTGCGTGACGGCCGGTCAGGACCGTCACCTGGTCAGATGGAATCGGCAGCAAGGGGTGTTGTTATGCCTTGTCAGCCAGCTCCATGACCCACCGGTCACTGCAGGTGACGTGGCGGGCTGGGTGAGATAGAAACAATTACTGACTGATAAATAAAATCGATTTATCGTATTTCACAAATAAGCTCAGCTTGTAACAGGTGCTGCGATGTCGGTTTCCCATGCTCAGTTGAAAGCTTTTCATGCCGTTGCCCTGCACGGCAGCTTTACCCGCGCCGCCGAACGGTTGTTCCTGACCCAGCCGGCCATCTCCGATCAGGTGCGCAAACTGGAGGAACGCTTTGGCGTCTTGCTGTTTCACCGCAACAAACGCTCGGTGCAATTGACCGATCTGGGTGAACGTTTGCTGGGCATTACCCAGCGTCTGTTTGCCGTAGAGGCCGAGGCCCATGAGTTGCTTCAGGACTCACGCGCCTTGCAAACCGGCACCCTGGTACTGGCGGTGGATGCGCCGGTGCATGTCTTGCCGCAAATCGCCCAGTTCTGTCAGCAGTACCCCGGCATCAGCGTCAAGATCGAGACCGGTAACACCGATGAGTCGCTGCTACGGTTATTCAATTATCAGGCCGACCTGGCCCTGCTCGGCCGTGATGTGGATGACGAGCGCCTGCTGTGCGTGCCAATGCGCAGCGATCCGATGGTGGCCTTCGTCTCGCATAACCACCCTTGGGCCAGCCGCGGCTCGATCAGCCTGGCCGACCTGGATGACATACCGATCGTGCTACGTGAGCCGGGCTCGGTGACCCGCCAGACCCTGGAAGAAGAGATGCAACGGGCGGGCCTGCGCATTCGACCGGCGATCCAGGTCGAAGGCCGGGAAGCTGCGCGCGAGGCGGTGGTGGTGGGGATTGGCGTGGGCGTGGTGTCGGCGGCCGAGTTCGGTGCCGATGCGCGGGTGTGTGCGCTGCCGATCGTTGATTGCCAGCGGCGCTTGACTGAAACCCTGGTGTGCTTGCGCGAGCAGAGTTCACGGCGTCTGGTGGCGACGTTTTTGCAGATGGTGCGCGACAGTCTTTGAGTTAGCGGTGCAGCCATCGCCGGCAAGGCCGGCTCCCACAGTTGGTTGGTATACATCCATCCTTGTGGGAGCTGGCCTTGCCAGCGATGAGGTCCTCAAGCCCTACGCCGCTTCCCTCCCCCGCGCCACCGCCTGCGCCGCCGCCAGCATCGCGCGCAATAGCACGGCACAGCCATCAGCCAGGTCCTCGGGCGCGGCATTCTCGATTTCGTTGTGGCTGATGCCCCCTTCACAAGGCACGAAAATCATCCCTGCCGGCCCCAGCTCAGCGAGAAAAATCGCGTCATGCCCGGCGCCACTGACGATATCCATGTGTGACAATCCCAGGCCCTGAGCGGCACTGCGCACCGCCTCGACACAGCCCTGCTCGAAGTACAGCGGCGGGAAGTCCGCCGTCGGCGTCAGGGTATGGCTCAGCCCATGCTGCTGGCAGGTAGTGCTGATCACCTCACGCACCTGGTCGATCATCGAATCCAGACGTTTCGGCTCCAGGTGACGGAAATCCAGGGTCATGCGCACTTCACCCGGAATGACGTTGCGCGAGCCCGGATACGCCTGCAAACAACCGACCGTGCCACAGGCATGCGGTTGGTGCTCCAGGGCCACACGGTTGACCGCCGCCACCACCGCACTGGCGCCGACCAGGGCGTCCTTGCGCAGGTGCATCGGTGTCGGCCCGGCATGGGCCTCGACACCGCGCAGGGTCAGGTCGAACCACTTCTGGCCAAGGGCGCCGAGCACTACGCCAATGGTCTTGTGCTGGTCTTCAAGGATCGGCCCCTGCTCGATATGCGCTTCGAAATACGCGCCCACCGGGTGACCGCTGACCGCTCGCGGCCCGGCATAGCCAATGGCGTTGAGCGCCTGGCCAACGCTGATACCTTCGGCATCGGTCTTGGCCAGGGTCTCCTCCAGGGTGAATTTCTCGGCGAACACCCCCGAGCCCATCATGCACGGGGCAAAGCGCGAGCCCTCCTCGTTGGTCCAGACCACCACCTCCAGCGGCGCCTCGGTTTCGATCTGCAAGTCATTGAGGGTGCGCATGACTTCCAGCCCGGCCAATACGCCAAAGCAGCCATCGAACTTGCCGCCGGTGGGCTGGGTGTCGATATGGCTGCCGGTCATCACCGGCGGCAATTGCGGGTTGCGGCCCGGACGGCGGGCGAAAATGTTACCGACGCCGTCGATGGTCACAACGCAGCCCGCCTCTTCGGTCCACTGGACGAACAGGTCGCGGGCCTGGCGATCAAGGTCGGTCAGCGCCAGGCGGCACACCCCGCCTTTGACTGTAGCGCCGAGCCGGGCCAGGTCCATCAACGACTGCCACAAGCGTTCGCCGTTGATATGCCGATGGGTCGATTGCAGAACGTCCTGTGCTGTTTGCATGCTGTTCTCCTGGCCTCTGCGGGCCATAGGCGCTACACGGTGGGTTTGAGGTTGGCCGCGCGGGCGGTCTTGAACTGGCCAAGCGCGTAGTAGATCAGCCCGCCCAGAGCGGAACCGGTGAACCAGCCAAAGTCGTAGAACCAGCTGAACGCCTGGCTCTGCAGCGACAACAGGGTCAGCGCCACCGGTACCCCAAAGGCGATGAAACCGGCAGTGTTCCAGGCCGGATAGACGTCATCACGGTACAGGCCGGCCAGGTCCAGGGTCTGTTTGCGGATCAGGAAGTAGTCGACCACCATGATCCCGGCAATCGGCCCGAGCAGGCTGGAGTAACCCAGCAGCCAGTTGGAATAGACGCTTTCGAGGCTGACGTCGCTGACGATCAGGCCAAGCTTTTTCAGCAGCTCATGGGCCATCAGCAACAAACCGACCAGCCCGGTCAGCAGCACCGCCTTGGTCCGCCCGATCCACTTGGGCGCGAGGTTCTGAAAGTCGTTGGTGGGCGAAACGATGTTCGCCGCGGTGTTGGTCGACAAGGTGGCGATGATGATCAGCGCCATGGCCAAGGCCACCCACACCGGGCTCTGGATATGCCCGATCAGGCTGACCGGATCGGACACCGTCTGCCCCACCAGCGACGCCGAGGCGGCAGTCAGCACCACCCCTAAAGCCGCGAACAGGAACATGGTCAGCGGCAGGCCGAAAATCTGCCCGAGGATCTGATCTTTCTGGCTTTTGGCGTAGCGGCTGAAATCAGGAATGTTCAGCGACAGGGTGGCCCAGAAACCCACCATGGCGGTCAGCCCGGCAAAGAAGTAGCCGTAGACACTGGCGCCTTCCGGGCGTTTGGGTGGCTGGGCCATCAGCTCGCTGATCGAAACGTTGGGCAAGGCCCACACCAGCAACCCGGCGCCGACCAGCACCAGTAACGGTGCCGACAGGGTTTCCAGCCACTTGATCGACTCGGCGCCGCGCAGCACCACCCACAGGTTCAAGCACCAGAACAGCATGAAGCCGATCACCTCACCGGTGCCGCCCAGGGCCTTCCAGTCCGCCGACAACGAGCCGAGGAACAGGTGAATGGCCAGGCCACCGAACATGGTCTGGATGCCAAACCAGCCACACGCCACCAAAGCCCGGATCAGGCATGGCACGTTGGAGCCTTTGATCCCGAACGAAGATCGCAACAGCACCGGAAAGGGAATGCCGTACTTGGTCCCGGGAAAGGCATTGAGTGTCAGCGGAATCAGCACCACGGTGTTGGCCAGCAGAATCGCCAGCAACGCTTCACCCACCGTCAGGCCGAAGTAGGCAGTCAGCACCCCGCCCAGGGTGTAAGTCGGCACGCAGATCGACATGCCGACCCACAGCGCGGTGATGTGCCACTTGTTCCAGGTGCGTTCGTGCACCTTGGTTGGCGCGATGTCGTGGTTGTACCGGGGGCTGTCGAGGACGTCGCTGCCGGCGTCGAGTTCATACAAGCCATCACGTTCACGCACTTGCGATCGGGTCTGCTGCATGGCCACTCCACTGTTTTTGTGTTTTTGGAGGTACTTGCGCTGGCATCAGGGCAATCACGGCTGCCCATGAGAAATCTTGACCATTTCCACAACCTGTCAAGAACGACAGGACCACTGGTCGTTTTCTCCGAACAGAAAAATTAAAGATAACTCATTAAATATCAATGAGTTAAACAAGATATAAGCTTATAAATTAATTATTTGCCCTATTCCTGATGCCCTACTAGATTCAATTCCTGACAGCGATGACAGGTTCTGACCTACGCTGCAAAAAGAACAAAACCTAGAACCGGTAACAACCGGTCAAGCCTGCGAGGAGCCTCTGATGACGCTGATGATTCGTGGTGCCACCCTGATTACCCATGAGGAAAGTTATCGTGCCGACGTGCTCTGTGCCGACGGTGTGATCAAGGCCATCGGCACCGACCTCGACCTCCCCACCGGCTGCGAGATTGTCGACGGTAGCGGCCAGTACCTGATGCCCGGCGGCATCGACCCGCACACCCATATGCAACTGCCCTTCATGGGTACCGTGGCCAGCGAGGACTTCTACAGCGGCACCGCTGCAGGCCTTGCCGGTGGGACCACCTCGATCATCGACTTCGTCATTCCCAACCCGCAGCAATCCTTGCTCGAAGCCTTTCATCAGTGGCGCGGCTGGGCTGAGAAATCGGCCGCCGACTATGGCTTTCACGTTGCCATCACCTGGTGGAGCGAACAGGTACGTGAAGAAATGGGTGAGCTGGTCCGCCTGCATGGCGTCAACAGCTTCAAGCACTTCATGGCCTACAAGAATGCGATCATGGCCGCCGACGACACCCTGGTCGCCAGCTTCGAACGCTGCCTGGAACTGGGCGCGGTGCCCACCGTGCATGCCGAGAACGGCGAGCTGGTCTATCACCTGCAACGCAAACTGCTGGCCCAGGGCATGACCGGTCCCGAAGCGCATCCGTTGTCGCGCCCCTCCCAGGTCGAGGGCGAAGCCGCCAGCCGCGCCATCCGCATTGCCGAAACCCTCGGTACACCTGTGTACCTGGTGCATGTGTCGACCCGCGAAGCGCTGGATGAGATCACCTATGCCCGCGCCAAGGGCCAGCAGGTCTACGGCGAAGTTCTGGCCGGGCACTTGCTGCTGGACGACAGCGTTTACCAGCATCCCGACTGGCAAACCGCCGCCGGCTACGTCATGAGCCCACCCTTCCGGCCGCGCAAGGACGGCCACCAGGAAGCCCTGTGGGGTGGCCTGCAGTCGGGCAACCTGCACACCACCGCCACCGATCACTGCTGCTTCTGCGCCGAACAGAAAGCGGCCGGCCGCAATGATTTCAGCCGCATCCCCAACGGTACTGCCGGTATCGAAGACCGCATGGCAGTGCTCTGGGACGAAGGCGTGAACAGCGGCAAGTTGTCGATGCAGGATTTCGTCGCGCTGACGTCAACCAACACGGCGAAGATCTTCAACCTGTTCCCGCGCAAAGGCGCCCTGCGCGTGGGGGCCGATGCCGATCTGGTGCTCTGGGACCCGCAAGGTACGCGAACCATTTCCGCGACGACGCATCATCAACAAGTCGACTTCAACATTTTCGAAGGCAAGACCGTGCGTGGCATCCCCAGCCATACCATCAGCCAGGGCAAGCTGGTCTGGGCCAATGGTGACTTGCGGGCCGAGCGTGGTGCCGGGCGCTATATCGAACGGCCGGCTTTTCCTGCGGTGTTCGATCTGTTGAGCAAGCGCGCCGAGCATCTGCGTCCGGCTGCGGTCAAGCGCTGACAGCATCGCGGGGCAAGCCCGCTCCCACCGAGGTTGAGTAATCCCGGTGGGAGCGGGCTTGCCCCGCGATCAAAGCCCCGACAATAAGAAACATGAGGAAACCACCGTGATCGAGTCCCTCAACCACCTCCCCCGCCCGTCCACCGACAATGCCGACCTGGCCGAGCAGTTCAGCGACCTGGCCCCACCGCTGAACGCCCGTCAGGCCGCCGTCGAAGCCGCACGCTGCCTGTACTGCTACGACGCCCCGTGCGTCAACGCCTGCCCCAGCGACATCGACATCCCCTCGTTCATCCGCAACATCCACCAGGAAAACGTCCAGGGCGCGGCAGAGAAAATCCTCTCGGCCAACATCCTCGGCGGCAGTTGCGCACGGGTCTGCCCGACCGAAATCCTCTGCCAGCAAGCCTGCGTGCGCAACCATCACCAGGAGTGTGCTCCGGTCCTCATCGGCCTGCTGCAGCGTTACGCCCTAGACCACGCAGAGTTCAAAGAACACCCCTTCCAGCGCGCCGCCAGCACTGGCAAGCGCATTGCCGTGGTCGGCGCCGGGCCTGCAGGGCTGTCCTGTGCCCACCGCCTGGCCTGGCACGGCCACGACGTGGTGATTTTCGAAGCCCGGCCCAAGGCCGGCGGTCTGAACGAATACGGGATCGCCAAGTACAAGGTGGTCGACGATTTCGCCCAGCGCGAAGTGGACTTCGTGATGCAAATCGGCGGTATCGAGATCCGCCATGGCCAGGTGCTGGGCGACAACCTCAGCCTGGCCGAGCTGCAACAGCAGTTCGATGCGGTATTCCTCGGCCTTGGCCTGAACGCCAGCCGCCAACTGGGCCTGGCCGACGAAAGCGCCCCCGGCATGCTCGCTGCCACCGAGTACATCCGTGAACTGCGCCAAGCCAGCGACCTGAGCACCCTGCCCGTGGCAGACCGCTGCATCGTCCTCGGCGCGGGCAATACTGCCATCGACATGGCCGTGCAGATGGCCCGCCTCGGCGCTCGCGACGTCAACCTGGTGTACCGCCGCGGTTGCGAGGACATGGGCGCCACCGAGCATGAACAGCACATCGCCAAGGAGAACCAGGTGCGCCTGCTGACCTGGGCCCGGCCTGAGCAGGTGCTGCTCGACGATCAGGGCCGGGTACGCGGCATGCGCTTTGCCCGCACGCAGATGGTCGACGGCCGCCTGCAGGCCACGGGAGAAACCTTCGAACTGGCCGCCGATGCGATCTTCAAAGCCATCGGCCAGGCCTTTGACAATCAGGCGCTGAGTGACAGCAGCGCACAGACCCTGGCCCGTGATGGCGAGCGCATTCGCGTCGATGAACACATGCGCACCAACCTGCCCGGCGTATACGCCGGCGGCGACTGTACCCACCTGGGCCAGGACCTCACCGTCCAGGCCGTGCAGCACGGCAAGCTGGCCGCCGAGGCCATGCATGCGCACCTGATGCTCAATGAGGAGGCTGCATAATGGCTGACCTGTCGATCGAATTCGCTGGCATCAAAGCGCCCAATCCATTCTGGCTGGCCTCGGCGCCGCCCACCGACAAAGCCTACAACGTGGTCCGCGCCTTCCAGGCCGGCTGGGGCGGCGTGGTCTGGAAAACCCTCGGCGAAGACCCGGCCGCGGTCAACGTGTCGTCGCGCTACTCGGCCCACTACGGGGTCAACCGCGAGGTCATGGGCATCAACAACATCGAGCTGATCACCGACCGCTCGCTGGAAATCAACCTGCGTGAAATCACCCAGGTGAAAAAGGACTGGCCCGACCGCGCACTGATCGTGTCGCTGATGGTGCCCTGCGTCGAGGAGTCGTGGAAAGCCATCCTGCCGCTGGTGGAAGCCACCGGCGCCGACGGTATCGAACTGAACTTCGGTTGCCCCCACGGCATGCCCGAACGCGGCATGGGCGCGGCAGTGGGTCAGGTGCCGGAGTATGTCGAACAGGTGACCCGCTGGTGCAAGACCCATTGCTCATTGCCGGTGATCGTCAAACTCACTCCCAACATCACCGACATCCGCCAGTCCGCGCGCGCCGCTCATCGTGGCGGCGCCGACGCGGTGTCGCTGATCAACACCATCAACTCGATTACCAGCGTCGACCTCGAACGCATGGTCGCCCTGCCGATTGTCGGCGACATGAGCACCCACGGCGGCTACTGCGGCTCGGCGGTCAAACCGATTGCCTTGAACATGGTCGCCGAAATCGCCCGCGACCCGGCCACTCGCGGCCTGCCGATCAGCGGCATCGGTGGCATCGGCAGCTGGCGTGACGCCGCCGAGTTCATCGCCCTGGGCTGCGGTGCCGTGCAGGTTTGTACAGCGGCGATGCTGCATGGCTTTCGCATCGTCGACGACATGAAAGACGGTCTCTCGCGCTGGATGGACAGTCAGGGCTACCGCAGCCTGCAGGACTTCAGCGGCCGCGCTGTGGCCCACACCACCGACTGGAAGTACCTGGACATCAACTACCAGGTCATCGCCAACATCGATCAGGACGCCTGCATCGGTTGCGGACGTTGCCATATTGCCTGCGAAGACACCTCGCACCAGGCCATCGCCAGCCTCAAGCAGGCCGATGGCAGCCACCGCTACGAGGTGATCGACGCCGAGTGCGTGGGCTGCAACCTGTGCCAGATCACCTGCCCGGTGCAGGACTGTATCGAGATGGTGGCGCAGGACACCGGCAAACCCTTCCTCGACTGGCAGCATGACCCGCGCAACCCCTACCGCGAAGCCTCCTGAGACGCGGCCACAAACAACGAGGGAGGATCAGTGATCCTCCCTCGTTGTTTGCACTCAGTGCATATCGTTGCGTCGATACAGGCTCAAGCCCACCGCCAACGCCGCCAGCATCCCGGCACAGCTGCGGTTGATCCATTGCATGGTGCGCGCCGAAAACCGCCGCATGGCATGTCGCCCACCATAGGCGTAGACCGCCATCATTACCCCGTCGAGGGCAGCGCTGGTGATCGCCAGCACCAGGTACTGTTCGGCCACCGGCTGATCGGGGCGGATGAACTGAGGCAGGAATGCCGAGAAAAACAGCAGCCCCTTGGGATTGGACAGGCCGACGAACAGCGCCCGCAGAAAGGCTGAGCGACCACTGGCGCCGGCATTCATCGGCACCCGCTCCAGGGCATTGCTCGGTGCGCGCCAGAGCACCCAGGCCAGATACAGCAGGTAAACCGCCCCGACCCATTTGACCAGGCTGAACAACTGCTCGGAAGCCTGCAACAAGGCGCCCAGGCCACAGCCTACGGCAGCGATCAGCAGCAAGTCGGAGAGCATCGCCCCGGCCATGCCGAAGCCGGCCACGCGCATGCCGTGAGTGGCACCGTTATTGAGCGCCAGGAGCATGGCTGGACCGGGAGTGATCATCACCGCACCGGCGGCGATGATGTAGAGCAACAGTGTGGAGGCGTCCATGGCGGATTCCGCAGACAGAAAGGCGCCAGCATGCCTGTTCGATGCGCTCAGGACAACGCCTGTGATCAGGCGGCAACGACCCTCGGCGGTTTGCCTCTATGATGGTGCGTACAAGGAATATTGACCTCGAGGAAGCCACACATGCTGTACCGCCTGAGCGCCGATGGTCTGGTGCTGTTTCACCTGTTGTTCATTCTGTTCGTGCTGTTCGGCGGCTTGCTGGTGCTCAAGTGGCGCGGGGTCCTGTGGTGGCACCTGCCGGCAGTGTGCTGGGGCATCGCGGTGGAGTTCTTTCATCTGTTCTGCCCGCTCACCGACTGGGAGAACCACTTGCGTCAGGCAGCCGGCCAGGCCGGTTACGAGGGCGGTTTCATCGAGCATTACATTCTGCCGGTCATCTACCCGGCGGGGCTGACGCCGGGTATACAGGTGCTGCTGGGCTCGGTGGTGGTGGTGGTCAATGCCCTGGTTTACCTGCAGGTGATCCGCCAGTGGCCACGCAGGCAGCCCAGCCGTTGAAGTCTGCCTTCAGCGCGTGGCGACAATGAACAACCGCGGGAATGGCAACAGCACCTTGCCGTCGGCCGCTGCCGGGTAGTCTTTCTCCATGGCGTGCAGGTAATCCGTGAGGAAGCCCTGCTGTTCATCGCCGTCCAGTGCCGCCAGGTACGGACGCAAGGCCGAGCCCTTGAACCACTCCACTACCGCCTGTGCCCCGCCCGCCAACGGATGGTAATAGGTGGTGCGCCACACTTCGACCTGGCGGCAATGGGGGCTGAGGATGTCGTAGTACTCAACGGCGGTAAGTCGTGGCGGGTGCTTGATTGCAGCGATCTTGTCAGCCCAGGAGCCGTGGCTGGCAATCTCGCGGGCGCGGCGATGGGCCGGTTCGTCGAGGTTGTCCGGGGTCTGGATCGCCAGGCTGCCGCCCGCGGTCAGTTGCCTGACCAGGTGCGGGTACAACCCGGCATGATCGGGCAGCCACTGCAGCGAAGCGTTGGCGAGGATCACGTCGACGCCATGGGGCGCCGTCCAGCTGGCAATGTCGCCCAAGGCAAAGTCGATAGTTGGCAGGCGCTGGCGTGCAGCCCGGATCATGTCCTCGGAGCTGTCGATGCCACTGACTGCTGCCGCCGGATAACGCTCGGCCAGTACCTGGGTCGAATTGCCCGGGCCGCAGCCCAGATCGACGGCCGTGCGGATATTCTGCTGTGGCAATGCCGCCACCAGGTCGCGCACCGGCCGGGTGCGCTCGTTTTCGAAGGTGCTGTACTGCGTCGCGGACCAGCTCATTGTTGAGTCCTTGTTCGTCAGTGAAAAGTCGCAAGCAAGCATAGAATGCCCGGCACAATTCGCCTATTGCCTCCTGCTTGCCGTTAACATGAGCGCCATCAGTCCACCTGCCGGAAGCCTGCCATGACCTTGCACATCCGCCCTGCCCACCGCGACGACGCGGCCCAGATTCTTGCCTTCATCACCGAGCTTGCCGATTACGAACGCGCCCGCCACGAAGTGATCGCCAGTGTCGCCGACATCGAACGCACCCTGTTCGACGACGGCGCCAAGGCCCTGAGCCTGATCTGCGAGCGTGACGGTAAAGCCATCGGCTACGCGGTGTACTTCTACAGTTACTCGACCTGGCTGGGACGCAACGGCATCTACCTCGAAGACCTGTACATCACCCCCGACCAACGTGGCGGCGGCGCGGGTAAACAGCTGCTCCGGCATATCGCCATCGAGGCTTGCGAGAACGGCTGCGGCCGCCTGGAGTGGAGCGTGCTGGACTGGAACGAGCCGGCGATTCAGTTCTACCGCTCGCTGGGTGCCCAGCCGCAGGACGAGTGGGTGCGCTATCGCCTGGAAGGTGACGGCTTGAAGGCATTTGCCCAACAGTAATCCGTGGTGGGAGCGGGCTTGCCCCGCGATGCGATGTGACTGTCAGCCCGCAATCGCGGGGCAAGCCCGCTCCCACAGTATGCCCCCGACACTGGCCTTATGGCTCCAGACCGATCCCGCGCAAGATCACACTGGTCACCGTCTGCACTGCCCGCTCGAACTGCAGGTCGGTGAGCGGCTGGTGGTCGTTGAGCAAGCCAACCTGGTGACTGAAGTCGGCATAGTGCTGGGTCGACGCCCAGATCATGTACAGCAACCCCGAGGGTTCCACCGCGAGGATGCGGCCATCGTCGATCCACTGACGGATCTTCGCTTCCTTCATCTTGGCCCAGTCGTACAGCGGGTCGTCCAGCGCCGCGCCGAGGTTGGGCGCGCCATGGATGATCTCGTTGGCCCAGACCTTGGAGCCATAGGGACGGGTGCGCGAATGGTTCATCTTGGCGCGGATGTAGCTGCTCAGCACGATGCGCGGATCGTCGTAAAGTTCGAAGCACAAGGCATCCTGCTTCCATACTTCAAGCAGACCGAACAACACCGCCTGGTACAGCTCGGCCTTGGTGCTGAAGTAATAGTGCACATTGCTGCGCGGCAACTGCGCCGCCTCGGCGATGTCGGCCATGGCAGTGCCAGCGTAGCCCTTCTCAGCAAAGACCTGCTCGGCGGCCAGGAGGATGTTGTCGACATTGCGTTGGCGAATGCTGAGCTTGTGCTGGGTCATGACCAGGTCCATTGCGACTGACGCTGCAAGGCTACCACCAGGCTCTGCCGATTCGTGCGTCGGCGGCAAAAAAGTTGTGTCGGCGCAGGGATGTTTCCTGACGCACGCAGTCGCAATACTGCACGCCTCTTTTCCAGCAGCCCTTCAAAGGAGCCCTCCCATGTCCATTCCCCTGCTCGGCCTCGGTACCTTTCGCCTCAAAGACCAGGTGGTGATCGACTCGGTCAGCCAGGCCCTGGAACTCGGTTACCGCGCCATCGACACTGCGCAAATCTACGGCAACGAAGCCGAAGTCGGCAACGCTGTCGCTGCCAGCGGCATCCCCCGTGGCGAGCTGTTCCTGACCAGCAAGATCTGGACCGAAAACCTCAGCGCCGACAAGCTGATCCCCAGCCTCAAGGAAAGCCTGAGCAAACTGCGCAGCGACTACCTGGACCTGACCCTGATCCACTGGCCATCGCCCAAGGGCGCCGTCCCGGTCAGCGAGTTCATGAGCGCCCTGGCCGAAGCCCGTAACCAGGGCCTGACCCGCCAGATCGGCGTGTCCAACTTCACCATCGATCTGCTGCGCCAGGCCATCGAGGTGGTCGGCAAAGACGCCATCGCCACCAACCAGATCGAACTGCACCCCTACCTGCAAAACCGCAAGCTGGTCGAGTTCATGCACAGTCAGGGCGTCGCCGTGACCTCCTACATGACCCTGGGCTACGGCAAGGTACTGCAAGACCCGGTGATCCAGGCAATCGCCGGGCAGCACAACGCCACCCCGGCGCAGGTCACCCTGGCCTGGGCCATGCAGCTGGGCTATGCGGTGATCCCGTCCTCGACCCGCCGCGAGAATCTGGCCAGCAACCTCAAGGCCCGCGAGCTCAAGCTCAGCGATGCGGACATGGCGAAAATCGCCGCACTCGACAGCGGCCTGCGCCTGACCAGCCCGGAAAGTCTGGCACCGGCCTGGGACTAACCTTGATCGCTGCAGGCCTGGGCCAGCTTCAGGTACTGCAAGGTGTGTTGCTGGCCGGCCGAGTCGAGATAGACCATGCTGGCCTGCACCACATCGCAGATCTCGGTATCAGGCTCGCTCATGGCGAGCACCCGGGCAATATCCAGCGGCATGCCGTAGTGATACACGGCGGTTGATTCGGCGGCTTGAACACTGGCTGTCAGCAACAGCCCCAGGCCTAACAGAGTTCGCAGGTACATGGCGACGCTCCTGTATGCGCAAGAGGTTCGCCGACGTGCCGGAGAACCCCGACTTTTAAAGTGTGGCGCGCCTGCACCAAGACGTCGGCCGAGGGGATCAACGGCAGCTTCAGGGTAAATCGGGTAATCTCGCTGCCAGTCAACGGCGCACGGATTCACCCCAGCATGGAACTTCACATCAGCCTGCAAGGCCGCAAAGGCCTGGCCGAACAGCTCTACCAGCAATTGCGCGAGGGTATCGACAGCGGGCGCCTGGCCGCCGGCACACAATTGCCGCCAACCCGGCTGCTGGCCGAACAGCTGGGGGTGTCGCGCAAGACCGTGGCCGAAGCCTATTCGCGCCTGACCTACGACAACCTGCTCAGCGGCAAGGTCGGCAAAGGCACGTTCATTACCCCGGCCTCGACCCGGATGCCGCCCGCGGGCCCCGCCATTCCGCTGGCAAGTGCCCCGACCCTGGCCAAATGGCGCTCGCGGTCCAACCTGATGGCTGACCTGGCGCCAAGTACCTTGCGCTACGATTTCATCGGCGGTGCGTCGAGCAAGGCCCAGTTCCCCTTCGATGACTGGCGCCGTTGCAACCAGTACGCGCTACGCCAGATCCGTCGCGGCAGCGCCCGCTATGCCGCGCATCAGGGGTTGCCGGAGCTGCGTGAAGCCATTGCCCGGCATATCGCCTTCGCCCGCGGCGTGCGTTGTCACAGTAGCGACGTACTGGTGTGCAACGGCGCCCAGCAAGCCCTGGACCTGATCGCCCGGATCCTGATCGAGCCTGGCTGCCGGGTGGCTATGGAAGACCCTGGCTACACCCCGGCACGCCAGCTGTTCCTGTCTCAGGGCGCGCAGTTGCAGTACGTGCCCGTGGATGACCAGGGCCTGTGCGTGGAGCAGATCGCCGAAGGCACCCGGCTGATCTACGTCACACCGTCGCACCAGTTTCCACTGGGCATGCCGATGAGTCTGGCACGGCGCCAGGCCTTGCTGGAACGCGGCGCGGCCTTGGGCGCGATCATTATCGAAGACGACTACGACAGCGAATTCCGCTACGAAGGACGGCCTACCGATTCGCTGCAAAGCATGGATCGCCATGGCCTGGTGGCCTATGTCGGGACCTTCTCGAAAACCTTGTTACCGGAGCTGCGCCTGGGTTACGCCATCGTTCCCGAAGCCCTGCGCGAAGCCATCTGTGTCGCCAAGCAACTGAGTGACTGGCACACCCCGACCCTCAGTCAGTGGGCCCTGGCGCGCTTTATCAGCGAAGGTGCGTTGCTCAAACACATCCGCCGTGTGCATGAGGTGTATGCCGCACGGCGCGAACGGATCCTGCAGCGCTTGCACGGCGACCTGGCGCCCTGGTTCGAAGTGATTCCGGCCACCGCGGGTTATCACCTGAGTGCCCTGACCAAGGGCGACCTGGAGGTGGAGTTCCTGATCAACATGGCGCGTAAGGTCGAGGTCGGGCTGTACTCGCTGGCGCCCTTCCATGCCCAGGCGCCGGTACGTTCCGGGCTGTTGCTGGGCTTTGGCGCGATCGAACTGCTGGACATCGACCCGGCCCTCGACCGGGTGCGCGACACCCTGCAGACCCTTGGCTGATTGGCCTCCTGAGATTTGCCGCAATTGGCTATTCGAGCCTCACCGCAGCGGCGCTAAGGTAGTGCCATCGCCGCCTGATGCGGAACTTACCGGAGAACAGAGATGAGCAATCGTATCGAATGGGCCAAGCACTCGCCCGAGGCCTACAAGGCCATGGTCGGTCTGGAAATGGCCCTGGGCAAGTCGGGGCTGGAAACCTCGCTGCTGGAGCTGATCCGCTTGCGCGCATCACAGATCAACGGCTGCGCCTACTGCGTCAACATGCACGCCAATGATGCGCGCAAGGCCGGGGAAACCGAGGCGCGCCTGCAAACCCTGAGCGTCTGGGAAGATACCGCGTTCTTCACCCCGCGTGAGCGTGCAGCCCTGGCCTGGACCGAAAGCCTGACCCGCCTGCCTGACCGCCATGCGCCGGAACACCAGTATCGCGCCCTGCTCGAACACTTCAGCGAAGCCGAAGTGGTCAACCTGACCCTGGCCATCGCTACCATCAACGCCTGGAACCGCTTCGGCGTCGGCTTTGCGATGATCCCAAGCTGACAAGTGAGTGCCCCCCGGTGGGAGCGGGCTTGCCCCGCGATACGATGTGACTGCCCGATCGCAATCGCGGGGCAAGCCCGCTCCCACAGCAGCCCGCTCCCACCGAGTACCGATCAACCGGCCGGGGTCGGCATCACCGGCGGCGTGTATTGCAACGTGGTACCGAGGAACCACAGCAGGAACAGCACCAGCGGTACATGCACCAGCAACTGCACGAAAGAGAAGCCGATCAGGTCGCGCGCCTTCAGGCCCAGCACGCCCAGCAGCGGCAGCATGTAGAACGGGTTGATCAGGTTCGGCAGTGCCTCGGCGGCGTTGTAGATCTGCACCGCCCAGCCCAGGTGGTACTGCAGGTCATTGGCTACCAGCATCACGTAGGGCGCTTCAATGATCCATTTGCCGCCACCAGACGGAATGAAGAAGCCCAACACGGCCGAGTACACGCCCATCAGCAGCGCGTAGGTATCGTGGGTGGCGATCTGCACAAAGAAGGTCGAGATGTGATGGGCCAACGTTTGCGCATCGCTGCCTTGAACCTGGGTCAGGATTGCCGCGATCGAGCCGTACAATGGAAACTGGATCAGCACCCCGGTGGTGGTTGGCACCGCGCGGGTGACTGCGTCGAGGAAGCTGCGCGGACGCCAGTGCAGCAAGGCACCGAGCATGATGAACAGCAGGTTGTAAGTGTTCAGCCCGGAAATCGCGGTGATCGCAGGTTTGGTCGAGAACTCGTTGTACAACCAGCCCGCCGCCAGTGCCACCAGCAACAGAATCAGGATCGGGCTGTATTCCAGCCACTCGCCCGGACGGGTGCGTTGTGGTGGCGCCGGGATCGAAAAGCTCGGATCGACGCCGCAGTCAGCGGCGCTGCGGGCACTGCCCGGCCCCGGTGCGGTGGCGTAAGCCACTACCAGGGATACCAGCACCAACGCGACGAGCATCACGCCCGACTGCCAGAGGAAAATGGTTTCGGTAAACGGGATCACGCCAGTGATCGCCAGAATTGACGGTGGAAGGCTGGCCGGGTTGGCCTGCAACTGCGCCGCCGACGACGACAGGCCCAGGGCCCAGACAGCACCCAAGCCCAGGTAAACGGCAGCGCCCGCGGCGCGATAGTCCATGCGCAGGTCGGTGCGCCGCGCCAGGGCGCGTACCAGCAAACCGCCGAACACCAGCGACAAGCCCCAGTTGAGCAATGACGCCAGCATCGAAATCAGCGCCACCCAGCACACCGCCGAGCGACCGTTTTTCGGCAGCAGTGCCAGACGATCGATCAGTTTGACCGCCGGTGGCGAACTGGCCACCACATAACCACCGATGACCACAAAGGCCATCTGCATGGTGAACGGAATCAGACTCCAGAAGCCGTCGCCAAAGGCCTTGGCGGTATCGGTGGGCTTGGCGCCCATGGCCAGGGCGGCGACGGAAACCAGTACCACCGCCAGGGCGGCAAACACCCAGGAATCGGGGAACCAGCGTTCAGCCCAGTTTGAGCAGCGCAGGGCAAAGCGAGCGGAGCGGCTGTCTTGGATATCAGCGGCCACGGGGTTTTCCTTTTTTTGATTTTATCGGAACGACACAAGGCCCCATCGCTGGCAAGCCAGCTCCCACAGGTTCGGTGTACAGAGGACCTTGTGGGAGCTGGCTTGCCAGCGATGAGGCCAGCAAAATCTACAAAAAACTCAGATCAGAAGGTCATCTCTTTCACATCATCCGGCACGATCAATTTGCCGGCAGTCTTCTCGATGATTTCTTCGACCGTCACCCCCGGCGCAGTCTCGCGCAGGATGAAGGCGCCGTTTTCGATTTCCAGGTAAGCCAGGTCAGTCAGCACCTTGCGGATGCAACCGGCACCGGTCAGCGGCAGGCTGCAGCGCGGCAGCAGCTTGGACTCACCGTCCTTGGAGGCGTGGGTCATGGTGACGATGATGTTGTCGGCACCGGCCACCAGGTCCATGGCGCCGCCCATGCCTTTGACCAGCTTGCCGGGAATCATCCACGAGGCGATGTTGCCCTCCACGTCCACTTCGAAAGCGCCCAGCACCGTGAGGTCAACATGACCGCCACGGATCATCGCGAAGGATTCTGCGGAGCTGAAAATCGACGCGCCACGGCGGGCGGTCACGGTTTGTTTGCCGGCGTTGATCATGTCGGCGTCGAGCTGCGCTTCGGTCGGGAATTCACCCATGCCCAGCAGGCCGTTTTCCGATTGCAGCATCACGTCCATATCGGCCGGGACGTAGTTGGCCACCAGGGTCGGAATGCCGATGCCGAGGTTGACGTAGTAGCCGTCCTTGAGTTCGCGGGCGACGCGCTGGGCCATTTGTTCGCGGGTAAGTGCCATGGTCAGGATCTCTTTGTTGTTCTGTTCGGGGACGGTTCAGGCTTTGAGGGTGCGTTTTTCGATACGCTTCTCGAAGGTGCCGACAATCACCCGGTCGACATAGATACCCGGGGTGTGGATCTCGGTAGGCAGCAGGACACCCGGCTCGACGATCTCTTCGACCTCGACCACGGTGATCTTGCCGGCGGTCGCGGCCAGTGGGTTGAAGTTCTGCGCGGTGTTGCGGTACACCACGTTGCCGTAATGGTCAGCCTTCCAGCCTTTGACGATGGCGAAATCGCCGGTGATGGCTTCTTCGAGGATGTACTTGCGGCCATGGAACTCGCGTACTTCCTTGCCCTCGGCAACCGGGGTGCCGTAGCCGGTAGCGGTGAAGAACGCCGGGATGCCGGCGCCGCCAGCGCGCATTTTCTCGGCCAGGGTGCCTTGCGGGGTCAGTTCGACTTCGAGCTCGCCACTGAGCAACTGGCGCTCGAATTCGGCGTTCTCGCCGACATAGGAGGCGACCATCTTGCGAATCTGGTGATCTTCCAGCAGCACGCCCAGGCCAAAGCCGTCGACGCCGCAGTTGTTCGAGACCACGGTCAGGCCTTTGACGCCGCGGCGCTTGATCTCGTTGATGAGGTTTTCTGGGATGCCGCACAGACCGAAGCCACCGGCCAGTACGGTCATGTTGTCGGTCAGGCCTTCAAGAGCCTGTTCATAGGTTGCTACGCGCTTGTCCAGTCCGGCCATGCTGATCCGCCTTTTGTAGTTGTTGAACCGACAGGGGTGTCGGTAAGCGTTTGACGCATCTTCACCCCAACTGACTTATTTGTTAATTTTGTTTTTATGATCGTTTGATTAATTTTTCAAAAGAATAGACCACAGCGATGAACGTCAAGCAGTTGCGCGCCTTTGTCACCGTTGCCAAATACCAGAGCTTTGCCCAGGCCGGCGAGCACCTGCATCTGTCGCAACCGGCCCTGAGCCTGACCATCAAGGCCCTGGAGGACAACCTCGGCGGCGCCCTGCTCAGCCGCACCACCCGCAGCGTGAGCCTGACCCCGGAGGGCGAAGTGCTGCTGCCCCTGGCCCGGCAGTTACTGGCCGACTGGGACAACACCGAAGAACTGCTGCGCCAGCGCTTCACCCTGCAACTGGGACGGGTGTCGATCGCCGCGATGCCGGCCTTCGCCGGCAACCTGCTGCCGGCGGTGCTGAAGGTGTTTCGCCAGCGCTACCCGCGGGTCAATGTCACCGTGCATGACGTGATCAACGAGCAGGTGCTGGAGCTGGTGCGCCATCGCCGCGTCGAACTGGGCATCGGTATCGAGCCCGAGGCCAGCGCGCCAATGCTGTTCAAGCCGTTGTACCTGGACCGTTTCGTCGCGGTGGTGCCCACTGATTCACCTTTAGCACAACAACCCCAGGTCAGCTGGCGCGAGCTGCTGGATGAAGACTTCATCGCCCTGCAGCGACCGTCGGCCGTGCGCCTGCTGCTGGAGCAGGCCCTGGCGGCCGAGCATGGCAAGCTGGCGGTGGCCTTCGAGAGCCATCAACTGTCGACCATCGGCCGCATGGTTGCCAACGGCCTGGGGGTGAGTGCCGTACCGGCCTTGTGCATCGGCCAGATGCAGGAGCTCGGCGCCCGCTGCGTGCCGCTGGTCGAGCCGATCATCGAACGCCGCATTGGCGTCTCCCTGCTGGCAGACCATAAACTCTCAGCGGCAGCTCAGGCGCTGCTCGATGTACTACAGGAACAAGCCCGCCCCCAGGAGATGACATGCGTACAGTGAAGTTTGCCGAGCAAAACGTTCCCACCATCGGCCAGGGTACCTGGTACATGGGCGAAGACCCGGGCCAGCGCAGCCGCGAGGTGGCGGCCTTGCAGCACGGCATCGAGCTGGGCCTGACGCTGATCGACACGGCCGAGATGTATGCCGAAGGCGGTGCTGAAGAGGTGGTCGGCCAGGCCATCGCCGGACGCCGTGACCAGGTCTTCGTGGTCAGCAAGGTGTACCCGCACAACGCCAGTCGCAACGGCATCCCGGCCGCCTGCGAGCGCAGCCTCAAGCGCCTGGGCACTGACTATATCGACCTGTACCTGCTGCACTGGCGCGGCCAGTATCCGCTGGAGGAAACCGTCGAGGCCTTCGAGCGCTTGCGTGAAGCGGGCAAGATCGGCCGCTGGGGGGTGTCGAACTTCGATACCGACGACCTGCGCGAGCTGCACAATCCCGACTGCGCCGCCAATCAGGTCCTGTATAACCCCGCCCAACGCGGTATTGAGTTCGACCTGCTGCCCTGGAGCCACAAGCGCCAGCTGCCGACCATGGCCTATTGCCCGCTGGCCCAGGCCGGGCGCTTGCTCAAGCACCCGACCCTGAGCGAGATTGCCGAGCGCCATGGTGCCACCCCGGCCCAGGTCAGCCTGGCCTGGGTAACGCGCCAGGACGGTGTGATCGCCATCCCCAAGGCCGTGGACCCGGAACATGTGCGCCTGAATGCGGCGGCGGCCAGCCTGACCCTCAGCAGCGAAGACCTGCGCGCCATCGACCGGGCCTTTCCGGCGCCGACACGCAAGCAGCCGCTGGCGATGGTTTGAGCGGCCTTGCTGTGGGAGCGGGCTTGCCCCGCGATTGCGACCTGTCAGTCACATCGCATCGCGGGGCAAGCCCGCTCCCACAGCTAACGAAAATCCCGACTGCGCACATCCAGCCCTTGCAACAGCGGGCTGAGGTCTTCCAGTCGCTGAGCAATCAGATGGCGTACCCCGCTTTCACACTCAAGCCGCCCGCTCACCCGTAACAATTGTGAGCCGACCAGGGCCCGGCGCTGACGCTCGGCCAGCTCGCGCCAGACCACCACGTTGACATTGCCGAACTCATCTTCAAGGGTGACGAAAGTGACTCCGCTGGCGGTCTGCGGGCGCTGGCGGCCGGTCACCAGGCCCGCCACGCTGACCTTGTCGCCATGCCCGGCGCCCTCCAGTGCCTGTGAACTGCGACAGCCTAGAACATCTAGACGGCGGCGCAGCAAAGTCAGCGGGTGCGGGCCCAGGGTGGTGCCGACACTGGCATAGTCGGCGAACATGTCCTCGCCGATCGACGGCTGCGGCAAACTCACAGGCGCCTCCTCAGGCGCATCGACCCCAGCGAATAACGGCAGCTGCGCCTGCACCGCCGCCACGCTCCAGCGCGCCCGGTAACGGTCGCTGGCCAGCCCGCGCAAGGCCCCGGCATCGGCCAGCAGTTCACGCGCCCGGGCATCGAGTTGCGCGCGCAGGCAGAGGTCAGCGACATCACGCCAGCCACGCTCGGCACGGGCCTGCTCGATGCGCCGGGCATCGTTCTGGCGAAAGCCGCGGATCTGCCGCAACCCCAGACGAATGGCCAACACCTGCCCTGCCCCCGGTTCCAGGCTGCAGTCCCAGTCGCTGTAGCAGACATCCACCGCACGGATTTCGATGCGGTGACGGCGGGCATCCTGAAGAATCTGGTCGGGGCTGTAGAAGCCCATCGGCCAGCTGTTGATCAACGCACAGGCATAGATCGCCGGTTCATGGCACTTGAGCCAGCAACTGGCGTAGGTCAGCAAGGCGAAACTGGCGGCGTGGGATTCGGGAAAGCCATAACTGCCAAAGCCCTTGATCTGCTCGAAAATACGTTCGGCGAATTCGTTGCTGTAACCGTTGGCGAGCATGCCGCTGATCAGCCGTTCACGGTGCGGCTCCAGACCGCCATGGCGCTTCCAGGCCGCCATGGCCCGCCGCAGCTGATCAGCCTCGCCCGCCGAATAGCCGCCCGCGACCATGGCCAGTTCCATCACCTGTTCCTGAAACAGCGGCACGCCAAGGGTGCGTTCGAAGACTTTTTTCAGCGCTGGCGACGGATAGCTCACCTCTTCCAGCTTCTGGCGCCTGCGCAAGTAAGGATGGACCATGTCACCCTGGATCGGCCCAGGCCGAACGATAGCCACCTCGATCACCAGATCGTAGAACTCCTTTGGCTTGAGCCGCGGCAACATGGCCATCTGCGCCCGCGACTCGATCTGGAACACGCCGATGGTGTCGGCGCGGCCGATCATTTCATAGGTGGCCGCGCAATCAGCGGGGATCGTCGCCAGGCTCAGTTCACGGCCGCGATGGCGGTACAGCAGGTCAAAACAGCGGCGCAAGGCGCTGAGCATGCCCAAGGCGAGGATGTCGACCTTGAGCAGGCCGACCAGGTCGAGGTCGTCCTTGTCCCACTGGATCACCGTGCGCCCCTCCATCGCTGCGTTTTCCACCGGTACCAGGGTGTCCAGCGGCTGCTCGGAAATCACGAAGCCGCCCGGATGCTGAGACAGGTGGCGGGGAAAGCCGATCAACTCTCCGGTCAGCGCCAGCACCCGGCGCAACAATGGGCTGTCGGGATCAAAACCGGCTTCACGCAGTTGCTCGGGCGGCGGCAAGCGATCGCTCCAGCGTCCGCAACAATCGGCCAAGGCGTTGATTTGCGCCACCGGCAAGCCCAGCACCCGGGCGATATCGCGCACCGCACCGGCGGCGTGGTAGGTACTGGCCACGGCAGTTAAAGCTGCGCGGTGACGGCCGTAGCGGCTGAACACGTACTGCAGGACTTCTTCACGCCGCTCGTGCTCGAAGTCGACATCGATATCCGGGGGCTCATCGCGCTCGCGCGACAGAAAACGCTCGAACAGCAGGTGACTGTGCATCGGGTCCAGCTCGGTGATGCCCAAAACGAAACACACCACCGAGTTGGCCGCCGAGCCACGGCCCTGGCAGAGAATGCCCTGGCCGCGGGCAAAGTTGACGATGTCGTGAACGGTGAGGAAGTAGCTCTCGTAGTTCAGTTCGGCAATCAGTTCCAGCTCGTGTTCCAGCGCCTGACGGGCCTTCTCTTCCAGGCCGCCGGGCCAGCGCCAGCGGTGCCCCTGCTCGCACAAGTGACGCAACCAGCTGCTGGCCGTCTGCCCGGCAGGCACCAGCTCGCGGGGGTACTGGTAGCGCAGCTGGCTCAGGTCGAAGCGGCAGCGGGCGGCGATGCGCAGGGTTTCATCGAGCAAGGCCTGCGGATACAGCTCGACCAGTTGCGTCAATGGCCGCAGGTGACGCTCGCCATTGGCGAACAGACGCTGCCCGGCCTCGGCCACCGTGCAGTGATGACGGATCGCCGTCATGCTGTCCTGCAAGGCGCGCCGCCCACGGGCATGCATGTGCACGTCGCCCGCCGCTACAGCGGGCAGTTGCAGAGACGTAGCCAGAGCCAGCAACTGTTGCAGGCGCCGCCCATCGTCGACACCGCGGTGCAGCTCGACCGCCAGCCACAGGCGCTCGGCGAAACGCTCACGCAACCAGTGACCGACAGCCAGGTCCTGCTCGCCGTCATCCGGCACCCACAGGGCCAGCAGCCCTTCCAAAGGCGCGTCGAAGTCTTCACGCAGCAGCTGGTAGGCGCCCTTCTGCGCCCGTCGCCGACCCAGGGTGATAAGCCGGCACAGGTGCTGGTAACCGCGCAGATTCTCCGCCAGCAGCACCAGCTTGGGTCCATCGTGCAGACGCACTTCGCTGCCGACGATCAATGGCAGCTCCACCGCTTTCGCCGCCTGCCAGGCCCGGACGATCCCGGCCAAGGTACACTCGTCGGTGATCGCCAGGGCCTGGTAGCCCTGCTGGCGGGCGCGGCGGAACAACTCCTGGGCGCTGGAAGCACCGCGCTGGAAGCTGAAGTTCGACAGGCAGTGCAGTTCGGCGTAAGCCGCTGGCGTGCTCATGCAAACCAACCCTGCAGCCACAACGGTCCCTCTTCGCCAAGGTTGCGGTAGGCCCAGGCATACAACCCGTTCGGGGTTTGCACCCGGTAGTAATCGCGACGCACATCGCCACCATCCCACCAGCCGGATTCGATCCGCTCGGCATCGGTCAGCAATTGCACGCCCACGCCCGGCAAGGCCCGGGGCTCGACCAGTAACCAGCCCGGACGTAGCGCTGCGGGCGCAGGCGGCGCCAGCGTGATCGGGTTATCCAGACGCCAGGCGCATTCCGGGCGATGATCGGCCTGGGCCGACAGGCTGTGCACTGCGCTATCGCCCAGGCGCGCGCGCAGGCGTTCGCGCAGTTGCTCCCAGGGCTGGTTCTGCTGCGGGCGTGCCTCGAACAGTTCGCGGTGCTGCGGGACAAAAGCCGGCAGGTCTTCAGCCTGCAAGCGCAGATTGCGCACCGGCGCCCTCAGTTGCAGTTGCTCAAGGCGTCCACGGGCCAGCTCGAACAGCATCAACGGGTCCCGCTCGGCGGCCAGCAGGCCAACGGGCACATCGGTATCGGCGCCTTCGGCGTGCTCCAGGTGCAGGGTAAAACGCTGCACGCCACTGTCACGGCCCGCCAGAAATGCGGCCAGATCGTTGAGCAGACGGCGCAGCGGAAAGAGCAAGGCCTGGTGCGACTCGACATCGAAATTCAGCTCCAGGCGGGCATCGAAGCGGTCCGGCGGCAGGTAGAACGTCAATGCCATGGGCCGCAAGCCCAACAGACGGTCCAGGTGCAGTTGCACCGCTGCGGCAAAACGCCGGGCCAACGCCTCGCGCGGCAGCGCCATGACCTGGCCGAGCCGGCGCAAGCCCATACGGGCGAAGGCGCTGGCCGCCTCCACTGGCAGACCGACCCGCTCGATAGGTAATTGCTCAAGCGCGGCGCGGGTCTGCTCGGGACAATCGAGCGCCAGGCCATCGTGACAGTTGGCGAGCATGCGCGCGGCCACCGGGTTGCTGGCCAGGACGATACGGTGGCGAAAGCCCAGGGCGTTCAGCTCGGCGCGCAACCGCGCTTCGAAGGCAGGCCAGGGGCCAAACAGACCGAGACTGGATTCGACTTCCAGCAACAGGACCCGCGGGTAATGCAGGCTGACCTGGGAACTGAACTGGTAAGCCCAGGCAGCGAGCAGTTGCTGCAAGGCGTCGATGGCCGCCGGGTCATGGTCGACGCAGGTGAAATTGCCCGCCAGCGCCTGAGCCGTGGTCAACGGCTGCCCGGCACGCAGGCCAAGGGCCGCCGCTGCCGGGTTGACCGCCTGCAACAGGCGACGCTGGGGCGGACCACTGAGCAGCACCAGTGGCGTGTCGGGGTCGGCGCGCCCGCGCAGCACAGCGTCGAGCGCCAGCTGCGGCAGCAGGATACAGGCCCAGAGCATGAGCCATCAGCCTCGCCCGGGACAGGCGATAGGCGTCGCCGGGACCAGACCGCCGCGGCATTTGAGTACCCGCCACTGCGCCGGGCGGGCATCAATGGCAATGCGCAACGCCGCCGGTGACGGGTTCAGCGCCGCCTGCAAAGGGCGCAAGGCAAAGGCCAGGGTCTGGCCGCTTTCGGCGGCTACCTGCAGACGACGCAAGGCGCGGTCGTCGGCCTTGTGCGGCCAGCACAGCACCGCGCCGCAACTGCCTGAACGCAGGCATTGCTCAGCAGCCCAGAGCACGTCGGCCGGCGCCGTCTCGACCAGGGTCAGCCACTGCAGGTCGACCCCCGCCGCCTGCCAGGCCGGTGCGTAGGGAATAAACGGCGGCGCAATCAGCACCACCCGCTCACCGCTGGCGCTCAGGCGAGCCAGGCTGGGCCAAAGCAAGTGCAGCTCGCCGCAGCCCTCGACGCTGAGCAACAGCTCGGTGAGCGCGCCAGGCGGCCAGCCACCGCCGGGCAGTGCTGTGTCCAGCGCGGCATGGCCGGTGGGCTGCAAACCCTGGGGCTGTGCCTGGGGCCGCCCCTTCCAGATCCGTTGCTGGTCGAGCAGGCCGTCGAGGCTGAGCACCGCGCCCATCAGCCGCGCCTCACCAGGCCACAGAACACGCCCTCGATGACAAAGTCCTGGCCGGGACCGACCTCAATCGGCGCATAGGCCGGGTTACGCGGCAGCAGACGGTACTGCTGGGCACTGACCCGCTCGAAACGCTTGATGGTCACCTCGCCATCGAGGCGGGCAACGATGATCTGCCCGTCACGGGCTTCGGCTTGCTGTTTGATACCGACCAGGTCGCCGTCGAGAATGCCGTCATCGAGCATCGAGTCGCCACGCACCTTGAGCAGGTAGTCGGGCGAACGGCTAAACAGCTGGGCGTCGAGCATGAGCTGCTCGTGAATATCGACATCCGGGCCGATGGGCCGCCCTGCGGCCACCTGGCCCAGCACCGGAATTTCCAGGACCTCGGGCCGGCGCAAGGCCCCGGCCAGGCGAATGCCCCGGGCCTGGTTGCGGGTGACCTCGATGAAACCGGCCTCGGCCAGGGCCTGGATATGCTTGCGCGCCACGCTGCGCGAAGCAAAGCCGAAGGCCGTGGCGATGTCGGCCAGGCTCGGCGGCTGGCCATGATCGGCAATCCGGTCACGGATAAAGGTGAGGATGGCGCTGCGTTTAGGCGATAGTCTGTTCATGGAGTACATTTGTACTCTTTTCGACGCGCACTGACCAGCCCCTGTGATCCGGTTATGATGAGCGGCCACTGCAACGGATGCCCGGAATGCTTGAAGCCTTGCTGTTCGATCTCGACGGTACCCTGACCGATACCGACAAACTCCACCTGCTGGCCATGCAACAGCTCTTGCTGGAAGAAGGCCGGGTGTTGACCGAGGCGGAGTTCGATGCTCACGTCAGCGGTCGGGCCAACGCTGATCTGTGCCGCTACCTGTTCCCCGAGCGGTCGCTGGCCGAGCACCAGGCTTTTGCTGATCGCAAGGAGGCGCGTTTTCGCGCACTGTCACCGACGCTGCAGCCCACTGCCGGACTGATCCGGCTGCTTGAGCACGCTGAACAGGCAGGCATTGGCATGGCCGTAGTAACCAATGCGCCACGGGCCAACGCCGTGCACATGCTCAATGCCATGGGCCTGGGCGAGCGTTTCAAGCATGTGCTGGTAGCCGAAGAGCTGCCGCGAGCGAAACCGGATCCACTGCCCTACCTCGCCGGCCTTGAATGCCTGCAGGCGCGGGCCAGTCATGCCCTGGCGTTCGAGGATTCAGTGCCTGGGGTGACAGCGGCCAGCCAGGCCGGAATCTTTACCGTTGGTCTGTCCACCAGTCAGGCACCCGACGCCCTGCTCGCGGCAGGTGCGCAACTGGTAGTGGCGGATTTCGAGGATCCGCGGTTGTGGGCGTTGATTGAACAAATGAGTAGGGTAACGTTCTGACTTAGACATCGCGGGGCAAGCCCGCTCCCACCGAGCCGGTGGGAGCGGGCTTGCCCCGCGATGGCATCAACAGACTCACCCGGAAATGCAACGTGTCGCCGCAGTCTTCACGTCACCCAGGCGCAGGGGAAAGTTGTTCAGGCGCTCGTACAGCTTGATGCTGCTGCCACTGCCGCGTTCATTGATGTCCACCAAGGCAGCCGGCCCGGCCCCGAGTTTTTGCGGCACGACCAGGCGCAGGCCATCATGATGCGGCTCAACCTCAAGGGGGCCACGGGTTTCAGCCAGTTGCTGCTGTACGCAGGTGGCGTACTCCTGGGGCTTCTTGCCGGAAATCACGTTCAGGGTTTCCGGCGAGCTTTCAAGCTCCGACACGCTGACGCAACCACCCAGCGTAACTGCCAACGCTGCTACAACCCACTTCATCAAGCTACACCTCCACCACGGAAAAAGACTCTGACCGCGCCCAGACCATTTTGCTCCCTTGATTGGCAGATTTATCGTGGGTCGGGCACGAAGGGCGACAGTGTAACCGTTGATCATGGTATCGTTTTGATTTGCCCAAAGATCCATTGCGGAGAGCAACATGAAATTCGTACACCAGCGCGAACACCTCAACGAAGACGACATCGTCGTCATCGAGTGTTCCCAGCGCTGCAACATCCGCCTGATGAACGACGCCAACTTCCGCAGCTTCAAGAATGGCGGGCGCCACACCTATCACGGCGGCGCTTTCGTCGACTTCCCGGCGAAGATCACCGTGCCCAGCACCGGCTTCTGGAACATCACCATCGATACCGTCGGTCCGCGCGCGTTGTCGGCAGTGACCAAGCCGACCTTCACCCACAAGATCAAATTCATCCGCCGTTCGTCGTCGAAGCTGAGATAAGCCATGAGCCAGACCACCAAGTACGTCATCAAGTACAAGCTCGAGGGTGAGCGTCGTTTCGACTTCGCCCTGATGAGCAGCGACGCCCCGCAGGAAGTGCAAGCCGCCCTGGAGAAACTCCACGGCGAAGACGCGAAAAAGATCACCGACATCAAGGTCAGCAAAGCCCTGTAACGGACACAGCGCAGAAGGAATCCCTGGCATGAGCCGATGGCCGGACACCCGTCTTCTTGATCTGCTCGGCATCGAACTGCCGATCCTCCAGGCCCCGATGGCCGGCGCCAGCGGCTCGGCCATGGCCATTGCCGTGAGCAATGCCGGTGGCCTGGGATCGCTGCCTTGTGCAACCTTGAGCCTGGAGCAGATCCGCGCCGAGCTGCAAACGTTCAAGCAAGCCAGCAACGGCCCGCTCAACGTCAATTTCTTCTGCCACCAGCCACCGCAGCCGGACCCGGCGCGCGATACAGCCTGGAAGCTGGCGCTCAAGCCCTACTACGAAGAGCTGGGCGCCGACTTTGATGCACCGACGCCAGTGTCCAACCGCGCACCGTTCGACGACGCCAGCTGCCAGCTGATCGAAGCCTTCAAGCCAGCCGTAGTCAGCTTCCACTTCGGTCTGCCAGAGGCAAGCCTGCTGGCACGGGTCAAGGCCACGGGCGCGAAGGTGCTGTCCAGCGCCACCACCGTAGACGAGGCGATCTGGCTGGAGCAGCACGGCTGCGACGCGATCATCGCCATGGGTTATGAAGCTGGCGGGCACCGCGGGATGTTCCTCGGTAGCGACCTCAATTCCCAGGTCGGCACCCTGGCGCTGGTGCCGCAAATCGTCGATGCGGTAAAGGTACCCGTGATTGCCGCTGGCGGTATCGGCGACCATCGCGGCATTATTGCCGCCCTGGCCCTGGGCGCGTCGGCGGTACAGCTGGGCACCGCCTATCTGTTCTGCCCGGAAGCCAAGGTCTCGGCGGCCCATCGCCAGGCGCTGCACAGCGCCAAGGAAAGCGACACGGCCCTGACCAACCTGTTTACCGGGCGCCCTGCCCGCGGCATAACAACACGGATAATGCGCGAACTGGGCCCGATCAGCGCGTTGGCGCCGCCCTTCCCGCTGGCCGGCGGCGCGCTGATGCCGCTGCGGGCGATCAGCGAGCCACAAGGTAACAGCGATTTCAGCAACCTCTGGTCAGGCCAGGCGCTGCGTCTGGGGCAAGCCCTGCCGGCCGCCGAGCTGACCCGCAAACTGGCTGAAAACGCCCTCGCCCAGCTCAAGCGCTGAAGCAGTGCTTTCCGTTTGTCGGGTAATCGCTATATATTCACGTATATAACGACTACCCCTCAGCCCATGGAGCTGTGTTTCATGAGTAAGTGCGCACCGCGTTTTGCCCTGGCCGCCCTGGCCACGTTCATGACCTTCAACAGCGCCTGGGCCGAAGAGGTTCAGGTGGCTGTCGCCGCCAACTTCACCGCACCGATCCAGGCCATCGCCAAGGACTTCGAGAAAGACACCGGTCACAAGCTGGTCGCCGCCTACGGCGCCACCGGGCAGTTCTATGCCCAGATCAAGAACGGCGCGCCGTTCGAAGTCTTCCTCGCCGCTGACGACAGCACCCCGGCCAAACTGGAAAGCGAAGGTGATAGCGTCAAAGGCTCGCGCTTCACTTATGCCATCGGCACCCTGGCCTTGTGGTCGGCCAAACCTGGCTACGTCGACGCCAAGGGTGAAGTGCTGAAAAAAAATGAGTTCAAGCACCTGTCCATCGCCAACCCGAAAGCTGCGCCTTATGGCCTGGCGGCTACCCAGGTGCTGGACAAGCTCAAGCTGACCGAGGCCACCAAGGCCAAGATCGTCGAAGGCCAGAACATCACCCAGGCCTTCCAGTTCGTGTCCACGGCGAATGCCGAGCTGGGCTTTGTCGCCCTCTCGCAAATCTACAAGGACGGCAAAGTCAGCGAAGGTTCGGCGTGGATCGTCCCGGCCAGCCTGCATGAGCCGATCAAGCAAGATGCGCTGATCCTCAACAAGGGCAAAGACAACCCGGCAGCCAAGGCCCTGGTGGACTACCTCAAAGGTCCGAAAGCGGCTGCACTGATCAAGTCTTACGGTTACGAAATCTGATGCCACTGGATGCCAGCGACCTGGGTGCCATCTGGCTGACCTTCAAACTGGCCAGCCTGACCACCTTCATCCTGTTGCTGGTCGGCACGCCCATCGCCTGGTGGCTGGCGCGCACGCGCTCCTGGCTGCGCGGGCCGGTGGGCGCGGTGGTGGCGCTGCCGCTGGTGCTGCCACCGACGGTCATCGGCTTCTACCTGCTGCTGGCCCTGGGGCCCAATGGCTGGATCGGCCAGACCACCGAGGCGCTGGGGCTGGGCACTGTGGTGTTCAGCTTCAGCGGCCTGGTGATCGGCTCAGTGATCTACTCCATGCCCTTTGTCGTGCAACCGCTGCAGAACGCCTTCAGCGCTATCGGCGAACGCCCGCTGGAAGTAGCCGCCACGTTGCGCGCCAGCCCCTGGGACACGTTTGTCCATGTAGTACTGCCGCTGGCCCGGCCCGGCTTCATCACCGCCAGCATCCTCGGCTTTGCCCATACCGTGGGTGAATTCGGCGTGGTGCTGATGATCGGTGGCAACATCCCCGACAAGACCCGTGTGGTCTCCGTACAGATCTTCGACCATGTCGAGGCCATGGAATACCTGCAAGCACACTGGCTGGCCGGCGCCATGCTGGTGTTCTCGTTCCTCGTGCTGCTGGCGCTGTACTCCAGCCGCCAGGGCAAATCGGCCTGGAGCTGAAGCATGCACAAGATGATTCATGCCCGGCTCAAAGTCGCTCGTGACGGTTTCGACCTGGACGTCGACCTGCAATTGCCCGGTCGCGGCATCAGTGCCCTGTTCGGCCACTCAGGCTCGGGCAAGACCACCTGCCTGCGCTGCCTGGCCGGCCTGGAACGGGCGTCCGAGGCCTATATCGAAGTCAACGGGCAGATCTGGCAAGACTCACGCCGCGATCACTTCATCGCCCCGCACCTGCGCCCGGTCGGCTACGTGTTCCAGGAGCCCAGCCTGTTCCCGCACCTGACCGTGCACGGCAACCTGACCTTTGGGTGGCGCCGCATTCCGGCCCAGGCGCGCAAGGTCAGCCTTGAACAGGCCTGTGCGCTGCTGGGCATCGAGCACTTGCTCGAACGCAAGCCCGCCACCCTGTCCGGCGGTGAGGCGCAACGCGTGGGCATCGCCCGGGCCTTGCTCAGCAGCCCGCAACTGCTGCTGATGGACGAACCCCTGGCGGCCCTCGACGGCCCGCGCAAGCGCGAGATCCTGCCGTACCTGGAGCGCCTGCACGCCGAGTTGGACATCCCGCTGATCTATGTCAGCCATGCCCAGGATGAAGTGGCCCGCCTGGCTGACCACCTGGTGTTGCTGGAGCAAGGCAAAGTCCAGGCCAGCGGCCCGATTGCCGCCACCCTCGCCCGCCTCGACCTGCCCCTGACCCAGGGTGACAATGCCGGGGTGATCATTGAGGGCCAGGTCAGCAGTTACGACACCTGCTACCAGTTACTCGGTCTGCAACTGCCAGGCAGCAGCCTGGAGCTGCGCCTGGCCCACGAGCCACTGGCACTGGGTACCTCATTGCGACTCAAGGTGCAGGCCCGAGATGTCAGCCTGAGCCTGGTCGAAGATACCCACTCAAGCATCCTCAACCGCTTGCCGGTAAGGGTCATGGGGTATCAGGCAGCGGATAACAGTGCCCATGTACTGGTCAGCCTCGACGCTGCCGGCAGCGTATTACTGGCCCGGATCACCCGCTACTCGGCCGACCAGCTGGGCCTGCACAGCGGCCAGCAGCTGATAGCGCAGATCAAGTCGGTGGCCTTGCTGGGCTGACCGCGCATGACACAAGGGGCCGTACGCTGAAAAAAGGTGCCTGATATTGATCCTGTAACGCCGTTAGCCCCTTGAAAGTCGATACAAAAGACCTCAGTTCTCATATCATGCAGAGAAATTTCCCATATTCGCTCAAGCCCCCTATGCTTGCCGGTGTGAGCGGCGTTCGCTGCTGTGGAACGCTCAATCGCCCTACCGGCACCTGCGACTAAAGACTCACTACAGATTCTGTGTTCGGCGGAATTAATATTTCCCGAAAGCGTCTTTAATGAAGGAAAAGAGGAACGCGTTCCGCGTGTTCCCGGCTTGTGCGGGCGCGGCCTGCAAAGCAAATTACGTTACCAAGGAGATATACATGCTGATACTCACCCGCAAGGTTGGCGAAAGCATCGTCATCAACGATGACATCAAAGTCACCATTCTGGGCGTCAAAGGTATGCAAGTGAGGATCGGCATCGATGCACCGAAAGATGTTCAGGTGCACCGCGAAGAGATTTTCAAGCGCATTCAGGCTGGCAGCCCGGCACCGGCAAAAGGAGACGATCATCAGGAGTAACGCTCGCTGATTCAAGCCGCACGGATGCGCTTGACCCTGCCCCGTCAGCTCTGATGGTGGGCCGCAATGGCCTTATGACGACTCGGGAGGGCCGACCAGCTCCTCGACCTTGGCGATCATCGTGAAAATATCGAAGGGTTTGTCGAACACCGCCACGAACAAGCCAGGATTGCCCCGCGCCTCGTAAGCCTGGGCCGCGCTCATCAAAATCAATGGCAGGTTCTGCCACTGCGGGTCTTCACGTATGGTGTTGGCCAGTTCCTCACCGTTTTTCTGCGGCATCATATAGTCGGTAATGACCAGATCCACAGGTTTGTCCTTGAGGATATCCAACGCTTTCTGCCCATTGCTGGCCGTTTCCACCACGTAGCCCGCATCTTCCAGGGCGTAACCCAGTATCTGGGCAATGAGGTACTCGTCGTCAACGACCAGAATCGTCCTCATGACTGCACAGCCTGCAGGCTCACGTGCCCGCCACGGGCACCGGCGTGCCAGACAGCACTGCGGTGGCCTGAGTAAACGCTTTTTTAAGATCGATGCCCCGATTGCTGATAATCAGCTCCAGCAACGCTGGGTCGTAGTCACTGTCGCGCACCTTGAGAATTGACAGCATGCGCTTGAGCTGCGAGTCCAGTTCGACAAAGCGCATCAACAGCAAGTTGTCGACAATGCTCGACAGGTCCGGCGCTGGCGCATTGATTTCCGAGCCGAAGATATCGCGCATCTCCCAGGTCGCCATGACACTGACATCGTGAGCCCGCAGTTCTCCGGTCAGAGCCCTGAAAAACTCGTTGAGCCGCGCCGGATGGTTGGCCAGGCGCGTGAAGGCGCCAAGGCTATCGATCAGCACCCGCCGCACACCGTGTTCCTTGACCTGATGCAGCAGCCTGGCGCCCACCTCATCGAGCACCCCCTCGGTGGTCGGCTGCCAAGCGACATGCAACGCGCCACTGCGCTGCATGGCCGCAAAGTCGTATCCCAGGGCACTGGCTTTCACGCGCAGGCGCTGAGGTGTTTCATAAAAGCCAAAGTGCAAGCCCGGCTCCTTCACCGTCGAGGCGGCCAGGAAGTTCACCCCCAAGGACGTCTTGCCAATCCCCGAAGGCCCCATCACCAGGGTCACCGAGCCGCCGGGCAAACCACCGCCCAAAAGCTCATCAAGTGCTTTTACGCCGCTGCCGACCCGACTCAGTTCACCGCTGCCCATACCACTGGGGTGGCTGTACAGCGACTCCAGACGCGGGTAGACCTGCAGCCCGTCTTCAGTGATCTGGCACTCATGCAGCCCCGACAAGGCAGCGCTGCCGCGGGTTTTGCGCAACTGAATACTACGCACTGAATGGCTCCCGGTCAGTGCTTCACCCAGTTCGATCACGCCATCGACCATGGTATGTTCAGGGCTGCCGTCATCCAGTCGCGAACTGGTCAGAAACAACACCGTGCAGCCGGCGAATGCCGCATGACCTTGCAGTTCGGCGATGAATTTCTTGGTATCCAGCGAAGTTTCAGCCCGTGACCTGGCCGTGAGCAAACCATCGACGATCAACAACGAAGCCTGGTGACGACTGATTTCGCCGCGCAGCAACTTGACCAGCTGATCCAGCCCCTCACGCTCGAGGGTATCGAAAGCGCTGATAAACTGGATTTCCTTGCCGACCAGACTCGGGTCGTAGAAGCTCAAGGTCGAAAGGTACTGGAACAAACGCTCATGGGACTCGCTCAACAGGGTCGCAACCAGTACTCGCCCGCCCAGACCGACATGATTGAACGCCAGCTGATTGGCCAGAATGGTCTTTCCCGACCCCGGTCGCCCCTGAACGATATAAGAAGCGCCGGCGATCAGTCCGCCCTTGAGCAGTGCGTCCAGTCCTTCGATGCCGCTGGCAAGACGTTTGAGTGATTCCACGATACACGCACCTGTTCAGTTCGATGTAGTGGTGTCCGGCTGAAACACCGGCAGGTACAACGTCATGCAAGTACCCTGGCCAGGTTCGCTGGTGACGCTGACTGCGCCATTGCTCTGCCTGGTAAAACCATAGACCTGGCTCAACCCCAATCCAGTTCCCTTGCCAAAGGCCTTGGTGGTGAAAAAAGGTTCGAAGATCCGTGGCAACACATTGGGGGCAATGCCGCGGCCATTGTCGCTGACCTCCAGGCGCACAAAAGCCCCGTGCAAATCTTCAACCTCGCCATTGAGCTGGCAGTTACAGGCCGACAGGCGAATCACACCCTCGTTACCTACAGCATCGCGGGCATTGAAGATCAAATTGAGCAGAACCATCTGCAACTGCCCGCCATCCACTTCGATATCCTGCAAACCCGGCTCCAGCTGTACCTGCAGCTCGACACCTTTGGGTATTACATGGACCAGCAACAGGCGTATCGACTCGACCAACACCGAGACCTGGATCCGCGCCGACTTCAGCGCCTTATGCCGAGCAAAGCTGAGCAATTGCTGGGTCATTTGCGTACCCCGCTCACCGGCATCGAGAATGTGCTCAAGCAAGCGCTGGCTGCGTTGCGGGTCTTTGCTGTTGAGCGCCAGCCTCGCCGAGCCGATGATGATGGTCAGCAGATTGTTGAAGTCATGGGCCATGCCGCCGGTCAACTGGCCGAGGGCTTCGAGTTTCTGCGCCTGAAACAGCTGCGCACGCATTGCATCAAGCTGCAGGGCGGCCTCGCGGCGATCGGTGATGTCACGGGTGATCTTCGCCAGGCCGATAATCTCGCCATCCGCTGAGCGGATCACATCCAGCGCCGCCAGCGCCCAGAAGCGTGTGCCATCTTTGCGCACACGCCAGCCCTCATCCTGTGCAACACCGGTGGTCAAGGCGCGCTCGAGCAGCAACGCGGGTTTACCTTCAAGACGATCCTGTTCGGTGAAAAACTGCGAGAAGTGCTTGCCAATCACTTCGTCGGCAGTCCAGCCCTTGATTCGCTGGGCACCGGCGTTCCAGGAGACCACATGACCGCCCGGATCGAGCATGTAGATGGCGTAGTCCACCACCGCCTGCACCAATTGTTCGTAACGATTGGCGTGCATGGTGTGCAGATCCGGGCGATCGGAAGAATTCATAACAGCTCCACGCAAACGGCCGACGTAATCAAGCATAGACAGCCAGCACTGCGTGCAAATTCCGGGGGGGTTGGCATTTCTCTTGAAAGCGCCTGGTGCGCGCGGCGCAGAAGGCCGGTCCAGACCCTTGCTCTGCGGTTGACTCAAATATAACGATGAGTTATAAAGCTCGCTTGATTGCGGAGGAAACGCATTTTCTCCAGGGCTTCGATCCAACAGCACGCCCCGGTCGCCAGACCCTTTCAAACCTGTGCGAGTGTGGTGGAATTGGTATACACAGCAGACTTAAAATCTGCCGGCGTGAGCCTTGCGGGTTCGAGTCCCGCCACTCGCACCATCTTCTGAAAAGGCGCCTTGCAGGCGCCTTTTTGCTGCCCGCGATTCACCCTGCCCCAGCGCAAAGGCGGCAAGCAGCTGCTAAGGTAAAATGGCCCGATAACAAAGGAAGGTGGCCATGCGTTATACCTTGTTCGACAATCAGCGTGATGTAATCATTTTGCTCGCCCGTATCCTGCTGATGATCCTGTTCATCATGTCCGGCTGGAGCAAACTGACCGGCTTCGACGGTACCGTCAGCTACCTGACCTCACTGGGCGCGCCCATGCCCACCGTCGCGGCCGCCGTTGCGGTGATCATGGAGTTCTTTGTCGCCATCTTGCTGATCGTGGGTTTCTACACCCGCCCGCTGGCGTTTCTGTTCGCCTTGTTCGTGATCGGCACCGCAGTGATCGGCCATCCTTTCTGGTCCATGGTCGATCCGGAACGCGCGGCCAACAGCACACAATTTTTCAAGAACCTGAGCATTTGTGGTGGCTTGCTGTTGCTGTCGGTGACAGGCGCTGGCAAATTCTCGGTGGATGGACGATAGCGCAGCGACTTGCGCTTACAGGTCGTCGAGCGGATCGACGCCCTCGTCCCAGTCGGTTTCATCCAGGGCGTCAGCTTGTTCGTCGTCGTCCTGCGGATCGAACAACGGGTCCACCTCGTCCTGCTGGACAGGCTCGCCGTCATAGAACTCATGATCGAGCAAATGATCGTGTTCAGGCTCGTGAATATCCGGCTCGTCGTGCATCATCAGTTCCTGCAGCAGCGCTTTTGGCAATAAGGGACGCCTGTATAAGCCAGGGGCTGCAAATCGTCAACGCCAGGGAGCGCCAATGAAATATCTGCTGATTTTCATCCTCAGCCACGTCGCGACCTACTGTGCCGTTGGCGCTGTTATTGACGCGCGCCTTCAGGGCCTGGCCGAAGACCTGCGCCATTATCCCCACGCGCCTATCCAGGCCCAGTACTTTGAAGACGTGCGCCTGCATGCGCGGCATTCGAAGATCGAATACTGCACGGTGCTGGGCACGCTGCTGGCGGCGCTGGTATCCCTGCTGGTATGGGCGTTGAGCTGATCAGCAGGCACCCCAGGAGCAGCAGCAAGGCAGCATTGGCCTGATGCACCATGACCAGCCATTCGCTGGCACTGACCGAACCTGCTCGCACAATCGCCACTGAATCAAGCATGGAGGCGTAAAAATGAAATCAATAGGCACGTTGTTGTTAGCGATCTCACTAACAGGCTGCGGGACGATAAACACCGTATTCAGGGACGACAGTGTGGCAAGCAGCAAGCTTGCCCGGTGGCAGTCGCATTGCGACACCATCCCACGAGTCTACAGTGGCGCCGCCCTGGACTTCTGCGCATTGCACGCCGAACCCCGGCAAACCACCGACATCAGCGGACAACCTTCCGCAATGCTGATGCTGCTGGACCTGGCATTGTCGGGCGTGGCCGACACCGTAGCGTTGCCCTACACACTCTACGTGCAACACAGAGACGGCAACATTCCCAAGACACGATTGCAGTAGTGGCGAGGTCATTTACCTACCTCTGGTCGCCTGCCTTACAGCTTTGTTGCAGCTACCCGAATGGATGACTAATAGTTAGTTGTCTGCCTGGGGAGGCACAAAAAATGCAACCAAGATTCGTTATCGTTCCGGCGGTGCCAATAGAGCAGGAATCCTTCCGTGCTGGCAGCCGCTACTACGCTACAACCGTGTCAGGCGGCTTCGACATCTACGACAACCAGGAAAAAATGCGGCTCAAGCCAAGCTACCAGGGCAAGGAAGAAGCAATGGCGCATTGCGCCCGAATGAACGCCGAGGACAGCTCAAGCCCAGTGAACTGTCCCGCTTACTTGATGCAAACCTAGCCGAACAGTACCCAGCGTCACGAAGCCGCGAGTGCGAGCATCATGGCGCTGGGTTGTTTGCTAATGCCTGCAAAATTCGACTATCAAACGTTGCACACGTCTGGGACAAGTAACGCCCTAAGCGCTTCAGGAACCTCAATAATTTCTCTGGTAACCGGTGAAACGCAAACGTGTGTCAGGCTAGCGGTAAATGCCTTGATAGCTGGCGCTAGATTGCCTTCGACGAGAAATGTGAACGCGTGAAGCGAAACGCTGACAACACTTACCTTCATGGAAAGTTCGTCATCCCAGGTGACCGGATGAAGAAACTCCAGCGAAAATGCCCTTGCCGGCGGCAGTAAATCAAAGCCTAACAGGGTTCTTAATCCAGGACCGGACAGCCACACGCTGAGCGCATCATGAACGGCTTCAATAACGAAGTAGGAAAACCTGGGTGTGTAGACAATCCCTTCCGGGTCACAGTCACCGAACAATACCCTTCTTTTGACAATCACTGAGTTCGGCACAAGATTAATCCTTAATATTGAGTGCAGCGCTCTAACAACCGCCTCACAAGGCCTGGTTGACCAGGGTAGACGATATCTCCCTCTCATCTCCATTGCATATGGCCGGCAGCAAACTACTTGAGCAGGCCCGCAAACACCTTCGCCAGCTTCTCCACCGAGGCACGCATCTCGTTAGGCGTCTGTGCCGCGAACCCCATTAACAGGCCAACATCATTCCTCGGCGTCGCATACAAACTGCCAAGTCCAAGCAGGTCGATACCCACCGTTCTTGCCGCCGTGACCACGGCATCTTCCGGCAGGTCCTGGACGAAATGGCAGGGCATCTGCAGTCCTCCGGCCGGGATGCGCGGCGCCAGAAACGCCCCCAGACGCTTGCGCACAAGTTCAGCCAGTACGTCCCTTCTCTCGGCATACAGCGCCCTCATGGTTCGCACATGAGCCGTGTAGTGCCCGCCCTCCATAAACCTTGCCAGGGTCAGCTGGGCAATGGACGCCGTATGCCCATCCTGCAGCGTGCGTGCGCTGGTCATCGGGGCGACGAGAGAGGGGGGCAACAGCAGGTAGCCAATACGTAATCCCGCGAACAGCGACTTGGTGAAGGTGCCAATGTAGAGAGTCCGTTCATGCGGGTCTAAGCCCTGCACGCAGGCAGTCGGCCGGCCTTCGTAGTGGAATTCGCTGTCGTAGTCATCTTCGATGATCCAGGCACGCTGCTGCCTTGCCCATTCGATTGCGAGCAACCGCCTGTCGAGTGACAACGTCGCACCGGTTGGGTATTGATGAGAAGGCGTAAGAAAAACCGCCCTGGCATTGGCGGCCAACGAGCCCATGCCCTCCACCTGCATGCCGCTTTCATCCACCGGCACGGGAACGCACTTGAGGCCTGCGGCGGCGATAGCTTTACGGGTGCCCTGGTAGAGCGGGTCTTCGACCAGCACCTGGTCGTCCGCATCCATGAGTATCTGCGTACACAGGCCAAGCGCCTGCTGTGAGCTGGTGAGAATCAGCACCCGATCGGCAGACGCCTGCGCCCCTCGTTCGAGATTGAGGTAGTCAGCAATTGCAATCCGCAGTGAGGCCATGCCCTGGGGCGCACTGTGCTCCAGAGCATGGGTGCCATATTCCTTGTACACCTGACGCTCCAGCTTTTCCCAGATTGCCAAGGGAAAGTGTCGGGTCTCGGCTACTCCAGGTGCGAAGGGGCATGACGCTTGGAAGTTGTGCACGCCCCCGCTCTGAAGAACGCCCATTGCCCTGCGGCTAAGCTGAGGTGGGCCATCGCAGACAGCCTCGCGTTGGCGCTTTCGTAATGGCAGGTGCCGAGCGCGTTGCGACACGAAACTTCCACTTCCCACGCGGCGCTCGATGTAGCCCTCTGCATGCAACTGGCTGTATGCCGCCTCCACGGTATCCCGCGAGACGCCCAGAGAGTGGGCCAACGGGCGTGAAGCCGGCAGCGGCTTACCGACCCGCAACGCACCATCAAGAATCAATTGACGAATCGCCCGCTGGATACGTACATGCAGCGACAACGCCCCATGGGAGGGGTCGCTCATCCAGGCTTTGACTGACTGCAATTGTGAGTGCTTGAACATTGGTCTGGTTCACTTGAAGAAAGTGGCGGGGCAATCACCACCATTCTATCGCTATAAATGCACCTGTTTTCCGACCATTTTTCACACTGAAAGGGGTTTCACGATGACAGCTGCACAACAATTCGTTTCCGTTCGCAACTTGGAACAGAGTGATTTTCAACAATGGTCCGTCTACTGGGACCAGTATCAGGCGTTCTACAAGGTGGGGCTGGGCAAAGACACAACTGAGCTGACCTGGGCTCGTTTCTTCGACCCGGCAGAGCCCGTGCACTGCGCCGTTGCCACAGACGGTGAGCGACTCCTCGGCTTCGTCCATTTTGTTTTCCATCGCTCGACCTGGGCGCGTAACGACTTCTGCTACCTTGAGGATCTGTACGTCTGCCCAAATGCCCGGGGGCAAATGGTCGGCAAGCAGTTGATCGAGTTTGTTCAGGGCCAGGCGCAGGAGAAACGCTGCGATCGGCTCTACTGGCATACCCAGGAGACTAACCAGACCGCACAGCGGCTGTACGACTGGATAGCCGAAAAGCCGGGGGTGATCGAATACCGGATGGCGCTGCCTGCGCAGGACTAAAGGGAACACCACGCAGCGCTTGAAAGTAGCGCTAAATAACCCTTTTGCACGCAATAAAAAAGGCTGCCAATTGGCAGCCTTCTCGATGTCACCCCCGCGTGGCCGAAACCACCTCGATTTTTTTGCCAGCTCAAGGTGGTTAGCCCGTGCTGATGCAGAAACGATGCCTTTTAATGCGGAAATGATTGGCTTTTCGAGCGCGCAAAGAAAAACCCCGCAGACGTTAATCTGCGGGGTTTTCAGTAATGGAGGCCGAGGTCGGAATCGAACCGGCGTAGACGGATTTGCAATCCGACCTGTATTTCCTTGTATTTCAGTAGCTTGCGTGAATATCAGTTCCGCATAGCAGCATTTCTAGCCCGGCCGCAGCCCTGTAAAATCAAGGGGTCTAACAGGAGTTGCGGAATTGATTCTGACGCCTGGTCAGCGGTTTTCAAGAACGTGGTATAAGCGCCCAACCCATGCGGCATCAGTGGCAAATTCGATTCCAAAACAAAGACGAAACGGCACGGCTACAAGCCGCATACTGCAAGGGTCGCCGTTTCGGTTTTGGAACCGATTTTCACGCTTACGTGGTAGCCTACGCGGCCAACACACAACGCAATAAAAGGACGATTTTTGATGAAATGGATAATGCTCGCCGCTGGCGTGCTCATCCTCAGCGGCTGCAGCTACAACAAGACCAATGTGCGCAACGAGACCGAGGCAGCTAAGTACGATCCCGCGACCACCGCACGCATCCGCATTTACTCCTCACCGGAGAAGCTCGCCGGCTTCGCCCCCGGTAAAACCTGCGAGGCATATTACAACCATCCTGTGAATGGCGCCTTGCAGGGGATGATTTGGTCTCGAGAGCATGATCGCAATCAGCGTTACATCCTCTGGCGCGACACGGACTTGCTTGGCATGAAAGCCGAAGACTATCGGAACCGCGTGATCGGCATCCCCGCCTCCGCGCACACAGAAGCCGTAAAAACCGATAGGCTGGGATACGATGAATTCGTCATTCCTGCAAACCAGCCGGTTCTGGTCAAGATCATGTACGTTGAGCAAAATGGTGGCTATTGCTACCCACCCGATATCCAATTCGTACCAAAAGCCGGACAGGATTACGAGGCAAGCCTCGAGTTCCATAAGCAGAGCTTCATCTCTTCCAAGTGCTCCATCGACTTGGTCGCACTTAGCGGCGCAGGATCCCAACAGGAAACCAGCCCTGTCTCGACTAGCTTCTGCGGGAATGATGGCCACGGACGCTACTTCACCGTAACTCCCTGACCCGCGTTCGCTTGGGCAGCAGCCACAAGCTCAGGCTCCAGTAATGCAGCAGTATGGGTAAAGATCAGATCTAGGCCTTGCCAGCCGTGGCGTATGCATTGCAAGTGTCTAATATGCATTCGCCATTTTCGACGGTTTTCGGCCAGCAAATAGGCCATCTACACCGGCAGTTTTAGACAGAAAAACACCCTCCTCCGGCGTCCTGCCGATCGAACACAAACACTTATTTATGCACTTCTCGCACATACGCTTGGCAAGCCTGTAGCGCCTTCAATCCTTCGTCACCGTCACCGGCGATGGCGACAATTCGTTGAGCAGCCGCTGGGTCAAGTTCGCCTCGCGCGGCTCCATGAACCACGCCGCCGGTGCCGGTGGTGGTTGGCATCCCACCGCCACCACCCGGGGCGGCGAGTAGGACTGACAGCCGGAGATCAGAAGTAGCGAGGCGATCGCGCAGGCGAGCCTGGTCTTTTTGAGCATTCGTCAGCTCCTGGTAGTAGATTTTGTCGTTGGCCTGCAACTGGTCCTCAAGGGCTCGGCGCCGAGCCTGCTCGGTTTCTTGCCAGTCGATCACCGCGACAGCGGAAGCCTCTCGCTCTCGCTGGAATGCGATGGCCTGCAGGGCGCTCTTCGCCTGCCACTCGGCATCCATAGTCGTGCGGCCGTGCTGGTAAGCTCCCCAGAAGACAGCGAGAACCAGGGCCAGCGACACAGCCGCACCGATTGTGCGCCACGAGATCACGCCAGCACCTTCAGCGCACGGTCATACAGTGCTTTTCGTTCAGCGACACCATGTGGCACACGCCCGGGCTTGCCAGTGTTGATCACGCTGCCTATGTCCTGAAAGCGGCCGGCATCAGCCATCTCGTTCAGGTCATGCTTTGCCCACCACCAGGCGGCAGACATCGCGGCATGCTCAGGCTGTTCGAGCAGTTCCGGCTGTTCTTCCAGCGGCAGGGCCAGGCCGGCGCCGGCAGTACCGTAGTTCGCTCGGCCGGTGAGTTGGATCAGGCCACGTCCACGGTACCGCCAGCCGTCATCCGGGCGAATGTTTCCCATTCGCCCGCTGTAGACGATGTTGGCGATCTTCTCCGGCTGCCGCGCGCAGGCGGCCGCCGACTCCACGGTGAACCGGCTGGGCCAGGTGCGCACCAGAGCATCAGCGCTGTAGCTCAGGTTTTCGACCAGGTTGCGCAGCTGACCTGACTCATGGCCGACCTGAGCAAGGAAAGCAGCCACACGCACCGGGCTGTCGATCTTGTAGCGCGCCATGGCCCGGTTTAGCGCAGGCAAAAAAATACCCGCAACAGGGCGGGCATTAGGGAGGATCTGCAGCAACTGCTGCTCGGTGATCAACATCTTTTCTCCTCAGATCCGCAAAACGCAGACGGGTTGTGAAAAATTCGTGGCTTTAGCAGAAAGGCAGGTTCAAAAACGGCTTTTCAAGGCTACAATCCGCCGCCATAAAACACACACAGCAGGGATCTCATCAGGGCATGAAGTACCGTTCAGATATCGATGGGCTCAGAGCGATAGCCGTACTGAGCGTCGTGATTTTCCATTTAAATGTCGGCCTTCTGCCTGGCGGATTTGTCGGTGTCGATATATTTTTCGTTATTTCTGGCTATTTAATTTCCAAGATTCTTTACTCAGAGATCAATAGCGGAACATTTTCGATAACCATTTTTTACGTTCGTCGCGCAAGAAGAATAATCCCCGCCTTCCTATCCGTACTGATCGTAACTTCAATTGCCGCTTACCTTCTACTGTATCCGAGCGAGCTTGCAAGTTACGCAAAATCAGTAGTAGCGTCTGCGTTGTTTTCTGCGAACATCTATTTCTATGCCACGCTCAACTACTTCTCGCCAGCAGCTGATGAAATCCCTCTTCTTCATCTTTGGTCTCTAGGCATCGAGGAACAGTTTTACATCTTCTTCCCGCTTATCCTTATCGGTCTTTCCAAGGTATCGAAACGCTTGATACCAGCAGCCATTGTCATAATGCTTGCTGTTTCTCTATTTTTCTCGCAACGTCTGCTTTCCGCAAATCCTCTGGAGTCGTTCTACCTTCTACCATTCCGGGCATTTGAGCTGCTGATCGGTAGCCTGATTGCACTCCCGGCAATGCACATGAAGAATACCCAAGCTGTTTCGAGCAGCATGTTTGCCATAGGTCTTGCAGCTCTGGCCTACCCGATCTTCTTTTACAGCAGCCAAGCTCCGTTCCCCGGCGTTGCTGCTGCGCTACCTTGCCTGGGGGCAGCGCTGATCATAATGGCCGGAGAACAAGGTGGCCGATTCTCCATGGTTCTGGGTTCTGGCCCGATGGTATTCGTGGGGAAGATCTCGTACTCGCTGTATCTCGTTCATTGGCCTCTGGTGGTATTTGCCAAACGCGCCTTTCCCAATGAAAGCAAAGAACTAGTAGCGTTTGGTGTATTCGTCGCTGCACTGGCTCTTGCCTGGGTCAACTACAAACTCGTTGAGCAGTCATTCAGGTATGCGAAGAAGGAGTGGGCTCCGTCACAGATATTGTCGGCAGCCTCTGTTTCTCTGTGCGTGCTCATCGCTGCCGGGTGGTACGTATCTCACAATAATGGCTTCCCATCGTCCTCTCAGAGCCGTGTAGAAAATGTCATTGCGTCGATGTCTTACAATCCAACACAGGACTATCGTACCCGCGAGTGCTTTATGGATTTTGACCAAGATGCAGCTCTCGTAGACCTGGAAAAATGCCTACCCTCGGGCGGCCATAGAAAAGCAATCCTGTGGGGCGATAGTCATGCCGCCCATCTGTACATGGGGTTGAGCAAAACACTTGCAGAACACGACATCTCACTTGGACAGCTTACAGCTTCCGCGTGCGCGCCAATCCTTGGCAGGGATGCGCCGTCTCGACCATTTTGTAGAGCTGCAAATGATATCTTCATAAAAAAAATTGAAGAGGCAAAACCGGACATCCTAATCATTAGCTCAAACTGGCTTATCAGCCCAGATGACGTTAATGAGCTAGACAAAACACTAAGCAAAGTTGACAGCATCAACTTGAAAAAAGTGGTGATCATCGGCGAATCACCTTTCTTCAAGCGCAATGTCCCCCTCATCATGATTGACAAGATCAAGCACAAGTTCATCGAACTTGAGTCCTCTGATGAGGTGGAAATGGAAGCGATGCTTAGATCAGAGAAATATGTCAGCGAAGTGGTATCCCATCACAAGGGTATGATCTATGTCTCTCTCATCAATGCCGTCTGTCCAAAGGGTGCCTGCCCACTGGCTTCTCCTGATGAGAAACCGCTAATTTACGACATTGTGCATCTGACGCCTGAAGGCTCTGCCTTGTACTCCAAGGAAATAACGCCATCAATAGTCAACTGACGCCAAAAACCTGCTGAAAAGCCGTGATTGTTTGTACTCACGCTCCGGGGCGCAGATCGAATCTGAGTCCCGGGCTTCTCCAGGCAAAACCGTCAGTAGGCGATAGAATGTCGGTGCTACGGTCTGGTCAACCTGGGACGGGCTGGACGGCTGACTTCTCGGGGAAAGCCTTCAGCACCTTCTTTCCAGGCCCGCAGCGCTACGCGATAGTCGCGCCACTCACGAGCGGTACCGGGTAAAGCCGTGGGGTCTTCGTCTTCAAGCATCAGTAGCTGATTGGCGACAACCTGCATTTCCGCCGCAGCCCAGCCGAGTTCGCTCCCCTTCTGGACTTCGAGATCCATGGCATCAATGAATGCCGCGTACTCCGCATCGGAGAGGGGCGACAGCCCTTCCTTCAAGTACTGTTCGAGTGTGTCTTCGTTGTAAGCGTAAATATCCCCGTTGACCGGGTCTCTGTAATACTTCACCGCAGTTCCCTCCACAGGCCGACTGTTGCCGTGCCGTTCTTGATCTCGACTCTGTAAGTTGACCCCGGCGGGATGATTGCTGACGAACTGTTTACAAACGTGTTCGCAGAAGCTGATGGGCTCCCTGGCACTTCTACACCATCAACAGTGATGCCTACGTACACGTTTGCCCCCGATACCGGGCCGGCTGACACGAGGATCTGCATCGGCCTGCCGGTATCGTTTGTGTAGGTGACGTTCACAGCCCGGGCGGTGGTGAGATCGACCCACTTCCCCCAGCCGGGTGACCACTCACCCCAGGTGCCGTTGACCTTGTGTCGAGTTGCCGTGTCGTGGCTGGTAAGGGACACAGCGAACTGCACCTCCTCTACGGGGCCGCGAACGCCCACCCAGACCACACCATAAACGAAGGACGGTCCATTGGCTGGGCCATTGAATCCGAATACCCCACCCGCGGGAACCGCATTCATATCTGTGACAAACGCGCCATATTTGGCACCTATGCCAAAGTCGCCGGGCTTCAGTAGATGCCTTGGGTCGGTATCCACCTGCGACTCGGTTACATCCATTGAAGCCGCAGTACCCAGGCCGGCGAGCGTAGAGCCCCACTGCTGAATGATCTGCTGTGCTTGATCTGCCAGGTGCTTCACGTAGCCCTGCAGCGGCGCCAGCGTGTAAAAGGCGCCGCTGGTAGTGCCCCCCGAATAGGCAGGGAACACCGACAGCACGGTGTCCGATGCAATGTTGGTGACTTCCCGCACCACGCCATCCGGACCAATGAACGCATCGCCGACGCGGGAGTTTGCGGCAAAGTTGGTGTTGGTCCCTGTGATAGTGGTACTGCCGTTTGTTACAGCGACAGTGCCGTCTCGATACCAGGACATAGCGTCTCCACTGAGTTTGAAATTAGAGGGGCCGCATAGGGCGCGAAGCGAACAGGGTTCGGCCATTCGCAGTCAGCGGATTGATGCCCGAGCCGTTGTCGCAATACATCTGCAGGATCGACCGGTTACCCGGAAGAAAGCCGCCGAAGTTCGCACGGATGGGCTGGGTGGTCTGAATGATGTTTGTGCTAGAGAACAACGCATTGGCCAACACGTAGTCGTCGTAGCTTCCAGTCCACGGCATCTGCTGGCTGGGCGCGTAATAGCCGCCAATGCCGGTAATGGGATTGCCAGCGCTTACAAAAGCGTTGATTGCTGGCTGGTTGTTCAGCAGCGACAAGTTGGCCGTGGTGACGAACGTCCGATTGCCAGCGGCATCCCTGACGGATGCACCGTACTGGCCTGCCGGGGCATTCGGAACCTGGTAGCTCGCGCAGTACCAGCGGATGTTCATGTAGTTATTTGCTGCAGCTCCATGTGCGTTGTGGTTTGCCCGCTGCTTTACCCTGAAACCAGTCCAGTTCCCTGGCCTCCCCTTTACAAAGAAATTGCCAACCATCATGTAGTCTTCCGCATTAAGGAAGATGAGCGGCCTTTCGTATGTGGTAATTGGGCTTGGAAAAGTGACATCACCCCACTCAATGATTTGAGCCTGCATGCCCGAACGCCAATAGACACCTATCTGGAATGCGCCGTTGTAATGAACGGTGAGCACTTTGTTGATCGCATCGATCTGGGTCCGCACGTTGTTGTTGAAGGTGCGAATGCCGTATGAACCGGGTGCAGAGAACGGCTCACCACCCTGCGACAGAATCATCACCTGCCAAGTGAGGTTCTGCGGCTGCCGGAGCTGTAATACACCGGGCGAGTACCAGGCTTGCGGGGAAAACGTGTATTCCCCGCGGTCCTCCAGCGTGTCAACGACCACGAACGACTGCGCCTGGATCTCGGGTATCGCGATGTACTGGTCAAAGCTGCCATTACCGGTGACCGTCATCATCTTCAGTGAGCGAATTGGGGTAATCGATGTGTCGAGCGTCACCACGCCCGACGCATCCCTGGTTCTAAGTCCGTAGAGATCCATAAGCTCACTCCCACATACCGGTGCTGTTCATGTAGTTCAGGCTGTAGACATACGGACCATTCAACCTCCCCACCGCCGTACGCTCGACATTGTTTGCGTCGTAAACATAAAGCCCTCCGTTGTTCAGCAAGGTCGAGCCGTTGGCGTCCTGTCCGCGCACAGTGAACGTACCGTTGACCATGTTCATCTCAATCAGCGGGCGCCCTTGCGAATCGACCGCCTGCGAACGTAGCGTCATGCCAAGGATGATTTGCTGGATGAAAGCCGTATTGATGAACGCCTGGTTGAGAAAGAGCTGCCCGTTCTGAAACACGAACAAGTTGCTCTCATCACCATCGATACCGTTGATGATCGCCACACGCTGTGCCGACAGCAGGATCTCACCGATCTCTCCATTACTACCCTGGATAATCCCGGTGGCCACCTTCTTACCGTTGACGTTGGTCTCGGTCTTCCATGAAGAGATTGCGGATACTCTCCCATCAAGCCCAACGACAACTTCGTCCATTCGCTGAACAGATGCGTTGGTCTGCCCAATCTTTGCGTTCAGAGTCTCCGTGCTGCGAGCCAGCGCCTCTGTCTCGGTGGTCCGAACCTTCTGCTCCCTAGCGATAGCTGCCGTCGATTCCCAAAGCTTCAGGGCGCCAGCGAGATCGCCTTCTGCACCATCATCGCGCGACGAGGCGCGTAGGGCCTGCACGCTTTCGGCCGTAGAGGTGACCTTGCCGTCAACCTCCTCGATTTTGACTTTGTTGGTCTGCACCTGCTGGGCCAAGCCGTTGGCCGCCTCAATGGACTGCCCCGCGTCGATCCAGAACGCCACGTTGGGCGGTGCGTTAGCGCCACCCGGGTCAGCCGGCACGTCGCGGGCCGCCTGATAGATCCGCTCATCGACGACGACCATCTGGTCCTTGGTGTAGGCCTGGTCCGGGTTGTACGCCTTCAGGCCGTCCAGCATGTCGATCTGGTCCTGTAACCCGTCGATCTCCCTCCCAAGTTCGGGGCCAAGATGCCCCTTCTCGATCTGCCCGGCGATCATCTCGAGAATCGGCGAAGCATCTGTGCTGGATATTCCCTGCACCGCATTCGGCGACACTGGAAACCACGGCCCGATGTTGCCGGTGCGATCCACCAGGCGTGCCCAGAAGAAGAACGACACACCAGCAGCCAGACCCTGCAGCTTGTAGTCGCTCTGCGGGTAGGCCAGATCGGTGAGCTTTGTGGCAGCCTCCAGGCTGTTGCTCGGGCTGTACCAAATTTCCGTGCGCTGGGTGTCCTCGGCGCCAGCAGGGAAGCCCCACTTCAGGCCAATGGCAAAGAGTTCGCTGGTGGCCGTGAGGAACGTCACCGCCGGTGGCAGGCCAGCCTTACCGGTAAGCTGGGTGAGGTTCGAACTCTTCCACACCGACGAGATGTCGAAGGCGCTCACCGCCCGCACCCGGGCCAGGTACGCGCCGGCGTAAATCCCGGTCACATCGACTGAAGTCGACCCGGCGCGCTGCAGCTTGATCCAGTTGCCGTTGTCCTTGCGCCACTCCACGTCGTAGGCCACAGCGCCGTTCACGGCTGGCCAGGCGATAGTCATGGTGCTGACCGCGATACCCTGGTCCACGGCGTAGTTCGAGGTCAGGGTCACGCTCACCGGTGGCGGAACGACGGTGATCGGGATCACGCTGATCGGCCGCTCTTCCAGGCGGGCGCCGGTATCGATGTGGGCGAACTTACTTGGGTTGAACTCGAGCGCAGTGATCTCGTAGTCACCCTCGGTGGTGCGCGCCGTCCTGAGCACGCGGAACAGCTGGATAGCTAGATCGTCTGCATCGATTGCCCACTGCAGCTCTGGTTCCGGCGCCACGCTATAGGCCGTGGTTACCGTAACCGCACGGCCATTGACCGACGCGACAGTGCGGCCCTGGGCACGACCGTTGGGCAGGTTGATGATTAGGCGGTCGCCGGCCTTGATCTGCGTATCGCGGTCAAGTGTGACGACTCTGCCCGCTGCAGCGGCAATTCGGCCTCCGTTCGGGCGCCCTGCGATCAACTCATCAGCCACAGGAATCACGTAACCAGGCAGCGGAATGCGCCCCTCCATGCCAGTCCTGAAGGTCACAGTGCGGTCTTGATCGTTGCTGAGCAGAATCCACTTACCCCGGCGCTGGGCTTCTGATGCCCGGGTGCAACCGATGGCCGAGATCTCGATCGGCCGATCACGGTACCGGCGCTGCAGGGCCAAGTCGGTGACCGGGATTACGTCGGTGTCGTAGTTGTTGGCCGGGTTGTCGTAGCTAACCAGGGCCCGGCTGTAGTGGGTGTTCTTCTCAGCGCCACCATAGGTGAACTCGCCGTCGATCACGTTGGATCGGGTGAAGACATAGTCGATGTCCTGCGAGCGCGGCATGTCGGCCTGCATGAACAGCGAACCCTGGGCCCAATAGACCATGCCCCGGTAGATCGCCGACAGGTCGCGCAGCAGCGTCCAGGCCTCGGCCCGGCCTTGCAGGTTCATATCGCACAGGAACCGCGGTTCCTGACCACCAATGCCGTCGGGTACCAACTGGTCGCAGTACTGAGCGATCCGGTACATCTCCCACTTGTCGACCATCCAGGGCTTGATGCGCTTGCCCAGACCAAAGCGATCCTCGACACACAGACCATAGGTTACGAATGCTGGATTATTGGTCCAGGCCTGCTTGAAGGTGCCATCCCAAACGCCGGTGTAGGTCCGGGTCAACGGATCATAGTTAGCCGGTACCGGCCACCTCCGGGCCTTGCACTTGACCGTGACGGCGGGGATGTTCTGGAACTGCTGGGCGTCGAACTCGATGTAAAGTAACGCGGTGTTCGGGTAACGCAGCTTGCGGTCAATGATCTCGGTGTAGCCGGCGATGGTCATCGTGTCGGCGACGGTGCCCGAGTTCTGGTTCGGGGTGATCCGCCGGACGCGGATCATCCAGCCGCTGGTGGCTTTCGGCAGGTCCACGCGCACAGAGCGTTGGTAACCGTTGGTGGTCTTACCATCCACCGCGCCCAGCTGCACCTGCTGATAGGCGCCGCCGTCGGTGGCGACATCAATGGCATACTCGATGCGGTAGCCATTGGTGTTACCGCTACGGTCTTGACTGGCCAAGCGCGGCCAGCTGAAGCGCAAGCGCACTGCAGATAGCTGGATGTTGCTGAGCGCCCGGGACCACGGGTTATCGCTGCGCAACTCGACGTTAACTGTGGTCTCGTTCTCGATCGCTGGGATACCCGGAATATAGGCCTGCTCAATGCTGCCGGGCCGCCAGTCCCACTTCACATTCGGGAAATTGATGTTGCCACTGGAGTCCTGAATGGGCGTGTTGTCGAGGTAGATATCCTTGGCGTTCGGCGTGCCTTCAAACTCCCCTTCACCCACTGCAATCAGGATCTTCGCCAAGTTCGTCGACTGCAGGCTGTCCGGCGCTTCGGTCGGCTGCTTCGGTTTGCTCCCGCCGCCCTTGGCGCCTTGGATATCCAGGTATTGTGCTGCGCCCATGCTTTCCTCCAGGCAATAAAAAACCGCCCGAAGGCGGCCTGCTCTACTCGTTCACGCTATGTCTTGTCCTCGGCGTAGATTGATGCCGAGATGATCGCACCGCCCCACCGGCGCTCACCGATGCAGATCGGCACCGGGTTACCGCTGGCAGTGGTGTTCTTGGCGCTGCCGAAGGCGTAGGACGGTAAGTTTTCTGGCGCTGCGCTTTGTGACAGACCTTTGGCCTGGGGGCTCAGCATCTGGATTACCCCGCCAGCGACCATAGCCACACCAGCAGGCGCTAAGGCTGGAAACCAGATACTTGCAACCAACAGAACCGCACCGACGATTGTCTGGAGAACGCCGCCGCGTTTACTACCTTCAACAACTGGGACTATCCGGACCTCCCTGGTACCAGCCAGGTCAAAGCCCTTAGCCCCGGTGTTTTTCCCATTCCGAAAGATCGCAAACCTCATCCCCAAACCATCGAGCCTTCGGATCTCCTCTTCGAACCCTTCAAGCGTGCTCTTCAGGGCTTTAAAGACCTCCCAGGATCGACCAGAGTCGAGCAGGCGTCGGTGCAGCCGGCCAAACTTTCTCGCCAGCGAGCCGGACAGCTTGATGGTGGTCATGGATTCATAGTGCGCTGCAGTCGTCGCCATACTTTTCTCCGGGCAATAAAAAGCCGCCCGAAGGCGGCTATAGAAAATCTTCTTAGAGGCAGGATCGAACGGCCGCCTCTATTCCGCTGCGACCTGGCATTGCAGACCACGCCATTCGCTGCCGAAGGGTAACTGAGCTGCCCGAAGCGGTCCTCCTGATATCGAGTAATTCGTCGGCCATGTTATTACCCGCTACCCACAGTCGATAACCATCCTCTGTTTCGGCCATCGAAGCGTCTGTGCGAGACGCCTGCCATTTAGGGAAAACGCATAGCGCGTACCGCTTTGGATCTTTCGCAGTGCTGGAAGCGATGCTCGGCTTGTTCTGCTCCAGGTCAGCAGTAGACACACACCCCGCCAGCAACGCCAGCCCGGCAACCAAAATCAGCGCTCTCATATAGCGCCTCCGGTAGGTTCGGAAAGATTACTACCGCAATGCTTGCACTTAATGGCAACGGCAAGAATCTCCTCACCACAGAGCGGACAGTCTTTCTTAGGTTTCGCAACGCTCGAAACATCTGATTCAGCAACAGGTTTGGAACGAGGAATGCCGGATGCCTCAGCGAACTCCACTGGTGTCGGCCTCTTGAACGCCCATACCAAGGCAGCCACCCAGCCAAGAAGACTCCACCCCAGGAAGAAATTGACTGCGGCGATCGCCGGTAGATTGTTGCTCTTGCGCAGCCACGCCTCAATCGTTGGAAGCATGTAGAAAGCTGGGATGAACACTATCCCGCTAAACACAACTAAATTGCCGAATGCATTGAGTCCGCCGCGCTCCATCCCCATCGAGTAGCTATAGAAGGCGAGAAACCCCAAAACGACTAGCCTGACGACGAACATCTGAACTCCTTGCTCAAGGGTCATGGCTCATCCATGACTGGTGACGGGATGCTATCACCATCCGAATCAGCTACAAAAATAGCAGCGCCAAAACCCCGCATGGGCGGGGTGGAAGCATGGCAGGTGTTTAATTGTGGCTCAGGATCACTTTTAAAATTACCGAGTGACACCGCCAGCAATTACCGCTGGAGTAGCAGACCGAAGCTTTTCAGCAAGCCGAGCGAGCATTTCTTGCACTGACTCCTTCCAGAGGAGCTGCTGAACAGGCTTCCCGTCGCTATGTTTCTTTCCGGTGTCGGTGATGACCGCAAACAGCTTGCCGTCGGGCGTAACTTCCCAGCGTTTCTGGCCGGGCTTATAGATCACCTGATGCTGAAGGCCGCATTCGGCCAGCAGTTTATTCATGCTGATCGCGCTCATGCCAAACTTTGCTCCAAGCTCAGTCGGCGTGAAGTTCAGTTCCTGTGATTCGTTTACCAGGCGCTTCACACCGGCCATTTCCATCAGGTCGATTCCAATAGCTGAGCGGACCATGCTGTTGGCACTCAATAGGGCCTGATTACCTTCCAGGCCGAAGCTTTCCGCGATTCGCTTGGCTGCGTCTAGGTTGTCGGCAGCAATTGGAAGCCGTCTCTCCTGCGGGATGCTAGCGTCATTGGCAGCTTCTGAATCGAATGTGCGGATCACATGCAGACTGAAGGTTGGGCTAACCCACATCGCATAGGCGTAGACCACCTCCTTGCAAGCATAAGTCCCAGGCGAACGGCCACCCCGAACAATCCTCAAAGCAGGAATTCCTGCTTTGCCAATTTCCTCAATCAGCTCTTGAGCCTGCTGATTCTCGGTCCACAGCGATGGCTTGTGTCGATTCTCGCCACCTGCAGCCTTATGGAAGTCGTTCAGACTGAAGCGGCCGTCCTGGTCTTGATGGATCTCGATACCTGCGATCATCAGCGCACTCATGCTGCTGCCCTCCCCTGGGGTGCATCCACCGCATAACGCTGGGGTTCTTCGACGACACGCCCCATCCCAGTCACGAACGAAGTGATTTCGCGCAGCTTGTTGCGATAGGTGCGAAGCTCCCACCAGGCGCCGCGTATGTCGAACCCGGCCTTTTCAAGTTCCCATAGCAGGCTTTCCAGCGGAGTGCGTACATCACGACTGTCACGGAGGTCTTGAAGCGTGACGTCCAGCCATGCCTGCTTGTCGTTCCGCACGGTCAGCATTCCATCGCGCAGAGCTGCCAAGGCTTCAATCGGATAGTGAATGTTCAGCGGAAGCTGAAGCAGTGGCGGCTCCTTGGCTATGAACTCGCCCTCCAGCACGCTGTAGGCCGCGATGAAGTTGCAAGCGGCTTCGAACTGGCCAGCTGGGATCAGTTCGGTGCGCGGCACATTGAAGCGGGTATGCAGACGATTGTGCATGGTCAGCGCGAAGCTTTGACGTTTGTCTGCTGCTACAGCCTTCCCCTTGTCCCTGATGAGGCCCTTAATGACGCTCAACTCGCTCATGCCGATCAGCTCGTCTATGAGGGTTGGCATTTTGACCCGGGTATCCTCGTAGCGACCTTGCTTACGGATCGCAGGCAAGACCTCTGCTGTGACCCATTTCTTAAAGCGTTTGGCCTCGTGCTTGCGACTGCGCAGGATAGCCGAGTACAGACCGGACTCGTTGATAGCCAGCATTTCCTGGGCTCCACCAAGGGTACTCACAATTTGAGTACCCTTTTCGTCCTCGTCGAGATTGCGGCACATATTGAAAGAGTCGCGGTACTGCAGGGCGGTCGAAATGTCGGCAGCGACGAACCATGGCTCACCATCCACCAGAAGAGTGCGAACCTGCTGCTTGCCGAAATTGAACGGGATTACGTTTGTGCTATTATTCGCCATAACGTTGTTTTCCTGAATGTTAACCGCGTTGATATCCAAAGCCCTGGTCGCTGCAACGACTGGGGCTTTTTCATTTGCGCTCATTGGGGCTGACCTCTCCTTTGGCTTGTTTGATGATTTCGACCAGTTGGGCATTCATGGATCGACCTTGCTCTTTTGCCTGCTGCTTGACCCAAACCATCAGATCTCCTGGAAAGCGTACTTGTGTTCTAGATAGTGCCTCCATAGTGCCTCCTTAGTGACTCACCGTCACTATACGAACCAGCCCTCGTAGTGTCAACATAGTGACATGACTGACGATATATACCGCTCCCAATTTCGCCTCCCGTATCCGCTCTATGAGCAGTTGAAGGCGGCATCCGATGAAAACCGACGATCCGTGAACGCGGAGCTGGTTGCTCGCCTGGAGGCTAGCTTCAGCCCGCTGACAAACGTGGATAGGCCGCTGCATGGCATCTCAGTTTCGGAGGATGGCACCGAAAGGACCTTGTACTCTGGGCCGGCACCCAAGGAAATGTTCCGCATCATCGGTGAATTGGCCGAACAGGTTCGGCTTCTCCGCGAGGAGCGCGAAGAACAGAAGAAGTAGGTTTGAGTTTTGAGAAGCCCGCCTCGGCGGGCTTTTTCTTGCCCACCAGATGCAAAAAGCCCAGCGCGGGGCTGGGCTTCAGTTCTGATCGTCTAATCTGCGGTCGCAGTCTTTTTTAGGCCAGACGGTGAGCACACCTCGCCGCCCACGAACAGCAATCCCACACCGCCGGCAAGAGCAAGAGAACCTGTAGCAGCAGAAGTAGCCGTACGTAGCTCCTCAGAGAAAACTGCTCCTATCATCGCGTAGAACGGGAAGATAGATGCACCGTTCAACAGCGCCATCACGAGCTGCTCTGCTCGTAGCGATCGCTTGTGCACCAACTGCTGAATCGCATTGACCACCACGCATGCGCCAGCAAGAATGATGGTCACCCCCTCAAAGCTGAGGGTCTGGCCTAGTACGGTGTACACTTAAACGATCGCAGTCAGCTTCATCAGGGCAAGCGCGCCACCAGCACCCACGAACCCTGCTACGATTTCACCAGGAAAATTCACGCCGAAGAATGCATTAGCTGCAGCAACGCCAAGCAACGCACCCGAAAGCACCAGTCGCACGGTTTTGAAACTGAGCTTTTTCATTCGCACTCCTATGCGGTTTGATCGATTACTGACCATTTAGCAGCCAGCTATATACGCAAGTGTATAAGCATTGCTCATATTTGATCAATCGAACCACATGAGAAAACTGGCGTTTTGATTTCGCAAGCTGCGTCGTAACGACTGCATTCGCCGACGCCCCCTGCGGCCTCGCCGCTTCACTTCGCGTCTCGATGACGCAACACAAGGCGCGTACGGTCGAGCCAAGGCCCGCCAAACACGATGATTTCTGATGGCTTGCTGTACAGGTGGTGCAGCAGGAACGGGCCCTGGCCGAACACTTGGACCTGTTCATCAGGCAGTTCCGGGTCGGTGCCCAGGTAAATCCCGGCATGGTTCGGGTGCTCCGTACGCCCCACCTCCATGACGATCATGTCGCCGCGCTGTGGGCGGTCGACCTGGTAGAACCCCGCTGCCTCATAGGCCTGCTCGTACAGACTGGGCCCGGCCGCCTGCTCCCACCACCCATCCTCCCGGGCGTAGACCGGGAACTCCAGCCCCCACTCCCGCTGATACCAGTCCGCGCAGACCTGCCAGCAGTCCCAGGCGCCATGCACGAATGGTCGACTGAGCAGCGGGGTGCTGCCGCTTGGGGTGATGGTGCGTAGATCACCCTCAGGCCAGGACAGAATGTGCCAGGGCAGTGCCGTGGCTTCGCACATGGCCAGGTCGCGCGGTGACGGCCGGCTGGTAGCGTCAGGGTGGGAGTGGACGATGCCGATCACCTCGCCCCGGTCTTCCGCTGCAGCGTACTCCTCCGGCGCGATCCGGAACTCTTCACCCGGGTCGCTCGCGGTATTGGTGCATGGCACGTAGATCTGTTTGCGGCCGATGGCCAGGATCAGACCGCAGCACTCGCGCGGGTACTCAGCCGCGGCGTGCGCTTGCACGGCGGTCAGGATGTGTTTACGCATGGTCAGCTCCGTGCGATGAGAGAAACGCCAGGGAACCCCACGAACGGAAGCTCGTTCTCGGCGCCCCAACGCGCTTCGCAGCCTGTTCCAAGACAACCACTACACACGTCCTTCACCGGATCATCGGTAGGGTTGCCCTCTTCATCGAAGTAGGGCCCGGTGTAACCACAGACAGGACCGCGATAGCCGCCGGTCATCGCCTCATGGCACAGCGTTGTCATCTGGCGCCCTATCGTCTCGCCGCCGACATCCCCCGGGCTTGCCAGCTCCCACACCACCATGGTGCCGTTCTCGCTGATCTTCTGGTCGATATACCAGACCTCGATCGCTTCCTCGGTGGGGTCAGCTTCGGGGTTGCCTCCGGGAAAGTTCTCAGCGTCCAGGTACCGGCCCAGCGTCTGCCGGATGGTCAGCTTGAACTCGACGAGGTTTTCGAAGGCAAGGCACAGCGCAGTAATGCGACCATTGACGTTGCCAACCGAAAGCACAGGTCGCACCGCAGTACCATCAGAGTTGGCTTCGATGCCCTCGATCTGCATAGGCCAGGCACCATACTCATTGCCTTGCCACCAGATTGACTTGGCCGGCAGCTGATCAGCATCGAGGCCAGCCACGACCAACTCTTCAGGGGTGTGCGGGATCGCATGCCCATGAAAGCGGAGAATGCCGGCACCGAAGTCCGAGCCATCCAATTCGAACAGCAGCACTTCACTACCAGGCGCAAGCGTCTGGATATCGCTGATAAGTGACATGGTGATTTCCTACGGGTGGAATGATCGCTCGAACGTGGCGGTGATCTTGAAGACCCCTCCGCCGACCGGGGTGGGCGCTGGGTCATTGCAGGTAAACAGCCCCAACTGCCCCATAGGAGTGGTCCAAAGGAATGCCTTTGTGCCAGCGTGACGGTCAAAGAAATCCATTACTGCCGAGGCCTTCTGCTTGGGCCCGGTGATCGTGACCGGGTAGGAGTCTTCCTTGTTGTTTGGTCCATCGCCGACGGCTTGCTTGTACCCACCGCCGAATCGCGACTCCCTTACCCGATATTTGATTTCAGGCTTCTCACCGCGCTCAGTCGCCCAGTTGAAAGTCTCGATAGCCATCAGCGCCTCACGGTTGCATTTCGGTAGCTAATGCCGCCAGGACGCCAGGACTCGGCCACAGCGCGCTCAGCAGCGGTCTTCATCTGCTTCTGCATGTTCTGCTGCAACAATTCCTGATCCAGTTCCATGCCTTCGCCACTGCGGTCTGGTACAGCGACACTCACCGGTGCGTTGATCTGGATCGTCGATCCACCCGCCGCTCCTGCCGCCGCAGCGGATACTGGCCCGGCCCCCAGCGGCGTGATCGTGCCGCCCTCGGCCCCCATCATCAGGTAAGTCTTACCTCCCTGATTCAGCAGCTCAGGGCCCAGCTCGTTGACCTGGTAGAGCGAGTTCGCCGCCACCGGGCCGCCAGCGGCACGCTGACCAGAGACAAAGCTGTCCATGATCTGCGGGCTGTAGCCGGCCTGAGTGGAGCCCGCTGAGGTAGGTGCGCTTCCGCCACTGAACCAGGCGCCCAACGCACTGCCGGCAAAGCTCGACAGCAGCCCTGAGGCAGCCTGCCGTGTGGCGATCCGTGCCATGTCCGCCAGGATCGACTTGGTGAAATCTGCAAACGAGCCTTTCCCCGTGATGGCGAAGTTAACGACAGAGTCTTCCATCGAGCTGAAGGCGTTGGTGAACAGGCTCTTGGCCTGGCCGGCGACATTACGAGCCGACTCCAGGTAGTTCTGGAAGGCCGACGAAGCGCCGGCGCTCCAACTGCCCTGAGCAGCAGTCATATCGTTGTAGTTGGCGATCGCAGTTTCCTGCAGGTCGCGCTGGGTCCTGTCGAGCGCCGCCAGCTTCTGGTTGTACTCATCGAGGCTCATGCCGCGGGAGCCGTCACCGTACTGGTTGGCCAGGTCCAGCTTCTGCTGATTGATCCGGTCGGTGATACCGTTTTGCTGGTCTTGTAGGTCGCGCTGCCGGTCGCCCAAGCCGAGACCTTCGGCAGATCGCTGTCCCTGTAAGCGCAGCGCCTTCACCTGCTGGTCCAGCGCGCTGGTGTAGGTCTGCACCGCCTGGGCTTGCTTGCGCAGTCGGCCCTCCTCGTTCGTGGCCAGCACGGCCAATTCTGAATCGGCGTCCTTCTGCGCCTTGACCATGTTGGCCCGGGCATCGGCGATCTTCTGGTCCAACTGGACCCGCTGGGCAGCCGTGGTGTCGGCCTTACCCTTGGCAGCTTCGAGCGCCGCGATCTCCGCCTGGTAGGCGTTGGTCACCTCGCCCTTCTGTTGCTCAATGATGGCTGCGCGCTGGGCCGCGTACGACTCCTGGGAGATAATTCCGGCCTTCTGGGCTGCATCCAGCTCCTTCTGGTTGTTCTTGTACTCAGCCAGGATGGAGTTGAGGGCGTTCTTCTGCGTATTGAAGCCGGAGAGGTCAACAGCACCAGTGCGCCCGACTGGGTCCTTGTACTGCTCGGCGATGTTGCTGCGAACCCTTGCGACAGCCTCAGGATTGAGTCGCGTGTCGGCTGGATCCTTCTTTCTGATGATATCCAGGGAGCGCTCGTACTCCTTGAGCGCCTCGCTGCGTTTCTTAGAGTTGGTCCAGGCTGACTTCTCCAGGGCATCGACCTTGGCCATGGCCTTGATGGTCTTCTCGTTGGCTTCCGCCTCCTGGCGATCGAATGCAGCGATTTCCTCCTGGGCTGCTTTCTTGTCCTTCAAGAACTGGAGCTGATCGGTGTAAAACTCGACCATGGTGTCGCGGTTCTGGAAGGCCCCAACATCGCCACGCTCTGCACCGGCCAAGTTGATCTCGGCCTGACGGATATCGTCATCGATGCTCTCCCGACCAATGTTTTTCAACTGATCGGCAGCCTTGGCGACCGCGTTGTAACCGCGCTCCCACCAACTCAGGTTCTCGATGATCTTCGGGGTGCGCTCGTTGATAGCGTCCGCGAAGGCTTCGGTGGCGAGCTTGACGGCGTCTGCGTGCTTCCCCTGCTGCTCGAGTGCGGCGATCTGCGAGTAGACCGAACTCGTCAGGTAGTTGTACTGGGTGTTCAACGCTACCGAGGCTTTGACTGGGTCGTCCGCCAACTTGACGAACTCGGCAATGGTGTCGGAAACCGCCTTGCCTGTAGCCTCCTCCATCGATACGGCTGCTTGGGCCACGTCCATGAAGCTGTCGCCAGCTATCTTGCCGCTACCGGCCAGGCTCGCCAGAACTGATGCAGCTGCCCCGGTTGTGCCAACAGTCGAACTCACCTGCTTGGCCATACTGCCCAGCTGGTCGGCAGTCAGCCCAGCGGAATTACCCGTCAAGATCAGGGCGTCGCTGTAGGCGTATGCCTCTTCGGAACCTTTGTAAAAGGCGTACCCCAGCGTCACTGCGGCAGCAGCCGACACGGTAAAGGGGTTGATCAGGCCAAGGATGTAGCCGCCCAAGGCGCGCGCTGCCGGGCCAAGCCCGCCGAACATGTCCTTGAGCTGCCCGCCCTGTTGCAAGGCAACCATCATGATCGGCTGACCAGCGACGATCGACGTGAAAATATCAGTGAACTGAGCCGGCACACCTCGCAGCGCTGCAGCGGTAGCCTTTGCAGTCATGCCAGTACTGCTCAGCGCGGCATCCGCACTGCCCAGGGCAGCCCTCGCCTGGTCAACCTTCCCCTTGTACTCAGCGAAAGTATCAGGGTCGAGGGCACCGCTGGCTTTGAACCCCTGCAGCTTCTGCTCCATCTGATCCAGACGGCTCATGGCTGCGACAGTAGGGTCGATTTTACCGAGCAGGTCATCGAGAGCCTGGCCCTGATCGCGCTGGGCGGCGGCTGCGGTCTTGGCGGATCCGGCCAGGCGCTCTTCTGTTGCCAGCAAAGCTTGAGCGCGGGTGTTGATGGCGGCCTGCCGGCCGGCGTTATCCGACAGCACGGCATTCGCCTGGCTGGTAACTTCGGCGGTTTGAGCGGTTGCACGGTTCAGCGATTGAACGTACTCACTCGCCTCCAGCGATGCCCGTGCCATGGTCAACAGCCGAGCCTGCTGCTCGTCAGCAGTTTCTGCAGCACGGCGGCTTGCCTGAGCGCCTGCATCAGTGGCAGTCGTCAGCGCGGCCTGGGCTTGCCCGGCCTGCTCAGCCCCGGTTTTGAATGCAGTCATGCCCGCCGCGGCGATGGTCACGGCACGGCCGACCGTGATCATCTGCTGTGCCAGCTCAGCCTGCTTGGCGTTCAGGGCCTGCAATTCCTGAACAATCTGCCGGGTATCGCCCTGCATCCCGCTCAGCGCTGATTCCCAGGCACGCCCGGTCTTGCCCGCCGATTCCTCGCTACGCTTGCCAGCGTCTGCCAGCTTGTCGAGGTCGCTTGCAGCCTCGACAGCATTGCCGGAATCAACCTTGATCCCGAGTTCGGCAATGGTGGTCATGATCTACTCCACGGATTCGGCCATGACGGCCAAGGCCTCGGCCTCCATTACGCGGAGGTCGGGAAAAATATCGGGCAGGTCGCGGCGCTTGATGCCGAGCATCGCCGCGGTGGCTGGGATGATTGAGTAATCAAGGCCCGAAGCACCGCCCATACCCGTCCGCCACTGGGTGGACATTGCCTCGAACAAGCGGAAGGCTGGCCAGGCGTCCGGCCAGACCTCTACCTCTTCTTCAGGAAGGTCGGCGCGGCTCAGGCCGAGCATCGCCAACTGCCCTTCGGAGGCCCCCTGCTCGTAGATAGCCCTGGCCGCGCTCTTCAGTTTCCCAGGCGGGCCGGGCTGTATGCGTTCTGGAACGCGTCGATGACAGCTTTTGGCGCGCCAGTGCAGGTTCGCACCAGGTCGAGAATGGCGTCGTCGCTGAACTCGTCATCGAGGTCCCAGCCGACCACGATGTCCTTCAATTGCTCAGCCTGAAGCCCGATCTCGGCGGCGGTAGCGTCTTTCCAGCTGACACCCTCTTGCTTCGCCGTGTCCGCCCAGGCATCACGCGCCTTGTTCCAGCGGTCGAACATCTCGGCCAGCGCAATACGGTCCAGGTAACGGAACTCGAAACCAACCTCCACCGGGTCGGAGCCGACCCGTGGAAGCTGTACCGCGGCGCCGAACGTTGGGTTCTGCGCGATTTTGATCTTCGCCATGGATCCCCCTTAGGCGTTGTAGCGGGTCGGGCGACCGGACAGGCCGATGCTGATGGTGCGGGTCATCAGCTGGTTACGGTCCATGGTCGGGGTGCTGGTGATGCTCACGTAGCCGGGCATCAAGATCTGGCGATTGCCAGGCAGCTTCAGGCGGACAACCGCAAGCTCCTTGGAGTCGTCATACCCCTCAACCACGCCGACATACCCGGCCTCAGGCTGATCCTCGACAGTGATCGAAACACTGATCGGGTTGCGGTTGGTGGGAAACTGAAGGTCGTCGTCGTTCTCCAGATAACCGACAGTGAGGAACTGCTGTTCACCACCGGACACTGCAAAGGCGGTGACCTTGGAGATCTGAGTCCAGCCAGAAACCGGCACGACAACCCCTGCCCCTGCGCCGGCGGTAAAGCGTTCTTCGTTGGTGGTATCGAGACCGTCCAGCGAGAATGCGTCGGTGGTAACACCGGATGCCTTGACGGCGCGATCGTTGATCAGAGCCCAGCCTGAGTTGATCAGCAAGATATCGCCAGCGTCGATGCCGTGCCCGACCGAGGCAGCCACCGGTGGCTTAGCGTTGGTCAGGGCTGTGAAAGGGACTGCAGTGCCGAGCACAGAAGCGATCTCGACAACGGAGCCGTTGGGCAGCGGAATGCGTGCGGCCATGGTGTTTTCCTCTTGGTAGAAACGAAAAAGCCCGCACGCGGCGGGTTTCAGGTGATATCTGGGAGATTCAGCGGCGGTGCAGGAGGCCGCCAGGGCGAAGCTCTTGGCGGATGACCTGACGAATCAATTCGGATAGCTCGTTGGTGCGGGACTTCAGCCCCTGGCCAAGCTGCGTATTGCAGATGGCATCACCGATGTAGTCGAGCACCGCGTCCGCCCCTTTAGCCTTTGCCTGCTCGAATTCGCTCAAGCCCAGGCCTATCCCGGCGCAGACATAGTCACCATTGCCGTTCCTGGCCATCTTCACTGCGAACCGTTCAGCCGAAACCAGGAATTGGGCCGGGCCTACCTTCCAGTCAGCCAGTGCGACTGCGAGCTCCTCGTCAGCACTCCGAACTTTAGTGGCGGCCTGATCGAGCAGCGCCCCATTGATGTACGTGACACCATCCACGACGATGAATGGCTCGCCAAGGTCCTGTTTGGCGAGCCAGGGAGCGGCCAGTTGCTCACTGGCAGGGCTTTCGTGTTGCTTCTCGATATCGCCGATGCGAACCGAGCCGTGAGGGCCTCCATTCATCTCGATCAGCCCTTTCTCGATTTTCCAGCCGGATATCCCCGGCACATAGTCGGCGCTCTGCATCGCTCATTCCTTCAAGTGGTGGGTTGGTCTGCGACACCCTGGTAGGTGAAGCTGGTCGGGACCGTATAGGTCGCCGGCTCGGTGATGGTGGGCCCCTGCTCCAGCGGCTCGACGATCAGGCCTTCGAAGCCGTTGCGGCTGAGCTCGGTGTTTACACGGAACAATGTGCTGAGCTCGTCGACCAGAGTCTCGGCAGTGGCCAGGGCCTGGCCCGCCGGGCAGACGATGCTGATCTGGTAGATGCCCCGGTATTCCAGGGCCTCTGCAGCCAGGTAGCGGGTCGTGGTGCTGGCCGGCAGCAGGAAAGCCCGGAGGTAGGTTTCGCCTGGGGCAGGCTTGAAGCCCTCCTCCATATGTGCAACCCGGATTGGGCGCGCAGCTGCCCAGGCCGCCAGCTTTATCTCAATCGCCTGGCGGGCGCGTGCGTGGCTCATACTCGATGTGTCCTGATGGCGTCTTCGACAAGTCGCTGGAAGTCCGCGACGGTGACTCGCACCATGCCTGCAGGCGCCTGGGTACTGTGGCCATACTCCAGAGGGATGGCATATGGCAGGTTGTTGACGATGTAGGCGACCTCGCCAACGGACAGATCGCCAGCGCCAGCAACGATCTTCGCAATCGTCTCGCCAGCGCTCTCGATCTCATCGATTTCACCGGCAGCGGGAGCACCAATGGTCAGCTGCCAGTTGCTGCGAAAACGCCCGCCAACGTAGCCCTGGCCTACCCTGCGCACGCCGGCTCCGTAGCCGTAATTCTCCAGCTGCTCGCGCTTGGACAGCGGTTTGCGGTACTTGATGCCGCGCTTCAGGCTGCCATTCTTGGTGTAGTTCGACGAGTCAGCAGAGATGGCAGCGTTGATGCTGGAGGCCTTTGCGTTGTACGCCGCCACCTGCTCCCCAGCCCTCTCCTGCGACTCGATGTTGATCTTCCAGATGTCGGGGTTACCGACAGGCGACATAACGATCAGGTTGCGCCCTACCGCGATCACAACCTCGCGGAAGGTCAGGTCAATCGCTTCCTTGGCAGCATCGGCAAACTGTTGGAGCTGAGCTGAGAAACTGCCATCTAGGTCGCCGTACCGCTCCTTCATGTGAGAGCCGCGTGGCATGGTCACTTCCTCAGTTGAATGGTCCAAGTAGCCTTCGCGGCGTCCTGGCTGACGTTGACCACGCGGTAGCCGCTGATGCGGTCGTTGATGGCCGGTACCGCGGCGATGACTGTGACCACGCCACCCTCTTGCATGAAAAGTTCGTTCTGGAGGGTCTTGAGGCGAACGTCCGAAGCCAGAATGCGCGCTCCGTCGATCTCCCTGGCCTTGTACTGCCCGAACACGCCACGCCCGGCGTAGAAGACAGTCGTCTCCGGGTTGCCACCGATCTCGGGGTCATAGGGCCCTTTCACCGCCCTGCTGCCTTCTACCGAACTCACGGCATCAGCCAGGTCAGTGTTGAAGGCCTCGGCCATGTCGGCCTGCAGCTCGTCTCGAAGGCCCATATCAGCCCCTCACTATCTTGGCCTGGCCGGTTCCCAGATATTGGCTCAGCAGCGCCAAGGCGAACGACTCCCCGGCGCTGATCTTTCGGGCGGACGCCGAATAGGTCTTGTTGCTAGACACGCCGTCAGCATCGACCGACTTGCTCAGCACCCCGGTTTCCTTGGCCGCGAAGATGTTGCCCTCGGCGGCTTCCCGGGCGACCTCGGCACCAGCCTGGATCACATCGTCCGGCACCGGGTCGAATGAAGGCAGCCCCAGGTTGGTCAGCCAGGTGTTGGCCATCAGCACCGCGCGCGGCTTCTTCTCTTCGGGCGCCCAATTGCCCCCCAACAGGCCATCCACCTGCACGGCGTTGATGTAGGTGGTCATTACGCAGCCTCGTCCAGCAGCTTCTGGAGATCTTCCAGGGTGGCGCCTTCAGGGACTTCCATTCCCTTAGCGGCAAGCTCAGCACGCACCTTTTCGACTTCAGCGGCGCTCTCTGCCTCTGCCCGCTTGGAGGCCAGAAGCGCGGCCAGCTCAGGCTTGCCGGCCTTTGGATCAAACGTCACGCCAAGCTCGGTGAGCGCGGCCCGAATGTCGGCAACCAGCATTTTTCCATCGGGATTCACGCTGGCCTGCGCGGCAACAGCAGCCGCGATCTCTTCCCGGGTGCTGCGCGGCGCAAATCCAGCCGGTGGATAGTTCGACGCTTGATAACCGGCCTCGACATATTCCGCGACGGTAGGCCCATCGTGACGCAGCGAGCCGGCCTGCCAGGAGCAGCCATCAGGCTCGTCAACCACGTCGAATTCGCTGGCATAGGCCTTCGGGACCATGCCGGTTACCGCATCGCAATCTTCCAGGCCGGAGCCTTCGCTGAAAGCCAGTGGATTACGGATGGTCAGGCCATTCGCCTTAGCCAGGGCCTTCAGGTCCGGTGTAGTTGCGCCCGGAATAAACCACAGGATTTTCTTCTTGCTCATGATCACCTCCACGGCGCCGGGCGAACCCGGCGTCGCTTATTCGTTAGAGGGTCTTCACCAGGACGCCAGCGGTGTCCTTGTTGGAGGTGGCCACCTTGTCCCAGTTGGCGGAGGTGCCGATGGCCGCGTCGGTTGGGGACTTGCCGCCAGCAGCGGTATCCCAGGCGTAGCCCTTCAGGCCGACGTTGTAGGTCCACTCGGCCTGGTAGGTGGTCTTGATGTTTTCGCCGCCCACGGTGTCCTGCAGCACCGCATGGAAATCGCCGTTCGGCTGCACAATGCCAGCCCCCTCGACCAGGCCCAGAGTGTTGTAGGTCGGGGTTTCACCAGCATTGACGAGGGCGTCGGAGTCGGTAACTACGAACAGGCGGCCGAACGCATCACGCATGACGTTCACGGTGCCGAAGCTGAACAGCTGCTCGGCGTTGGTCAGCGCGTTGTCGTACAGCGAGTGCAGAGTGGTCGAGTGCAGCACCCAAGCCCGCAATGCACCTGCACGATCACCGAACTTGCCTGCGCCCTTGTTCAGCACACGGAAGGTCGGAGCCGCGGCAGAACCATCGTGTACCACCGCGGCGTTGCCGGAGGTGGCGGCAACCAAGGCCCGGATACCAGCATTCAACTGGTCCTGCACTTGGGCGACAGCCAACTGCTCGCCGATCTTGATCGCAGCCAACTCAGGGTTCTGGAGGATCCAGGTGTACTGCTGCTTCTCGAACTCGATCGGCGGGGTGCCCGCGGCAACTTTCACCGATACGTTCAGCAAGTGCTCGAGCCGCTTGGCTGCGACAGTGCCTGAGCCGTAGGCGTTACGGCGACGAACCAGGCCGGCGATCTGCTTGAACGACGCCTCCATGGAGAAGTCGCCCTGGTTCTGGCCGGCAGTCAGCACCAAGGTGCCGCCGGATGCCTCGTTGAAGGCGTTGACCTGCTGATCCACGACTTCGGTCATGGCTGCGTAGGTCTGTTTGTTGAATACCTGAAGATCGAATGGCATATGGGCCTCTCAGTGATCGATCAAGCCAGCGACTGCGCCCACGCCACACGTTCGGCGTCGGATTTGCAGTCGGAAAGCTTCTTGGGAGTCTGGGTGTTGCCACCACCATTCGGAGCGCCGCCGCCATTGGCACCGGAACTCTTGAGGATGTGGTCGCGATGGGGGTACTGCGAGACGAGGGTTTCCAGTGCTTCGTTGAAGTCGGCCAGCTCACCAGGTCGGGAACGGCTGAAGATCTTCTGGCCCTGGGCGTCGTAAGCAACGACCCTGCCTTCCTCAATCTTGAAGCTGTTGCCGAAGGTGGCTTGAACCATGTCCGCCGGCACTGCCATCTTTTCGGCGATGAACTGCGAGCGGGCGAAACTGCCGCCGATCTTCTCGGCATACAGCTGCTGCTCGAAGGTCTGCGCCTTGCCGTTGGCTTCGTCCAGCTGGGTTTGGTAAGCCTTGCTGATTTCGCCCTTCACCTTCTCGATCTCGCCGGCATCCACCAGCTTCTTGGCGTCGAGGTTGGCGACGGTTTCCAGGGCTTTCTTGGCTGCACCGGCATCGTCGATGCCTTCGAACGCTTTCGCGATCTTCTCGAAGCCGTCGGCACGTTCGCGGTGCGATTTGGCCTCAGCGTTCAGCCGGGTGATGGTAGAACGGGTGCCAACAGCATCGAAGGCGACCTCTTTGCCATCGTCCTCGACATACACCGGTTTGCCTTCCTGGATCTCAGCGTATTGCTTGCCGTCCACTTCAACAGTCTTAAGTTTCATCTCGTCTCTCTGGGCCATCCGGCCAGTTGGTGAGCCATCCGGCCCCAGGGCGCCCCGTCCATCCGAACCGCAGGCATGAAAAAGCCCCGCACTGGGCGAGGCTCTTGAATTGCGCGCCACGAAATGGCGCTTCGATATTTTGTGGCGCGGCCTACAGCAGGCGCTCCCGCAGCTCATCGAGCGTCAGGAACTTGCCTTTGTCGTTGTAGAAGGCTTCCAGCTTCAGACCACCCTCGCGCATTAACTGCGCTCGCGTCGGCCCGAGAATCTCGTCCTGGCGTGCTGCAGGCTGCCGCCACAACCAGTCCGCGTATGTGGTCGATTGCGGCACTTGACCGTCCATACTGGCCCGCGTGGCGCTGTCGCTGAACCCAAGCCTGGATGCACTCTTCAGGATCGGTAGCTTGGTCGACCGGCAGCAGAAGTGAATCCGCCCGGGCCCGGCCAGCCATGGAATCTTGTGCCCGATCGGCTTGTAAGTGCCCAAGGTGTACGGCAGGCGGTCCCTAATACGGCAATCGCTCGACGTGCGCGTGTCCAGGGTGCTGAGCCATTCAACATGGCTGATGATGTCGCTGTTGGCCTCGTAGGCGGCGTCACTGGCCGTTTCAGCGGTGTGCGATATGGCGGACCTGACGACCGCCTCAACCTCGCGCCTGGGCTTCTGCAAGATGCCATCGGCGTAGTTCTGTGCCCGGGTACCCATGACGGTGCGGACGATATCAGCAGTCGTGCGCCCCTCAACTACGCCAGCACGGACGGTATCGCGAACGGCAGCGGCGCGGGCCGCCTCGATGCCGGCCATCCACTCCCTGAGCAGACGCCCTTGGAATGGCCTGGCTTGGACTATTGCTTTGACCCGGCTAAACGCTGGCGCAGCGATGGGGAAAGCCTCCTGCACCACCGCAGACAGAACTGCTCGCAGCGCGCCCTGCTGGAAGGCGAGCTCGTAGCTGATCAGGCTGTCCCTGGCCTGGTCCAGCACCTGGCGGATCTCGATGAACGCGGCCTGGTTGAGGCGAAGCACTTCAGCCAGCGCCCTATCCACTGCCGACGCCGACAGATCGGCACCGAGATTGTCGATTGCCTCAATGAGCGCAGCCCGCAGCTCGCCGTCCCTGCTGTTCTGGATCTTGATGATCGCCCTGACCTGGCCGTTGCTCAGCCTGGAAAGATCAACCTCATGCCCAATCAGCTCATCCAGCAGCCTCTCGTTGGCCGTCTTCATCACAGCGCACCGAGTGCAGGGCCTTGGGACTCGATTTTCTCAAGCTCTTCGGGCCAGTCGTATTCGTCACTGATCACACCGCGGCGCTGCATCTCGGTGAATAGCGTTTCCTTAGAGATCATGCCAGCGTTGGCCATCGACACCAGGGTCGGAAGCGACACCTCCGGTATGTAGTCCACGTCGAAGTTGCCGCGCATCTCGACGGCGCCGCCCTCGCCGAGGCCGCGATAGTCGGCCATGTACTGCAGCAGCTGCGCCAGGCAGTCGCCGAAGTGGTTCGCCATGCGCGCCAGCGGCGAAAGTTCTTGTGCAGCCTCCTCTTCGGCCTGGGTGGCGGTCTTGGTGGCAGCCTTCTCAGGGGTCAGCAGTTTGGCCCCGGCCATACGCATTTCGCCGATCAGGTCCTGCAGCGCCGTGCGGCCGGCCTCGACTGCTTGGCCAGTGTGCTCGACGTACTTGAGGTCGCCAGTGGCTGGTAGATCGGTAAGCGAGCCGGTGCCGACCTTGAACTCTGGCGGCACCGGCTGCCCCTGATCGTTGAACATCGGTTGTACACCGATGCGTACCAGAATCGGCACGCGAATTACATGAAGGATGTTGTCCTGGTCACTCTGGCTCTGCCAGTGTTTGACGTTGAGGTGGGCCAGTTCCAGTAACGGCGGCTTGGCAGTCATGAAGCCAGTGCGCCCGGTGTAGAACGTCACCCATGGGATGCTGGTCAGGCTGTTGGTGCCCTCGTCATGCAGCGCCCATCCACCGCCCTTCTCGGCGCGGCGGTAGGTCCGCCATTTGCCCGGTTCCAGAACGCGGATCTGGTCGACGCACTTGGCGCCGAAGTCGCCATCCTCCTCCTCGATCACTTCGATGTAGCGGATCATGGTGAGCACGCCGGCCTTGGAGCGCCAGCCCAGAACCTGCTCGGGCTTGACCATGACGACGTAAGGGCGCACACCGGCGGCCTGCTCTTCCGCTTGGGTGCGGACGCCCTCAGCTGGCGGATGGTCAACGAACGCATGACACAGTCCATGGCTCAGGCCGTCGCGGAAGAAACCCACAGCCCATGAGTTGAGGTCGTTGCCAGCAAGGTCGATGTCCTTGCACATCTCCTGGATGCCCTCTGGCACATCGTCACCGACTTGCAACGGCTCGGCGAACACCCGGGACGTCATATTGCCGACCGTCTCAGAATACGCCGGCAGCAGCGTCGAGAGGCGCAGACGCTCCTTGTAGGAGTCGTCATCCTCGGCTGGGTATTGCGGCAACAGGGCCTTGCCCGCCGCCCGCATGGCCATCGTCCCGCCCATGAGCGGCGTGATCACGGCCCAGTAGGCGCGCATGGCGTCGACCGCGGGCAGCGTGATGCTTGGGTTATCGCTCATGGTCACATTCTCAGGGACTGGGTTGTCGTCATTGGTTTGGAAATCGGGAACAGGAACGCCAGTGGGTAGCCGCCTGCATCGTTCAGGTGGTCCACACCGCTGGATTTATCCGGCATGCCGTTCTTGTCGTATGCCTGCTGCTCCAGGCCATCGGTAAGGTGCGGGCACCTGTTCGTGTTGATCTTCAGTCGTCGCTCGCCCTGGCCATTGAGGATCAGGGCATTCACGGCGTTCACTCGGTCGGCGATGGCGGGGTTCGTGCTGTTCACGCGAATGGAGAAACCCGCCTGCCGGAGGATGCTCAAGTCCGACTCGCTGGCGTTCTTGCTGCTGGAGTTAGCGCCCGACGCATCCGGAAATATCTGAATCGGGTGGCCCTTGCTCGCGTATTGGCGCTTGAGCAGGTCGGCCATATATGGCGTATCCCGCCCATCGGTGACTTCGGCCACTGCAATCGGCCAGCCGCCCCTGAGCACATACACCACGGCACTCATCTTCAGCCGGTTGAAGTCCATTCCGATCAGCAGTGGCTCCCGCTCCCGTTCCACCTCGTTGCTGTGATTCAGCCTACGGTCAAAGTCGGGGTAGACGGCGCCGGAAGTGAGGTTGACGAACTGGCCACGTAAGTAAGCCCTGATCAGCTGCGGCGGATAGGAATCCTCCAGGGACGAGATGTAGTCGTCCGGCAGGTTCGCCTCATTGTCGTACGTGCTGGCCTGGACCAGGCCATAAAGCGTCTTCAGTTCTGGCTTCTCACTGATCTGCTTCACGAACTGCTGGTAGGTGAACTTGAACCCCTCAGGCGTCGTGGCAACATCCACGCCGTTCTTCAGCCCATGCACCTTGTAACGCATCCGCGCGATGATCTTCCGCCAGGCCTGCTCAGCCTTGAGCTTGGCCATTACGTCCAGCTCGTCGACCAGGGCGTGACCAATCTTGAAGCCGACGATGGTCGCGGGCTTCTCCATCGACCTGCAGATCACAGTGCTGCGGTACTGTCCGCCGCTGTAGAAGTCGACCTCTTTGTCCGACTCCTTGATCTTGATCCGCAGCCCCCAGTCGAAGGCTACCTCTTCGATCGTGGGAAAGAAGATGTCCCGAATCTGCGGGTAAGTCGGAGCGAAGTAACCGGCGTTGATGCGCGGCCACTCCCAGACGTGCTGGCAAAGGCCTGAGCACCCTACCCACGTCTTTCCGGAGCCGAACCCAGCAACGAAGCCGCGGAACTTGTGAGGCATGGCAAGGAAGCGCGCCTGAGGCACATTAAGCGTCGGCATCCCGCTTCCTCGCGTCGACCACCTCTACTCGTACAGAGCTAGGTGGCACTGAATTCAATGAGTCGTCGACCTTGGCGGCCCGGTTGACGTAGATGTCGCCTACCTCCTTGGCCGCCTGCTCCAGCACCTGGATGGCAAGCGGCAGGTTCTTCATGGTCTCGGCGCGCTCTGCTATCCGGCCCAAGGCGCGAAGCCTGTAGGCGCGGTTCGCAATCGGGATCTCTGCCGTCTCCTCGCGAAAACGCTTGCGGGTGTCTTCGAAAACCGCCTTCCACTTCACGCCAAGGTCACGGCCAGCGTATTTAGTCGGATCGTACTGCTCACATTGCTGACGGGAGATTTCAAGGCCGTAAGTTTCCTTGACGGCCTGGACTACTTGAGTGGGCGTATCGAAGCAGGCAAGCGCCTGCACAATGAAGCGCTTCACCTCATCTTTCAGGGCTGCCATATGGGTCTATTCCGTCAAGGTCCTGTCAAGGATCAGGCAGACTTGAGCAGGCAGGTTCCGCAGGCCCTCGAAATGTTGATCTTGGCCACCTCAGGCGGCCGGCTTGCAGCGTCAATCAGCTGCTGAACGTCTTCCCCTGCTCCATAGCGGCGAACCACTCCGACAAACTCTTCAACGTCGTGTCCGCGCATCTGTAGCTTGGGGAGACCTTCTTGGGTGAACTTGGGCGCGCCGTACTGATCGGTCGCCTGGGCAATGTGGTAGAGCTCATGCTCGACCAGGGCGCAGAACTCAGCGTCGGTGCATTGGGCGCAGTAGTCAGCGGCCAGGGTGATCAAGTAGTCCGGCACTTCGCCAAACCAGTCCCACATCTGCTGCTCCTGGCGCGCCTTCTGCCAGCCCCCGGCGCGGAACATGACCTGCTCGGCCTGGCCCAGCACCACCCTTCCCTGCTTGGCGAATCCAGAGGATGCCCAGAGCACGCCGATGTTGGCGTCGAGCAGGTGAGCGTGGTCTTCGTTGTGGATGCTGCCGGTGTCGGCAAGGATCTCGGCCTGGAGCCATTCCCACACCTCAGGAGCAGGCGTCAGACGGATACCAAAGTCGGACAACCCAGATAACTCTAGGATCGAAGCTGGTGGTTGCGGCCTGCTCATGACGCTTTAACTCCTTAGAGCCCTCCAAAGCTGAAACAACCTGTCTCACAATAGGCAAAAGGTAGGGATTACAATGATGTCAATGTGCCGCATTCTATCTGATCCAAAAAATCTTACTGGAGTAGGTAATGGCACATTCTTGCGGCGATCCAGTTCGCCTCATTGCTCATATCGAGAATTCTTATCCTCGAGCTGTGAAAACTGGCCCAAACGCCATAGGCACGATCAAATTCACTTTCCCTGATGGGCTAGTTGTCAACGTCTTCGCTAACGGGACCGTTAACTTCCAAGGACAGGCCAGCCCGATCAAAGACGAAATCATCGCGCAGATCGAAATCATTAATCGGGGTTGATGAGCCGCCTTCTGGATCATTAACAGTGCCGCACTCACCTGCGGCACACCTACCCGCTTACGCGAATCGTCCTGATCTTCCCGCCGGTGTAGATATCCCGCTTCATCGCGGCACGCACCGCATCCTCAGCGCTTGCCCCCATGTCCATTGCAGCCAGGGCATATGGAGCGCCGCTGCCAATGGCGTCGGGGTTGGTCGGGTCGAGATCCTGCCTCCAGATGCCCGTCTTGTCGTCATGACCGACCAACATCAGCTTTCCGTCATCGACGGCATAGCCTGAGCACTCCACAGGAACTGCTGATGGAGTACCGAAGTAGGCGGCGATCAATGCCTTCTCATCGCATACGGCGCCAGACAGAAAGAAGCTGACGCCGTCGACAACCTGGCACTTCGGGGCATCATCAGAAACGATTGCACTGTTACGGGTCTGGCGAGAGTCGTAGGCGATCACGCCGTCCTTGTAGGCAATGGTGGTCATGTGTTGTGCCCTACCAGCGGCTGAGCAAAGGTGAACTTCACACCTTCGTCAGGGTAAAAGGTGAAATAACTAGCGTTCTGGAGAATCACTCCCTCACCCAGCACCTCCACCGCAGCATTGCCATACTTGGCGACCAATGCAGCCTTCAGGTCATCCACCGACAACGTCAGCGTGATGTCATGGAAGTGGATAAGCGTCTTTTTGATGCTCATCACTCACCTCAACTGAATGGATCAGCAGGCTTGGCAATCGAGCGCACAAACCACATGAAGCCCTGCTGCAGGTTGGTCTTGGCCAGCGCCAGGGTGCGCTGGTCCACGCCCTCGATCTGACCGATCTGCTTGAACAGCTCGCCGGCGTCCGCCTCCAGAGCCTTGATCGAGTTCATGCCGTCGATCTCGCTCTGACTCAGGTCGCGGTAGCCGGTGATCTTCTTGTGCTGGTTGTCCATAGCTCACTCCTCTGACGGTGTTCGCGCCACGAAGCGGCGCAGCTTAAATTTGTGGCGCGAGTTACTGATTCGCGCCATTCAGGTTCCGGCGAATCTCAGCCAAGTCCTGAGCAATCTCCCCCAGATCCTTGTCCCGACGCTTCTCAGCCCATTTGAACCAGGCGCGCACCAAGACCCAGGCGGGCAGGCCGCAGACGAAGATCAGGCCGCCGATAGCGATGATCCCCACGTCATCGTTGGCCCAGTCGCCAATCTCCAGCCAGCGGACAATGAAGGCGCCACCGCAGATGCTGGAGACAGTGGTACTGATCATGGCGACGACAAACTCGCGCACCGTCTTAGGCAAGGTCATAGCCATGACGACGACGGCAGCCAATACAGCTACGAAGCCGAAGGCGCCAAGCTTGTACAGCGCAATCCCACCAGCAGCAGTGAGCGGACCGGGTTCGGACATAGTGGTGACTCTCATAAGCACTCCCGGCCTGAGCCTGGTGGTGGCAGGGATAGATCCGGCCCCAGCAGCACTCCCAGCTCGGAGCAATGGGTGTGGCGGAGCCGAAAACAGAAAGGCCCCGATCAATGTCGAGGCCCTGAATAGGTGTGCGGTCTTTCCCGCCGTCTGCCAAAGACCATCTCGACGCTGGCACCCTACTGCACCAGTCTCGACGATCCGATTTCGCGCCACCCATGAAGCGTACACGGCATGGGTGCGCGGGCTGCCGGTGTTATTCCGTAGCACTGTACTACCGGCTTATCAGTGTCCAGGCCTTCCCTAAGGCTGCTCTGGCTGCAGGTAAATTTGAGGCAGAAAAAAGCCCCGCACTTGGCGGGGCAGAAAACATCAAACTCAGACTACAAATGCTTTGGGCATGGCTGGTTTCTGAAGAACAGCCACGTCGAATAAATGCTCATTCCGCTTTTCCCTCTCAAACCAAACGCACTTTGCACCCTCTTCAGGGCCAAGAGATCCATAATCGCCCAGATCAGAAATGGTCATCTTCGGACCATTCACCGAACAGTATTTTCGCGCGAACAAATGTATGCCCCCCATGAAAACTTAAGTAATCACGGGGGAGCATGGTCATATAAACGTTTTTAACCCGCCAACTTCCTGTCAGAAAGTGGTGACAATCTCGTCTCGGGTAGGCCACTCCTCTTTACTCCAATTAAACACGTGCTTGGGTTTGATCGAAGGCTTGTAGCCGAAGCGCGCCCAAACCGGGTTGTGCCGCATGATAATGAAGGAATCATCCTGAATCTGGATAAATGCCCCTTCTTGCTGAGCGGTCCGGCTATTCCAAAGTGCCTTGCCATTGTCGTTGTAAATCACAAGGTTACCATCACCCTGCAGGACCGCCTTCGTTGCACCTTTCCCCTGGGTGTAGGTTGCCCACAGCACGCTGTTGTTTGGTCCGTAAAGCACGAGATTGCCGTCGCCTTGGAATACCAGGCGGGCATTACCCTTACCGTAGAGTCGACCCGGTTCGAGGAACGTGCCAGGAGGAATGATTTCGTTATTTTTATTCAACTGCATGGCCGCGGAAGAATTGCTTTTCCACAGCGGCCGGTAGTCAACTTCAACAAGGTTTCCGTCATTTTGCAGAACCAGGTGGACCCGGTTCCACTGATCGTTATCAGTGAAGTCAGTAGGAGTGGTGATCCATTTGCGACCACGGGTTGGGTCATCGAGGAAGGCGCCATACTGGACGTATAGAGCCGTTGGCCCGCTGCCTTTGTAAGCCAGCGTGCTGCTGTACGGTGTATTGCCATCGGCAACCCAGACAGCGACATTACCGTCGTAGAGAGCTAGGTTCGAGTCTTCTTGAAGTACCAATCTGTAGCGCCCGTTTGGCGACTGCAGATATTGACCAATCCGCAGCTCTTGGTACGGAGGGAGAACGGCGGAGCCGCTATTCTGGAAAAGGGTGCGTGTGCGTGCCATGTGTTTACCTTGAATTTTAGTTACTCGGCTGAGGAGCCAGCTGGCTCCGTTCTTCGCTCTGAGGCGATGGCTCGAGACTCAAGGCCTTCACATGATTCAATGTCCCGCATCGAGAGCATTTGATCTGGAGCTCAGTGAACCCGCCCACCCGGGCGAGTAGTCGTTTGCATTTACCGCAACGAAATTCCTTCAACATCTGCAAAGCCTTTGGGTTTTCTGCTAGGCTCCGCCCCGCTCGCGCGAGCAGTGAGGGCCTTGGCTGGCTTGCAGGTCTACTCTGCGATCTGGCGTCTCCATTGGGTGTTTCCGCACCCTCTGGAGTCGCCCTCTCTTTTTCTCGCCGTACAAATGAAAAGCCCCGACTAGTTCGGGGCTTTTGCTTTCTGCGGGCATAAAAAAACCGGCGCAGTGGCCGGGACTCTTGAGGCCCTCTTCGGGCAATAAAAAACCCGGCACTTGGCCGGGTTCTTTGTGGTCACTCCTAAACGCGCAGGAATGACAGGATGGGTGCATATTGGCTCATTGGCTCAGTCGCAGTCAAGCGACATTTGCCACCAAAAGGCCTTCATGATCGAGAATGTGCTGCGCCTCGGTCAAAGCCTCATTGACCGCGCCCTCAAGAGCCTTGCGAATATCACGCCTCCAGCGCTCCTGAGTCTTGATCGGGTGCGGCTCGTTGCTCCAGTTATCCATCTCGTACCAGGCCGCCGGGAGCACGCTGGTGCTGCGCTTCCCGTCCACGCCCGGCAGCTTGGGCATGGCCCAGGTCAGGATGGCGCAGTGGCGGAATCGCTGCGGTGCAGGCGAGCGATGCGTGCGCGTGATTTCCTCGATCGCTGCGTGCTTGCGGTCGACGTGTGTCGAGTACTTCGCCACCAGGTGCCGCCAGTGCTCGGCGCTGAGGTTTTTGTGCAGGCGACTGAACACCATGCAGTCGAAGAGGAATGCGGCCTCCTTGCCCACGATAGCGCCCTTCTGCTTGGCTGCCTGTACCTTTGGCTCGTAGGCGCACCCACCCGCACTGTTGATCGTCTCGGCGGCCAGGGCCCGGACAACTGCGGAAACCACGTTCTGATAGTTCATTGCTTACCCCCGGCTCGCTTGTTCTTCTGCAAAATGAATTCTTCATGACTGCGCTTGCGGACAATCGTTGCGCCCCAAGCCAACACACCACCGGATGCCACCAGCATCGCGGCCAGAATGAAAAACGCCCATGCTGTGGTCATGCTGCAGCCCTCCGCGCCATCTGTTGTTCGCACTTCTTGCAGCGCGTCCAGATGCCAGCCTCAAACATCGGTACCTGGCGGCTGCTGTATGCATCAACCCCGCAAAGGGAGCGCCAGGCAAAGGAGTGGCCGCCATCGTCGTCAGGAACGGACTGCTCCTGTTCGAAGAAGTGCGCCTTCACTGCGAACGGGTATGCAGGCTTGAGCCAGCCGTTTTTGTCTGTGCTTGCCGGGCCGGTGATCATCACGACTTGATTCATGCTGCTGCCTCCTTGAGCTGTTTGATCTTTGCCCGGTATTCGGCCTTGATGGCCTTCAAGTCTTCGATGGTGTACTTGCGGACTGACTGGTCCCTTTCCAGGGCCTCTACTTCAGCCAGGCCGATGCGACGGATCAGGCCGACCCGGTAATCCGTGGCGTTGCCGGAGAGGTACCGGTTCTGCTCTTTACTTTGGGCGTGCACGTTGCGCTCATCGAATCGGAGATGCGGCGCGGCACCAACGCTGCGATAGTGCCCCGCATCTACCGCGTTGCCGTTCCAATCCAGCGGGCGACCACTTGAGATGCAGGCGTGACCGGCCAGCTGATCGCGCAGGCGGATGTAAGCGTTGAAGGCTTGTTGGGCCTCGCGCATGTAATCGCCGCGACTCTTGAGCTTTTCCTTGCGTACCTTGATCTCGCTGCGCTCGCATTGATCGATGGCCTTCCGGGCTTTGTCGTGATTCGCCGGGGCATGCGCCAGTGCGCACTTCGGACTGCACACCACCTGCGTGCTGTTGAAGCTCGGCCGGAACTTCCCGCCGCAGGACTTGCAGGTTTTCTGCTTCACTTCCTTGATCGAAGCCCTCATGAGGCCCTCCCCCGGCGCTCGCCGTAAATCGCCATCATCAGGTCCTCTGGATGCGGCAGGAGCAGCTGCAGGCTCTCGGCGCAGTAAGCGTCCAGCAGCTCCAGGTACTGAGTCATCTGCTGGGTGTTGAACTTGCGGGTCTTGGCCCGGCCAACGCGGTACCGGGTGCCGTCGGGCAGCTCCACCGGGTGAACCTCGGCAGGCCAGAGCTTGGCCACGAAGATCTCGTGCCACTCCTCGCTGCTGGCTGCCTGGCCGTAGGAGCCGCGGAGATGTTCCTGAATCAGGCCATTCCACATCCACAGCAGACGGTTCTGGGCGTCGCTGCGCTTGTTCCGCACCTCGACGATGGTCAGGCGGCGCGGCTTGGCCAGGTCCAGGCCAGTGAGGTAGCCGATTAGGCGGGCGCGATCTTGCTCTGTGCGAAGCATCAGGTCAGCCATGGTCGACATCCTCAAGCAGGTTGCGCGCGGCCATGACAGCCCAATTGTCGCCAGATGTTCTGCTCACTTCTGCGAGAAAGCTGCGCATCTTTTCGTTCTCGGCCTTGAGCTGGTCGCGCTCGACAATCAAGTCCGCAGTTACAACCGCACCTCGCGATGCAAGCGCCCGTAGCTGTTCGGCACGAGCGCGGATCTCTACCGCCCCCATACCCTCTTGCCAACCAAGTCGCTGTTTTACGCGACGCACCTTGCGGCTGATGTTTGGTGGCGTGCAGCCATTCGCCTTTGCCAATTCGATTTGTGACGCACCCTCGATAGACGCGATCAGCAGGTCTAGGTCGCCGTTATGAATTGCCGGGTAGTCACACAAGTTGAGCTTCAAACTGGCAGCGAGCCGCTCGTTCTCCGCCAGCAAACCAAGGGCGATCTCCTCCACCGTGCTTTCGCCAAGGAACTCATCCAGCGCGTCGGTTCGCAAATGAATATCCTGGTCACCCGCCTTCCATGCGCCTACCACTGCCCACAGCAGGGGCTGAAGCTTCGATTTATCGATGTTCATGGTCTGCCTCCTTGCGGCACGCGCTTGATCTTGAGCTGGGCCAGCAGTTGCGCACGCGCGGCTCCGCCCACGGTTGGTATGCCCTGGATTTCCAGCAGGCGCGCCTGGCGGTACTGGGCAACCTCTTCTGCCCGCTCCAGCTCGGTTTTCTGCCCGTCGTGCCCGATGCCGATCGCGATGTCTTCCAGCGGTTTTCCCTGTACCAGCAACCGGATGGTGATGTCGTAGGCCCGGTCGAAGATCCTGCTGGCCTTCTCCGATACTTGGTCAGCGAGGTTGTGCAGCTCGCACTGCAACGCGGCGTGGCGCACTGCTGGATGCGACCAGATGCGGTTACCGGCCCGGCTCGGGTGCGAGTTCTCCAGCGCTTCGCGGAATGCCCGATCGTGAGATGGGATACCCAGCATCTCCGGAGTCGGCTGGCACCACTTGATGAACTTACCAACGCTTGGGGCGAAGTCACCACCGAACTGGCGGCAGTTCAGAAGGCCATAGCGGATCTGCTCGAGCTGGTTAATTTCTGCTGCGATGAACGCCTTGATCCAGCTACGCTTGGCGGCCTTGAGGGCTTCGTCATCGGGCCAGGCCTGTTTCCACGCCGGGAAGATGGCCTGCAGCTCCTTGAACAGGGCGTTGACCACTTCGGCGGTGCCGGGCGGCAACTGCTTGGCAGTTACCGGGATCACTGGCGGCAGGTTGGTGGCTTTGGCCATGAGCTGGCTGGCACTTTGCGGTGGCTTTGGCTTGCTCATAAAGCCCCCAGGTCGTTAGCCCAGCTGGTGTCGTTGAAGTCAGGGCCATTGACCTGGCGCTTCAGCGGGAACTGGCGAACATTGCTCCCCGCAGCCTCGTCACGCTTCACCCACTTCACCAGCAGGCTCACCCAGGACGCCTGACTCTCTACGCGGCCAGACGCCGAGTAGTGGCAGACGAACGTGGCGGTGGCTTCATCTGTGAAATGGGCAACAGGGATGCCCATGCGGTGCGCATAAGCCTTCAGCAGCTTCTGGTCAGGTACCCACTCAAGGGTCATTTCGCAGGGTGCCTTTGGGTCGACGGATTTTTCCTGCTCCGCGCGTTGAGTGTTGTGTTGATCTTCTCCTATTCCCTTCCCTTCCCTTCCGGGGTCTACCGGTCGACTACCAGTCGACGACTCTTCGGCGAATTGTCGGCGACCGCTCTCCGACCCGTCGTCGAATTCCGATGGAGGCGCAGGGTATTTGAAGTTCTTTTTCTCGATCTTCTGGTGCTTCCAGCCGCAGACGTGGAGGTAGTTCTTGCCCTCGGCCCAGTAGCTGAGGATGAGGTTGGCCCCCTCCAGCTCACCAAGCAGTTCGCTCACCTCCTCGGCAGTAATGTCGTCGCCCGGAAAGACCAGGGCCTTGATGGTTCGAGGTGCCAGCGGGTGATTGCCGCCGTCGTCGCAGAAGTTCCAGATGCCGATGAACAGGAGCCTGGCCAGAGGACGGCAGGACATGACTTGCTCGCTCGACCAGAATTCGGGTTTGACAGTGCGGATGCGGGCCATCATTGGGCCTCCAGGTTGTACTGAGCCCATAGGCCGGCCACCCAGGTGACGCCCTTCGGGGTAAATTTGGTTTGGTTGAATGCGTGACCGCCATCAGTGGTGCCGGTCTTGATGTCGAAGCGTCCGGAGTCGATGTGCTGCTGGTAGGCCTGCCATTCCCCGCCCATGCGGTACATGATCTTTTTGTCGAGCAGGAACTCACGGAAGCGGGCCTCATTAGCCCGAAGCAGCTTGGCTGTCTGGCGGAAGCCTTTCAGGCCTGTGGCTTCGACGTACTTGTCGACGAACTCAACTTTCGGCGCAGCGATGGCCAGAGCCTGCTGAGCAATCTGCTTTTGCTCCATCTCGTCGGCCCAGGCGCGCGCAGCCGCGACCGGATTGGAGAAATTCGGCAAGGTGGCAATGATTCGAGGGGCGTCCAGGTTCTTCAGCTTCTCCAGGATGCTCCGACGAACTGCCTTCGACTCGCGCATAGAGACCAGAAGGCATTGGTCCTTGGTCAGCATCAGGCCTTCCGAAGCCGGGCCGCGGGAATTCCTTACTACGAAAGTTTCGTAGTATTCCCCGTCAAGCTCATCCTTGCAGCGCGCAGTGAAGTCGGCGCGCCGAACCTCACTTTCGCCGTGTTGCATCCTGGCTTCGTTGACCAGGTCGAGCAGATCGAAGCTGCTCATTCCGCGCGCCACGAAATCGTGGATCGCATTTTGTGGCGCCCCCATTGATAGGGCCTGTACACTTTGGGTCTGCATATGCATAATTCCCCTACAGAGTTTTGTATTGCAGAGAGCCGGGGCGCAATCCCGGCTTTTTTGTGCCTGTCATTTGGCAGAGGCCCTCTTGGTTACCCTTAAGAGTCCCTGCCGGAGGCCCTCATTGGGGTCACCAGTTGAAGGACCTTTGCCTTCTTCCTTCCCACCTCGGAAAGCGCACCACTAGCGATTGAGGTTTCCATCATCGCGTTGATGACCTGGCTGAAACTCCAGCCGTTCTGGCACATCAACCCCTCCACCTTTCGCCGCGTATCAGGCGGCAATTTTTCAAGTTCAACGGTCATTTAGGCCTCCATAGGCCCTTCAGCCCGCGATATCTTCTTGCTTGTCCTGCATCAGCTCTTCGATAACGCCGTTGGCTACAGCCCACTCGATGATTTCGTAGAGGTACGTGGCGTGCTGCATGCGCGTTTTTGTCGCTGCCTTACGGAGAATCCGGTCCAGGACAGGCTCGAAACGAACCTTCACAGGGATCGCACGTTTTTGACTGGGGTCCATGTACATCGGGGTACTCCTTACGCAGCTTCGTTTTCGGTTGGATAAATGTCAGGGCGAAGCTCATGGCGGGAAACGCCAGTGGCCTTTTCAATTGGAAGGGCCTGCTTAGCCGGTACACCTCTGGTCTTCCAATAGGAAACAGCCATCGGCGTAACGCCCAGCAGCTCTGCCAGGGCTTTCCCTGATCCGGCGGTGTGGATTGCGCGTTCCAGAGGTGTGGATTTCATAAACATTCCGCCTTAGGCGAGTAAACACTACTCAACAATACGTTTATTTAATAAACAGTGCAAGCCCGGTAAACTTTGTGTTTATGACGAATCAACATTCAGGCGACCGCCTGCGACAATTCATGAGAGACCAAGGCCTGACTCCAAAGGGAGTCTCCGAGTCTCTTGGTGTCTCACCTCAGGTCTTGAACAACTGGTTCAAGCGCGGCATGCCGGCCCGAGCGATCTTCGATGCTGCTCGAATACTGCTGGTTGATCAGCACTGGCTTGCAACTGGCGAGGCGCACCCGTCAGGGATGAGCCTTCCCCCGTCCCCACCACCTGCAGACGCTCAAGTGCTTGGGTCTTTCGACGTATGGGATGACGACACCCCCCTGGATGATGATGAGGTGTACGTGCCATTCCTCAAGGAAGTGGAGCTGTCGGCCGGCAGCGGGCGAACAGTCGTTGAGCAGTCGCATAAGCAGAAGCTGCGCTTTGGAAAACTGACCCTGCGGCGTCAAGGAGTGCAGCCTGACGATGCGGTGTGCGTGACTGTCAGCGGGAACAGCATGGAGCCTGTGCTGCCCGATAAGAGCACAGTAGGCGTGAACCAAGGCTGCACGTCAGTGGTGGATGGAAAGATGTACGCCATCGACCATGACGGACAACTCCGCGTGAAGCTCCTCTATCGCCTCCCGGGTGGTGGCATCCGTATGCGCAGCTTCAACAGGGACGAGCACCCGGACGAGGAATACACAGCGCAGGAGATGCTCGACCAGAATATTCACATCAAAGGAAAGGTCTTCTGGTCCTCAGTCCTCTGGTAGACACCTCAGCGTCACCCAAGCCCGCCCAGAGCGGGCTTTTTTGTGCCCACGATTCGGTCAGACCATCTCTTTAATAAACAAAAATAAACAATAGGTGTTGACGTGTTTATAAACATGGCGTTTACTAAGCCCATGCCGAGGCACTACAGAGTCCCGGCAGAGGCCCTCAGGGCCGCCGCTCTTTAACAGCCAGCGCCATGAACGACTACCCGGCCAAGCCGGTTAGGTCACTCCCGGCTCCATCGGTGGGAGGTCAGTAAACCGATGAACAAAACCGCACTTGCCTCTACCGGCGACCGGCGATCCGACAGGCCCGAAAGCCTGCCCACGCGCAGCCCACTGCGACGGCGGACGAGGTGTTGACCGAACTGAGTGAATGACCTGGTAAGCGGGCGCGGAGAAACAGATTTCACTGGCTGGCCTTGGCGACAGGGCCAGACGGGAAATCAACGGTGGCCACTGCCTTCCCAGTGAGCGAGCAATGGAGGGTTCGCCAATGAAGCCTTAACGCAACGTCGCCGCGCGACAGCCTACCTGGCCGCTACAGAGCCAGGCGCTTTGACCGACGAAAGAATATCGGTCACGGAGAGCGCTGGTATCCGCCAGCCCCGTCAGCCAGTAGGCCCATAGGGCGGCCCTGCACCGACACGGTCGATGGAAACGACGCCGGATGCGTAACCGGTACCGCAGGCGAATCCGGGTCCCGCTCGGGTCAGTCCAGATGCTTCCCGGGCAGCTCCGGGCGCCTGCATCCCCTTCCCTTCACATCGACCGCATCGGCAGGCGCCAGGCCAGCTTCACGGCTGGGTTTGGTCACCCGCGCCTGGCTCCTGGCCAATGCGGTCCAGAGGATCAACCATGTACCAGCCACCAGAACCATCTGGCGTAGGCCGCTGCCTGCGTTGCGAAAGCTACATCGATGAGCAGGAGCAGCGCGGCGGTATCTGCTACGACTGCCAGCCTGCCGAAGACGGCAAGCAGCCAGCATTCCCCGTCGCCGCAAGCGAGTACGCCGGGCACGGGCCGTCGCACGGCATCACCACCCGCGATTACTTCGCAGCAAACGCCATGCAAGGTATCTGCGCCCATAACGACACATGGGGCTTGGCGGAATCGGAAATAGCTGAGCACGCATACCGCATTGCCGACGCCATGCTCGCCGCCAGGGTGAAGCCATGAGTGAAATCGGATACTGCGAGGGCGATACCTGCGGCCGTGACGGCTGCGAGGGTGTCGTCGAATCTCATAGGGTTGTGAACTGCAGTTGCCACATCTCTCCACCTTGTGGCGCCTGTACTGCACCGCGCGGCTACTGCGAAACCTGCGGATGGGAAGAGTCGGAAGACCCACCGCCGCCGCCCGAGCCATATAAGGGCAAGCCGTGGCAGCCGCCCGAGCCGCGCCCGCTAGATCCAACCAAGGTGGACTGGCTCTTTGTGCCTCACACCCACTTCTCGATGATCAAGGAAGGCGTGTACCCGCAGCACATGAGCCGTGATGAAGTTGAGCGGGAGGTTCGCGGGACCTTTGGTGGCCGCTTCGAGCAATTCGGCAATGGCCGCTTCAAGTACATCGCATACATCGACTGACCCACCACCTGGAGGCGACCATGTCAGCACTACGAAAAGCCCAATGGCTCTACGACAACGCCGAGCCTGAAGACGACTCAGCGCATCAAGAAGCGGTTCAGGCCTGGATTGAAGACAAGGCCGAGCAGTTGGTCGGCGGTGCTGATGTTCTGGTGCGCCAGCGCTTTGGCCCTCCGGTGGGCATCCGCCAAGACCAGTTCGTTGCCAAGGTCGCCGAGCACCTCAGGGCGCTGCAGGAGGCTGAGCAAGACGACCTGAATGCCTTGGCCCTGCTTCTGCTTCAAGCGGAAACAGGCGGCCCCGTGAAGAACATGGTCGAGGAAGTCGTCGGCCAGAGCGAACACAGCCGCGGCAAGCTCTACGAGATCGCCGAGTCGATGCTTGAGCAGTATGCGGAGGCCGGAGTCGAGGCAGATGCAGAGGAATCCGCGCTATGAGCCCGCACATCCTCATCGACGAAGAGCTGGAGACCCTTACTCACCCGTCAACGCCGATCAGCTGGTCCGTGATGATCCAGAAACAGCTCACGGAAATGATGGCCGACACGCGAATCACCATCGACGAGTTCAATCACTACTGCAAGCGCCTAAACGCGATCATCGCAGGGCGCAGGGAGGCTGCATGAGTACTGCACTGGTTGCATCCCTGATCGATGAGCAGGTAGCCGAACTTCCATCCAGCCAATGCCTTCCGCCTGACCGCGTCCTGATGCTGTTCAAGGGGCCGACCTTTGCCGCGGCAGTGCATGAGGCCGAACTGGCCAGCATCGAGAACCCGGCTGCCTGGAAGTGCCGGGCCTGCATCTGCGGTGAGTGGACTGTCGGGTATGAGGTGAGAGCATGACCACATTCCAGCGCGCCCGCCGCTTCGCATTCTGGCGCGGCAGCTTTCTCACCCTCCTCCTTTGCACTGCCTGGATGCTCGCAAACGCATACGCCGAGCATCTGACCCAATAACCCATCCATCAGCGCCCACCGCAGGGATGGCGCGGGAGATTCGTATGTCCGCACAAACCGAGATGGCCGTAGTGCCGCCGAAAGAAACCGCACTTCAGGTGTTCCAGATCGCCAACGGCCTCGACCCGTACCTCAAGAAAATCCGTGACGAGATCGACGCCTTTGTACCGGACATCAGCACCCGCAAAGGCCGCGAAGCCATCGCTTCTATCGCCTACAAGGTGGCCCGCTCCAAGACCGCACTCGACAACGTTGGCAAGGACCTGGTCGCCGACCTGAAGGAAATCCCGAAGAAGATCGACGCCGAGCGTAAGCGGATGCGCGACACGCTGGACGCCTGGCAGGAAGAGGTGCGCCGCCCGCTGAACGAGTGGCAGGCCGCCGAGGATGCCCGGGTTGATAGGCACAACAACGCCATAGCCCACCTGAAGCTCAACGCCCAGGACCTGGACGGCATCACCGCTGAGGATCTGGCCGACCGGATTGAAAAGGTCGAGGCTATCGCCCTGGGCAAGCAGCAGGAAGAGTTCGAAGCCGAAGCAGCCCGTGCCAAAGACGATTCATTGAAGGTGCTGCGCGCGGCTCTGGCCGCCCGCCAGCAGTACGAAGCGGAACAGGCCGAACTTGCCCGCCTGCGCCGTGAAGCGGAAGAGCGCGCCGAGCAAGACCGCATGCGCCTGGCACAGGAAGCTGCCGTCGAGCAGGAACGCCAGCGCGTTGCCCAGGAGCAGCAGGCCGAGCGTGACGCAGCCGCCAAGCGCGAGCAGGACCTGAAAGACCAGGCCGCGGCACAAGAGCGGGCCGCCGAGAACGAACGCCTGCAGCTGCAGCTTCAGGCCGAGGAGGCAGAACGTGCCAGGGTACAGGCCGAGGCCGACCGAGTTGCAGCCGAGCAGCGTGTCGAGCAGGAGCGCCAAGCCGCTGCCCGCCGTGCCGAAGAGGCTGCCGAGCAGGCCCGCCTGGACGAACGCCGCCGCGCCGATGCTGCAGCAACTGAAATTCTCCGCCAACAAGAAGCCCGCGAGGCTGACAAGGCGCACAAGACCAAGATCAACCGCGCCGCCCTGGAGGCTTTCGTCGCCAGAGGAATGACGGAGGAATGCGCCAAACAGGCGATCACCCTGATTGCCCTGCGCAAGATCCCCAACATCACCATCGCATACTGAGGTCGCCATGAGCCAAGTAGCCAGGGTTGAAACCCTTTCCCAGCCCCCGGCCGTTGCCGCCGAGTCGGTCACCGTTCTGCAGATTATCCAGCAGGTTGCCATATCCCCGAGCGCCGACATCGACAAGATGGAGCGCCTGATGGTCATGCACCAGAACATCCAGGCCCTGCAGGCCAAGCAGCAGTTCGACGAGGCCTTGGCCGCCATGCAGGAAGAGCTTCCGGTGATCGGCGAACGTGGCGGCATCAAGGATAAAAGTGGCCGCATCCAGAGCACCTATGCGCTCTGGGAGGATATCAACGAAATGATCAAACCGGTGCTGGCCCGCCACGGCTTTGCTCTCTCCTTCCGCACGCCACGCAACGAGCGCGGCATCGAGGTGGAAGGAGTTCTGAGTCACCGTGCCGGCCACCGCGAGACAACCTCTCTCGTCCTGCCGGCCGACACCACCGGCAGCAAGAACGGTGTACAGGCCGTGGCCTCCAGCGTGAGCTACGGGAAGCGCTACACCGCCGGTGCCCTGCTCAACTTCACCACCACCGGTGAGGACGACGACGGCAATGGCGCTGTGGTTACCCCGCGCGTCACCTCGGTTCAAGCCACCCAGCTGGCCATGCTGCTGGAGCGCTGCAGCGACAAGGCCAAGAAGGCTTTCGCCAGCATCCACGGCACGCCTTCGGCGGTTGAGAAAGCCGCGTTCGACCAGGTGCTGGGCATGCTCAGCAAATCAGTCAAGCAGCACGAGTCGGCACCACAGGAGGCCTAAGATGCAGATCATCACTGACGTCGAGCAGGGAACCCCGGAATGGCTCGCCCTTCGCCTGGGCATCATCACCTGCTCCGAACTCGACTGCCTGCTGGTCGCTGGCAAGGGCGAATCTGGCTTCGGGGTCGCTGCCTTCACCTACATGGACCAATTGATCGGGGAGCGAATCACCGAAGAGGCCGCCGACCCCTTCTCCGGAAATCGGCACACCGAGCGCGGACACGAGAAAGAAGGTGTGGCGCTTGGTCTTTACTGCGATAGGGAGGACGTGCAGGCGCAACAAGTTGGCATCATCCTCAACCACGGTATCGGCTACTCACCCGATTCGCTGATCGGGGAAAAGGGCCTGATCGAGATCAAGACGAAGCTCCCCAAGTTCCAGGTCAGCGTCATCTTGAACGGCGAAGTGCCCAAGGAGCACGTCGCCCAGTGCCAGGGCGGCCTGTGGGTATCCGAGCGCGAGTGGCTGGACTTCATCAGCTACTGGCCGGGCATGCCGCTCTTCGTCAAGCGCGTGTACCGCGACGAAGCCATGATCCGCAAGCTCACCGAGCGGGTGAAAACCTTCTACGAAATCCTCGACGAGCGCATGAACAAGGTGCTCGGCCTGGCCGCTTAACCAAGGAATCACGATGCCTACTCTTACCGATATCGGCCGCATTGGCCGCGATGCTGAGCTTCGCTATACACCCAACGGCGACGCAGTCTGCAACCTCGCAATTGCTTGCGAATACGGCCGCAAAGGCCAGGACGGCAAGCGCCCAACCCAGTGGGTCGATGCCACGCTCTGGGGCAAGCAGGCTGAGGCCATGGCGCCCTTCCTGGTCAAGGGGCAGCAGCTACACTTCACCATCGATGACGCTCACGTCGAGACCTACACCAAGGCCGACCACTCCCAGGGCGTTAAGCTCACCGGCCGTGTGATCATCATCAAGTTCGCCGGCAGTCCGCCACAGCAGACGCAAGGCAATCAACAACAGCAGCAGCGCGCCCCACAGCAACAACAGGGTCGTCAGCAGACACCGCAGCAGAGACAGCAGGCCGCCCCGCCAGACAGCTTTGATGATGATATTCCGTTCGCGCCGATGCACCACCTGGCCGGTGTGTAACTATGATCGCCACAATCTCTCAGCCAGTGCCCGCTGTGAAGTATGCGGCGGCCATGGCGCTCTCAACAGGTAAGCCCTGGGGCGTGTACCGCGGCAACAAGCGCCTGCTTGTCGTCATGCCAACCGCGGGCTCCAAGCGCCAACCTATCGAGGTTTGCCACCCATGAGGCGCATCAACAACCGAGTGCAGCAACGCCGTCGGCAGTTGCACGTTCACTTGCCGCCTAGCGGATTGAAGGGGGTGCCGTATGGCGATGACAAAAACACGGGAGCAAAAATTAAAACGCATCACCGCACGCGGCTCAGCCGGTACGAGCATCACTTGCAGCCAGGGTTAGCGGACTGAATTCGGCCAGCATCGATTCGGTAGTGAAAGCCAGGAATTTCAATTACATAGTTCCGCTTACAAAGCTCGGCTTGATAGACAGGAATTACTCGATCCAGGTCTTTCCCAGCTTGCTCAGCCAAGCCTCTGAGCTCTGTCGCACTTTCATTTCTAGCACCCAAGATAATCGAACTCAATAGCTCCGTTTTGAAATTAAAGTCTCCCGCACCTCCCGTACTTTTTACCACACGACTCTCCTGCTCGTATGCCCACTCTCCTGCCTTTGTCAGAAGTAGATTATCAAGCACATCTAGTGACCTAGACGGACTGCCGTCGAATGTGATAACTGGCCTTTCTTTGCTATAAGTAACGTCGAGACATATCAAATCATCATGCGAACTCTCAACTTCGAATGCCTTGTTGCTTATGTCTATTTTAAACTCTACGATCGCGCCTGTATGATTCCTCCCATAATGGGACCACATTAAAATGCTATCTGGAATTTTCGACAGCGACAGGACCGCCGCCCCATTAAGCAGCTCCTTCAGAAATCTTCCGCTTGTGAAGCTTTCGGCCATTGACTCCTCCGCGCTCTCTATGCGAGCAGCGACCTCATCAGGAGGCAACCCGTCTAGCTGCAAAACTTCTCGAACTTTAGAATGAATATCTTCTAACTTTCTTCCAAATCTAGCCTCACAGAATGGAGCGCAATCGAAAGGGTCATTGAAGTTCTGAGGATGAGTAAATCGAATCTTCCTCTCTGATATAACGGAGCGGACACCTTTTCCGTCAGACAGGTATTTGTAGCGATAAATATACTTTGGCACTGGCGATCCCCGGCTTGTAAAAACCACGTAATTAGTAACCCATCCCAATCCAAATTTCCACCATGCCGCATCCGGCCACGGAGGGCGGCGCATGCATGGAGAAAGCCATGAGCAAGCCAGATGTTTGCCAGTCCTGCGGCACCCACCGCTCAGAGTTGACCGATACCCCCTGGTGGCACCCGGAAGGGTTCACTTGCAAGCCTTGTCAGGCAAAGGTTGATGCAGCAGCCAAGGCTGAGGCCCTGGCCAAGTTTGCCGAGGCGGAGTATTGCGATTCGGACTTCGAGTACCAGGACGAGTGCAAGTGCCCCCATTGCGCGACTGCAATCCACCTAGAGTCAGAAGACCACAAAGACCAGAAAATGACCTGCGACGTATGCGGCGGCCGCTTCGAGCTGACCCTGAACTACGAGGTCACCTATAACACTGCCGTCATCGGCGAGCGCGTCACCGCCTGACCAAGGAGAAAGCCATGATCGGCACCCCCTGCGAATACGTGCAGCAGTACTACAAGGTCCCGGCATGCATCGGCCGCCGGGTGATCGCCTACGGCAAGCCAGGCATCATCGCCGCCGACTTCGGCCACTACATCGGCATCGTCCTCGACGAGAGCGTGAAACGCCAGCCGGGTCGGTACCACCCCGTCGACGGCATTGAGTATGGCGAAATGGCCGATCAGCTGCCCAAACCGCCGCGCCGCACCAACTATGACCGGTACTACGACGAGGAGTGGGCCTGCGATTTCCATGAGTTTCTTGGGATCAACCGGCCACACCGCGAGCAACGCCAGCACGAAGGCCAGCGGCAGTACCGCATGTACCGCACTCGCTCCGGCTACGACTGGTCCTACGACCGCGACATCGAGGGCGAATGGTGCGTGACGGCAGCACTGGCCAAGGCCAGCTACAAGGCCGCGCTGAGCAAGCGTAAAGCCGATGCGCTGGCCTGGAAAAATCGCTTAGCCGCCTGACCCTCCCGCGCTCCCCGCCAGCACCTCAACGCTTGTCGTGAAGTTCGGGCGGCCAAGCGCTCAAGAACCACATTACACCAGGCACGAACAGCAGCCCCCAGTACGTACTGGGATAAACGACCAGGCCTACCGCCCAGATACCGATCAGCGTTCCTCCTGCTCGCCGCCTCCGCTTCGGCGTGAACCACTCCTGAAACGTTTTGTGCCTTTCCCGCAACCCCATTACCACTCTCCCTGTTTGGTAAGCGGCGAAGCATATCACCCCTATTCAACGATAACGCCACCCCGGCGAGGAATGGGCCCTCACTCTTCGAAGAGAGCCCGTTATCACCTTCGTCTTCCGTCCTCCTTGCTAGTTAAGGGTTGAGGAGTTGGTAGAGCTGGATGGATCGGTCCATCACTTCGATCATCAAGATGATCAGTTTCAGCCAGGCAATCAGTCTTGCCATCGGCATCTCCATTGGCCTTGGGGACTTTCCCTCTTGGAGATGCGTAACGCACGCCTATAAATCGCGAGCGGATCGACTCGCCAACGTCGACCATGAAGGATCTCTCATGCCTACAGCAATTGACCTGTTCGCCGGCCTTGGCGGATGGAGCACCGGCGCGCGCGCCGCAGGCGTCCAGGTACTCTGGGCGGCAAACCACTGGCCAGTAGCCGTTGAATGGCACAGCGCCAACCACCCGGAAACGCAGCACGTCTGCCAGGACCTGCACCAAGCGCGCTGGGAGCAGGTACCGGCGCACGACATCCTGCTCGCCTCGCCCTGCTGTCAGGGCCACGCCAAGGCCCGCGGCAAGAAGTCAGGCAACCCTGAGCATGATGCTTCACGCTCCACGGCCTGGGCGCCGGTATCGGCGCTGGAGTTTCATCGGCCGCAGGCCGCAGTGATTGAGAACGTGCCGGAGTTCACCGACTGGGTGCTCTACCCGGCCTGGTTGCAGGCGGTACAGGCGCTTGGGTATCAGGCGGCGCCGCACATCGTTGATTGCGCCGATCTTGGCGTGCCGCAAAACCGGGTGCGACTGTTCTTGGTGCTGACCCGCAGCAAGGCGCCGTTGATGCTCGAGCTACACCGGCGCCAGCATGTGTCAGCCGCCAGCTTCCTCGACTTCGACGCAGGCAAATGGTCGCCGATCGAGAAGCCGCGCCGGGCACAAGCCACGCTTGATCGGGTACGCAACGGCCGTGAACGCTTCGGCGACCGGTTCATCATGCCCTACTACGGCAAAGGCTCCGGTACCACCGGCCGTGACATCAACCGCCCGATCGGCACTATCACCACCCTAGACCGCTGGGCCTTGGTCGACGGTGACCACATGCGGATGCTCAGCGCCAGCGAGGCCTTGGCGGCGATGTCGTTCCCGGCCGATACCCTGCGCCCGGATAGCCACCGGCTCACCATGCACATGGCTGGCAACGCGGTACCTCCGTTGGCAGGACGACGGGTGATCGAAGCACTGCTGAAAGCTGCGTGACTACCAGTGTTCGCCCCAATTCAGAAATGAGGGAGATCGGAAATACGCCTGCCTTCTATGCACGGATCCTCGATAAGTCCGTTGCCATTAGGGACTATTGAACCGGCGAGACCTCCAGATGGAAAAAACAGGTGAAAGCTATTTCCGCTCCCTATTAATCCAAGAACCTCTCGAACAGTGAACTCGTGAATCTCTTCGGATAATTCTGGCAAGGCAGCCGGAGATCCGTGCGTTTCTTGACCCTGAAGCGCAACCAGCTTCAAGTCCTCGTCATATCTAGCTGCAGTCACCACGTAAGTAGCCATAGCAATAACCTCCCCATGAATCGTGAATTATAGCCGCCCACGAGGAATCCCCATGCCCACAGAAAACCGATCCAGCAACACCGAACAGATGGTCAGCGTGCCGCGCGATGAAATAGAACGCCTGGTCAAGCTGCTGCAGTATCAAGCCCATCCATGCCCGTCCCCTCACGCCGAGTTCTGGCAAAGCCTGCTTGATGCTCCAGCCACCCCGCACCAGGGCGAGGTGGTAGCCTGGGTGCACATGCGCAACGGCGAGCCTGACTACGACCGCGAGACCGTCATCAGCAACGTGCCCGGCGACACAATTGGCAATGGCGATTCCTGGGAGCCGGTCTACCGCCACCCACCAACCTACGATGGTTTCAGCGCCGGTGACATGGCCGACCAGGGTGCCAAGGCGTTTGCTGCGCGCGATGATGAAGTGGAGGAGTTGCGCGAGTTGCTGCGGGCGATGACTTGCGGGTATCGAATGGCAGTCCAAGCAGGCCACGCCCGTATAACGGCCTTGGGCGGCGACTGTGACAGCGTCGACAGGATGCTGGCTGACTTCCCCGAGTACGCCAAGGCCATCGCCGCCACCAAGCGCAAACCCTGACAAGAGTACATTTGTACTCCACCCGTCTCCCCTCTATTGAATAGCCGCTATATGGCGGCCAAGGAATCGTCATGCCTGAAGAAATCAAGTTGATCCAGCGAGCGCCGGTCGTGCGCGACGAAAATGGGATGTTCCAGCATCCGGACCTTCCCGACTTCGACGAGGGTGATGGCGACAAGTGCAAGGCCTGGATTGCCGAGCAGGGCCTGCAGGTCTGCATGGTCAGCCTGGAATATGCTGACGAGGCGATTGCTAACCGGTACTTCGAAAGTCATGACCCGGATTGCAGTTACTGGGAGCCTGAACGGCCCAGCGGTGGCGACTGGTTCTGCCTGGCCATCCATGACACCGACGACGGCCCCGTGTGCTGGTGGGCTCGCCGCGGGGAGCAGCCATGACCCGCCTCGCCCTCTGCCTCCTGCTGCTGGCCAACGGTGCCAGCGCAGATCCATTGCCTCGCGGGGTTTTCGTCTTCCACGACGACGAGCGCGGCGCCACCTGCTGGCTCTACGGGCTCAGCGCGCCGGGTGGCATCAGCTGCATCCCCGACAGCCAGCTCCAGGCCGGCAATGAGCGCCAGCTCTCCCCGCACGAACAAGACACCCCTACCCCAGCAATGGCGCCAGTGCGCTGGCATGAAGAGAGGTATTCGCTGTGACCGAAGTCGAAGAACTCCTGCTAGCGGCCAAGGCCGCCGGCGTCGAGGTTGAGCCGTGCACCTGCGACGATCCGAAGTGGCCGCTGCGCATAAAAGGCAAATCGGGCACCAGGGCGCACTGGAACCCAAACATCAATGATGGCGACGCGTTCCGCCTGGCGATTGACCTCGGCATCCAGATCCATGTGGAAGGCTCAGGCGAATCCGAAGCTGTCTGGGCTGACGACACCATGATTTGGGTAGACAGCGAGCACAGCCAAGGCGATCGCCGAAAGGCCGCGCGCACCGCGATCGTTAGCGTCGCCGCCCAGCGCGGAGAAGCCATGCCATGACCGACCTGATCGAAGTGAAGACAGCCGATCTGGCCGGCGAGCAGTTGGCCTGGGCGGTCGCCAAGGCTGAAGGGCTGGATGTGCGCGTGGCGGGTCCGCAATACGGCGCGCCGGCCAGAGTGTTCGTCCAATACCGTGGCGAAGTAACTGAGCGCTGCGAGCGGTACAACCCTCACGAGAACTGGGCGCTCGGCGGTCCCCTGAAGACGAAACACCAAATCGGCGACGGCCCGGCACTGGGCGGCTGGACCGCCTACCCCAGCAGGCCGAATGAGCCAACCGACTGGCTGATAGGTCCGAGCCCGCTCGTAGCGATCTGCAGAGCCGTCATAAGTAAGGTCATAGGCAACACCGTCCAGGTACCGAAGGAGCTGCTGCCATGATCCTACCCATCGTCGCCTCGCTCTACATGGCCTGGATGATCTGGAAGGGGCCGAGGCCATGAGCGTCGGCAACGATGCAGTACCGGACGCCGGTACCGGCATGCTCCCGCTGGGCGCGCAGAAATGGGGGCGCTGGGGCGAGATCTACCCATGCCACGCACACACCGGCAGCAACTGCAGTACCTGCGGCGGAACCGGCTACCGCTCTATCTGTAACCGCACCGACTGCCATGAGCACGGCTGCCAAGGTGGAGCCTGCTCCAGCACCAAAGAGCAGTTCGCAGCTCAGCAAAGCAGCATCAAGTAACCCCTCCCCCTACAACAACTCAAGCCTGCCGGTAGGCGGGAATGGAGACCTGCGCATGTCTGGAATGATTGGCGCTCGACCGGAGCAGCCAAAGCACAAGAGCGTCGAGTGGTACACCCCAGCCTGGATCTTTGAGCGCCTGGGCGTTGAGTTCGATCTTGATCCTTCAAGCCCCCACGACTACGTGACACCGGTACCAGCGAAGCGGAAATACACCATCTTCGATGACGGGCTCTCGAAAGATTGGGCTGGCCGGGTGTGGATGAACCCGCCGTACGGCCCAGACACCGGTTTCTGGATGCGCCGACTGATCGCCCACGGGAATGGCATTGCGCTGGTATTCAGCCGGACCGATGCAGAGTGGTTTCAGGAAGCCATGTCCAGCGCATCAGCGACTCTGCTCATCAAAGGCCGAATAGCCTTTATCCCAGGGCACGAGAACAGCCACAAGAAAGGTCGATCAGGCGCCGGAAGCGCGATGTTCGCGCTCGGTGATGAATGCGCGATCGCCCTGCAGCAGCTATCGGATCTCGGTGTTTTAGTTCCGAGACTTGCCGCCTAACCCCTCCCCACCTCTGCCGCCATGCGCGGCGTGGAGACAATCATGGAATTACAAAGTGAGACCCTGGTCGAGGACGAAATCGTTGCGATCACTGGCTACCAGATTCCGTCGAAGCAGATTAGCTGGCTGGCAAACAATGGCTGGCAATACACCCTCAACAGAGCGAGGCGCCCTATCGTGGGCCGCGTGTATGCCCGCCTGAAACTGGCAGGCATCAAGCCCTCGGCGACCAACGCAGTTGCCGAAACCTGGACACTTGACCTATCACGCGTGGGATAGCGAATGCGCAGTAGAAAGAAGGAAAACCGAGATCTGCCGGAGCGATTGCTTCGGCGGTCTAGGAAGAGGAAGAACGGAAAGATTTGGGTTGCGTACTACTACTGCGGTAGAGACGCCGAAGGCAAGAGGATCGAAATCCCGCTGGGGCAGGACCTGGCGGAAGCCAAGCTTGAGTGGGCGCGCCTGGAACAGAAGGCAATGCCGAAAGTTATGAGATTGATGCGTGAACTCTTCGACCGCTACGAAACGAACATCATCCCCACAAAGGCGCCAAGAACGCAAAAGGACAACAAGTACGAACTGGATAGGCTACGCAAGGCGTTTGATGAGGCTCCGATCGAATCGATCACACCTCCCGTCATCGCCCAGTACCGAGATGCGCGGACAGCAAAGACCCGGGCAAATCGGGAAATAGCCCTTTTATCCCACGTCTTCACAATCGCATGCGAATGGGGCTTTGCCGAGCGCAATCCGTGCCTCAACGTTCGGCGCAACAAGGAAAAGGTTCGCGATTTTTATGCCGCTGACGAAGTGTGGGATGCAGTCTATGCCGAAGCAGACCAAGGGCTGAGGGATGCGATGGACCTGGCCTATCTCGCCGGACAGCGCCCCGCCGACACTTTGAAGGTCAGCACTGTGGATCTTGACGACGACTTCCTCTGGGTGGACCAGAATAAGACGGACAAGCGCCTGCGGATTCGCAGGCATGTGGATGGCGTGACTACTGGTCTCGGCCTCTTTATTAATGCGCTGCTGGATCGAAGAGCGGCGAACGGCATAAAGAACTCAAGACTTATCACAAACGATTCTGGTCTGAGGATGAGCTGGGAGATGCTCAGGAACCGTTTCAGCGAGGCAAGGGACAAAGCCGCCAGAAAGCTCGATGTCGATGGAAATCAAGATCTCGCGGTAAAAGTAAGGAAGTTTCTGTTCAAAGACATCCGGCCAAAGGCAGCTTCAGAGATCGAGGATGTCGGCCAGGCTAGCCGCCTTCTAGGGCACTCGAAAGAGGAAATCACGAAGCGCGTTTACCGCCGAATCGGCGAGGTCGTAAGCCCTACGAAATAGGGAGGGTTGCGGAACACATGCTTAAAGTTGCGGAACACATTGCTTTTCGAGCTCGCAAAGAAAAACCCCGCAGACGTTAATCTGCGGGGTTTTCAGTAATGGAGGCCGAGGTCGGAATCGAACCGGCGTAGACGGATTTGCAATCCGGAGCATAACCACTTTGCTACTCGGCCTCAAATGCCCGAGATCCTTGAATAAGCGATCTCCAACATATACAACTCTTTAAGGAAACAACTCAATACAACCGCTATCCCCTTGAAAACGCTAGGCTTTTCAGCCGCCTCGTTTTCGATGGACGCAATTATGGACTCATTCGATTGAGCTGGCAACCCCTTGAATTCAAAAAGTTTATTTTTTTCTGCAAGGAGCGCCAAGCGCCTGTAAAACCCGGGTTCGAACGCAGGGTTCGGGTGACGCATGCCCGCAAAAGCGCCTTATCATACTGAACATGCTCCCTGCCCGCTGCGTAATCTACCGTCGATGATGCAAACCGAACTGGACCTGTTCAATCCTCAAGACCCACTGCACCCGCAATGGGTCGGCAAACAAGCGGTGCTACTGCCAGGCTTTGCCCTGCCCCAGGTTCAGGCGTTGCTGCCGGTACTGCGTGAGGTTGTCGCCCAAGCGCCGTTTCGCCATATGACCACACCCGGTGGGTTGAAGATGGCTGTGGGGCTGACCAATTGCGGGGCGCTGGGCTGGGTGAGTGATCGCCAAGGCTACCGCTACAGTCCGGTCGATCCCCTGAGTAATCAGCCCTGGCCAGTACTGCCCGAGGTGCTGCTGGAACTGGCCAACCGCGCAGCCGCCTTGGCCGGGTTCAACGACTTTCAAGCCGATGCCTGTCTGGTCAACTGTTATCGCCCAGGCAATCGCTTGAGCCTGCACCAGGACCGCGACGAACGTGACTTCACCCAGCCGATCGTGTCGGTGTCGCTGGGGCTGCCTGCGGTGTTTCTGTTCGGCGGCCACACCCGCAAAGAACCCACCCAGCGCATTGGCCTGCGCCATGCTGACGTGCTGGTCTGGGGTGGCGAGGACCGCCTGCGCTACCACGGGATACTGCCACTCAAACCGGGGGCACATCCGCTGCTGGGCAATCTGCGGATCAACCTGACCTTGCGCAAGGCTGGATGACGGCCCGCCGCGAAAGTCGGGTGCCCGCTAGCAACACATTGACTGTATATGCATACAGATAAAACTTGCCAGCCCGGTCGATCCTGCGCATGCTATGCCTCACTCCAGCCATAGAATGACACCCAGCCGGCATGCGTCTGTTTCTCTGCGAAAAGCCCTCCCAGGCCAAGGACATCGCCAAGGTCCTCGGCGCCAACCGCCGCGGCGATGGCTGCTGGGTGGGCACTGACGTCACCGTCACCTGGTGCATCGGCCACCTGCTCGAAACCGCCCCGCCCGACAGCTACGACGCCCGTTACAAACGCTGGGTACTGACTGACCTGCCGATCATCCCGAGCCAGTGGAAGATGCTGGTCAAACCGAAAACCGCCAGTCAGTTCAAGGCGGTCAAACGACTGCTGGGCGAAGCCCGGGAACTGGTGATCGCCACCGACGCCGACCGCGAGGGCGAGATGATCGCCCGTGAGCTGGTCGAGCACTGCCGCTATCGCGGACCGATCCGCCGCCTGTGGCTGTCGGCCCTGGACGATGCCTCGATCCGCAAGGCCCTGGCCGCGCTCAAACCCGGCAATGAAACGTTCAGCCTGTACCATTCGGCGCTGGGCCGCTCGCGTGCCGACTGGCTGATCGGCATGAACATGAGCCGCCTGTTCACCCTGCTCGGACGCCGGTCCGGCTATCAGGGTGTGCTGCCGGTAGGTCGGGTACAAACCCCTACCCTGCGCCTGGTCGTGGATCGCGACCGCAGCATCGCCGACTTCGTGCCGGTGGCGTTCTGGGCCATCGATGTTTTGCTCGACAGTGCCGGGACCCGATTCAGCGCACAATGGCGCGCCGCCGAAGACAGCTGCGACGATCAGGGCCGCTGCCTAAATCAAGCCCTGGCCCAGCAGGCCGCCGCGGCTATCAGCAATGCCGCCAGCGCACGGGTGGTCAAGGTGGCCACCGAGCGGGTACGTGAAGCTGCGCCCCTGCCCTTCGACCTTGGCACCCTGCAGGAACTGTGCTCGAAAAAACTCGGCCTCGGTGCCCAGGAAACCCTCGACATCGCCCAAGCGCTGTATGAAACCCACAAGCTGATCACTTACCCGCGCAGCGACTGCGGTTACCTGCCGTTGAGTCAGCACGCCGAGGCTGCGGCCATCCTTGCCGCGCTGTTGCGTGCCGATGCCAGCCTTGCACCACTGCAGGCGCATCTTCAGGCCCAACGCCGCTCACGGGCCTGGAACGATGCCAAGGTCAGTGCACACCACGGTATCATCCCCACCGCAGCGGCCAGTGATCCTTCGCGTTTGCCCCCCAAATACAAGGCGGTCTACACCCTGATTCGCGCCCGCTACCTGGCGCAGTTCCTGCCCAACCACGAATACGACCGCACCCAGGCCGACTTCGACTGCGCCGGCCAGGCCTTGCGCGCGGTGGGTAAACAAATTGTCGAACCAGGCTGGCGCCGCGCCCTGCCCGAAGCCCTGACCCCGGCCAAAGGTCGTGAGGCCCCGGTCGCACAAGTGCTGCCGGCCTTGCAGCAAGGTCAGGACTGCGCCGTGGTCGAGGTCAATCTCAAGGACCTGTGGACCCAACCGCCCAAACCCTTCACGGAAGGCGACCTGATCAAGGCCATGAAAAACGTCGCCAAACTGGTCGACGACCCACGCCTGAAACAGAAACTCAAGGACACCACCGGCATCGGCACTGAAGCCACCCGCGCCGGAATCATCCAGGGCCTGCTGGATCGCGGTTACCTGGTCAAGCAGGGCAAGGCGCTGAGTGCCACGCCGGCGGCCTTCAGCCTGATTGACGCCGTGCCCCGGGCCATTGCCGATCCGGGCACCACGGCAATCTGGGAGCAGGCGCTGGACATGGTCCAGAGTGGTGAGATGAGCCTGGAAGACTTTGTCGCCAAACAGTCGGCCTGGATGAGCAAGCAGGTGGAACGCTGTGCGGGGTTGAGCCTGACCATCAGCGGCCCGGCGGTGCCGCGTGCACCGTGGAAGAAGAAGCGCAAGAGTAATGCGGGTTCGGGTTCGGGTTCGGGTTCGGGTAAGCGAGTGCGAGCAGCATCGCGGAGCAAGCCCGCCCCCACCGCCCCGCGATAAAGCTATAGAGCCTGCTTCTTCGCCTGCAAGGTGTAGCTCAACGGCAACCGCCAACGGTCCTTGTCCAGCGACCACTCACCTTGCGAGTTCTTGCTCATCTGCCCCGGCAACGCCTCCCAGGGAATGCTGTCGTGCTCCACCAGCGCGGTGATCTGCATACCATGGCGCAACAAGGCACTGACGACTTCGCCCAACCCATGATTCCATTCATGGGTAACGGTATGGCTGAGCGCGGTGTCCGTCTCGACATAGGTCTGGTCACTGTCCCAGACCGTCGGGGCTTCGCGTTCAAAATAGGGATACTCGATCACCAGCCGATCCTGATGATCTTCGTTCACCGCCAACAGCATCGGATGCCCCTCGCGCAAGAACAAGCGACCTCCCGGCTTGAGCAACGCGGCTACCGTACGCGCCCAACGATCGATGTTCGGTAACCAGATCAAAGCGCCGATACCGGTGTAAACCAGATCGAAGCTACCGGGTGTCAGTACCTGGTCAGCGGCATAGACATCCGACTCAACGTAGTCGATTGACGTGTCACAGCGTTGCGCCAGGGCTCGGGCCTGGGCCAGCGACTGCGAGGAAAAGTCCAGCCCGCTCATCTGCGCCCCCAGCCGTGCCAGTGACAGGGTGTCGGTGCCGATATGGCACTGCAGATGCACGGCGCGCAAGCCGCGGATGTCGCCCAGACGAGGCAGATCGAAACGCACCACCTCGGACAGATGCTGCGGATCGGCAATAAACCGGTCCACCTCATAGTCGACAGACGCCGCATGCAGTGACGCCCGTTCATCCCAGCTGCGGCGGTTCAGTTCCAGCGAGTCGTTCATCATCAGCCTTCCTTTGGCAAACACCAGAGCGCTCGACTATAGCCCGCTCAAAGCGCCAGGCTCAAACTGACCATCAGATTGCGCGGTTCGCCCGGCAGGTTCCACACAGCGTTGTAGCCGCGCTCGTAGTACTTGCGATCGAACAGGTTGTTGAGGTTCAGGCCGACAGTGGCGTGCTCGCTGACCTGATAGTGAGCCAGCAGGTCGAGTGTGCTGTAGCCCGGCAGGCGAAAACGGCTACCGGCCTGACCGGAACGATCACCGACATAGTTGGCTGCCGCGCCGATATCCGAGCCCTGCAACAAGCCCTGCTGAAACTCATACACCGCCATCAGGCTACCGCTGTGCCGGGGTATGCCGAGCAGATCGCTACCCTCGGGCAGACTGGCATCACCCTTGGTCACCTCGGCATCGATGTAGGCATAGGCACCGATCAGGCGCACGGCATCGCTCAGCTGACCACTGAACTGCACGTCGACACCCTGGCTGCGGGCCTTGCCGGCAGCCAGGGTGTCGCCGAAGGCATCAGTGGTGATGACGTTTTCCTTGTCGATCCGGAACAACGCCAGCGTCGCGCCCACGCGGCTGTCGAACAGATCGAACTTGAACCCGGTTTCATAGCCCAGACCCTTCTCCGGTTTGTACACCTGACCCTGGGTGCCGATGCTGTTGGGCTTGAACGAGGTCGAGGCGTTGGCAAATACGCCGACTTCAGGCATGAGCTGATACAGCAGCCCGACGCGCGGCGTGGCCACATCCTTTTCCTGCGTGTTGCTGACCTGGCTGGTGCGGTTCTGGGCAGCCTGCTCGATATGCTCCAGGCGCACCCCGATCAGGCCACGCAGGCGCTCGGTGAAGCTGATCTGGTCTTGCAGGTTGAGTGCATAGCTCTGCGTGCGTTCAAAAAAGTCATTGGGCCTGAGCAGTGCTGGCTTTGGCTTGCCATACACAGGTTTGTAGATATCCAGGCCATACGCCAGTGAAGTGGCGCTCTGCGGGTATTTCTGGCTGTTGCGGTAGTGCTCGTACTCCAGGCCGATCAGGCTCTGATGCTGCCAACCGAAGAAGTCGAACTGGCCATGCAGTTCAGCCTGGGTAATGTTGTCGTTCCACTCGAAATTCCGCTCGCGGTAGAAACGGCTGAGGGTGGTGCCGACCAGACGCTGGGGCTCGGAGCTGTTGCCCTTGAGCCACCCCTGGGTGTAGTGATTGGCCAGGCGCAGCTTCCAGCTGTTGTTCAGATAGTGCTCCAGGGTCAGGTCCAGGGTCTGATTATCGTTGCGGATGCGCCCGTCATTCGGTTCGCCAAAGAACGTCGAGCGACTGACCGGGCCCAGTTCGTTGTTCACCGCCGGGACCCCACGATCGAACACCGACTCGGTGCGCGAGAACTCGCTGTCGATCGACAACAGCGTGTCCGGGCTCAACTGCCAGCTCAGTGATGGACTGACGATACGCCGTTCGCTGCCCACATAGTCGCGAAAACTGCCGTTGTCCTCCACCGCCATATTGACCCGGGCCAGCACATGGCCGTCTTCGCTCAGTGGCGTATTCACATCCAGGCTGCTGCGATAGCGGTCCCAGCTGCCAGCGCTGGCCTTGAACTGGGTGAAGGCCTCGGCCTGGGGACGCTTGGTGACGATGTTCACCAGGCCACCCGGATCACCCCGTCCGTACAGGCTGGCCGCCGGCCCCTTGAGCACCTCGATGCGTTCGATGTTCGAGGTGTCTGGAGCACTGTAGCTGCCGCGGTTGACGGCAAAGCCATTCTTGTACAGCTCGCCGGTGATGAAGCCGCGCACGCTGTAATTGAGGAAGGTCAGGCCCCCGAAGTTGTTCTGCCGACTCACCCCGCCAGCGAAATCCAGGGCGCGGTCGATACGGGTACTGTTGAGGTCTTCGAGCACCTGGCTCGGCACCACGGCGATGCTCTGGGGGGTGTCGCGGATATCGGTGTCGGTCTTGGTCGCGGTGCTAGAGCGATTGGCGCGATAGCCTTGCACCGGACCTGTGGCGGACTCTTCGAAACGGCGCTCGCTGACGGTCAGAGTATCGAGCAATACGGGCTCGGCAGCTGCAGCGGGTAGCGTCAGCAATGAGGCAGACAGGCCGAGGGATAACTTTCCTAGAGGGTAGTTCATGGGGGCTCCTTATTGTTATGTAATAACATAACAATAAATAGAACCATTTCAAAATAGTTAGCATCCTTATCGCGGGGCAAGCCCGCTCCCACAAGGGCGATTCAGCCTTGTGGGAGCGGGCCTGCCCCGCAATCACACTTCAGGCATGCACCCAGCGCCGATGCAAGCCACGCGCCAGTGCATCGAGCATGAACCCCAGCACCCCGATCAACAGCACCATGGCCATCAATTCCGAATACGCCAGACGATCACGGGTATCGAGGATGAAGTACCCCAACCCGGCACTGACCCCGAGCATTTCGCACGGCACCAGCACGATCCACAGGATGCCAATCGCCAGGCGCACACCGGTCAGCACATGGCCTATCACCCCGGGAATAATCACCTTGCGCAGGGTCTCCCAACGGGTGGCGCTGAGGCTGCGGCTCAGTTGCAGCCAGCGCGGGTCGAGCTGACGCACTCCGGCTGCGGTATTGAGCAGGATCGGCCACAACGCGGCAAAGGCCAGGAGGAAGTAGATCGGCTGGTCGCCCACGCCCATCAGCATCACCACTATCGGCATCCACGACAGCGGCGAGATCATGCGCAGGAACTGGAACGCCGGAGAAGTCGCCGACTCCAGATGGCGATAGCTGCCCACCAGCAAGCCCAGCGGCACACCCATCATCAATGCCAGCAGCAGACCGATCAGAATCCGTTTGAGGCTGACCCAGACATGCTCGTAGACCTCGCCCTGCCCCAGCAGCTCGATCAGGCTGGCGAAGGTGGCCTGAGGCGAGAAACGCGCCGACAGACCATCAACCTCGCCGAACAGGTGCACACCCAACCACCACAGCAGTAGCAGCCCGAGCAAGCCGGCAGCCCCCAGGGTGCCATGCAATACATGCTTACCCATCAGATCGCAAACTCCTCGCTGCGCTCGAAGCTGTCCGGCAAGCCGAAAGCCTTGAGCCCACCCACTGCTTCGATACTGTTACGCACAAACCGGTCATCCACCAGGTCACGGGCGGTCTGTTGCGGGTCGAGGCCAGCAAGGAAGCCCTTCTCACCTTCAATCAGGGTGTTCTGCAAGCGACGCACCAGTTCCTCGGTGTAGCTGGGGAACGGATACGGCTGAAAGTCGATACGCTTTTCATCCCACTGCGCATGCTGGATCGCGCCACTGGCAATGTAAGCCGCACGGTCATCGGCAGACGGTGCCAGCACCTGACTCAACACCTGCGGGGTATGCGGGGTGTAGCGGTTAGGGCCGGCCTTGGACAGCAAGGCGGCGGCTTCGGCACGGTGATCGCGGGTCCACAACTGGGCCTTGACGATGGCGTTGACCACCTTCTGCGACCACTCCGGGCGGTTGTTCAGGTCATGTTCGTGCATGAACACCACACAGCAGGCATGGTTGCGCCAGATGTCACCGGTAAAACGCTGCACGCGACCGACCTTGAGGTCTTCGGCCAGGGCATTGAACGGCTCGGCGACGATGTAACCGGCGATGCGTTTGCTGGCCAGGGCCGGCGGCATGTCCGACGGCGGCAGTACCACCAGGTTGACCTCGTTGGCGGCTAACTGCGCAGTGGTCGGCTTCGACACCGGCGTCAGGCCATGGTCGCGGAACAGTTGCTGCACCACCACGTTGTGAATCGAATACCAGAACGGAATTGCCACGCTCTGCCCGCCCAGCTGCTTGACCTCGGTGATTCCCGGGGCCACGGTCAGGCCCGAGCCGCCGACATGGTTCCAGGCCACTACCTTGGCCGGCACCTTGCTGCCATAGCGCGCCCAGACCGTCATCGGCGAGAGCAGATGAATGACGTTGACCTGGCCGGAGATGAACGCCTCGATCACCTGCGCCCAGCTGCGCAGCAGCACCGGCCGCTCGGCCTTGATGCCTTCAGCTTCGAACAGGCCATTGTTGTGGGCCACCAGCAACGGCGTGGCGTCGGTGATCGGCAGGTAGCCGATGCGCACCGGAGCGTCCGGATCGCTGGCCGCACGCGCCTGCAAGCTGTTCAGCAGCGGCATGGCACCACCGGCCGTCAGCAAGGCACTGAGTTTGATGAAGTCACGACGAGTGTGAGTGAAGTCGTCCAGGCACATGGGCAGTCTCCGAGGGCAGCGGCAAGGGTTCAGAAGTAGGTTCAGGAGTGCGGCTGGCCCGCCGAAGGGTTTTGAGGATGTCGATACGCAGCGCGCCCAGTTCTTCGACCCGCTGCTCGCGTGGTTGCGGCAAGTCGATGTGCCATTGGCCGAGGGTGCGCGCCGGGTGGTTGCCCAGTAGCAACACGCGATCGGACAACAGCAAGGCTTCGTCGATATCGTGGGTGATCAGGATCGCCGCGGTGTTGTGCCGGGCGATCAATTGCAGCAGCAATTGCTGCATGTCGGCGCGGGTCACTTCATCCAGCGCGCCGAAGGGTTCATCGAGCAACAGCACTTGCGGCTGACGCGCCAGGCAGCGGGCCAGCGCGGTACGCTGAGCCATGCCCCCGGAGAGCTGCGCCGGGTACTGCTCACGGGCGTGCTGCAAACCCACTGCCTCAATGGCGTGATCGATCCGCGCGCGACGTTCGCTGGCCGCAAGTTTGGGCTGACGGGCGAAATCGAGGCCGAAGGCGACGTTCTTCTCCAGGCTCAGCCAAGGCAACAGGCTGGGGTCCTGGAACGCTACCGCCAGGCGCGGATGCGGCCCCTGCAGCGGTTCACCGAGCAGGCTGACGCTGCCACTGCGCGCCTGCTGCAGACCGGCCAGCACCCGCAACAGGCTCGACTTGCCGACACCACTGGGGCCGAGGATGGTGATCACCTCCCCCGGTGCCAGTTGCAGGTCGAAGTCTTCCAGCACGCTTTGCCAGCCTTGTTCACGCGGGTAACCGAGACTGATCCCGCGGGCTTCAAGCAACACTTGCGTCATGCTGTCGACGCCTGGCGTTGCAGCTCGGCGCGTAACTGCACCAGGCTGGGGGTGACAATCGGCACGAATGCCGACTCGCGCCAGCGCCGCGCGAAACCTGCGCCATAGGCGCTCAGGTAGGCCTTGCCACCGCTGGCCTGCAACTCCAACTGCACGGCATCGGCAGCCGTCTCGGCCAAGGTGATGCGCAACTTGAACAAGGCGGCGGGCTGGGTCAGGAAGCGAGCATCAAGCAAGCCCTTTTTCAATTCGGCGACGGTGTTTTCCAGGCGCTCGCGCAACACACTCAAGGCCTCGCCGAGGAACGAACGCATACCTTGCAGATGGCTTTCCACTTCGTTCAACGAGCGCCGGGCCAGGCCGATGGCCATGCCACATTGCAACCCCAGGAACGAAGGGCGAACCGCAGGCAGAAACTGCTTGGCGTTCTCGTGCAGCAGCCAGTCACGACTGATGGCGACCTGCTCGAAATTCAACGCCGCCGTGTTGCTCGATTGCAGCCCCATCAGTTGCAGGTCGTCCGAGCGGGTGAGCCCGGCGGCATTATCCGGGATCGCCAGCACGAACGGTGAAGCGCCCTCTTCTTCAATCGCTGCCGCCACGACAAAACCACCCTTGCGCAGGTTGGTGACCCAGAACAGGCGACCGTCGAGGGTCCAGCCCTGCGCATCGGCAAGGCCTTTGACTTGCAGGGCCTCGATGCCGGACAGGTACTTCATGGCGTTGGACAGCCCGGTAGCACCCGCCAGTTCGCCGCTCAACAGCTTCGGCAACAAGCGCTCGCGCAAGGCGGTATTGGGACTGTGCAGCAGGTATTCGATAAAGGCGCGCTGGCCCCAGAATACGAAGGCAGCAGCCAGGGAATGGCTGGCAACGTTGGCCACGGTTTCCACCGCGTCGGCGACCGTGCCGCCACTGCCGCCCAGGGTTTCGTCGATACCGACGCGCAACACCTGCGCCGCGGCCAACTGCCCCAGCACTGCCTGCGGGTCGCAGTGGCCCAGATCGAGGGCTTCGGCCTCGGCATCCAGCCAGGTGACCAATGCAGGATCGAGCATAGCGTTTACTCCTTTAAAAAAGCGCCAGCCTGCGCTGGCGCCAAGGGTTCATTATGCCGAAGGCTGCCAGCGGTACTTGCTCAGCTCGTCATTGAGCGGCGTCTGGGCGAACACATTAGCAAAGTTGCACAGGGTGGCGAGGCTTACACCGAGAATCACTTCCAGGGCGTGACCTTCGCCATAGCCGGCCTCACGGAAGGCGCTGTAACCGGCATCGCTGACGTTGCCACGGGTCGCGATCACTTCACGGGTAAACGCGGCCAGGGCTTCGAGTTTTTCCTGCGGCAGTTCGCCGCGGGCACGCAGGGCGTCGACCACCTCGTGCGGCAGCTTGGCCTTGTTCAGCGCCACGGCGGTGTGGCCGGCCACGCAGAAGTCGCAGCCGTGATTGGTGGCGGCCACCAGCTGCACCACTTCGCGCTCGGCCAGGCTCAGCTCGGCCTTGCCGTTGAGGGCCGAAACGGTGACGTAGGTTTCCAGCGCGGCCGGGGCATTGGCCAGCACGCCGAGCAGGTTGGGAATGAAGCCCGAGTTCTTCTGGGCGTTTTCCAGGAAAGGACGAGCGGCTTCAGGGGCGCTTTGCAGCGTGTGTAGAGTAACGCGCGACATGGAGTGGACTCCTGCATACTAGGGTGTCACACAAGTCTGTTGGTTATAAGAAATACCTTCCATATTCTAGAGTCGTTATTACTTGCTTCTGAGTCTTTCCGTTAGATGATTTCCTCCAGCCCGCTTGTCGATTGGTTATTAGAAAGCCTTGAGCTAGACGCCCGCCTGTTCCATGTCGGGCGTTATTGCGGTGGCTGGCACGCCAGCACCCAGGGCCTGGCGCGGGCCAGTTTTCACCTGGTGGTGCAGGGGCATTGCTGGCTGCACATCGCTGGCCAGCCCCAGGCCGTTGCCCTTGAAGCAGGTGATGCGGTGTTCCTGCTGCGCGACCTTGAGTACCGGCTGTCTGGCACGGCTGACTGCGAACTGGCCCGCCAGCAACCGCGCATGGCCATGTTGCCGCTGGACAACGGCGCCAGTGACGGCGTCGGCCTGGTGTGCGGGTTCTTTCATTTCCAGCCGGGCCTGTCGTCGCTGATCATCGAAGGCCTGCCCGACTGGTTGATCCTGCGCGCCGGCGACCCGGCCCTGAGCGCTGCCACGGCGCTGTTCGAGCTGATCCTTGCCGAGTGCCAGCGCCAGCCTGCGCCGTCTTCGGCCTTGCTCGAACGCCTGAGCCATTTGCTGTTTCTCTACGTGCTGCGCCAGCAAGTCCAGGCAGACTTGCCCATGGGCGGCCTGGTGTCGCTGGCCCGCCACCCGCAGTTCGCCGCCCTGGTCGAGCAGTTGATCGAACACCCCGAACAGCCCTGGCCACTGGAAAGCATGGCCGCCTGCACCGGGCTGTCGCGCTCGGCCTTCTTCAAGCGTTTCAGCGAACTGGCCGGACAGTCCCCCGGACAAGTACTGCTGGCCCTGCGCATGCGCCATGCCTGCCGCTTGCTCAAAGCCCACAACACTGTCGAGCAGGTGTGCGCAGCCGTTGGTTACCAGTCCATCGCTGCCTTCACCCGCGCCTTCAGCAAGGCCATGGGCGTGCAGCCGGGTGCCTACCGACGCCAGCATGAAGGGCGCTGAGGCAAACAGCGTGCGGTAATCGAACACAAGCGAACTTAAGCCCTCAAGTCCGGCTCGGCACACTCCGATAGCAGACCACCCACCGCCGATTGCTCGGTACAGCGTGGTGCTGATAACAATTAAAAAGGAGTTCTGCCTGCATGTTCGCCGACCTGAAAATTCGCACCGGAATGTTCTGGATACTGTCGCTGTTCAGTCTGACCCTGTTGTTCTCCACCGTCAGCGCCTGGCGCGCTGCGGTGGGTAGCGATCAGCAGATCACCGAACTGGACCGCACCGCGCACCAGTCGGACCGGCTGAACAACGCCCTGCTGATGGCGATCCGCGCCAGCGTCAATGTCTCCTCCGGTTTTATCGACCAAAGCGGCGGCCAGCATGACAGCGCCAACAAACGCCTGGCGCTGTCTGCGCAGTTGATCGACAACAGCCGCAGCCTGCTCGACGAACTGCTCAGCCATGCCCAGGACCCCGCGCTCAAAGCCCTTGCCGTGGACCTGCAAAGCACCTTCGATGCCTACGCCCAGGCTGTGGCCGGACAACGCGAGGCAACCCGGCAGAACGACCTGCAGCACTACTTCACTGGCACCACCGAGGCTGGCAACACCATGGCCCGCATGCAGGCCCTGCGCCAACAACTGGTGGCAGCATTGAGCGAGCGCAGCCAGCAGATCATGCTTGAATCCGAGCGCCGCTTGAACGCTGCCAAACTGCTGAGCCTGGCGCTGGTGGTGGTCACCCTGCTGCTCGCCGTGTTGTGCTGGAGCTTTATCGCCCGTCGCGTGCTGCGCCCGCTACTCGAGGCCAGCCAGCACTTTCAGCGTTTCGCCCAGGATGACTTGAGCGTGACCGTACAAGTCACCCGCCGCGACGAGATCGGCGAGCTGTTCGCCAACCTTGCCCATATGCAACAAAGCCAGCGCGCCACCTTGAGCCAGTTCACCGGCTACGCCACACAAGTGGCCCAGGCCGCCCAGGTGCTGGAAAACATCACCGAACAAAGCACCAACAGCCTGCGCCAGCAGGATCAGGAGCTGGAACAGGCCGCCACCGCCGTGACCGAAATGACCACCGCCGTGGAAGAAGTCGCGCGCAATGCCGTCACCACCTCACAAGCGGCCAATGCCTCCAACCAACTGGCCGAGCAAAGCCGTCAACAGGTCAGCGACAACCTCGATGGCACCCGCGCCATGGCCAGCGAAGTGCAGACCAGCAGTGAGCGCCTGCAACAGCTGGCCGGGCAGATCCGCGACATCGGCCAGGTGCTGGATGTGATCCGCTCGGTGTCTGAGCAAACCAACCTGCTGGCGCTCAATGCCGCGATCGAAGCGGCGCGTGCCGGGGAAGCCGGGCGTGGCTTTGCCGTGGTTGCGGATGAAGTACGCACCCTCGCCTACCGCACCCAGCAATCGACCCAGGAGATCGAGCAAATGATCGCCGGAGTGCAGCAGGGCACCGAAGCGGCGGTGGCTTCGATGCAAGCCAGCACCCAACGTGCGCAGTCGACTCTGGGCATCACCCAGGCGTCAGGTCAGGTGCTTGAGGGGATCTACAGTGCTATCGGCCAGATCAACGAACGCAACCTGGTGATCGCCAGTGCAGCCGAAGAACAGGCGCAGGTGGCACGAGAGGTGGACCGTAATCTGCTGAACATTCGTGAACTGTCGTCGCGCTCGGCGACCGGAGCACAGCAGACGCGGGAGGCCAGCCAGGCGTTGTCGGGGCTGGCTGCAGAGCTGACGGCGTTGGTGGCGCGGTTCAGGGTTTGAGCGATTGTGAGGGTGACTACCTGGTAATTTTGTCAGTTACCTGAACAATTACGACTGCCCATAATCGTCATGGTCCGACGCTCCTTTGCCAAGGTTCGATGACAATGGTCCATGATGCACGCATAGATATCCACACGCCTCGATTGGCGGCGATCGATCCTCGCGGCCTCGGTGTACGTACGGTAGATTACTATCGCAGCGCGCCTTTGGCGTCACCCGAAACGCGGGTCAGTCGCGACCAATTCAATCCTGCAGGACATCTGCTTAGCCGCTGGGACCCACGACAGTGGGCCCAGAAAGCGCCTGCCAACTTTGAGTATGGGCTAAGTCTGAACGGGCATAGGCTCAGTCATCGAAGCGTGGATGCTGGTTGGGAGGTGATCCTGCAGGATGCCTCGGGGTCCCTGCATGAGTGCTGGGATGGCCGTGGTAGCCATTGGTTGAGTGTTCGCGATGCACTGCTGCGCCCAACCCTCCTCTACCAGCGAGCTAGCGGGCACAGTCCGCGCGCAGCCCAGCGAATCGAATATGCGCCGGTCAACGCCGAGCATGCGCTGCACAATCGTTGCGGTCGAATGATTCGCCACGATGACGGTGTCGGCAATCAACAGATCACTGACTACGGGTTGGCCGGCCAGTCGTTGCAGGAGCAACGACGCTGGCTGAGGACATCGGACCTGCCTGACTGGCCTGAGCATCAGGCTGATCGCGATGCCTTGCTTGAGCCCGGACAGGTAGCGACCACTGTATCGGTGATCAGTCCGCTGGGAGACGTCATCAGCCAGACTGATGCCTCGGGTAACCAGCGCCTGCTGAATTACACAATGAGTGGCTTGCTCAACGGGATCAGCCTGCGGTTGCGCAATGGGCCTCTGCAGTGCTTGCTGGAGACTACACACTACACGGCCTCTGGACTCATCGAAATGCAACGGATGGGTAACGGCCTGTGTTGTAGCAACTACTACGATCCGGCCAATGGACGCCTGCACCAACTACGTACCAGCCGCCACGGTCGTAGCCCTGTGCAGCATCTTGTATATGCCTATGACCCGCTGGGGAACATCACGCGTATCACCGACCTGGCGCAGCCGACCCGGTACTTTGCCAACCAGCGGGTCGACGCCGTCAATGACTACGCCTACGACTCCCTTGCCCAGTTAATCCGAGCCACGGGTCGCGAAAGCGCCGATGCCTGCATAGGTCCGGGTTTGCCAGGACTGATGCCAGACCCCGAGCGATTGCTCAATTATACCCAGTGCTATCAGTACGACCGTGCAGGCAATCTGCTGGAACTATGCCATCAAGGCGAGCGCAACTACTCCCGCCGGATGCAAACGGCTCAGTTCAGCAACCACGCCCTGCCCGAGCATCCGAACCAGCCGGCACCAGGCCTGGGAAGCGGATTCGATGACAATGGCAATCTGTTGCAACTGGCACCGGGACAACCCCTGCACTGGGATGCGGATAACCAGCTCGATGGCGTCAAGCTGGTCAGCCGCCAGACTGGCGAAGATGACCACGAGTACTATCGCTATGACAGCGCCGGCGAGCGGCTACGCAAAGTCAGCATGATGCATGCCCGCACCCATGACGTGCGTCGCGAAGTTTTCTATCTACCGGGTCTGGAGCAGCGCAGCAACAGCAGCAGCGGCGAACGCCTCGATGTCATCAGTGTGCAGGCCGGACTCTGTGTGGTGCGTTGCCTGCATTGGCACGCAGAAAAGCCGTCCGGCGTCGCCAATGATCAACTGCACTATGACCTGGCCGACCACCTGGGTTCCAACGTGGTGACGCTCGACGGTCAGGGCAATCTGCTTGGCCACGAGGGCTACTACCCCCATGGCGGCACTGCCTGGAGAGCAGCCAGGTCGGAATTGGAAGTCAGCTACAGAACCGTGCGTTATGCCGGCAAGGAGCGGGACGCCAGCGGCCTGTATTACTACGGTCAACGTTACTACGCGCCTTGGTTGCAGCGCTGGATCAGCGCCGATCCCGCGGGTGATGTGGATGGGTTGAACCTTTACCTCATGGTTGGCAACCGGCTGATAACCTACGAGGACCTGTGGGGGCTGCAGGGAAGCCCGGCAAGACGTAACCGATCGCCCAGTCCTGCAACCATTCCCACACCTACTGGCCCGCTAGTGCTACCTGTCGCACAGATACAAGCGTTCAACCGGGGTGTCCACCGTGTCGCTACAAGCGCCTGGAATAGCCTCAGACCTTCACACACCACAAGGCCAGGGCCCGACTCAAGTTCGCGTCGCAGAAACAGCGACCGCAGCACAGGCAGCCTTCCATCGCCCGCAGGGCCTCCCCAACCCGGCACGTTGAAGCGAAAAAGTCTTGGAACTGACACGCCTGGCACCGGGCCAAAGCGTCCTTCTTTGGGCCACTCCAGCTCGACCCAACGCGTGCCCGCGATGCCATCAGCCCCTTCCGCGCCCCCCGGGCCGGCCCCGTTGTACCACTACACCGGCAGCAAAAGCGGTAGCGCGATACTCGCTGATCGAGCAATCAACACTTCATTCAAAAACATCGATGGCAGTACAGGAACGCAACAACGGATTTACCTCACAGATCTGGAACCTGACAGTGGGCGCTTGACGGAAATCTCCGAACGGATATTCGGCAGAAACAGACACGGCACCCAACTGGCAAAAATGCAGTACGTGTTCAAACTCGATGTTGCGGGTATGGCGGTGCAGCAAAGCAGCGACAATCCACGGATCTTTTACATTGAAGGCAACCACGCCCTGATGTTCGGCCGCAATCGCTTGCTGGGCTACGCCCCGATCAAGCAAAACACACCCATCGAATGGCAGCAACCCCGGGCTCCAACGGCCATGAGGCGCTTGCCGAACATGGTGAGGGCAAGCGCCATGCGATAAGCCCCTACACATCCACCAGAATATTGAACCCGCCAAAGATCAACCGCTGCCCGTCAAAGGGCATCGGGTTCTTGTCCGGCTGCAAACGCGGGTCTTCCATCATCTTCTTCATCCCGGCATCACGCACCTCGCGTGAAGGCCAGAGAATCCAGGAAAACACTACGGTTTCGTCCGGTTTGCATTTCACCGCCATCGGAAACGAAGTCACCTTGCCGTCGGGCACATCATCGCCCCAGCACTCGATAACGCGCTGGGCACCACACTCCTTGAACACCACCGCCGCTTCCTCTGCATGCTGCTTGAACTTCTCGCGGTTGGCGGTAGGCACGGCAAGCACAAAACCATCGACATAAGACATGACCTTGACTCCTGCACAGGGATTGAAACGATCAGGTTGATCTGTGCAGTAGTCGTTTCACTACCGGGTGATTCGACAACCCAGGGCGTTGATCGACGAGCGGTCAGTCTCAAGCGCTTTTTCGTTTCTGCGCCGCTTTTGCGTTTCTGTGCGACAGTTCGCACTTCAGGGGCTCCTCTAGTGATTCCTGCTGATGTTAGTTTGCAGAAATGTCTGGTTCTTGAAGCAGACACCTCCTACTCACTACCTGCAAAGGAATGCCTTCAGCAATGGACTTCTCACTCAAGCACTTGGCTGCCACTACCCTGATGCTGGCCAGCCTCGCGTCGTTCACCACCCAAGTGCACGCCAACATCACCCCGCAACAGAGCGCGGCAATCCTCAAAACCTTCAACGACGCCTCGGTGAAGGACTTCAGGCAGTTCCTCGGCAGCCTGGCCAAGAGCGATCTGGGCAAAACCGACAACCTCGGCGCAACCATCAGCGCCTTCCTCGACAACAAGTCCCTGAGCGCTGAGCAGCAGAACGAGATCCATCGCCTGCTCGGCCTTTATGCGCGGGTCAAATACGGCAGCGCAGCCACCGAAACCCTGCGCGAACTGGTGGCAATCCCGACGATGCGCGTCGAAGGCGTTGCCCAGCACGAGAACCCTGAGTTCCTCAAGATCGCCGACAAGATCAAAGCCCTGGCCCAGGCCTTCAACCTGAACTTTCGCAACATCGACAACCGTGTCTACGAGATTTCCCTCGAAGGCAGTGGCGATGAAGTAGTAGGCATTCACGCCCATGCCGATGTGGTCCCGGTGACCCCGGAAAACTGGGTACTGCAAGACGGCACCAAACTCGACCCGTTCAAGGTCACCCTGATCGGCGACCGCATGTATGGCCGTGGTACCGAGGACGACAAGAACGGCATCGTCGTAGCGCTCTATGCCATGAAAATCATCAAGGAAGAGCAGTTGCCGCTGGCGCGCACCTTCAAGCTGCTGGTGGACACCACCGAAGAAACCACCGGCGACGCCATCCCCTACTACTTCGAACGCAACCCGATCCCCAACTACAACCTGGCGCTGGATGGCGGCTACCCGGTGGTGATTGCCGAGAAGGGCTACGGCACCGTCATGGCCAGCTTCCCGCGCCGCAACGCAGAGGGCACAGGCGCCGAAATCATTTCGATGACCGGCGGCCTGGCGACCAACCAGATTCCCTCGACCTCGGTCGCCACGCTTGTCACCGACAAGCCCGCGGAACTAGCCGCCAGTCTGGAGAAAGCCGGTCCCGAGTATGTCAAACACAATGGCGGCAATTTCGGCGTGACCGCCAAGGTCGTCGGCAAGGACGTGCAACTGACCGTCAGCGGCGTTTCTGCCCATTCCTCCGAGCCCGAATCCGGCGTCAACCCGGTGGCCCGGATGCTCGACTTCATCCACAGCCTCGACGGCAAGGTGGCACTCAAGCACAACCAGATCACCGACGCGGCCCGCTACGCCGCCGACAACTGGGGCCTGGACTACCTGGGTGGCAAACTGGGGGTCGGTTTCTCCGATGCCTTCATGGGACTACTGACTACCTCACTGACTTACGTCGGCATGGATGACAAAGCCTTCAAACTCGCGGTCAACCTGCGCGTGCCGGTGGGCAAGTCGCCTGAAGTGCTCAAGCGTGAACTCAGCGACAAGCTCGCGGCCTGGAGCAAGCAGTCCAAGGTCAGCGTGGCCTTCGACACCTCGATCGCCGAGCCGATGTACCGCAACCCCGAGGGTGAATGGGTCAAGGCGTTGCTGGCAGTGGCCAGTGAAAACCTGGGCATGGAGAACAAGTTCGGCACCTCGGCGGGCGCCACGTCGGTGCATGAATTGCCCAACGGTGTGCAGTTCGGTCTGGCCATGCCTGACGTCAAATATACCGGCCACAACGACAACGAGTTCAAGACCGTTGAACAGTTCATGCTCGACCTGCAGATCGTCACCGAGATGATGGGCCGTATCGGGCAGATGCCGAAGCTGTAAGGCGCATGCGGGCCCGCTCTTGAAGCGGGCCCCTTGGCAGCTTGAGGGCTAGCTCAGCTGAGCGATCAACACCGCATTGCTATAGATCAGGCTGCCATCACTGGCGCGGTGTCCAACCAGATGAAACTGACCGCGTTGATCCTGATCCAGATAAACGCGTAACTGGCAGTCGGCCAGAGGTCCATACCCTTCGGGAATGACCAGGTTTAACGAAGGCATATCGACGTCAACCATGGCTTCCGGCTCGTGGCTGTTCTGCAGGCGCTCTTCAGCCTGCTCCAGCCTGGTATGGTTAGCGCCTAGAATGTCGAAGTGTATGTCTCCGACCGGAGTGGATTTTTGCTCACCGTTGCGTTTGCACCAACCTTCAATCGTCAGGGTACTCATGGCGAATCCTCATGATGTAGACCGTTATGATTACCGCTTAAGGTGTTGACCTCGGTGCAGGTTGAATCGTTCCTGATTTTCTCGGCTGGGACGGGCGCGCGCCGTTGTTGTCACTGCCCATCCCATGGGGTTACGCCCCAAGAGACATACCCGGAAGTAGCGGCAATATGGTGGGACCAGCTGATGTCTCTGTAGCGGATAGCAAGGTGCTCCTGCGCTTCCTGGTCGTTCAGAATCACCGAATGGGGCATCTCGAGCCGTTGGTCAACGATCAACCCGTCCCAGATCTTGATGGTGAAGTATTTTTCCTGATGGCCGCTCAGGCTCAGGCGATAAAAGTTCAGCGTGCACTCAACAACCTCACGACTGGCCACCGCCTGCGCTATCAAAGGGGTCGCCTTGTCGATGTACTTGATAATGATCAGCGGGTGATGCCTACTTTTTCCAAGAAAAACGTAGGCCGCCGTAAGGGCGGAAGGGGCCGGCAGCGTCACCATATCCGTGAAGAACCAAAAAAAGCCGCCCGAAGGCGGCTCAGCAACGCAGAGAAAAACTTAGACCGTGAGCAACCACAGACTCAGCCCCGGAAAGGCGACCAACAACGCGATACGCAGCAGATCGGAACAGAGGAACGGCACGATCCCCCTGGCCGTCTCACCATAAGGCACATCCCCGGCCGTACGCTGGACGATGAACAGGTTCATCCCCAGCGGCGGATGGATCAGCCCGATCTCCACCACCATCAGCGCAAGAATACCGAACCAGATCGACTTGTCGGTTTCGCTCATGCCGAAGAAATCCAGACCCATGATCATCGGATAGAAGATCGGAATGGTCAGCAGGATCATCGCCAGCGAGTCCATCACGCAGCCCAGCAGCAGGTACAGGCCAAGGATGATGATCAGCACCAGCATCGGCGCCAGGCCACTGCCGATCACCCAGGCCGCCAGCTCGCCCGGCATCTGCGTCAGCGCCAGGCCCGAGTTGAGCAGGTCGGCACCGAGCAGCACGAGAAAGATCATCGCCGTGGTTTCCGCGGTACCGAGCATGCTCGCGCGAAAACCGCTCCAGCGCATGCCACCCTGGCACACGGCAAGCACACCACAAGCCGCCGCACCGATCGAAGCGGCCTCGGTGGGGTTGGCCCAGCCGCCGTAGATACCGACGATCACCACCAGGAACACGCCGATCACCGGCGAAACGCTGACCAGCGCCTTGACCCGCTCGACCGCCGAAGCCTTGGGCGACACGGTCGCCTGGCTCTCATCACGGGAAACCATGATGCGCAGCACGATCATGTAGCCGACGATGGCCACCACGCCTGGCACGATGGCCGCCACGAACAGCTTGGCAATCGACTCCTGGGTCAGTACGGCATAGATGATCAGCGGCACCGAGGGCGGAATCAGAATGCCCAGGGTGCCACCGGCCGCCACGGTTGCCGTGGCCAGGCGTCCAGAGTAGTTATGCCGGCGCAGCTCCGGCAGCGCCACGTGGCTCATGGTCGCGGCGGTGGCCAGCGACGATCCGCAGATCGCGCCGAAACCGGCACAGGCACCAATCGCCGACAACCCCATGCCGCCTTTCCAGTGGCCGATGAACGCCGCCGCGCAACGGAAAATCGCCCGCGACAATCCACCATGGGTGGCGAACTGGCCCATCATCACGAACAGCGGAATCACCGCCAGGTCGTAGTTGGACAGTCGCGAGTAGGCCAGGGAGTTGAGGGTAAACAACAGGCTCGACAGGTCACCGTCGTTGATCGCCCAGAAGCAGGCCGCGCCACCGACCAGCATGGTCACGCCAATATGCACCCGCAGCAACAACAGGCTTGTGGTGATGCCCAGGGCCATCAGCCCCAATACCAGACCGCTCATGAACGCCTCCCGGCTTTACCACAGATATCCTGGACACGCGCCAGGGCGCACACACCCAACAGCACCAGGCTGGGGACGATGAGCATCAACGGGATCCACAACGGAAACGACAGCAGTGTGGTCGAGTCGCCGAACTCGTGGCTTTCAAGCATCTGCAGCCAGGTGCGCCAGGCCAGAATCCAGGCGGCGGCGCAGCACAACAGATGCCCGATGCAATCGAGGCTGTTGCGCACCCACGCGGGCAGCCAGGAAGTCAGCGCATCGACCTTGATGTGCGTGCCGCGCAGTTCGCACAGAGGTAGAAACGCGGCAATGGCAATCGCCGCGCCCACCTCCACCAACTCCATATCGCCGCGCACCGGCATGGAAAACAGCTTGCGCCCGATAATCGAAACGATCGACATAGCGATCAGGCCGACCAGCAACACCCCGCCGGCCATGGCAAAGCCCTGGGTCACCCACAACAAGGTGCGCCGCACCCACCCGCGATGCTGCCCGGCATCAAATTCAATGGTCAGAGATTCCTGCATGGCGATTACTGCGCCAGGCCGGAGAGGCTGCGTACGTCCTGGACCAGCGCCTGGCCATCCAGGCCTTTGTCATTGGCTTCCTTGATCCACTGCTGCACCGCATCGGCTGCTGACGCCTGCATTTCGCTATAGGCTTTGGCATCGATGTTGACCAAGCCTGCGGCTGGCGTTGCGGCGTAAGCCGCATCCGAGGCTTTGTCCCAGGCGGTGGCGAAGCGTTCGGACAAGGCCTTGCCGCTGTTACGCTCGATGATTGCCTGCAGGTCGGCCGGCAGGCTGTCGAACTTGCGCTGGTTCATCAGCATCGCCAGCACGGTGTAGCCAAAGGCCGGCTGCCCGGCCGGGGTAACGCTGTGGTACTGGGTCACTTCGTCCAGCTTGGTTGCCGGTACCACTTCCCAGGCAGCCAGGGCGCCGTCGACCACACCCTTGGAAATCGCTTCGGTCATCTGCGCGGGCGGCATGCTCACCGGGGTGGCGTCGAGGCTCTCGACGGTTTTTGCCGCGGTGCGGCTCGAAGCCCGCAGCTTCAGGCCCTTGAGGTCGGCCAGCGACTGCACGGCCTTGCCGCGGGTGTGCAGGCTCATCCCGCCATCACCGTGCACCACCAGCACCTTGTAGCCCTTGAAGTCGTCCTTGGCGTACTGCTGGTAGAAATCCCAGATGATCGCGTTCCCCGCCTTGCCGCCGTAGGGCAGCACGAAAGGCAGCTCCAGCGCCTCGACCCGCGGGAACTTGCCGGCCGAATAGGCCGGCGCCGTCCAGACGATGTCGGCTACGCCATTACGCGCCATGTCGGCCAGCTTGGCCGGCGTCCCACCCAGTTGCATCGACGGATAGAGCTGGCACTTGATGCGATCGTTGGACTCCTGACGCAGCTGCTCGCACCACGGTTCAATGATGTTGGCCTGGGCGTTTGAGGTGGACGGCAGAAAATGAGCGACCTTGAGCGTGACCGTCTCGGCAGCCTGAGCCGACACCGCGCCCGCAATACCCAGGCACAGGGCAGCAATTGTGATTGTTTTCATGGTGTTAGCTCCGTGTTGTTGTTGTGGCCACGCTGGCGCGATAGCTGTGAGGAAGCGCAATACGTTAATAAGTTAATTTTTTCGCTGAGATTGTCAACCACTATGCGTGTTGGCGCAGCAGCGTGCGCCTCGTCTCAACGACCGGGAAAAAGTATTTTTATCGTTTTAATTCAATGATTTATGGGTGAAAAACAGCTGAAAACCTGATCAAAGATCTTTTCTCAGCATGCAAAGGACTATTGTTAATAACTTAACAATATGGCTACATAAATGAGACACGGCCCAAGGACCCAACGCCGTGTCGACAGCCAACGCCAATCCTAGAGACAAGAACAATGATCAGGATTCCCCGCACCACCCCGGCACTCGTCTGCCTGTTCGGTACCGCCTGTGGCTTCAGCCAGCTGGCCAGTGCCGACTTTTTCAACGACACCAAGGCCAGCCTTGAAGCCCGCAACATGTACATGAACCGGGATTTCCGCCAAAGCAACGCGCCCCAGGCCAAGGCCGAGGAATGGGCGCAGGGCTTCACCGCGCGGGTTGAATCGGGATTCACCGAAGGCGCTCTGGGTTTCGGCCTGGATGCCATCGCCGAGACCGCAATCAAGCTCGACTCCAGCCGTGATCGTCGCGGCACCGGCCTGCTGGCCTTCGGCGCCGAAAGCCAGGAGCCGGAAGACACCTATAGCGAACTGGGGCTGGCTGCCAAAGTGCGGCTGTCGAAAAGCGTGCTGAAAATCGGCACCTTGCAGCCGCAACTGCCGGTTGCCGCCTACAACGACACACGCCTGCTCTCCTCCACCTACGCCGGGACCTTGCTCAACTCCCAGGAAATCGGCGGCCTGACCCTCAACGCCGGGCGCCTGGAAAAGATCAACCTGCGCGACTCGTCGAGCAATGACGAGATGAACTACAACGGTGTAGAAAGCGCCCACCTCGACCTGGCAGGCGGCAGCTACGCCCTCAACCCGAGCCTGATCGTCAGTTACTACTACGCGCAGATGGACAACATCTACCAGCAGCACTACGCCGGGCTGGTGCACAACGTTACCCTGGCCGAAGGCGTCACCCTCAAGACCGACCTGCGCTACTTCGACACTGGTGAAAGCGGCGACAACCGCTTCCGTAGTGCTGCCCGCGTCGACGCCGGCCATATCGACAACCGCTTCTTCAACGGCATGTTGACCCTGGGTATCGGCGCCCACAAATTCGGGGCTGGTTACCAGAGCCTGTCTGGCGATGGCGACTTTGCCTTCCCGGGCCTGGACCCGTATTCGGTCAACCTGGTGACCGTCAACACCTTCACCAAGGCCGAGACCGACGCCTGGCAGGCTCGCTACGACTACGACTTCGTCGCCCTTGGCGTGCCGGGGCTGACCTTCATGACCCGTTACGTCAACGGCCGCAACATCGAAACGGCGAAAGTCAGTGGTGGCAAAGAATGGGAACGTGACACCGACGTGGTTTACACCTTCCAGTCCGGCACCTTCAAAAACCTCAACATCCGCCTGCGTAATGCCACCTTCCGCTCCAGTGCCGGCCTGACCTCGGATATTGACGAAAACCGCATCATCATCGGCTATACCTTGCCGTTGATGTGATCTTGATCTACCGGTAGGAGCGGGCTTGCCCCGCGATGGCGGACGGTCAGCCACATCGCATCGCGGGGCAAGCCCGCTCCCACCGGGTGGGTGAGTATTCTTTAGCTGGCCCGGCTACGCAGCCGATATTCCCCCGGCGTCACCCCCGCATGCCGCGAAAAAAACCGACTGAAATATGCCGGGTCCTTGAACCCCAGCTGGTAGCAGATCTCGTTCACCGTACTGCCGGTAAACAGCAACAGGCGCTTGGCCTCCTGCATCAGCCGCTCGAACACCAGGCGTTTGGACGGCATATCGGCAATACGCCGGCACACATCATTCAGGCGCGCCTCGGTAACCCCTAACAATTGCGCATAACGGCTCAGCGGCAAATGCTCGAGGTAATGCGCCTCGATGTGCAGATTGAAGCGCTGGAATATGTGCAGGTCTTCGCTACCCGACGACTGCGCCGTCAACGACCGCGCCGACAAGCGCAACAGGCTGATGAAAATCAACTGCGTCAGCGCCTCCAGACTCAACGCCCGCCCGGGCTGATTGCCAGCAAACTCACTGCGTAATTGATCAAACAACAGATTCAGGCGTGCCACCTCATCGGCATACGCCTCATCCAGCTCCCCCACCGCCACACAGATCGGCGCAATCCGTGCGCCACCGGCCAGCCCCACGCTGTCTTCCAGCAGCGGCCAGACCAGTTGCTGGCTGACCGTCAGCACATGACCATCACTTTGCGCATCAGTCACAAACGCATGCGGAATGGTCGGCGGCGTCAGGAAGAACATCGGCCCCTCCTGCAGGTAACGCTGGTCATCCAGGTACACCCGCACGGTACCGCTCTTGACGTAATGCACCTGGAAAAATCGGTCATGCCGGTGCACCGGCATGTTACGGCCGAAGAAATCCGCCAGCTTGCCCAACGCCTCGTAGTGCACCTGGGCATCGGCATAACGCTGATCGTAGGCCTGACCGATATGGATGTTGGGGATTGGGGGCCGAACCGCCATCAGCACTACTCACTCTGCGTTAGAGCTCAGTACTTGAGCTGCTTCAACTCATCGAGCAAGCCCAGCAGCACCTGCAGCTTGTCTTCGCCGAACTGCTCAAGGATGCGCTGGTAGTTGCGCTCCATGTCTTCACTCATCGACACAAAGCACTGCTGCCCCTTCTCCGTCAGGCCCACATGCACACGGCGCTGGTCTTGCGGCGAACGCCAGCGACGCACCAGGCCATCACGCTCCATGCGCGACAACACGCCGGTCATGCTCGGCTTGAGGATGCAGGCCTGCTCGGCCAACTGATAGCTCTCCAGCTCACCGTTCTGGCGCAGGATGCGGATGATCCGCCACTGCTGCTCAGTCAGGCCGTGCTCATTGAGCGATGGACGAAAAAAACCCATTGCCGCTTCACGGGCTTGCAGCAGGGTCAATGTCAGGGAGGGACGCGGTACAGGCATGGGGGATCGGCTCTCCGGCCAGAAAAAGAAAACACTAAACGATTTAAACAACAACCTGGGGCCGACGCAAACCGGCGACCTCACGCCAAGGGGAGACATCCATGGCTTGACCATTGTTAACATATTAACTATAACATTAGCATGTTAACGATAAACCGGCGACTGCCCTCCTGCAGAGCAGCGTCAACCGCTATCAACTGGGGACTGCCCAGCCCGATCCAGGAGTGAAGCATGCGTCGCGCCACCCGCGAAATCGCCACCGGCAGCCTGTTCGGCATTGCCTTGAATTACCAAGGCCTGCTGCAAAGCCGTCTGGCCGAATTCAGTGAACCGCCCTATCAACAGCCACCGGTCAAGCCGGTGCTGTTCATCAAGACTCCCAACACCCGCAACGGCGATGGTCAGCCGGTGGTAATGCCCGCGGGCGAGCGCTTGCAGCCCGGCCCGGCGCTGGGTGTGGTGATTGGCAAAGACGCCAGCCGCGTCAGCGCCGACCAGGCCTTCGAGTACGTCGCCGGTTATGTGATCGTCAACGAGTTCAGCCTGCCGGAAGACAGTTACTACCGCCCTGCGGTCAAAGCCAAGTGCCGTGACGGCTTCTGTTCGCTGAGCAGCGAAGTGGTCGCGGTCAGCGAAGTAGCCGACCCGCACAACCTGACCCTGACCTTGCTGGTCAACGGCCAGCTGCGCCAGGAAAACACCACCGCCAACTTCGTGCGCAGCATCCCCCAGCTGATCGCCGAACTCAGCGAGTTCATGACCCTGCACGCCGGCGATGTGCTGATCACCGGCACCCCGGAAGGCCGTGTCGATGTCCAGCCGGGCGATCAGGTCGTCGTCGAAATCAGCGGCCTGGGCCGCCTGACCAACACCGTTGTGGCGGAATAAGGAGCCCCTCATGAAACACGCCCGTATCCGCTACGAAAACCAGGTGCATAACGTCACCGTCGAAGCCGACAACGCCGTGCGCCTGGCCGACGGCCGCTTGCTTGCTGAAGACGCCGTGCAATGGCTGCCACCTGCCGAAGGCAGCATGTTCGCCCTCGGCCTGAACTACGCCGACCATGCCGCCGAGCTGGCCTTCAAGGCGCCGACCGAGCCGCTGGCGTTCATCAAGTCGCCCGGCACCTACACCGGCCACAACCAGGTCACCTGGCGCCCGGACAACGTCAAGTACATGCACTACGAGTGCGAACTGGTGGCGGTGATCGGCAAGCCGGCGCGCAACGTCAAGCGCGAGGATGCCCTCAGCTATCTGGCCGGCTACACCGTGTGCAACGACTACGCCATCCGCGACTACCTGGAAAACTACTACCGCCCCAACCTGCGGGTGAAAAACCGCGACTGCACCACCCCGGTCGGCCCCTGGATCGTCGATGCCGCCGATGTGCCCGACCCGTCGCAGCTCAAGCTGCGCACCTGGATCAACGGCGAGCTGAAACAGGAAGGCAGCACCGCCGACATGATCTTCGACATCCCCTACCTGATCGAATACTTCTCCAGCTTCATGACCCTGCAGCCGGGCGACATGATCGCCACCGGCACGCCCGAGGGCCTGGCCGATGTGGTCCCGGGCGATGAAGTGGTGGTGGAAGTGCAAGGCGTTGGCCGCCTGGTCAACCGCATCGTCAGCGAACGCGAATTCTTTGCCGCCCGCGGCTAACCCGGAACAACAGAGGCAAGCAAGATGATCAAGCATTGGATCAACGGCCAGGAAGTCGAAAGCCAGGCCGTCTTCACCAACTACAACCCGGCCACCGGCGAAGCCATCGGTGAAGTGGCCAGCGGCGGCGCCGAGGAAATCAACCTGGCCGTCGCCGCCGCCAAGGAAGCCTTCCCGAAGTGGGCCAACACCCCGGCCAAGGAACGCGCCAAGCTGATGCGCAAGCTGGGCGAGCTGATCGAGCAGAACGTGCCGCAGCTGGCCGAGCTGGAAACCCTCGACACCGGCCTGCCGATCCACCAGACCCGCAATGTGCTGATCCCGCGCGCTTCGCACAACTTCGACTTCTTCGCCGAAGTGTGCACGCGCATGGATGGCCACAGCTATCCGGTCGACGACCAGATGCTCAACTACACCCTGTACCAGCCGGTGGGCGTGTGTGGCCTGGTGTCGCCGTGGAATGTGCCGTTCATGACCGCCACCTGGAAGACCGCGCCGTGCCTGGCCCTGGGCAACACCGCGGTACTGAAGATGAGCGAACTGTCGCCGCTGACCGCCAATGAACTGGGGCGTCTGGCCCTGGAAGCCGGGATTCCGCCGGGCGTGCTCAACGTGGTCCAGGGTTACGGCGCCACTGCCGGAGACGCCCTAGTGCGCCACCCGGATGTGCGTGCCATCTCGTTCACCGGCGGCACCGCCACCGGGCGCAAGATCATGCAGACCGCCGGCCTGAAGAAGTACTCGATGGAACTGGGCGGCAAGTCGCCGGTGCTGATCTTCGATGACGCCGACCTCGATCGCGCCCTCGACGCCGCGCTGTTCACCATCTTCTCGCTGAACGGCGAACGCTGCACCGCCGGCAGCCGCATCTTCATCCAGGAAACCGTCTACGACCAGTTCGTCGCCGAGTTCGCCGCGCGCGCCAAACGCCTGATTGTCGGCGACCCGACCGATCCGAAAACGCAAGTAGGCTCGATGATCACCCAGGCGCACTACGACAAGGTCACCGGCTACATCAAGATCGGCATCGAGGAAGGCGCCAGCCTGCTCGCCGGCGGCCTGGAGCGCCCGGCCAACCTGCCGGCGCATTTGGCCAAAGGTCAGTTCATCCAGCCGACGGTGTTCGCCGACGTCGACAACAAGATGCGCATCGCCCAGGAAGAAATCTTCGGCCCGGTGGTGTGCCTGATCAAGTTCAAGGACGAAGCCGAAGCCCTGCGCCTGGCCAACGACACCGAATATGGCCTGGCCTCGTACATCTGGACCCAGGACATCGGCAAGGCCCATCGCCTGGCCCGCGGCATCGAAGCCGGCATGGTGTTCATCAACAGCCAGAACGTACGCGACCTGCGTCAGCCGTTCGGTGGCGTGAAAGGCTCGGGCACCGGTCGTGAAGGCGGCGAATACAGCTTTGAAGTGTTCGCCGAAATCAAGAACGTGTGCATTTCCATGGGCAGCCACCACATTCCGCGCTGGGGCGTGTGACGTACGGCTCGCAAGAGTGACCCGACCGGGTTTATAACCCGGTAAGGGTCGCCAGTTTCCTGCGTGCAGACCAATCACAAGAATCAGGCCCCTGCGGGCCACGCGAGGAGAAGTACCATGGGCACACTTGCTCTGGCTGCCAAAGTCACCCACGTACCGTCGATGTACCTGTCCGAACTGCCTGGCCCGCGCCAGGGTTTTCGCAAGGCGGCCATCGACGGCCATATCGAGATCAGCCGCCGCTGCCGCGAGCTGGGCGTGGACACCATTGTCGTGTTCGATACCCACTGGCTGGTGAACGCCAACTACCACATCAACTGCGGCCCGCACTTCAAGGGGCTGTACACCAGCAACGAGCTGCCGCACTTCATCAGCAACATGGAGTACGAGTTCCCCGGCAACCCGGCGCTGGGCAAGATCCTCGCCGAGGCCTGCAATGCCTTCGGCGTGGAAACCATGGCCCACGACGCCACCACCCTGGCGCCGGAGTACGGCACCCTGGTACCGATGCGCTACATGAACACCGACCAGCACTTCAAGGTGATCTCGGTGTCGTCGCTGTGCACTTCGCACTACCTGAACGACAGCGCCCGCCTCGGCTGGGCCATGCGCAAGGCTGTCGAAGAGCACTACGACGGCACCGTGGCGTTTCTGGCCAGCGGCTCGCTGTCGCACCGCTTTGCCCAGAACGGCCAGGCGCCGGAGTTCGCCACCAAGATCTGGAGCCCGTTCCTGCAGAACCTCGACGAGCGCGTTATCCAGATGTGGGAAAACGCCGAGTGGGATGCGTTCTGCGCGATGCTGCCGGAGTACGCGGCCAAGGGCCACGGCGAAGGTTTCATGCATGACACCGCCATGCTCCTCGGCGCGTTGGGCTGGTCGAAGTACGACGCCAAAGCCGAAGTACTGACCCCCTACTTCGCCGCCTCCGGTACCGGGCAAATCAACGCCGTGTTCCCGGTGACACCACAGGATGGTTCGAGCCTGCCGCCCGCCCAGGCGGCCAACCCGGCCGGCATCGTCTCCACCAGCCGGCTCTGACCAACGCCTCGCACAGCTGCCGCTCCCGCACCGGAGCGGCCCTGCTGCCGATCATCACGCAGGATTACCACCATGCCTCACCTGGTACTGCTCTACACCCCCGACCTCGAACAGCAGACGGACATGCCCGGCCTGTGCCGGGCCCTGGCCGACAGCATGCTGCAGCAGCGTGACGATAGCGGCAAAGCCGTGTTCCCCACCGGCGGCACCCGGGTCCTGGCCTACCCCGCGGCGCACTGCGCGGTGGCCGATGGCAAGGGTGACTACGGCTTTCTCTACGCCAACCTGCGCATGGGCGCGGGGCGCAGCGCGGCCGTGCATAAAGCGGTGGGCGACAGTCTGCTCGCGGTGCTGCGCGCCTTCCTCGACGACATCCTGCAGCAGCGCCCGCTGGGCATCACCCTGCAGATCGACGAAAGCCCCGGCCAGGTCTACGACGGCAAACACAGCAGCCTGCATCCCCTGTTCAACAAGACTTCCTGAGGTTTCACATGCTTGACGCCACTTTCATCCAGCAGGCCGCTGCCCGCCTCGACGCCGCCGAGCGCTCGCGTGAACAGGTGCGCCAGTTCTCCCTGGACTGCCCGGAAATCACCATCGAAGACGCCTACGCCATCCAGCGCGCCTGGGTTGCCCAGAAGATCAACAGCGGGCGCAAACTGGTCGGCCACAAGATCGGCCTGACCTCGCGCGCCATGCAGGTATCCTCGAACATCACTGAACCGGACTACGGCGCCCTGCTCGATGACATGCTGTTCGACGAAGGCAGCGACATCCCCTTCGATCGCTTCATCGTGCCGCGCGTAGAAGTCGAGCTGGCGTTCATCCTCGGCAAGCCGCTGAAAGGGCCGAACGTAACGGTCTTCGATGTGCTTGATGCCACCGAATGGGTGATCCCGGCGCTGGAAATCATCGACGCACGCATTCAGCAGGTCGACCCGCAGACCAAGGCCACGCGCAAGGTGTTCGACACCATCTCCGACAACGCCGCCAATGCTGGCGTGGTCATGGGCGGTCGCGCGGTGCGGCCGACCGAGATCGACCTGCGCAAGGTGCCGGCGGTGCTCTATCGCAATGGCGTGATCGAAGAGTCCGGGGTTTCCGCCGCCGTCCTCAACCACCCGGCCAAGGGTGTGGCGTGGCTGGCGAACAAACTCGCGCCTTACGACGTCACGCTTGAGCCTGGCCAGATCATCCTCGGTGGTTCGTTCACCCGACCGGTCGCAGCCAACCCCGGTGACACCTTCCACGTCGACTACGACATGCTCGGCAGCATCGCCTGCCGCTTCGTCTGAGCCCAGCAGCGAGAAGCGCCGTTATGCAAATGCCCATCAACACCTTCAAACAACGCCTGCAAACTGCCGAGGCACAGATTGGTTTGTGGCTTGGCCTGGCCGATCCTTACTGCGCGGAACTGGCGGCCAATGCCGGATTCGACTGGCTGCTGATCGACGGTGAACACGCCCCCAACGACCTGCGCGGCCTGCTTGGGCAGTTGCAGGCGGTGGCGCCCTACGCTTCGCAAGCGATCATCCGCCCGGTGATCGGTGATACCGCGCTGATCAAGCAGATCCTCGACATCGGCGCCCAGACCTTGCTGGTGCCGATGGTTGAAAGTGCCGAACAGGCTCGCGAACTGGTGCGTGCCATTCACTATCCTCCGAGCGGTGTGCGTGGGGTCGGCAGCGCCCTGGCTCGTGCCTCGCGCTGGAACAGCATTCCCGGCTACCTCGATCAGGCTGACGCGCAGATGTGCCTGCTGGTGCAGATCGAGAACCTCGAAGGCCTGGCCAGGCTGGATGAGATTGCTGCGGTTGAAGGGGTTGATGGTGTGTTCATTGGGCCGGCTGATCTCAGTGCCGCGATGGGCCATCGTGGTAATCCCGGGCACCCGGAGGTACAGGCTGCCATTGAGGATGCCATTGTGCGGATTCAGAAGGCGGGCAAGGCGGCCGGCATCCTCAGCGCTGATCAGAAACTGGCACGGCGCTACATCGAGCTGGGTGCCAGGTTCGTCGCTGTTGGCGTCGACACAACGGTGCTGATGCGTGGCTTGCAGACCCTGGCCGCCGACTTCAAGGACGCAGCGCCACCGCCTACCAGTGGTGGTGGTGTGTACTGATCGCCTCGCGGATATTGTAGGAGCGGATTCACCGGGGCGCCGGACCGCCGCGATGGACTGCGTAGCAGGCCTGTCTTTGGGGCCGCTACGCGCCCCATCGCGGATGAATCCGCTCCTACAGCCAGCGCACCCGGTAGGAACGCCTCATCCGTGCTGCCCAGGCAAAACTCATTGTCTGCCATATCGGTATCGACAACGTCTATTACAACGGCAACGCTGAGCGACGTACCTTCTCCGGTTCCCCTTGGCTCACGCTCGTTACCCGTCGGTCGAGAAAATGCCTGGCACACAGCCATGAGCCATACTCAGGCTTGGCTGCAGTTGCTCGCAGGAGCATCGCCAACACCGCTTAGGCAAGGTGCGGACAGGATTGGCGAATCGCTCTCTTTGCGAGCGTTCGCACTTCGTTCGGCCCTGAAAATCCGTTGGCTAGCCTGGGACGCACGATGAAAAGGCCGAGCATCGCTGACCCGCCAGAAGCACTCAACAGTGTGCTTGCGCGCTGGTTCAGGCGTGCGCTGGTCAAGGCCCTGGCCGGTTTGAGCCTGGGGCTCATCACTGCCGTGACGCTGGTGTGGCTCAGTCAACAGGTGTTTCCGGGGATCCAGGCCTACGGCGAGGACCTGGGTTTGCGGTTAAGCCTGTATTTCGAGCGAGTGGCAAGCAGTTCCTCCGGTGTGGTGGCGGCCAGAAGCGACAGCGACCGCTATGGCTATGTCTTCCTTGACGTCGATCCCGAGCCAACTAACGTGGGGCTCACTGCTGTACAGCACCCTTCGCCTTCAGAGCAGGCCTGCGCGGCATACACCGAGGCGCGGCATTCTCGTCTCACGGCCACGACGACACCTGAACAGCCACTCGACTGCAGCTCGGCACGGCCTCTGAACCGCCATCTTCTAGCAGCCATCGTCGGTGAGTTGCAACGGCGCCAGGCCAGACTGGTGATTCTCGACCTGGTGCTGGCGCGGGAATCCGGTATCGTCAAAGCAGACGAAGATCAGGCGCTACAGACCGTGCTGGAACAGGTTGGCACCTCAATGCCCGTGCTCTTCGCCGGTCCCTATGAGATGCAACCGACGACAGCAACCGGGCAGCCCGGTCCGGTTCAGTTGGTCATGCCCCTGTTGATCGAAGACAACCAGGCCGCCAACCTGCACCCGGCGGTCGCCCTGCCTGTACCGGGGCAGCCTTTGCGCCGTTACCCAAAGTGTCTGCGTCAGGCCGGCCAGGCAGCGTCGTTGCCGAGCCTGCCCTACCTGGCAGCCCTGGTCCTGGGGGCCGACGGCGCTGCATGCGACCAGAGCGCCCCGAGCCGACGCGACAACGCACCGCGCATTGTCTTCAGCCTGCCCTCACAAAACAGCCACCTGGATGATCTGAATGCACCGGAGCGGGCCCATCTGGCCGTTTATCGCGGGCGTTACGACCGTTGCCTGGCGACGCATTTCTGGAACAGCGAGACCTCACTCTGCGCTCAGGCGGCGACCTACCACGACAAAGTGGTGGTCATTGGCGTATCCAATCCCTTGCGCCGGGACCGCCACTACACCCCATTAGGTGACATGGCCGGCCCGGAGGTGGTCATCAATGCAGTGCGCAGCTTCGTGGCTTACCCGCAGCAACACGATAAAAGCCTAGGGCAACTGATGCGCAAAAAATGCCTGATCGTACTGGCCTGCTTCGTGCCCTGGCTGCTCTACTTCTGCGTTCGCTGTCGCTGCTTCCCCGAGCAAGGCCGCGCGTCACGATCACTGCTGGCCATCAGTTGGCGCGCAGTGCTGGTGGGTCTGGCCTTTATCGCGACACTGTTTCTGGTGCTGCTGCTTGCATTCTCACTCTCGTTCGACAGCGACGCGCCGACGCCCTCGCTGGACGTGCTGATACCGGTACTGGCCATTGCCATCGACGAATACGTCGAGCAGGTGCATCGCCTCGTCCACGGGGTCGAACGCCAGCTGGAAAAGCTGCTATGCCTCTCCCCCCACCCCTGACCCGGAGGCCCGCCATGCACAACTCCCTGCCTGTGTCCCGCCTCAGCCTGCTGTGCCTGCTGATCGCCTGCGGGCCGCTTCAAGCCGAGCCGTTACCCTGCCCGGATGGCTGGCTGAGCGTCAGATCACGGATCAATCACCTGACCCCGGCCAATGCCCAACTGAGCCTATACCGGGCGGCGAACCAGACGACGCAGCCCGCCACGGTTGGCAGCGTACTGTGTGAGGGCGATAGCCTGTTGTTTGCGCCAGGCAGCGAAGCGACGCAAGTGGAACTGTTCGAAGCCGGAAAGCTGCTGATCTGGGACGCACGCCGCGGCCCCTACAACGTACCCGCCGGGGCCAAGGCAAGTCTGGGTGCGGCAGCGGCCTACCTGAATGCGCTGTTCGAGGGTGCCAGCGACATGGGGCCGACGCTGCAACGCGCGAACCCGACCCACGGTCGTGGCACGGAAGAGGTTGTCGCTACAGGCCTCAAAGCCATCGAACCGTTGTACAACCTGCCGCGCCAAGCACTGGTCGCCGGTACCCAACCTGTGCTCGGCTGGCACAACGGTGTCGGTCCCTGGCGCTGCAACTGGCTGACGCTTGACGGCGAACTATTGCTGCGCGGCGAAGCCGTCGACACCGTTCAATGCACCGCGCCGCCCACTCCCAACGTCGCGGCGGGCCTGGAAGTCCTCGACGCGCGGGGTACCAGTCTGATCTGGCAGATCGACCTGGTGCCGCAGACCAGGCTGCCCCGCCCAGACTGGGTGTCGGCCGGCACACCCGTTCTGGACCTCGAGCACCGTGCCGCCTGGGCCATCTGGCTGTGGCGCGAAGGCGGCCCGGCCTGGCGCTTGCAGGCGCTGGCCATGCTCAACGAAACCCGGCAGAACTGGCTGGCCGGCTGGTTACTCGCCGGCATCCTCGCCGAAACCCCTCAGGTGGCCGCCAAATGAAAATCACGACCCTGTTGATGCTGGCCTTGCTCCTGCTCTGCGCCGGCGCTCGGGGCGATCCTGCAGCACCAAGCAGCAAGCGGGTGGCGATGATCGTCGCCAACGCCAACTACGCCAATCCGCTTGATCGTCTGACCGGCCCATTACGCGACGCCGAAACCCTGCGCCAGACGCTGAGTCAACTGGGCTTCACCCTCGAACTACGGGAAAACGTCGATCTCGAAGGGCTGAACAACGCGCGCAAAGACTTCCAGAGTCAACTTCTGCAAGCCGGTCCAAATGCACTCGGACTGTTCTACTACGCCGGTCATGGCGGCGCTCCGGCAACCGGTAACGACAACTACCTGATACCAGTGGAGGTGACCTCCATCAGCACACTGGACTTCCAGCAACAGGCCCTGAGCCTTGGCGACCTGCTCAAGCCGCTGCGCATCAATCGACCGCCAGGTGCTACCGTGATTGTCGTCATCGACGCCTGCCGCACCCTGGAAGCCTCCACCGGTCGCGGCGCCCAGGGCCAGTCAACGCCCGGCGGGGCTGCGGTGGTCCCGCAAACGGCGGCACTGAGCGAGCCCGACTCCGGCTTCCTGGTAGCCCTGTCCACCAGTCAGGGCTTACCGGCCTCCGACGACGGCACCTATGCCCGCACCCTGGCCGCCAAACTGTCGACGCCGGGGCTGACCGTGTCGCAGGTGTTCGACGAAGTGCGCTACAGCTTTCAGGCCAGCACCACTAATAAGCAGCTGCCGGTGGCGGTGTCCAAGCTGGAAAAAATCTGCCTGGTCAGTTGTGACGCAACCCTCAAGTCAGATCACCTCAATGTGCTGTTGGAAGCTTCGCGCAGTTTCTCCCGTGGCGAGATCGGCCAGAGCGCCGCACTGACAGCGTTGATCAGCGAGGGACGGACCTTCGAACGATCAGAGTTTTTCCAGGGTTTGTCCTTTGGCAAGGGCGCTCAGCTGTCGAAGCTCAAAGCCAGCGGCGCCAACTTCAAGGCCGCGGATGTCTCCGGCAGCGACTTGTCCGATGCAGACCTCAGCGGTGCCCGACTGCAGGCAGCCACGGCAAAAGGGAGCAAATTCAATAACAGCCTGCTCGACGGCGCGTACCTGCCAATCGTCGATGCCTCGGGCGCCAGCTTCGACAAGGCCAGCCTCAAGCGTACGGCCTGGCTCGGCGCCGACCTGCGTGGTGCTTCGTTTCGCAACGCCGACCTGCGCGGAGCCAGCTTTCGTCTGGCCGACCTGCGCGCTGCAGACTTTTCCGGCGCCCAGTTGAACGACGTATCGTTCAACGGCGCAGACTTGCGCGACAGTCACTTCGACGGTGCGACCTTCGCCAACACCAACCTCCACGGGGTGCTGGCCAAACCCGACATCCTTACTCCGACCCAACGCCAGGCCAGTTGCGCCACGGCCGATGGCCATGGCGGTATTCAGCTGGTCATGGTAGTCAAGGACGTCGGCGCCTATGGACGCAAGTTCCTGGACCTGGACTACGGGCAACCCGGCATCGGCTGGAAGGTTCCCGATCAATCCCTTCCCCCTTGCACGAAAATCGACTCCCAGTCGCTGCCGGACAATTATGAAAGCCGCAACGATGGCACGCCGCTGTTCAGTATCCGCTTTCCGGAGGACATGCTGGAACAGTCCGACAACAAGGCCGAGCTCTATGCACGGCTGCACCAGCGGCTGTTCAGCAGCATCCTGGAACGCATGCGCGCCGCCCATGAGATGGGCTGGTCGCTGTATTGCCCGTTTGCCTACGACTTCAGCGGCGACTGCAAGGCCATGGAAGCTCAGGGGATGAAGTTCGAGTGAAGGCAATCAGAAGGGTCCAGGGCGCCGCACTGACGGCGGGGCCCTGGCGGGCATTATCCCAACCCAGTCAGTTGTGAATCGCTCGAGCGCCCATACCCAGGTTCGAGTTCTGCGATGCGAGCTCCACCTCCCCCGCGCCACGGCACGCGACAAAATCCTCCTTGCGCAACACCACCAAAGCAATCAGCGACACAATCCCGGTACCGATGTAGAAGTACCACGGCGAGGTAATATCCCCCGTCTGCTGGATCAGCCAAGTCGAAATCAACGGGGCACTGCCGCCAAACACCGCCACCGGAATGTTGTACGCCACGGCAATGCCGGTAGAGCGGATCCGCGTCGGTAGCAGTTCACTCATGGTCGCGTAAGTCGATGAGGCATACAGCCCGAACAGAATCGCCACCGCCATCAGCGGCCAGAAGAACGAGGCCGGTGTAGCTGTAGGCGCGGCTTTGAAGAACCAGTACATCGCCAGCGTCGCCAACACCCCCACCACCATCAGGAAGGGTTTGCGCCCGTACTTATCAGTAAACATCCCGCCAAACGGCATGACGAACGCCGCCGAGAGGCTGGCGATGAACACGTAAAGCAGCGTGGTGCCACTGTCGAACTTGAGGATGCGCGACATGTAGGTGGAAGCGAAGGTCAGCACCAGATAGAAGATCGAGCTGTGCAGGGTGATGATGAAGAACACCAGAGCAATCGCCCGCTTCCACTGCCAGACTTCACGCAGCGGCGCCTTGGAGGTTTCCCCGGCTTTCTGCAGGGCGAGGAACTCCGGGCTGTCTTCAAGCTTGAGGCGGATGTACATGGACACCAGGCCCATGGGCCCGGCGACCAGGAAGGGAATGCGCCAGCCCCAGTCCTGCATCAGCTCGGCACCGAGCGCCCAGGTCATGCCGTTGGCAACCACGCCGCCGAGCACCAGCCCCAGCACCGCGGTGACCATCAGCCAGCAGGTGGAAAAGCCCCGCCGCCCGGGCCCTGCGTACTCGGAAATGAAACTGGTGATAGTGCCGATCTCACCGCCCGCAGAGAAACCCTGCACGCAGCGAATCAGCACCAGCAAGATCGGCGCGGCAATGCCAATGGCGGCATAGGTCGGCAACATGCCCAACAGGCAGGTGGACCCCGCCATCATCACCAGCACGGTGATCAGGGTTTTGCGCCGGCCGATCTTGTCGGCCAAAGGCCCGAAGAACAGCCCGCCCAGAGGACGGATGAAGAAGCTCAAGGCGAAGGCGGCAAAACTGCTGAGCAGGCTGGTGGTCGGGTCATCGGAGACGAAAAACGCCTGCCCGATATACACCGCCAGAAAGCCGTAAACGCCATAGTCGTACCATTCGATAAGGTGCCCCGAGGTTGCGCCGATAAAGGCGCGCCGCCGTTGCCGGGCCGGGTTGTGCTGATGAGTTGCCATAGCCGAATTCCTGTCTTGTTCTTATTGATGGAAAACAATCCTGGGGACGCCTTTCACGGGACAGCGGCAGCGCTTGCGGCCTCCTTGAGCCAGTGACGCAGTTCGGTCTTGAGTACCTTGCCGTAACTGTTTTTCGGCAGTTCGGCGAGGAATACATACTTCTTCGGTTTCTTGAACGAGGCCATGCGTGCGAGGAACCAGGCCGTTAGCGCACGTTCATCCAGCGGGCTGTCACCACGGGCAACCACAAAGGCCACCACCGACTCGCCCCACTCGGCATCCGCCTCGCCGACCACGCACACTTCGAACACCTCAGGGTGCAGGGCCAGCACCTCCTCTACCTCGCGCGGGTAGACGTTGCTGCCACCGGAGATGATCACGTCTTTGCAGCGGTCGGTGAGGGTCAGGTAGCTCTGGTCGTCGAGGTAACCGATGTCACCGGTCAGCAACCAGCCATCGACCAACGCCTCGCGGCTGGCGGCTTCGTTGCGCCAGTAACCGTGCATCACCGTCGGGCCGCGCACGGCGATCTGGCCGGGTTGCCCGGATGGCAGCGGACGTAGCTCGGCATCGAGCACCCGTACCTCCACACAGGCGTGCGCCAGCCCGACTGATGAGGCGATACGCTTCCAATCCGGGCGCTGACGATCGGCGATCATTTCGCGGGGCAAGGCGCTGATGGTCATCGGGCTCTCGCCCTGGCCGTAGATCTGCACCAGGCGCGGGCCGAAGGTGTCCAGCGCATCCTGCAAATCGGCCAGGTACATCGGCGCGCCGCCGTAGACGATGGTCTTGATCCCTTCACCGGCATACCCCGTTACCCGCGCCTGCTCGACCATGCGCTTGACCATGGTCGGCGCGGCGAACAGCGAAACCTCGCCAAGCCGGGTCGCCAGCTCGAACACTTCTTCAGCCTTGAAGCCACGGGACTCCGGCAGCACGTGCCGAGCGCCGCAGCGTACATGTATGAAGTTGTACAACCCGGCACCATGGGACATCGGCGCGGCATACAGCACCGCCTCGTTACCGCTGAGCGCATCGACATCCAGCGGATAGCACAGCGACATCGCCACCAGGTTGCCGTGGGACAGCATCACCCCCTTGGAGCGTCCGGTGGTGCCGGAGGTGTAGAACAGCCAGGCCAGGTGATCGGCATTACAGGTGTAAGGCAGTGCCAGCGCATCGCCTGCGCCCTCCACCACCCGCCCGCGCCCGACCTGCTCGCGGCAATCCTCTGCCAGCTCGCCCGGTGCAAACACCTGGCCATCATCGGTAAAGATCACCCGCGCCTGGGCGTTATCGACAATCCAGGCGGCTTCGCTGCGGTGCAGCTTGCAGTTGATCGGCACGATCACGGCACCGACCCACCACACTGCATACATCAGTTCCAGGTACTCGCAGCAGTTCTTCATGAACAGCGCCACGCGATCACCCGGCTCAACCCCGTGCTCGTGAATGAGCTGACAGGCCAGACCGCGCACGTTGGCGGCAAAGGTCTGGTAATCGGCAATTTGCCGATGCCCGGCAAACAGCGCCGGGCGTTCGGGCCAGCGCTGGGCGGCGGTGTGCAACCAGTTGGCAATGTTCAAGCTCACGCCCTCCGTGCCTGAAGCACCGAGGCGTAGTTGGCGACCGCCATACCGCCCATGTTGAAGAGCAGGCCGAACTCGGCATTCGGTGCCGCAAGCCCGATCGGCTTGCCGGTCAGTTGCGCGAACGCCAGGGCATGCATCGACACCCCCGTCGCCCCCACCGGATGCCCCTTGGCCTTGAGCCCGCCCGACAGGTTGACCGGCAACTTGCCACCGGGCTGGACAATACCCGCCTCCAGTGCCCGATACCCCTGCCCTCGCGGTGCCAGGCCCATGGCTTCATAGATCAGCAGCTCAGCGATGGTGAAACAGTCATGGACCTCGGCAAACCCCAGATCGTCCAGGCTCACCTGCGCCTTGCTCAAGGCCGACTGAATCGCCCGCTGCGGCCCTTCAAAGGCCAGCAGGTCACGTTGCGACAGCGGCAGAACATCGTTGACCTGGGCCATGCCCTTGATCGCCACCTCGCGGCGGAACTGCCGGGCACGCTTGGCCGACGCCAGCACAATCGCCGCCGCGCCATCGCTGACCAGCGAACAGTCGGTCAGACGCAGCGGCTCGGCGATATAGGGATTGCTCTGCGACACCGTATTGCAGTGCTCGAAACTCATCGCCTTGTGCATCTGCGCTAACGGGTTGCTCATGGCATTGGCGTGGTTCTTCGCGGCAATGCTGGCCATGGCCGACAGCGGGCTGTGAAAACGCTGCTCGTATTGTGCGGCAGCCAGCCCGAACAACTGCGCAAAGCTCAGCCCTGCTTCTTCCACATCATGCTGATAGCCTGCACCGGCCAGCGCCTTGGTCACCTGCGCGGTCGAGTTGGAGGTCATCTTCTCCGCCCCCACCACCAGCACCAGCTCCGCGCTGCCGGACAGAATCGCATTGATCCCCGCCTGAATCGCCGCCGAGCCCGAGGCGCAGGCGTTTTCGCAACGGGTGGCGGGCTTGAAGCGCAACGCCGGATCGGCCTGCAACATCAGCGATGCGGGGAAGCCGTCCGCCACCAGCCCTGAATTGAAGTGGCCGAGAAACAGCGCGTCGATCTCCGAGGCCGCCACCTGCGCATCGGCCAGCGCGGCGCGGGTGACATCGACGATCAGGTGTTCCAGGGTGGCATCGCTCAAGCGGCCAAAGCGCGAATGCGCGGCGGCGACGATGCTGACGGAGTCGGTTGCCATGGTTTTTATCCTTCTGGTTGAACAGGCGTTCCTTACAATGGCCCCAACCCCGAAGCCCTCGCTATTCGTGCAACTACGTATAGGGATGAGTAGCCAGACTGATGGATACTGCGTGGCAACATTTCAAAGGAACGAATGAGGCCCGCGCCATGACCGACCCCGCCCGACAACTGCAAGACCTTGAGCGCCTGGCCTTCCAGGTGTCGCCTGCGCCGCAAGTGATCACCGGCAACCGCCGCATGCTCGACCTCAACGAAGCGTTCCAGAGCCTGTTCGGCTACCAGCGCGACGCCCTGCTGGGCGAACTGATCCTCAAGCTCTACCCCTCACAGGCCGACTACAACGCCATCGGCGAACGCAGCCTGAGCTGGCTGCGCCACGCCAAGAACGGTGCTTACTCGGATGAGCGTTTCATGCAGCACCACAGCGGCGAAGTGTTCTGGGCCCGGGCCAATGGCTACACCCTGACCCCGGAAGATCCGTTTCAGTTGATGGTCTGGCATTTCGAACGCATGGACCGGGCATTCCGGCCCACGGTCAACCTCACGCCCAGGGAGCGTGAGATTTCCGCGCATATCGTCAACGGCCTGACCTGCAAAGAGATCGGCCGCAAGCTGAACATCTCGCACCGCACGGTGGAAGTGCACCGGGCGCGGTTGATGAAGAAATTGCAGGCGAAAAACAGTGCTGAGCTGGTGTCGAAAATCATCGTACTGAACTGACGCCCGATCACCAGGTCCAGGGCTTCCACCAGCTCGGTGTAGCGCCAGCGCCGGCTGCTGCACCGCTACCGTTGAGCTGTAGGTTGATCTCGTGAATCTCTTGCGAGAGCCCGGTAATCATTGTGCTCGCCGCGCGCCCACATTTTTTGTACAGGGTAACGGCCTCCTGCATGTGCGCACGGGCTTTCTCCAACCGGGCAATTCTCTTCAGCACCATGGCGTACACGCTCAGGCAGTCGGCAAACGCCCGGATGTCTGCCTTTCTGACGCTTCTGAAGGTTTCGACACCACGCGCCAGATAGGCCTCTGCTTCCTCATAACGCTCTTGCTTGAAGTAGACCGAACCGAGCAGGTAGCAGGAATGCGCGATGCGCTGATCGTTGCTGGCCAATGCCGATTCACGCAGATACAACACTTGCACAAACAGCTGCTCGGCCTCCTCCAGGCGGTTCTGTTCTTCACGCAAGGCCGCCAGGCCATTGAACACGATGGCGCGGTCAGCCGTGTCTATTTCACTAAGGTCTTTGGCAATGTCCAGGGCTTCGAGGAAGCACTGCTCCGCCAACAAGAACTGGCCACTGTCTTTGTATTCCACGGCCAGATTGTTCAGGTACATCACCAGAGCGCAGCGTGTAGCCGAATCTCTGGCCATGAGCCGACGGTGGGCCAGCTCAGCCTGAAGGTGGTTTTGGTCCAGCCTGAACGTCAGGCACTGGTTGAACATCTCCTGAGCGCTACGGGTGTCTCCGGTCTGTGCAGGAAAGTGGCGACTGCGCTCGACGGCATTGCCCAGCACCTCTTGCGCTTCAACCAGCGCGCCTTGCTTGAGCAACAGTTGCCCCAGGTTGCACTCCAGCGTGTAGAGCTGTTGATGGTCATCGGGCGTCGTATCACCAAAGATTGCGTACGCTATCTGGTAGGCCTCAACAGCGTCCTTGACCTTGTCCAGGCCCGCGCACACGTTCGCATAGGTCACCAGCGCATGGATGTGAGTCGGGTGCCAGCTGGGTAGCGAGTCTCCAGCAGCCTCCAGCGCTTTGGCCGCGAATGCGCGAGCCCGGATGTAATCCTGCTTATCGCAGTAGGTGTCCGCCAGTACGACGGTCAGGGTAATGAAGTCGATGTCGAACGCGTCGAAAACCTTGGCCGCCATTTTGAAGCCATCGAGCAGCGTTGCTTCTGCCGCGTCGAGATTCCCCTGGTCCCTGTAGGTCAGACCCAGATTGCTGAGTATCTGTACCAGGTCTCGATTGCCATGCGGATAAGCCGCCAACTGGATCTTGTAAGCGTTGCTCCCGAGGCGCGCCGCCTCTGCAAGATCACCTTGCTGATAGCGGGCCAGCGCAATAACCGCCAACACCTTGCCGACTTCCGGATGATCCTTGCCGAACGCGGCTTCAAACTGCGCCAACACCTGCCGTTCAAGGCGTTCCGCCTTTTCCGGACGGCGACTGGCAAGGTACATCGCGGCCAGGTTGGCGTTGTTACGCGCCTGCAGCGTGAGGTTGTTGTCAAAGCGTCCGGCAATCAATTCGGCAACAAATGCACACCAGGCTTCGCACAGCGCGTTGTACGAAAGGTCGATGAACTGATGGGTAATCTGGTTGCAAACGGCCAGATCTTCGACAGCCAGAGGAAACCAGAGCGGCGAGCAGGCTTTCCAGGCGGCGGTAATACCCGCTATCGCCTGGTCGTGTTCTGCGTGTTGAGCACCGAGCGTGGCGAAGGCTTGCATCAAGGTTGCCGGGGCAGACTGGTAGCAAGCAACGACGCACAGCGGCTTTTGCAGATCCCACCGCAGGGTGTCCAAGGCCACGGCGTCGTCAGGATCCAGGGCAAGCAGTTCACAGGCTTGGAAAATGCGCTCGGCGATGACCAGCGCAGTGAAGCTGCCCAAGGCATTACTCAGCGACGGATGCTGGCTATTGCTCGCCCACCCGACGATCAGAATGATTTCCTGGCGAATGAGGATTTCATCGGCACCCTGCATGACAGCAGACTGCAACGACGAATGCATCAGTTGCTCACGCCCCTCATAGCGCACCAGGTAAGGACGCAAAACCGAGAGCACGCGGCTCATGAGCAACTGCGGTGCGCGCTTCTGCCCACTCTCGCCTTCGGGCTCATCGCTGTCGCTTGCCAGCAGCAGGGCCAGCTGGCGCTCGGAAAGCCCCGCCCGCGAGGCGCACAGATACTGTGCCGCGCGGGAAACGATCTGCGGATGGTTCGCCGTGCTCAGATCAAGGTCCCAGGCATTGAGCATCGAGCGGAACAGGCTTCCTGCATCCGGATGCTCCAGCAACACCTGAATATCTTGCTCAAGCGTTTCATGGGCCGAACGTATGCGCATTTGTTCGAGGACAACCCGCATGTACACCGGCAAGGCCATTGCCGGTGCCTGGATCAGCTGGTTGACGAGGGCTTCGGGTAAACGCTTGCGGTAGTTGATCGTGTAGGTATCGATCATTCTGCGCAAAAGCGCGGCATCCGCCCGCTCAAGCCCATAGCGCCAGACGGCCTCCTCGCCTGCATCCAGGCTCGCTGTCGCCGACAGAATGACAATCACCTGTTCAGGCAGGGCCAGCTTCTGCAACTGGCGCAGGACCTGGCTGGGGTTGTCGAAGCGTTCGATGCCGTCCAGGAGCAGGACCAGCGGCTTGCCTTGCGCCGTGGCGACGCTTCGCGACAGCAGCTGGACCAAGGCCTGCCACTTTTCGTTCCCGGAGGGCACTTGAGTCAATGCTTGTTCTGGCGTCACGCGGCCTTCAAGCAGCACCTGAATGTCGTCAAGCCACTGATCGATGCCTCGTTTACCATCGGCACCGATGTGAAAGTCGAGGACCCTGGCGCCGGCAAGCAGTGGCTGTCGCGGCAGGTTGCGCGCCAGATAGGCCATCAAGGCGCTTTTGCCCGCGCCCGGTTCACCGATAATCAGCGCAGGTCGCTTTTCTTTGCCGCTCAGCCGGTGATGGCAGTACCCCAATACCGCCTCGCAAGACCCGGTTGGCGGTACATAGAACTTCAGGCGCGTCGTGGCAAAGTTCTCATGCGGCAGGCGCAGCAAAGCCAAGGCGCCCTGCTTTTCCGGATAGCGCCGGTCCAGCTCCTGCAGCAACTGAGCCTTTACCGACTCACCAAAGGCTTCAACCGATTCGTAGTTGTCGATTTCGATGACGCCCGACTCGCGGAGCTTGTGCTTGAGCACCTCGAGTTTGCCATTGCCCGGGTCATAGAAATCCGTGGGCTGAGCGCCGCCTGACTGGCGGTACAAATCGGCGGTGAGGGCGTTGCTGCGTAAATAGAACAGCGCTTCGGCACGGCCCTGCTGCTGGCCCTCAAGGGCGTAGTCAAACTCAAGCTCGGTCACGCTGATGTTCTTGTCCAGCGCTGTCTGGATCTTGCCGACGTACTCGCTGAGTTCCTTACCCTGCAGGTAGTCATTGAGCATCGCCTGGTCGGGTACCCAACCATAACGTTCGCCCAGAAAGCCGATGAAGAACGGTGGGAATTCGCGGCAGCGGTCAATTTCGTTCAGGCAGACCGCAACGGTCGTGCCTTTTTCAGCTTCCTGCTCGGTGATGCCCCAGCGCAGATCAATTTCAGTGAAGCCCACGCCCCGGCTTTCACACGCCTCACGCACTTCGGGAAAAACCCGCGTCAGCAGGTAGTGTCGCTCGGCCTGCATATCCTTGAATGTTGAGGAAAGGAAGACCCTGATTTCCCTGACTGTGCTGCTGTCGTTTTGCATGAAGACGTCCGTGAGCAAGCTCGAAGCCGATAATGGCCAATCAATATCAAGCAGCATTTAAAGCTGATTTTGAGCGGCCACGCAATAATCGGAAAGAATTTCACAATAATGTCCCTGTACGCCTCCTCATCTTTATCCCGGCTCGATATGCTGGCGCTCTTTGAGTAAAGGCATATTGATGTCATGTCGAGTTTCAGCAGTAGGCCCAGTGCGCTGGATGCGCGCCCGTTGATGCGTGAATCCACAGGTGTGAGCCAGCCCCTTTCCATCGTCATCGGTGTCAGCGGGCATCGCGACGTGCTTGCCCAGGACGCGGCGCGAATCGAACGTCAGTTTCGAGAGCTGATCGAGTCATTGCGTCGGCAGTACCCCGACCTTGCCCTGCGGGTGATCACCGGGCTTGCCGAAGGGGCCGATCAGCTGATCGCCCGAACGGCCCTTGCGCTGCGTAAGGAAGGCGTGCCGGTTGAGCCGGTAACGGTGTATCCGATGCCGCTGGCGCACTACCGCGAAGACTTCCACGGCGCGGCGCTAGCGGCCTTCGAGGCGCTCCACGCCGAGCTGGAAGCGCTCGGCCTGCCGATAGTTGAACTACCGCCAGTGAGTGATCGCCTGCAGGCCTACTGCAATCTGGGCGATTACCTGCTGAACAAGTCCGATGTGCTGGTGGTGATCTGGGATGGCAACCTTTCGGCCAATCAGGGCGCGCAGCCCAAGCCCGGCGGCACCGAGCACATCACCTTGCAGGCGCTGCAACCGCTGGAAATGCTGGCGCGCACACGAGACACGGCCAGCCAGCTGCGCAACGACATCAGCCGCTACCTGCACGACGTCGACACCGTTCCGGTGTACCGCATCAGTGCCAATCGCCAGTCTGCCAGTGCCATCGATCAGCACTGCGGCTACATCCTCAGTGCCAGCGCCGAGGGTGTCAGTGTCAGCGCGCAACCGCCTGCCCACACCCTGGCGCATCTGCGCGAGTTGAACCGGTCGAGCCGGGCCCTGGCCCAGAACAGCAAGGGTCAAGGCCATTGGCCGAGCGACGACCAACCGTTCTACAACCAGCGTTCTGCCGACTTGAAGTCGATTGCCGAGCTCTTCCAGCGCTTTGACGGCCTGGCCAACGCCATGCAACTCAAGACCGACCGTACCCATCGCACCGTGGCCGGACTGACCCTGCTGCTGACCAGCGTGTTCCTGTTCTACGCAAAAATCCTTCCTGTCGCGCTGGTGCTGGCCGGCTATGTCTGCCTGTTCGTGCTGTCCTTTCTCTGGTACCTGCGGGCCAAGCCCAACCGGACCAAGTTTCGCTACGCCTTCTACCGCGCCGTTTCCGAGTCGTTGCGTATCGAGTTCTTCTGGCAAGCGCTGGGCCTGGTCGATCCACAAGGCAATGCTTCACTGGCGCAACGGCTGCCGGCCCAGGGTCAGGACAAGCGCCGCACCATCGTCTCGCTGATCAGACAAGCATCGCTGGGCGGCCACCAGGCAAACGTCCCACCGGTCGAACGCAACAAAGTGCTTCAAGACTGGATTGCCGCACAGCGCGCGTATTACCACAAAGCCCGACATCGTCTGCACATCAAGCACGAGAAGATCGAGCGGGTGGTCAAGGCAACCATCTGCATTCCAGTGGTTCTCTGCGTCGTGCTGCTGTCGTTCTATTCCTTCTTCAAGCACACCACCTTGCCTGGGCTGGAGCTGGCCTGGAAAGACCTGATCGTGTTTGCGATCGGCTGGATTCCGGTGATCGGCGCGGTGCTGGAGCTGCACGCCAATAACACCTCGATCAAGGAACTGCATGCGCAGTACCAATCGACCGAGCGCTACCTTGAGCGCGTCGAAGCCCTGATGGCGAGCCCACAAGCGGCAGACATGGGCGCGGCCGTGTTCGAAGTGGTCGGCGTCGAGTTGTCCCGTGAGCACATGAGCTGGTTGGCCACCACCGAACGCAAGGCGATTGTTCCCGCCCATGGCGGTTGAGCGCCAATCAACTACATAAAAGGAAGCCTGTAGTGAACTCAGTCCTTCAGGGCATGGTACGAAGCGCGGGCAAAAAGCGCCTGCTGACCATCGATGGCGGTGGCATACGCGGCGTGATCGCAGTAGAGATACTCGCCGAGATCGAACGCCTGCTGCGCGTGAGCACGGGTAACCCACAGTTGCGGTTGTCCGACTGGTTCCACTTCGTCTCCGGCTGCAGCACCGGCGCCATACTGGCAGCCGGATTGTCGCTGGGCATGGCAGTCGATGAACTGCGCGACCTGTACAGCAGCTCCGGCCAGCGCATGTTCAAACGTGCGGGCTGGTGGCAACGGCTGGGGTTTCATCGCTACGTTCACGGCGAGTTGGAGCGCCTGATGAAGGAGCGCTTCGGCGAGCACACCACGCTGGGCTCCGAGCAACTGAAAACCCTGCTGATGGTGGTGCTCAAAAACGCCACCACAGACTCGCCCTGGCTGCTCACCAACAACCCCTACGCGCAGTTCAACCAGCCGGGCCCAGGCTGCAACCTGGACCTGCCACTGTGGCGCATTGTGCGCGCCAGCACCGCTGCGCCGACGTTCTTTGCGCCCGAAACCATCCATTTTCCGGGGCTGAAAAAGCCCTTCGTGTTCATTGACGGCGGCCTTACCCCTTACAACAACCCGGCGTTCATCTCCTACCTCAGTGCCACACTGCCCGCCTATCGCATGGGCTGGAAAACCGGTGAAGACGACATGCTGCTGGTGTCGGTGGGGACCGGCCTGCACCCGGCCTCGGCACCGGAGCTGACACCCCGACAGATGAACCTGCTTTATACCGCCACCTCGACACCGGCCGGCCTGATGCTGGCGTCGGCGAACCAGCAAGACATGCTGTGCCGGGCGTTTGGTAAATGCGTCGCGGGTGACCCGCTGGACAGTGAACTGGGCGACATGATCGGCATGCAGAGCAGTGCGCCGTTGTTCACCTATGCGCGTTACAACGTCGACCTGACCAGCCAGGGCCTGGCCTCGATAGGCTGCGAACAACTGATTGGCCGCAACCTGCACCGCCTCGACGCTACCGAGCTGATCCATGACATGCAGACCGTAGGCCGGGCAGTGGCGAAAAGCAGGGTTCGCCTGGAGCATTTCGAGCGGTTTATCGAGCAGGTGCCTGCGCAGCAACGGCAGGCGATTGCCTGAAAACCCCTGCGCGGGGTGCGGCGGGATGGAATGGGGTGGGAGCGGGCTTGCCCCGCGATAGCGACCTGTCAGCCACATCGCATCGCGGGGCAAGCCCGCTCCCACCGGGGTGCTAGGCCACCCGCTCGAGGTAACTCGACTCGCCGCCACCCGTCGCGCCCGACAACCAGCGCCAGACGAAACTCAGCGTGGTACGCCCTGCTGGGTCAACGCCGACCGTGCTTTGCGATTGTGCAAACGCTCGCTGATGTGCGGAAGGTCGCAACTCATAAACCTCGCATCCTTGTAGGCAATCAATGGCGTCGATAGCTTTTTTTGCCGCTTGGCGTCAGACAATAAACGCCACCTCGTGGTCCAGTGCAGAAGCTACCAGACCCACAGCCACAGGTGTTACTTGCGCCTTGCAGCGCCTGCACAGCTGGCCGTACCGGGCTGACGCCAAGGTAGGCGCTGCAGCTTTTTTTCGAGCCGCTGATCGAGCCGTCGTTGCACAGGAACAGGTCGCCATCACACCCGGCGATACCGCCTTTGCGGCCGGAGCAAGGCGTGTTGGCAGCCAGAGCACTGGACGTGCCGAGCAGCATGATCAGGGCCAGGCCCAGCAAATGGGGAACAGTGCGCACCACGGCAAGGCCTCCAATAAGATGGCCACATGCTATCACCCAGACAACACCAATCACACCCGGTGGGAGCGGGCTTGCCCCGCGATGCGATGTGACTGACAGACCGCAATCGCGGGGCAAGCCCGCTCCTACCGTAGCTCCAGCAATACAGCTGCTGGATCAGAAGGCGAAACACGAACAGCCCAAAACACCCCAGAAGCCCTGATAGTCGCTCACCGGCACCGTAGACTGTCGCGCACGCTCATGGCTATGGGCGTGCACCGCACACGCCCCCAGACACTGATGCACCGCCGGCGCCACTGGCCGCCAATGACCAGCCACCTTCGCCACCGGCGACCACTCCGGCAGCACCGGCAGCGCTGGCGGGCCGAGCTTGTCGAACTCGCCGGCGCCATACACCACCTTGCCACCCACCACCGTCAGCACCGACTCGATCCACTTGATCGACTCCTCACCGACACTGAAATAGTCCGCCGATAACGCCACCAGATCAGCCAACTGCCCCACCTTGATCTGCCCCTTCTTGCCCTGCTCGCTGGAGAACCAGGCGCTGCCATGGGTAAACAACTCCAGCGCGACATCACGTGACAAGCCTTGCGGCTGCAACGCCATACCGCCCACCGTCCGACCGCTCACCAGCCAATACAGCGAAGTCCACGGGTTGTAGCTGGACACCCGGGTAGCATCGGTCCCCGCCCCCACCGGCACACCCTCGCTGAGCATGCGCTGGATCGGCGGGGTGTGCTCAGCGGCCTGGGCGCCATAGCGGTCGACAAAATACTCACCCTGAAACGCCATGCGGTCCTGAATGGCGATACCACCACCCAGCGCCCTCACCCGCTCGATGTTCTGCGGGGTAATGGTTTCGGCATGGTCGAAGAACCACGGCAACCCATTGAACGGAATATCGCGGTCAACCTTCTCGAACACATCCAGCATGCGCGAGATCGATTCGTTGTAAGTGGCATGCAAGCGAAACGGCCAACGCTGCTCGACCAGGTGACGCACCACCGGCTCCAGCTCCTGTTCCATGGTTTGCGGCAGGTCCGGGCGCGGTTCGAGGAAGTCCTCAAAGTCAGCCGCAGAAAACACCAGCATCTCGCCCGCGCCGTTGTGGCGGAAGAAATCGTCACCGTCGCCAGGTTTCACGATGTTGCTCCAGTTCTTGAAGTCGCTCAGTTCTTCCTTGGGCTTTTGGGTAAACAGGTTGTAGGCAATGCGGATACTCAGCTGCCCCTGCTTGGCCAGTTCCTGGATCACCGCATAATCGTCCGGGTAGTTCTGATAACCACCACCGGCATCGATGGCACTGGTAAGGCCCAGCCTATTCAGCTCGCGCATGAACTGCCGGGTAGAGTTGACCTGATACTCCAGCGGCAGCTTCGGCCCCTTGGCCAGCGTGGCGTAGAGAATAGTGGCGTTGGGACGGGCAATCAGCATGCCGGTCGGTTCGCCCTTGCTGTCACGCTGGATTTCACCGCCAGGCGGGTTGGGCGTGTCCTTGCTGTAGCCCACGGCCTTGAGCGCGGCGCGGTTGAGCAGCGCGCGGTCGTATAGATGAAGGATGAACACCGGCGTATCCGGCGCCGCGCGGTTGATTTCCTCAAGAGTGGGCATGCGCTTTTCCGCAAACTGAAACTCGTTCCAGCCGCCAACCACCCGCACCCACTGCGGCGCGGGCGTGCGCTCGGCCTGGTCCTTGAGCATGCGCAAGGCATCGGCCAGCGACGGCACGCCTTCCCAGCGCAGCTCCAGGTTGTAATTGAGGCCACCACGGATCAGATGCAGGTGCGAGTCGTTGAGACCGGGAATCACCGTGCGCTGGTTAAGGTCGATGAGCTCAGTGGCACCACCGCGCTGGGCCATCGCCTCGGCATCGCTACCGACGGCAATGAAGCGCCCGTCCTCGATCGCCACCGCCGTGGCGCTGCGCTTATCGCGGTCGACGGTGTGGATACGGCCATTGAAGAGGATCAGATCTGCAGACATGGAACCCCCTGAAAAAGTGGCGTGGAAACCTCGGTGTTTGCAATCAACGCGCATTCAGCCAGGCAGCGAACGCCCGGGTTGCCAGCGGCATGAAGCAATAGACCACCAGCAACACAATGCTCAAGGTGATCACCACGTTGCTCGGCACATAGCCGCCGAGCCATGGCCAGGTGCTGAACACCGGTTGCCACAGCCAGGGCACCAGCAGCGACAGCGGCAGGATCACCAGAAAGGTCACACAGACTTGCTTCCAGCGTGGCGGCGGCGCATCGGCCGTGGCCGGGTTGAACCAGAACTCGCGGTCGGGATTGATCTCCAGACGGTCGCCATCGGCAAGCAACGGGCTGACCTCCTCGACCAGTTGCTTGCGTTCGGCAGAATCCAGCCACGCCTGCAACTGGGCGCTGGAAGCAAAGCGCAAAATGCAGGTGAACAGATGCAAACCACCCTGCCGCTCGCGCACCACATCGATGCCGATATGCCCCGGATAGCCCTTGGCGATGCCAATGGTGCGCCGCAGCCAGGCCTCATACGGCGCCTGCTGCGCGTCGCGAACCTGATGGCGGATCAACAGGGTCACGACATCGTCTGAACGCTCGGTCGTCATCATGGGCTCCTCTGGGTCAGCGCGAATGAACACAACCGCAGAAGCAACAGCATGGCCCAATCAGCGGAAAATGCTCGCCGACAATCACCGCCCCACCGCCATTCGTCGCCTTTGAGAGGGCGGCACCCAATTTTTGACACTTACTGGCGTGCCTATTGCACAATGCCGCCCAAGCGGCCCCGAAAAGACGTAATTCTGACGCGGCAGCGGCCAACAATAACGTTTTAGGGCGCCGACCAGACGCCTGCTCAGCTATCGGAGATGTAACGTGTCAACGCTCAATGAAATCGCAATGAACCACGCGAGAATGGTCAAACGGCTGGCGGAGGAATCGATCGTACTGGAACAGCGACAGCCCATCGTCGTCGGTGGTTTCGAGGTTTCATCCCTAGACACGCCAGACCCCATGCCGCTGCCCTTCATCATTGATGCTCAAGACAGAAGCATCGAGCTGGTTGCTGTAGCGGTCTGATCGCCAGACTGCTCCCCTGCTTCAACACTGGACCGGCTTTCACTGCCAGAAAACCGGTCCAGCCTTACGGTTCGCCTTCTACTCGCGTTATGTCTTAAAATAGCCGGTTGCAGAAAGAACCGTCATGGCCATAGCCATGAAGGGCTTTCATCCTTTACATATAAAAGTGTGGTGAAGATGAACAAGCCTTTCATTTCGCTGTGCCCTGAAATTACTCGGGCACACGCGCTGACGTTGATGGATTGGTTGGAGGATGAGCGCGTCACCTGCTACCTGAGCGATTCGCGTCATGTCTCCCGCTCCATCGAGCAAGTCATCGATCGGACGCAATTGCCGATCCTGACCCATCTATTCAACCGGGACGGCCGATTCTTCATGGCCTATGACCGGCATGACGCCCCGGTGGGCTTTGTCCGTCTCGTCAAAACCGGCCCGAATTGCGAGATCGTCCTGGTCATCGGAGACAGCGACAAATGGGGCCGCAACCTTGGCGCCCGCACGCTCCGCGAAGGCATGAAACTGGCCTTCCTCGACATGCGCGCCGAGAAACTCATCGCCAAGATCCACCCGGACAACGTGCGCTCGCTGAAAGCCTTTCTGCGCAGCGGCTTTCTGCTTGAGAACGAAACGCCGACATTGAAGTCATTTTCCATGACGGCGGGGCGCTATCTGCGGTTCTTGCGCGAAGGTGCCGTTGTCGACTCCACTGAGATCTACATCACTGAAATCGACAAGGCCAGGCTCGAGAGCCTGATCGCGCTCGAGCAAGGCCCGGCCGTTGTTGAACTCGAACATGAGCTTGAGCGAGCCATTGTCGTCACGCCGCAGCAGGTGGCGCGCAATGTCGTCACGATGAACTCCAGGGCCTTGCTGCAGCTGGACGACGAAGAGATCGAAGTGGCCCTGGTCTACCCTGAAGACGCCGACAGCAGCGCCGGCAAGCATTCCGTGTGTTCCGACATCGGTGCCGCCATCCTGGGCTATCAGGAGGGGGACGCCATCGACTGGCGAATTGCTGACCGGACCCGCCGGATCGGGATCAGGAAAGTGCTTTACCAGCCGGAAGCCGCGGGCGATTTCCACCTGTAATTGCGCCTTTAGCGCAGTGTTCGTCCATCAGGCGCGAAAGCCCCCCAAGGCTTTCCGTGCCTGATGCGGACCCTCGTACTGACCGCAGGACTGCGCAGCGTGCTACTCGCGAGATCAACCTGCGCCCCGTGCGGCCCCCGACTCAACGACCATGGCATGGGCCAAATCCTCAACCAGCGCCTTGGCCATCCCCACCAGATAATGCGCTGCCCATGCCGACGTACCGTCCTGCTCAAGGCCGGCTTGCAGCGTCAGGTGGTGCGCACAGCCCATCATGACCGAAACCTGCTCCAGCACGAACGCCGCACCTTGCCCTGGTTCGACCCGAAACAGCCGCTCAGCGCCTACCCCGCCCTCGCCTTCAGCGAATGTGCCGACGCCTACCGTCTTGAGCTCCAACCGCGACCCCTCATCCATCCCAACCTCCCTAGCCGCCACTGCAATTAAAGCGCGACTCCAAATAAATCTGTGGGAGCGGGCGTTGCCCGCGATCGAGCGCAAAGCGCTCGCCTATACCAGACCAGCCACCTACACCCGACCACGGAACCCCGCGGTTACTGCCGCCAAATCAATGCCGCAACTGAACCTTACTCAACGCCACTTCAACCAAAGCGCGGGCGTTGTCGATTTCATGCATCGTGGACAAGGTCAGGATCTGGCCTGAGGACGAGGAATGGAGCATGACCGTCTGCTGTGCCACGGTCATGGCGCAGACCAGGTATTCGGAGATTTGGACGAGGATGTCTTCGAGGGATTGGTTTGAGGGAAGCGGTGGGTCGGGGACGATTTTTAACATAGCGAACTCCTTTGCTTTAGGGAGCCGCCACACGCCTGCTGTCAAACAAAAGGTGGCAGCTATACGCGGGTTGACAGACCGAGAAAGCAAAGGAAACCCGGCGCACACGAAGGTGCCCCACGTACAGCCGCCATAACGCGAGCACATGCGGATTCACTTTGAATTCGGTCTGTCAAAACCGGTCGTTGAATTGGCAACGACTGGGGGAGACTAGAGCGCTATCAGAAACACCGCAATGGCTTGAAGCAGGCGGGAGTATGATTCGGAAATGGACTACAGGGAATCGGGAAATTCTGAAAATTTGCATGTCACGGATGGAAAATCCGTCGACGATTAGGACTGAAAGTATTTCCACACGCGAATATCGGCAGCCAACCTCCAACTCGACACCGACATACATGAGTTAGGAGCGAAGTTGTCGTTTGGATTTGATGCACACCTTTCAATATTTCGTAGGATTTTTCCTCATTTTTGGTAGGCTTTTGCCACCAATCGAGAGGAAATGAAATGCCCGTCGTCATCGTTGAGAACGACACATCGCAGTGGGAAGACGAAACAGGCGCTGTCTATCATTTCCCCAAGCGTTACCAAGCCTGGCTCACCCAGGGAACCGAAGTGATCTACTACAACGGGCGAATTAAGGACAAAACCTTCGCCTCCGCCCGTCTCAGCGCCAAGCCGCATTATTTTGGTATGGCGCGCATCGGCAAAGTCTACGCGGACCGCAGGAGTGATAAGGGGCACTTTTTTGCACTGATAGAGAATTTCACTCCGTTTGAAAGCGCTGTCCCCTTAAAGATTCACGAAGCGTATCTAGAGACTATCCCCGCCACCCGCGCGAGTAACTATTGGCGCGACGGGGTTCGGCCCATTTCCCAGGCAGATTACGATGCAATCCTAAGCCACGCGAAACTTCTGCCTTCGCAGGCCTTCGCGGTCATACCGACGACCGAAGGCGATCCATGGACCTTCGAGTCGGCCCATGAAGGTAGCAAGACAAGCTACTTTGGAACCCGTTACGAACGCCGGAAAGATTTGAGGGCGAAGGCCATCGCTATCCACGGACTTGACTGCAAGGCATGTGGGTTTAATTTCGAACAGGTTTACGGCGTACACGCTAAAGGCTTCATTCACGTTCACCATGTAGTACCGATTTCGGAATTTGGGGATGAGAAAGCCGTAAATCCCGAGACTGACCTTGTGACGTTGTGCGCCAACTGTCACGGGATGGTCCATCGCAAGCGAGATATGACTCTGAGCGTTGATGAACTGAAAGGAATGTTGCGAGGGCGATGGGTAATCGAACCTTAGTTGCCTGCGGAATACCGGTCGACTTGTGGCTTTCGTATCTGTGCCGTTGAACACATATTTGATTGGTTTTACAGCTGCTGGAAAATGTCCGCCCCACATGGGCGGTGCGGTATCGGTTGAAATAGCAGCTACCCGGACTTTAGGGAAACTAATATAGAACAATTGCGAGACGGCGGTTCAAATCCCCCCGGCTCCACCAAATACACATCTAAAGACGTCCACGGACGTCTTTTTTTGTGCCTGAAACCCAGCAAATACGGGGCTTTCAGCACCATCAAGATCCGTCAGCGTCCATAGACATCCATGCAAACGTGTATTCCAAGTGGTATTCCAAGCTCCCAGCTGGTAATTTTTGGAATACACAAACAGCATTGGAATACACCATGGGTGCCCAAGCCACGCGCCTTTCAGACCTGAAAGTCAAAGCCGCCAAACCTAAGGAAAAGGACTACACGCTGACTGATGGCAACGGCCTTCAAATGCGAGTGAGAATCAATGGCTCAAAGCTATGGAATTTCAACTATATCCATCCCGTAACCAAAAAACGGATCAACATGGGACTAGGCACCTTCCCCGAGGTGAGCCTGGCTCAAGCACGCAAGCGAACCGTTGAGGCGAGGGAGATCGTCGCTCAGGGGCGGGACCCGAAAGAGCAGCGCGATGCGGAGCGGCAAGCGAAAAAAGCAGCCACAGAACACACTTTCGAAAACGTGACGACGGCGTGGTTTGAGCTCAAAAAGGATTCAGTCACCCCTGCCTATGCCGAAGACATTTGGCGCTCTCTCACGCTGCACATCTTCCCGGACCTGGGCACCACCCCGATCTCAGCCATCAATGCCCCTAAGGTCATCGATTTGCTCAGACCCTTGGAAACCAAAGGCAGCCTCGAAACCGTTAAACGCCTGACACAGCGACTCAACGAGGTCATGACCTACGGGGTCAATTCAGGACTGATTCACGCAAACCCGCTCAGCGGAATCCGTTCCGTCTTCAAAAAGCCCAAAAAGAAGAACATGGCGGCACTCCCACCCGATGAGCTGAAAGAGCTCATGGTGGCAATCGCCAATGCCAGCATAAAAAGGACTACCCGCTGCCTAATCGAATGGCAGCTCCACACCATGACCCGACCCGCAGAGGCTGCTACCACCTGCTGGGCTGACATCGACATCGAGAAGAAGGTCTGGACGATTCCAGCTGAGCGCATGAAGAAACGCCGTATCCACATCGTGCCGCTAACAGACCAGGCCCTAGCCCTGCTTGAAGCAATCAAGCCCTACAGCGGACACCGGGAGTACGTGTTCCCTGCAGACCGTAATCCTCGAACCCACTGCAACAGCCAAACCGCCAACATGGCACTGAAACGCATGGGATTCGAAGGACGCCTGGTAAGCCATGGGATGCGCTCTATGGCCAGCACCATCCTCAACGAACACGCTTGGGATCCTGAGTTGATTGAAGTAGCGCTTGCACACGTCGACAAAGACGAAGTACGCAGTGCCTATAACCGAGCGGACTACATCGAGCGCAGACGCCCAATGATGAAGTGGTGGAGCGAGCACATCCAAGAAGCAGCTACCGGCAATCTTTCGATGTCGGCCATCCAGAACAACCGGGACAGGAAGGTCGTCTCGATTCGTTGACTCATAAAGCTCTACCAAAGTAGCGTTCACCCTCAAACATGCTACACCCACCAACTAACCGTTCCAGATACTAGTTATTTGGAACGGTGCGAAAACAGCTCAATAGTTAATTATTAAAGACCACAGCGACCGTCAACACAGAGATCACAAATACAATAGGCCTATTCAAACCACCCACAACATACAGTATTAATAATTAAGAGCCAGAACATCAACTCCTTTTAACCAATACACTCCCAGAATTAGATCCATATGTCTTACCTGTAACCATACCTTGTTTGTAATAGTCATTGAGCAGCTTCAAAAAATCCTCCACATCATCCTTGTTTTCGATAAGGACTCTTCCATCTGAAGTAGACTTCAACTCTCGGCCTTCATACTGAAGAAGCATCTGCTTCATATTCTCAACTTCGGCGACACCGATTTGGGCATGATTGTTATTTTTAGCAATATTCGCCAGGGTTCGCATCATAGATGGTTTTGATGTGACTTCTGCCCGAATAATCTCTAAACCTTCGACCACAGAATGATTATTTATTATCTCTAAAGTTTCATTTGACAGCTCAACAAACTCATCTTCTAGCTCGGCGATTTTTTCGAATGCAGCTTTAGAGAAAATCAGAAACGAATTACCTTGCAAGACGCAATCAAATTTATCTTCAAAAGTAATGTGCTCAGTCTTAATTTCCACCAACTTAGGGTCAGTGGAGTCGAAGTGAGCCTTAATTTTCTTCCCAAAGCCTTGTGGCGTGTCTGTAGCAACGCTTGTAGCCGTAAGCTTTTTGAAAAACAAGGCTTTCGTCTTTCCACCATCAGTCGTACTTACAATTTTAACGCAGTAGCACCATATATTCTTTTTTAGCTCATTTAAGGAAACAGCGGATTTTATTTCCGTGCCGTTGAGAATTTTCTTCCAGGTATGATCTGAAACCTTTAGCTTTTCAGCCTCATCATACTTGAACAGCGTTTTTGGCATGTCATCGGAGATGACAGCATATTTCTGCGCCACTGCCGAAGACTCTATATATTTCTCGACTTGTGCCTTTGCGGACTTGAGAAAAAAGCCATTGATTTCTTTCGAGGCATCCAACCTACTAAGCGTATAGCTAAAACCTTTTTTCTTATTTTCAGTCTTGGCTTTTCTTTGTATGAAGAACACCTCAAACGAAAGATTTTGTTGGCTTACTAAATCCTGAATGGTGCTCAAAGCTTCGCTACTCATCCTTCCTCCCCAAATCTATACCGAAATACAATCTGTGGGCAATTCGCTTCATTTTGAGCAAATCACCTTCTTCCATAAACTTTTCTTTCGTTAGAATTATTATTTTCTTCTTTGCTCCTGCTAGACTTTCGACCTCTACGTGATAGAGGGAATACCAAAAACTCAAAGTTGGGTTTATAAGTATCATTGATGAGTTGACGTAAATTGTATACGTTACGCACATCAAAGTGATTATTGGTATTAGCTGGGCAGGGTCAGCGGGGTCTTGAAACACGAAAGGGATAATATAAGTAAATAGATAAGCGATTGATTCTGAGTTTTTATTTTCTACGTCCACCACTTTGGAAATTTCGCCGCTTTCCTCAGCTCTCTCTACGAGATTTTGGAGCAAGACCATCAAGAAAATAACAGCCAAAACCGAGATTATTATAAGCGTGGTAGCCACACCGAATTTCTTTGCGAAATTCATCCAGGCATCGCTGTTGAAACCTCCAAAGCTAAGATAGTCACTGTTTTTATAGAATTGCTGAAAAATAATTATCAAAAATAACGGAATGTAAGACACCAGGAAAAGGGTAAGCCTTCCCAGCCGCGTCAATCCGTGCCTTCTGTCCCTACTGCTCTGCATTGGACGATTCCCTGTGCCTTAACACGAGATCTTAGCTGATAGGTGACTACCCTCCAATCAGAATCCTATCCGGACGCTCAGCCTGATTCGTTGAGTAGTGCCAAAACGTCGCATACGGAAAATTGCCTCTAAAATTCCTATAACCAGATCCTAGATGCCGAGTCGGATTCAATTCGAGAAAAACTCAACCCTACATAATCGCAATGACATAACCACCAGAGAGGTTCGCCCCATGTCATTGCAGTGCCCTCGCTGTCATTCCCCAAAAGTCGCTTCCTTCCACCACGCCATGAAAATCGGGGCTGCTATCGGCACCGTAGGCGGTGCAGCCCGTGGCGTCAGCGCAGCTCTAGCAGGTGGTCAGGCTGGTGCGCTCATCGGCGCTATCGCCGGACCTGTCGGCATCACCCTCGGCTCAGTGTCTGGTGCCATTCTCGGTGGCTTGGCCGGCGGAGTCGGCGGCTGTGCGCTCGGCGCCCAACTGGGTGAGTCGCTCGATCGCCATGTCCTAGCCCACAACCTCTGCCTGCTATGCGGTCACCGCTTCAACCTCCCGGCCTGATCAGGCCACCTCTCCTATCTATTACGTCCGGACGCTACTGCGCTCTGCAAGGCGCTTTATGCCGGCTTGCACCTAAAGGAATTACAACCATGGCTCATCTCGTCGAAACAATGGCATACGCCGGCGAAGCTCCCTGGCACGGCCTGGGCAATCAACTCACCCAGAAACAACCCATCGAGGTCTGGCAACATGAAGCCGGCATGGACTGGCAGATTCAGGAAAGTCCAGTTCACTTCAAAGCTGACGCTATCGGCCACCTCGGCAGCATCCACTCCTTCCCCGAGCAGAAAGTCCTCTACCGTTCGGACACAAAGGCTCCACTTTCGGTAGTTTCCAGCCGCTACCACACCGTGCAGCCCCGCGAGGTGCTGGAGTTTTACCGAGATCTCACAGAGGTCTCTGGCTACGAGCTGGAAACTGCCGGCGTACTCAAAGGCGGCCGCAAGTTCTGGGCACTCGCGCGCACTGGGCAAGGCGCAACACTCAAGGGTAACGACCAGGTCAACGGCTATCTGCTACTGGCCACGTCCTGCGACGGCACCCTGGCCACCACGGCAACACCAACCACGGTTCGGGTGGTGTGTAACAACACCTTGACCATCGCCCTGGACGGTACCAGCCGAGCCATCAAAGTTCCGCACAACACCCGCTTCGATCCGAAGGCAGTGAAGAAGCAACTCGGCATAGCCGTCTCCGGTTGGGACGAGTTTATGTACCGCATGCGCCATCTTGCCGAACGCAAGGTGCAATGGCATGAAGCCCTGGGTTTCTTCATGAACGTGCTGTGCGAGGTCAATCCGAGCAATCAACTACCGGAACAGCTGCCCAACGAACGCGCCCTGCGCAAGGTACAGGAGCTTTACGAAGGCCGAGGTCGAGGCAGTCAGTTGGACTCGGCACGCGGCACCGCCTGGGGCCTGCTCAATGCCGTGACCGAGTACGTCGATCACGAGCGTCGTGCCCGCAGCAACGAGTACCGCATGGACTCGGCCTGGTTCGGCCAGGGTGCGCAGATCAAACAACGCGCCCTGGACACTGCTCTGCGTCTCGCCGCCTAACAACACCGCTCATCAACCGCATCGCCCGGTCAGCTGAATGCTGGTCGGGCGTTTTTATGTCTGCAGGTGAATACGATGAAAGCAACGTCATTGAACAGCCATACCCGCAAAGCCCGCCCTGCCCTGCGCCTGGTCAGCACCAAGGAACTGCCGCGTGAGGACTGGCTGGCCGTGCGCAAACAGGGCATCGGCAGCTCGGATGCAGCCGCCGCTGTCGGCCTCAATCCGTACAAGTCGCAGTTAGAACTGTGGCTGGAGAAAACTGGCCGCGATGCTGCATTGCCGAAAGCCGATCCACAGGATGAAGAAAGCCCCATGTACTGGGGCAATATCCTCGAACCTATCGTGGCCTGGCACTACAGTAAACGCACTAAGAACAAGGTCCGGCGCATCAACGCCGTACTGCAGCATCCAGATCCAGAGCTGTCCTGGATGCTCGCTAACATCGACCGCGAGGTGATCGGCGCAGACGATGTGCAGATCCTCGAATGCAAGACCGCCGGCATAAACGGGGCACGCCTCTGGAAAGAAGGCGTGCCCGAGTATGTGCAGCTCCAAGTAATGCACCAGCTCGCCGTCACCGGCAAGCGGGCAGCGGATGTGGCGGTACTGCTGGGAGGTCAATCTCTGGAGGTTCACCGCATTGAGCGTGACGAGCAGATGATCGCTCGCCTGATCGAACTGGAGCGCAAGTTCTGGAGCTATGTGGAAACCGACACTCCGCCGCCAGCCGACGGTAGCGCATCGGCCGAGGCGGCTTTGCGCTGCTTATACCCGGAGGACAACGGCCAGGCCGTCGACTTCAGCGGCCATGCAGGATTGGCGGCGGCCTACTTGGAGCTCAAGGCCGTACGCCAATCCATCGGCGAGAAACAAACGCGCGAGGCCCAGCTCAAGCAGATGCTGCAGCAAGCCATCGGCGAGGCCACCCGAGCGGAGTTTTCCAGCGGATATATCAGCTGGAAGAAATCCAAGGGCAGCACCGTGCTCGATGTCGAACGCCTACTGCAAGAGAAACCTTATCTGCAGGTTCGCTACGCCAAAACCAAGGAAGGCAGTCGCCGCTTCCTGATCAACTGACTCCGCTATCCCTCACTTTCCGCCCCCTTGGCCAGTCCACCCAGTCCACCCAGTTCGCGCTGCGTGACTGGCTTTTTTTCATTTTCAGGAGAACCATCATGCTGAAAGGCTTAGCCCTGACGCCACCCGTGCTCGGACGCATCTCCATCGGCAAAGTCGTTGAGAAAAACGGCAAACGCCTGCCGGAGAAAGATGATCAGTTCACCATCACGTCCCAGGTGCAAAGCAGGGATGGCTGGCTGCTACACCCACTCAACGACGAACTGCGCCAGAGTAAGGAAGACAAGCTGCGCAGCCTTCCTGTGCGCCTTCTGTTCAATGAGCCGGAACTAAATTTCCGGGCCGACTACACCTTATTCGACCGGCAATCCGGGCGACCGCTGTGCGTCGGCAATGGTGAAACCTGCAAGCGCATTACCCAGGACGGCATACAGTCTCTGCCCTGTCCTTCGCCCGATGCCTGCCCACTGGCAAAAGGCGGTGCCTGCAAGCCTTACGGCCGACTGAATGTGATCATTGGTGATGAGGATTCATTGGGTAGCTTTGTTTTCCGCACAACGGGTTTCAACAGCATCCGCACTCTGGCCGCTCGGCTGCATTACTTCCAGGCCATCTCAGGTAATCGGCTGGCTTGCCTGCCGCTGGAGCTGCGCCTGCGAGGTAAATCCACCCGGCAAAGCCATGGCACGCCGATCTTCTACGTCGACCTCACGGTACGCAATGGCATGGATATGACCGAAGCGCTGCAGAAGGCGAGCGACCTCGAAACACAGCGGCAAACAGCAGGTTTCGATCAGAGGGCTCTAGATGACGCGGCTCGCAGGGGCTTCGGCAACGGCGCCTTCGAGGACAGCGAGGAGGACAGTCACGTCGTGATCGAAGAGTTCTTCACAAACTCGGAGCCCGCCATTACCTCTGGCCAGGGTGAATCCCAGCCAGCTCCCAACTCTCTCGCGGGCAAGCTGGAAACTCTCGCCTCGCAGGCCCACTAAATCAAACCTGTCTGTGCTGAGCACATCGGCCAGGCAGAAGCTCTTGGAGACCCGCCATGTCGCTACTGCGATTCTTGCTCTGTTTGTTCATCTTCGTCGGCGCGCTTGCCGCCGCCGGGGCGCTGGTGCTGAGCATTCTGCTCATGCTGCGCTTCCCACCGCTGTTACTGGCCGTGGTGCTGGCCTGCTGGATCCTGAGTCGCTTGCTCAGACTAATTTTCCCCAGTCGGAGCAATCCCACCTGAAATATTCCAAATCACCGTCAGCGGCCATGCGCACGGCCGCTTTTACCGGGAGCATGAATCATGCTTCGATACTGCTTGATCTGCGACTCCAAGGCCGTCCTGACTAGGGAAGCAGTCAAGGGCATCGCCCTGTTGCTCGGCCTGGCTGACAGCGCGCTGCGAGAAGCGCAGAAAGCGAATGAAAATACACAAGCGCCAGGCAGCCATTTGCTCATCAATGGGTTGGCCGCCATTACACCCGCTTATCCATCAGCATTGCGGGTAGCCGAGGATGTCGCCAAATATCACTTCGCGGGGTTCAACTGCTTGTGCCTGTGCTGTGGTGCTCTGTTCGACGAGCCAGGGGCACAAGATTCCTCCGAAACAACAAAGCAACCGCCGTGACTGAGCCCATCAGTCGCGATCGAGTCTAGTTACAAGACGCTCCACCATATCCATGACGAAGTCGCGGTCATGCGCCTCTAGTCTAGACAGCAAGTCATAGAGCCTCCGCGCCTGATCTTCTGGGCGAGAACTCCCCTCGGTCAGCAAATCAGCTGTTTCACACCCAAAAATTGCCGCTAACTCGACCAAACGCTCGATGTTAGGCATGACGATCCCGCGCTCGATACGGGATACAGCCTCACTTCCAATCCCAAGCTTTTCCGCAACCTGTTCTTGGTTCAGCTTGCAACGAACACGCTGGCGAGCAATTGCTTGACCAACAAGCTCCGCCAGTTGCTTCGATTCGGTTCTTGACATGCCACCCTCCAGTTCAACCTGGATGGTTGGCGATCAACCTGTTGACATGAAGGACTTACCAAACCGAGACTCACCCTAAAAGGTTGATATTCGACTTTTTCTCTAAACCACTATCTCTTGCAGGGAGCTCAAAAAAACCATGATCGTCGTAACCGGTCTGAATGAAGCGCAGATTGAAGGTCTCGTGAAAAGCAAAGCGTCCTTCGAGATCCATGGCCTCAGGGGCAATTTCATGGCAGGTATCAAACTTGTCGAAATCAAGATTGAAAGCCAGGGGCTGAAGTGTCGAGTCAGAAGCGACGTGAAAAGTGCTGTGGTACAGGGCGGCGCACTCGGTGCTGTATTCACCGTCCTGACAACACCTGCAACATTGACCATAGCAACATTAACGGCCGCAGCAGGTGTAGGTCATACGTTAGTTACTTACAACCCTGACTACGAAATCATCAAGGACTACGTCAATAAGAAGCTCAAGGTTGTTTACAAGAGATAGCAGCCTTGCTCAATGACCTCCTTCTTCAAACCCCTCATAGTAAGAAATAAACCATGAAACTTATTCTCAGCATGCTCCTTCTAGCGTTCTGTGCTCACGCCACCGCCTCCGTGGACTATTACGAAGGCAACGGCTTGTTCTTCCCAGATGAGACCTCACTGAAGGGCCTCCCCGAAGCCATCCCATGTAACATGAAGAAGATTTACACCGGCCAGACCATCTTGAACTGTACCTGGCTGGCCAATGCGCGCTACGTGCTCCTGTGGGATTCCCAGCGTCAGCAGAACGTCCGCTACAACAACCAGATCAGTGGGATGTGTCAACGTGGCAAGTGCCGCGTGAGCAACGCAATGGTGGGTGAGTGGAACCAGGACATCCCGTTCCTGATCTCGATGTGGTACCGGATCGGGACCAGCACGGATGGCAAGCCCGTCGCCTATCGTACCGACGCCTCTCGCCAAGTATCGTACATGGAAGCAGGTAGTCTGCTGATGAAGTTCTACCTGGATGCAGGTGTCCCGGACAATGAACTGGTCTCGACCTTCGACAAGCGTTACATCGGTGGTTGGGCAGCGTGGAATCAGGAGAAGGGCGGAGCTGCATCAGCAGCAATGAAGGCTCCTACTGCTCCCCAGTCCGAATGGCCAGAAGTCAAAACCGCCTGGTGCAACCCGCGCATGGATGATGATTGCTACATCAACAACAAGAAAGTCCCTATTGCCGAACTGGGCAAATGGTTGCCGGACATCAGCGAATCGAATGCCGACCAGCTAGGAGGTCATTGTGAGACCATTCTCTGCTTCGACGAGAACAATCAACCGATGGGCTACCTGTTGCAATGATGATCCGGGCACTGCTGGACGGTGCTAAGACAATTGCCTTGTTCATTCAGAATGATAGGGGGCATACACCCCCTATCGGTTTCACTTCGACTCTTATTTTTTGGCCAAGTGCATAGCTGACCAGCTACTCACCAATGAAAGGGATGTTCTTTTTGTCAGTCCGGCAGAATCTACGACCCATTAAGCTTGCATCCGAAAACTTATGAAACTACTCAACACCTACGACGACCGCGACGAAGCTGAAGAAGCCGCCGAGAAGCTAACAGGCGAGCAGCGCCTCGCTAGTGAGCGCACCGTGCCGCTCTTGGTAAATGAAGCCGCCAGCTCAGCTCAGCTCAGCTCAGCTCAGCTCAGCTTGCTACATCGTCGCAGCACAACATTCATCAGTTGGGTTCGGATTTCTGTAGCCGAAGCAGCCAAATCAACTGTGGCAAACCGAATGGCATGCCCCTGACAATCACCTCTTCGAGAAAATGAAGGGAATGTCATGTTGCGTCTCGGCTGGCGTTATGTGTTCTGCTTCAGACCAGAGGCCCAGGAAGTGCGTTCCTAAGCTCCAAGCACACACATAAGAAAACAGGGCACAAAAGGTACATAACCATCCATCCGGCGACCGTGAACCCAGCCAAGCCGATCGCAAGCTAACCGTGACGCTCAAGAGCGTCCTCAGCATGATTGGCACCCAGACGTTGGATCACATTGTTGTAGGTCATGACGGCTGTGTATCGCTCGCCGAACGGGGTTACCTTTAATTCTTGGATCCATACCGTCCCATGACTGCCCTGGCATCAGCCAAGGGCAGTCATGGGCCCGGTGCCTCTTCCATATTTTTTGTCGTGATCCCGCGTGTATTCCGCTTCTACTGCATCCGAAACCATAAGAACCATCCCCAAAGACCTTCGTGCCCGACTTACACAATTCTTCACCGATGGCGAATTAAGCAAACCGCTGTCAGCGCCGTCCACCTAGTCTCTTGATGCGGAAATGGGCTTGCACTACAAAGTCACCGAGCGGGCCTCCCTCAACCTCAAGACCGAGCACGACATTATTAGTGGCGACTCGGAGTGGTTGAGCAAAACCCGCTACACCGCAGACTTCGGGGTGACCCGGTAAGTGTGCAGGCGGCTTTAGAGCCGCAGCCCGCCGTCCAGCTCCAGGATTCGCCCGGTGTAATAGTCGTTCTCGAAAATGTAAGCCGCTGAATGGGCAATCTCCTCTGGCCGCCCCATGCGCTTGAGAGGAATGCCTGCGGTCATCTTCTCCAGCGCCTCGGGTTTCATGCCCAGGGTCATCTCTGTTTCGATAAACCCCGGTGCTATACCCGCCACGCGGATACTGAAGCGCGCCAGTTCCTTGGCCCAAGTGACGGTCGCGGCCGCCACGCCGGCCTTGGCGGCGGAATAGTTTGTCTGGCCAACGTTGCCGGCCCGCGAGATCGAGGAAATATTGATGATGACGCCCTGGTTCTTCAGCTCGACCATCTTCGCGGCCACTTCGCGGGTGCAGAGGAACACGCCGGTCAGGTTCACGTCGATGACGGCCTGCCACTGGGCCAGGCTCATTTTACTCATCTCGCCGTCCTTGACCTTCAGGAGCAAGCCATCGCGCAAGATGCCGGCATTGTTGATCAGACCATGAATGGCGCCGAAATCATCGGCGACCTGGGCCACCATGTGGGTCACTTGCTCTTCGTCGGCCACGTTGCACAGGTAGGCCCGTGCTTCCACGCCATGTGCCCGGCAGGCAGCTACGGCTTGTTCGAGCTTCTCCGGGTTGAGATCCGCCAGCGCAAGCTTCGCGCCTTTGCTCGCAAAATACTCGGCCATGGTGCGGCCCAACCCCTGGCAACCGCCGGTGATAATGATTACTTTGTCGTTGAGAGGCATTCGCAAGTCCTGTGAACAGAATAAAACAACTATCAATGTTTGTTTTTTTGACTGAGTCAATCGAAGGAGTCATAAGTTAAGCGCGCACGCTGCCAAGAGTTCCCGAGAATTACTGCTCAAGGAGTTCCTTGGGAGCACTCTCCACCTTGTCCAAAGCCATGCTCGGTTTTCCCTTTGGCTTAGCTTAAGATTCGAGATGCACCGCCCGGCGATCGTGGGCACCGGGCGGTGCTTTGCCTTAATGGCCATACTCAGCGACGAACCTGATGGAGAACGTCGCTGCTCCAGCTTCCCTGCAATAGAACCCATCCTCGTAAGTTCATAACAATGCGATACGCAGACTACCCATGACCGGCTAGAACTTGTAACCCAACCCTACAGTCAACATGTGCAGTTCGCCTCCGGCCTCCACTCCCTCACTAGCCCCCGTCCCTTTGGTGATATGCCGGAAGTCGTACATGTAGGCTCCCGTCACCTCTACTCCCTCAGACACCTTGTACGTGAAACCAAGATGCGCGCTCTTGGGCTGATTACAGGGTGCAATTGCAATCAGCGTGGCCTCACGGTCGGGAACCTGGTGGTTGGCAAGAGACAACCCGGTACGCAATTGAAGCCGGTCGTTGTATTGGTAATTTACTCCGAAGCGAAATACATGCTGGTCGCGCCAACCGAAGCCCGGCCCGTTACCTGCTCCGGGTGCACCACCTTCGGTCAGGGAGTTGGCCAGGGCCTTCTCATGGCTCCAATCGATCCATAGGTAATCAAAGGCGAATGTCCAGGCACCCGTGTCATAGGCCAACCCCAAGCCTGCCTGCTGCGGCATGTTTAGGCGTCCGTTGGGAATGATGTCCTCATGTGCATCAAGTTTCTGGAACCAGACTGGCGTCGAGTAGGTGACGCCCAGACGCAGCCCTGGCGCGATAGTGCCCAGATATCCGATGCCTAGGCCGGCACCCAAAGCGTGATCCCGGTCGTTGGTCGCGCCAAAATTCTCCAGTCCATGCAACATCAGGCTTTCATAACCCAGTTTGACCGACAGCCCAAGGTAGTGGCCTGGTTGAAACTCGTAGGTGGCCGTTGGTGCAATTAATATCTGGGTCAGTTCGGATTTCACATTGGATGTTCCGAATGCGGGAATTGGTTTGCCGTAGTCGATGCCGGCACCGTACCCGGAAACCGAGAGACCGAGGGTTACATCAGGCTGGTACTGATAGTTAACGCCGAACCCCGGAACAAACACCAGCACGTCATCGCTGCTCTCGGTGCCATGAACGTTCGAACGCAATTGCCCCGCAGTGGCGGTGAGGCTGCCATCCACCCGCGAACCGACAGCTCCCATGCCAGCAGGATTATTGACAGCGGCCAGCGAGTCGGTAGGGTTGGCTATAGACGCACCGCCCATGCCCATGGCCTGTGCACCATAGCCTGCGTATTGCGGACCGTTGGAGGCGCTCGCTGTTGTCGCGAACAGCAACAGATACGCAAGCGTAAGTTTAAAACTATTCATGACCCTGATTCCTTGTATTTGTTGTGGTCAGGTCAACTATTCGCGGCTGTGCGCCTGGCACAGCATTTCCCGCGGTGCTTGCTCTTGGGCAGGCACCCTGGAATTCACACGCAACTAAGCGAGGAAGAGCGGGCGCGCTTCCGCGCCCGCTTCTAATCAACGGCAGGAACTATGGACGGCCCACGCCCTTACCGACAGCAACGCGAGTGGTGAAGATCGTTGTTTCGGTCCGCAGATTGACCATGGCATCGAAAATGTTGTCGCCATCGACCTTTGTGGCCACCAGGAACAACGTCTTACCATCCTCACCACCGAGAGTGCTGGCCACGCACTCGTAGCCCGGCATGGGGATGCGGTCGGTGACTTCACCTTGCGTGTTGATGCGCATGAACTGCTCGGCACGCAGCATGCTCAACCAGATGCCACCTTCGGCGTCGATGGAGATCCCATCGATGCAGCCACGCTTGCGGGCACGATCTTCCGCCGAAGGGAACAGCTGCGTCAGGTCCAGCAGCACGCGGCGGTTCACAAGCTTGCCGTCGATGATGTCGACCGCGCTGAGGCGCTCGGCGAAGGTCTCAACGAAGACCAGGGTCTTCTGGTCCGGGGTGATCACGATACCGTTGGGGAAGTTGCAGTCTTCCACGCCGACCGAGATTTCGCCGCTGGGCTCGACGATCACGATGCGGCCCGGCTTCAGGGCTTCCCCTTCAAAGACCCGGGCTCCGACATCGTCGACATAGATTCGCCCCTGCTGGTCGATGACCATGTCACCGACGTAGCCGGTAAAGATATCTGAGAGGTCCGCGTAGAGTTCAAGCCCGGCTGGCGTGTGGCGGTAAAGGCGGGCCTCGTGCATGGAGCTGAGGATAAGGTCGCCATTGGGCAAGAAGCCCATGCCGTTGGGCTTGTTCGGCATCTCGGCGATGACAGTCTTGTTGCCAGCTGCGTCCACCGCGTACACCTTCTTGCCCAGCATGTCCGAGACATAGAGTGTGCCATCTCGCCAGCGTGGGCCTTCACCGAAGTACAGGCCACTGGTAAGTACATTCAGCGCGTATTGTTTTTGTTCTACCGACATTTTGCATACCACCTTTGGTTTGTGTTGTCTGGTTCGCAACAGCCCAGGCCCAGGCAGGACCATGACGGGCCGTCACATTCAAGCGATCTCGAACAACGCCGCAGCCCCCATGCCGCCACCGACGCACATCGACACCACCGCGTACCTGGCCTTTCGACGCTTGCCTTCGATCAGCACATGGCCAACCTGGCGAGCGCCTGTCATGCCATAGGGGTGACCGATGGCAATGGCGCCACCGTTGACATTGCACCGGTCTAGGTCGATATCGAGCTGACGCTGGCAGTACAGGGCCTGGCAGGCGAACGCCTCGTTCAGCTCCCACAGGTCGATGTCCTGCACGCGTAGGCCGTGCTGCCTGAGCAGCTTGGGGATGGCCAGTACCGGGCCTATGCCCATCTCCTCTGGTGCTAGCCCGGCCACGGCCATCCCGCGATAGAGCCCGAGCGGCGACAGACCCCGCTGCTCGGCAAAACGCTTGTCCACCAGCACGCAGGCGCTGGCGCCATCGGACAGCTGGCTCGCGTTGCCGGCAGTGATGGTCCCGCCTTCAAGCACCGGCGCCAGGCGAGCCAGCCCCTCGAGGGTGGTCTCTGGCCGGTTGCCCTCGTCCTGCTGCAGCAACACGGCCTGCAAACGGGAAGCCCCCGAATCCTTATCGACGATGCGATGCTGGGCACTGATGGGCACGATCTCTTCCAGGAAACGTCCCTGCGCTTGCGCACGGGCCGTACGCTGCTGCGAGACGTAGGCGAACTCATCCTGCTGCTCACGGGAAATACCGTACTTGCGCGCCACGAATTCGGCCGTCTGCAACATGGGCATGTAGGCATGGGGAGCCGACTGGATCACGGCGCCATCCTGCTCATCGGCGACCCACTGGAAGTAGCGCTGCTGCACGGCGGAAATGTTTTCCTGCCCGCCTGCGACAACCACATCCATACCATCGACGATGATCTGCTTGGCCGCCGTGGCGATGGCCATCAAACCGGAGGAGCACTGGCGATCCAGCGTCTGCCCACTCACCGAATGCGGCAACCCAGCCGCGAACACGGCGTTGCGGGCAAGGTTGGACCCGGCCGTCCCGGCGGCAAGCACAGTGCCAATGACCACATCGTCAATAGCGGCTGGCTCAACGCCCGCACGCTCGACGGCATGGCGCAGCACATGCCCCATCAGCGTCGGTGACTTCACGTTGTTCAGCGCACCACGGCCTGCCTTGCCAATTGCTGTGCGCGCGGTCGAGACAATCAGCGCCTCACGCATGGCCACCCTCCTCCCGCGCCGGATAGCGCCCGGAGAGCAGTGCCCCGGCACCAGGTACGACCGGTTCCAGCCCCAGGTGATCGAGCATGCGCCGCACCGTGCAAACTGCGGTCGAGGTCACCGGGATGCCCAAGGCGTCCTCGGCCGCCTGGATCGACGGCAACGACTGCATTTGCACACAGGCCGACAGCACCACTACATCGACTCCTGTTGTATTGAGCTTTTTCACATCTTCGAGCAAGAGAGCCGGATCGCGCCTGCCTACATCGAGGTTGTCTGATATCTCAAAGGCAATCGAATCGACCACCTCTATCCCTTCATTCTCGATGTATTCGACCACTCGATCGCACAGTGAGCGCATGTAAGGTGCAAGCAACGAGATCCGCCGAGCCCCCATGATCTTTAATCCCTCGACCAGGGCACCTGCCGAGGTCATCACTGGCGCGTCGCAATGGTTGGCACGGGCGATCGCCGTCAACTCCTCCTGGACCTGACGATGGTAGCCATTGCCCATCGCCATGATCGCCACCAGGCACGCCGTACTCATGACATCAACCCTTGCATCCGCCAGCTCGGCGGCGCAACGCAGGGCTTCGCGGTTCATCGCCTCTAGCTCTTCGGGTGTGACCTTGTGCATGCGCATCCGGCTGGAGTGAAAGGTGAAGCGCTCAGGGCGAAGCTGCTGGCGCGCATTGAGCATCGCCGGAATCTCCGTCTCCATCGTGGTGTTGGAACTGGGCACAATCTGGCCAATTCGATAGGTAACGGTCATGGTCGTGCCTCTTCAGCAGAAATATGGTGTTGCTGTAAAGCCTCCCGGAGAAGGTGCGGTATCTGCACGCTCCGGCGTTCCAGCGGCTCGATACAGATAGGTGCAAAGATGCCTTCGAACGCCAGCCGCCCATCAGGCAAATGCGCATGGGCGACCAAGTCGAAGCTTCTCTCGCGTATGGTCCCGACGTGGATAGTGATATCTACGATGGATTCCGCTGGAAGGCTCACATGAAAAGTGAGGTCCATGTGCTTACAGGGCAATCCGACATTTCCTTCACCTTTCGCACCTGGCCCCCAACCAATATGGCGGTAAAAGTGCATGACAGCGCCGATCAGGTATTCGGTGAAGCGCCCGGTGAAGGCGACTCCAGCGGGGTCGCAATCCATCCAGCGCACCGTGCGCCGTACCGTGAAAGGCTGATGCCCGACGACGATCTCGACACTCTCGTTCATACCTGGCTCCCGACGTTGCCCAGGCGCGCCATCAGATCCGGATACTCACGCCGCAAACGCTCGTCATCGACGCGGCCGGTACGGGTCATGAACTGGTAGACGAATTCCTCGGCACTGTAGTTGTCCATCCACTGCGCCATCCGCTCGTACCAGAGGTAGGATCGCTCGGAGGCGCGGATGAGCTTCTGCTTGCTGGGCCTGTGGCTACGCTCGTATGCCGCCAGCCCAGCCAACGCGTCCCCCTCGCAATCGAGCAGCGCCTTGGCCAGAGCGATGGAGTCGTTCATGGCGATCCGTGTACCCGAACCGATGGAGAAATGCGCGCTCGCCAGGGCATCACCGATCAGTACATGACGGCCATGGGTCCAATGGGCATTACGCACCACCGGGAACTGACGCCAGACGACACGGGCATTGCCATCCATCAGCGGAGCCCCTTCCAGCTCAGGCGCGAAGATCTTTTCCATCAGCGCCTGGCGCTGAGCATCGCTCAGACTGCCCAGATTCAACCGTTGCCAGGTGGCATCATCGCATTCGGCGACGAAGGTGCTCATCTCGTCGCTGTAGGCGTAGTAATGGGCCACGAAATGCCCACCGGCATACTTGCGGAACACCAGCGCCGAGGCATCGAAGACCTTCGGCGTACCGTACCAAGCGAAGTGGTTGCCCAAGGTGCTGGTGGTGGTACCGAAGCCCTGCTCGAAGGCACGCCGGACCACCGAGTTGATACCGTCCGCGCCCACCACCACATCGGCGTCGTCCAGGCCAAGTCGGGCAAGGTCCGCCAGGTCCTCGATGCGCTGCCGGTAATGCACCACCACGCCCGCCGCCTCAGCCTGCCGCTCCAGGATTTGCAGCAGCGTCAGCCGGGGAATCGCCCCACCCTTCACGGGCAGGCGGATATCGATGGGCGTTTCCGCCTGCACGATCACCTGGTGCTCATGCTGCTTGGTGGCGGCACAGAGCGCGTCATAGGAGGAAGGGTCCGCATCACGCAGTTGTTGCAGGCCGGTATCGGCCAGCACCACGCCAAAACCGAAGGTCGCGTCCGCCGCGTTCTGCTCGATGACCTCCACCTGCCAGCCAGGTGCGCCGTGCTTCAACAACAGCCCGAGATAGAGGCCCGACGGGCCACCTCCGACAATCGCTATCTTCATCACTGCTCTCCTCGGCTGATCTGCAGCCGATAGCGATCGAACTCACTGACCAGGCCCACAAAACCGCCCGTCAGTGCCGCGTTCCACAATGCCGGGACAAAGCCCAGCCGCTTGCGCTCGAATACCAAGGCGTCTTCGGCCGTGATCTTCCAGTAGCCGTTACCCAGTTTTTCCAGTTGAACGCCCGGGGCTTGCTCTGCTGCCTGGACGAGCGGCGAGAACTCCGGAGCATCGAGGACATACAGCGCGAGCTCTTCAGCAGCATCGGGGTCGATACCCTTGGCCTTGGCTTTCCAGACCTGATCGATGCTGGTGAATCCGGTGCTTCCGGCTTCAAGACCATCTTCAAGCGCCATGGCAGCTTCGAGGGTGCGGGTAGCATCCTCTGCATCCAGGGCGTCCATCGGCCGTTCCTGAATGGTGATTTCCAGGTAATAGCCATTCGGGTCGTTGAAGTAGATCGACTCGATGAGTTCGTGGCGGATCTGGAAGATCAACGGGATACCATGGCTCTCCAGGCGGTCGCGCCATTGCAGCAACTCTTCGCGGGTGTCGACGCGCCACGCGGTATGGGTGGCCTCGAAGCGATAGTCCGCCACCGGCCGGGTGTAGTCCGGCTGCTCGGTGTTGATGTAGTAGAAGAAAGCAATGGTGCTGTGATTGCCGCTATCGAAGAAGAAATGCAGGAAGTCCGGGTGATTGGACGGCCCCCAACCTCGCGCCGAGATGGCATGAACGAGCGGCAGGCCAAGCTTGTCGCGGTAGAACTCCACGGTTTCACGGAGTTTCCAGGTGGGCCTGGCGCTATGATGGACACCCTTGAGAACGGGCTGGTTTACCATTTGAAGTACTCCTTAGAACTGCCTGTCAGTTCGCTTGTTTGGCCTGTTCACGCTCAACATTCGCCTTGACCTGCTCGCGCAGTTTTTCCTTGCTGAGCTTGCCGGAGGCGGTCAGAGGGAATACGTCGAGCACTTCGATACGCTCCGGCCATTTGAACTTGGCCAGGCCATAGTCCTCCAGATAAGCGCCCAGCTCCGCGACACTGGGTGCGGCAAAGCCATCGCGCAGCACCAAGGCGGCGCACAAGCGCTCGTCGAACACCGGGCAGGGATAACCCACGGCGGCCACAGCGGCCACGGCCGGATGCCCGGCGATTGCCAGCTCGACTTCCTCGCAATTGATCTTTTCGCCACCGCGGCTGACCAGGTCTTTCAAGCGACCGCAGAAGACGTAATAGGTCTTGCCGTCAATGACCTTGGTGTACATGAGGTCGCCGGAGCGGTAGTAACCGTCGCTGGTGAAGGTTTCCCGGTTGCGTTCCTCAGCACGGAAGTAGCCATGGATGGTGTACGGCCCCTTGAATGCCGGCTCGCCGATTTCGCCCGGCCTGGCATCCTGCTCGGTGCCCGGCACCAGGATGCGGATGTCGTCCCAAGCAGATACCGGCCGACCGTTGGTGGTGTCATGAGCCTCAGCCATATCCTCCTTGTGGCCGAACATGATCACGCCCTCGGTGATGCCAAACACGTTGTGGGTGCGTACGCCCAAGAGCTTCTGCAACTTGGCGGCGCTGTTGGCGACCAGCACGCCCCGGGCATTGGCCAGGTCGACCCGGCCATCCTGGATCGCCGACTCAAGACGGGCGATGATCGGGCCGCCGAGCATCAACCAGGTCGGTTTCGTCGAGGCGATCAGCGAGATCAGGGTGTCCGGCTGCAGGTCGGGCGTCACCGTGACCGTGCCGCCGGTCATGAGGAAGGGACCGAAGCAGCAGCCCATGTTGAGGTTGTGCACCATCGGCTGCGGCATGAACAGCACATCGTCGGGCTGGTAATCCAGCCAGCGGGCAACCGCGCGCATGTTGTAAAGGTATTCGTTGTGAAAGCGCGGGATGATTTTCGGCACCCCAGTGGTGCCACCGGACAACTGATAGACCGCGACCTGGAACGGGTCCAGGCGCACGCCTTGCAACAGCGTCTCGGCTTCGGCCAGGTCGATGCCGTCGATCAGCATGTCCTGATGCAAGACACCGTCCTGGGATGGACCACGCACCTGCATGATCAGCCGTAAGGAAGGCGCGGCCTCCTGCATCTTGCGGGCGAAGCCGATGCTGTCGAACTTCGGGTCGTCTCCCTGGACAATGTGCAGCTTGGCTTCGGCCAGGCTGGCCAAGTAACCAATTTCGCGCTCACGGTGAGCCGCCAGGGTACAGATCGGGATCAGCCCGCTCTTCAGGCAGGCAAGGAAGGCGATGATCAGCTGTTCGCTGTCACGCAACTGGAACACCACAGGGTCCAGCGGCTGCAGCCCCTGCTGCAGGAACGCACCAGCCAGGCGGGTGGAGCGCTCGTCCAGCTCCCGGTAGGTGATGCGCAAGCCCGGCCCCAGCAGCGCGATGTGGTCGGGGTATTGCCTGACGATCGAACGAAAGCCATCGGGCAAGGTTTCAAAGCCCAGCACGCCTTCGGAGAGATACCGGTCGAGCTCGCTCTGCTCGGGATACACCACGCCTGGAATGGGCGAAGCGACATGTCGCAACTGTTCGCCAGCACCGAGGGCGGCAGAGGTGGAAGAGGCTTGTGTTGTTGTAATTGTCATGACTGCACGCTCTTGGTCGTTTAGAAGGTGTCTTGAAGCCAACGTCCCAGGTGTTCACCAGCGATGAGCTGACCGCCGATCTCACCCTCGTCCAAGGCCTGGCCGTGATGATTTCCACGCACGCGGTAGCGCTCCTTGCTGGCCGCCGGGATCGCGCCATAGATGGCATTGGCGTCACTAGGGAACACACAGTTGTCGCCGGTGTATTCGATGAGCAGCGTGGGTTGCTCGATAGCGTTCGCGCACTTGGCCAGGGAGGCGTTCGAGGAGAGCCCGGACCAGGTTGACAACCATGACTCCGGCGTCACCGTCCGGCCGAAGCCAACGCTGCCCAGGTTGGAAATGAAAGGGTCGCTGCCCCAGAGCGAACCGACGTAGCGGTCGGACGGATCGAGCGAGGTGTCCCAGCAACGCAGGTCGGCATCGGTGCGCCACACCTGGAAGATCGGCCCGTGGCTGGCCAGCGCCTTGTCGGCGCGCGTACCACCGGACTTGATGCGCTCGCGCGCCGCCTGCCGTTGCTCGACCAGTTGTCGGGCAAAGGCATCGATGCGCGCCACACGCTGGCGCTGCGCGATCCGGTAGCGATCGATGAAGTCGACGCTGTAGCGGGACGAGTCTGGCGGCATGCGAAAACCATTCACCTCACTGAATGGGTCCAGCGCAGGATCCGTCGAGAACGGGTCGGATTCATCGCTTACCGAAGGATCAAGCGCATTCATCAGCAAGATGCCTTGACCCGGGTGCGGCGACACCAGTGCGATGCCATCAGCCGGCGGAAAATCCGCCGTGGCAAATCGGGTAGCACGACCTGCTGGTGTGCTGGTGATGCGCTTTTCCCGTGCGCATAACGCCTGCTGGTTGTAGAAGGCAAACAGCCCTGCCCCGCCCGAGTTGCCGAGCAGGACGATGGTCTCGAAGCCCATTGCCCGTAACTGGCGCATCCCGGCGGCAACATCGTAGAGCGCGAACTCATGTTCAAGACGCAAGTCGTTGCCGATGGAGCGAGCACCCTGGACCCAACAGGCCCAACCAGCATCCAGTACATCCGGGACCAGATAGTGGGTTACCACCAATTCACGGGGATGCATGATGAACACCACCTTACGCTCACCGCCCCGGGAAAACAGCACACCCAAGGCACCCTGACCGTCCTGGGTAAGCAATGGGCAAGGGGTCGAACTGAACGGCTTGCCCATGCGCTCCGGGCGCCAGGATGCACCACGCAACCCTGCGGTGACCGCTACTTTCTTGTTGCTGGAATTAGCCACGACGGGCCCTCCTGCCAGACCTCAAGGGATCGTTTGAACACATTAATTGAGACATGCTCAATTAACCTCAGGGCTAGGTTAGGCCACTAATTGAGATGGTGTCAATTATGAAAAAGAAAAATTCTTGCACCCGCCAGAAACCGAACTTCGCAGTCAATTGACAGCCCCTCAATTTGCTCGGCGCGCAAGCTCGATGCTAATCTGAGAGTCTGTCAATTAAGCCCAAGGGAAGCCTGGATGTCTGAAAGCTCCGTCACCTCTGCAACCGCCAAGGCAGTACCGCGCAAACGTTCGGGCCGTCGTCCAAAAAGTGATCAGGATGTTTCGCGAGAGGCGATGATTACGTGCGCCATCGGGATTGCGCAGAACGAATCCCTGACAGAAGTCAGCATGGTCCGGATCGGGAAAGAACTCGGCGTCGCGGCAGGCATGGTCCATTACCACCTGGGCAGCCGCGATGAACTGATCAGCGCGGTGATCAACGCTGCTTTCAAGGATCGCTTGCAGCAACTACCCGCCCTCACGGGCGATTGGCGCAAAGACATCGAAGCCTTCGCTCGCTCGTCGCTCGCGACCCTCGAACGCTGGCCTGGGCTGGCCACCTATATACTCACCGAGAACAAGTTCCGCTTGTTCCAACGCGTGCAACCCGGCGAGATCGATTATGGCTTGGCCTACTTCGATCATATCGGCCAGATTCTCAAGGCAGCCACGCTGCCACAGCCCTTCGCCGCCATGGCCTATCACCTGTTGTTGCTTTTCGTCTCGGTGATCGCAGCAGAAAAGGAAAACCATCAGGCCCCACATGCCCATAGCGATTTCATTAGCGGCTACCTGATGAAATCCACACAACATTATCCAGGGGCTGCATTTCTTGCCTCGGACTTTGTCGCCATCGATAGCACCATCACGTTCGACGCAGGCTTGGCCTTGCTGCTGGATGGTTTCGACAGCTGGCGCAGATAGGCGCGTCTAAACCCAGACCTTTCGTACGACAGCCTGCGACCTGGAACCGGATTTACGCCACCGAATACGGAAAGAAAAAGCGGTGCCGGTGATGGATGCCTTGCATGCCTGGATGATCGCTCAACGCCAACTTGTGCACGATGGCTCGGCCATTAGCAAAGCACTGGATTACAGCCTCAAACGCTGGACGGCGCTGTCGCGCTATCTCGATGACGGGGCCGTACCCATTGACAATAATTGGGCTGAGAACCAGATCCGGCCCTGGGCGCTGGGGCGCAAAAACTGGCTCTTTGCAGGGTCACTGCGCAGCGGCAAACGGGCGGCGGCGATCATGAGCTTGATCCAGTCGGCGCGGCTCAATGGGCATGATCCGTATGCTTATCTGAAAGACGTCCTCACGCGTCTGCCGACGCAACGAGCAAGTGATATCGCGCAGTTGCTGCCGCATAAGTGGCAACCGGTTTAGTTACGCAAGACGGGATGCCCGGACGCATACGCTAAGACAATTGCCTTGTTCATTCAGAATGATAGGGGGCATACACCCCCTATCGGTTTCACTTCGACTCTTATTTTTTGGCCAAGTGCATAGCTGACCAGCTACTCACCAATGAAAGGGATGTTCTTTTTGTCAGTCCGGCAGAATCTACGACCCATTAAGCTTGCATCCGAAAACTTATGAAACTACTCAACACCTACGACGACCGCGACGAAGCTGAAGAAGCCGCCGAGAAGCTAACAGGCGAGCAGCGCCTCGCTAGTGAGCGCACCGTGCCGCTCTTGGTAAATGAAGCCGCCAGCTCAGCTCAGCTCAGCTCAGCTCAGCTCAGCTTGCTACATCGTCGCAGCACAACATTCATCAGTTGGGTTCGGATTTCTGTAGCCGAAGCAGCCAAATCAACTGTGGCAAACCGAATGGCATGCCCCTGAATCACAACCGTCTCGTCGACCGACAGGCCGATCGCAGGATGTAGCAACAACCCGCTAGCGCGATCGGCAAGAGCATCGCCACGCCCTGCCTGAGACCGCAGGTAGGCGTAGATTTGGTACATATAGCCGCTACGCAGGGTTTCCTCGCGGTACCAGCCATTCGTCACGATTGATGTGAACTTGGTGTCGATGACGATTCGCCGCCCAGTTGATGGGTGATCGAGAACAACGTCAGTTCGCATTGAGGGCAAGATCTTGTCGATCCCAGCGGTTTTTTTCTCAATTTTCCAGCCGAGTGCGCTACCGCACTTTACCCGCCACCCCTGGGGACTTAGCACCACTTCGTAGAGCCCGCCGACAGCCCGCTCGAACAATCGGCGCACCCAAGTCACCTCTCGATCTGGCAAAGTGAGCACATTCGCCCCAGACACTTCAGATGGTATCGCCAAGTCGAATGCCAGCTTCGCGGCTGCCAGCATAAATCGATCGTCTGCATCGTTACGTCCAAAACGATCGGTGCTCATTTGAGCTCGCGTGGGTGAATCGCCAGATACCCCCATCGCCTTCATGCCACTCGCAAGTGAGCGGCATCGATGTGCAAGCTCTCTTCTCTGCACGATTCTGGAGATGGACTCCAGAGCAGCTCGGACAAAGCGATTGCGAGGCGTGTCGATAGTCAGCTCATCGAATCGGCATGCTACCAACCCGCGATCCAACAACTGATGGCGTTCGCTAGTCAGAACATCGATACGGCCCCGAACACGATTAATCACGGCATCACGAGAACGGTAGCCAAGGCTTAGCCTGCGCCGTTGCCTTACCTCAACAGCATGAGCAAGAATCTCCGCAACCAGATCCGGCAGATCGTCAGGACTATCTTCCAAGCCGACCTTGCCGATATCACAAGTGCGAAACAGGTCCGAGGCGTAGAGCATCAGCAGCCAAAGGTTGCGCACCGGAATGCGTCCGATGAAGCCCTCGGCACTCGCGGGCACGCTATCCACCTGCTCTGCGATGCTGCTCATCACCAACCCTGTGTCAGCCGTGCAATCGCCTTTTCTGCTTCGTCGGGCGCGTCAAACCAATATTCATCCAGCAACGGGCCGATCTCCGTCTCTACGACCTGCTGGAACCACTTCTTCGTGTCTCCCGACTCCAGTCGATGCGCGGGTGTCACATAGCTGTGGCCAATCCGGAACTGCTTACCAAGACGGACATCCGCCGCAATCTGATCATTCAGCGTGGAAAATCGTTGCTCGATATCCTCCACCAAGACTGGATCAACAGCACACTCTTTGACTACCCAGTTCCGCCACACGAGCCCAAGCCTCGGCTCCAGACCAATGAAAGCGAAGCGGCGACGCAGCGCCAGATCGACCAGCGCGAGTGATCTGTCCGCAATGTTCATGGTGCCGATAACATACAAATTTTCGGGAATGTGGACAGGACGACGCTTACCATCTGCATCTGGGTAGCAGAGTTCCAATGCTTCGCTGGGTGTACGCTTTCCTGCTTCCAGCAGCGTCAACAGCTCTCCGAAGATCTGCGCGGGATTACCACGATTGATTTCCTCAATCACCACAACAAACTTCGAAGACGGGTCTTTGCTGGCAGCCTTAATCGCTTCCATGAAGACACCGTCCGCCAGCGACAATTTACCTTCACCAGTCGGGCGCCAGCCTCGTACAAAGTCCTCGTAGGACAAGTTGGGATGGAATTGAACCGCCCTAACCTTACTATCGTCCTTCTGCCCCACTAGCGCGAAGGCCAGCCGCTTAGCCAGCCAAGTCTTTCCTGTGCCCGGAGGCCCCTGCAGGATCAGGTTTTTCTTGGCTCGCAGCCGATCTAATAGGAGGTCGATCTCGGTCCGAGCAAGGAAACACCCATCCCTGAGCATATCTTCGACCAAATACGGGATAATTGGCGCTGCCACTTGAAACGCTTCGCTAACTGCACTTGTAGCTACCTGGTCTTGAGCGCTGCCGTCAGCCTCGTCAGAGGGCACAGGTTCGTCGTCCGGGCCCTTGTACATCCAGGACTCTAACGATAGGTCCGGAAAGCTATGGACGGGATAATCGTCTTCGCTGAAGCGCGCACGCAGATCGTCAACCAGCTTCAGATAGCTCCCGGCATCACAGGGGCCTTGCTGGCCACTTATGGCGACATTCAGACCGAGCCGCTTGTTGATGTAGTGACGCGACTGGCTATCGAGGGTCAGAAACTCCCACGGATGTGTCCAGTAAAGGCCTGTCGAAAGATTCCAGGCAACGCCCCACACCTGGGTCGCCTCGTTGTAAGCCTGGATGAAAGCAATCCGGGTATCCGGCTGGTCGTCTTCCAACATGCTGTGCGCGGCCACGAACACTTTCCACAAAGTGTCAATGTCGCTCGCCCCGCGCTTGTCGGCGTAAGCAAAAAACCAGGAGCGCTGATTGTTGAGGACGGGAATACCCTCGAATGAAGGCGGAACAGGGACGGTTACTCCCAGCAACTTGGCCAGCTCACTCGCTATGGTTTTGCGATTGGCATCGGTCATTGACCGGTTGAAAGTCCCCATCGTGGTGAACGGGCAAATATCCCTCAGCGGGCCACTGGTGCTATCTGGAAACTTGTCCTGCAGATAACCGAGTCCCGGCACACGCGAACCAATCTCGTGGATACCCTTGATGAGCGGGGTTCGGTCGTCCGCGTAGGTCAGCAGTTTTTCCGCCACCGCTTCATAGAAGTCCGTCCACTGAAAGCGCTGCTTTTCGGACAAAACTGACCCAAAACGCTCACGCCAATAGGGTTCATTGCGAAAGCGATCCACATCCTGCAACTGCTTGTCGAAAGCGAACGCGATCAACGCGTCGTTCATCCAATCGCCTGGAGTCACACGCCAGATGGTGGCCCGGAAGGTATAGAAGTACCACTCACGCACCCCTTCGGTCGGCAACCATTGCACCTGCACCCGCTCACCATCTTGCGGGTTGTCGAGGATGGTACCAATGGCTTTGATGCCCAGGACGGATACCGTGCGCTCTCGGTTATCGAACGGCAGCCCATGTTTACGCGTATAAGCTGCCTTAATGGCAATCCGTTCTCCGGGGCGCATAGAGCGAACCAGAGCCATTTCCTTGTCGTTCGGTTTACTAATCTCCCAAAGCCCTTGAGAAAGAAAACGTTCGCTCTGGTCGTTAGTGTGTCCAAAGCTGGCACCGACAAACCAGGTCGTGCTCGCCATGCTGTCACTGGTGATCATCCATGCCCCCTTAGTAATACTGTCGGATGTAGCTATAGGCTTTCTCGAACAGTTCTTCATCCGCATGCAGCTTGTACTTGAAGAGGGCCTTGCGCAGTGCCTTCTTCACTTCGCGCTCACCAGCTTGGGTTCCCTGCCAACCTGGGAAGCGCACCAGGCGCACGATCTCGTCGATGTCTGCGACCACCCGCTCGACCATGATTGGCGTCTCGGCCGTCTTGACCTCATTGAACAGCTCGGTCAGCGCCGCCTTGCCGCGATCCTCGTCTTCTTCGGGCGGTATTTCCTTCTCAGCCTCGCGCGTTTCCTTGGCGATCTCCAACAAGGCTTTCAAAAACTCTACGCTGTTGATCTGCCCGGACTCGAAGCGATCTTTCAACGCATCGAGCCGCTCCGATAACTGCTTAAACTTGGGGTTGCCACTGTGGCCGCGAAGCCGGCGTTTAAGCTTGATCTCGATTTCCTTAGCCTTCTTCGGGTCAGGGTTCGAGAGAACTGCCTCTAGCAAATCGGCGTCCAGCACCAGAGTGTCGAGGTCATCGCGCACCGCATCCACATGTACGTTCTGGTGAATCAGCTCGATAGTCTTGGCACCCAGTGAGTGCCAGATTAGCTTGCCGTGACCGCTGGAAGGCTGAACGGACTGATACACCTGTGAAAGCCACTTGTAGTCTTGCTCGAAAGGCCCCAAAACCGTGTCGGGTGACAGCGCCTCCCAAATTTTGTTGAGTACGCTGTATTCGGCGGCAAAGTTGTCCCGCACCTCGTTGTTCGGCAAACACTCCTGTGCAGCCATCAGGCCTTCATAGCCTTGCTGGTCACGATCAATGCCGGGGAAAAAGGCCAGGCACTTCTGTATCGCTTCGGGCAGCTTGTCCTTCAGCTCTTGGATGTTGCTAACAACCTGTTTGACGCTCTGGTCATCGAACTCCAGCGCAGCGGCCACATCGTCGAAGATGCCCAGATAATCCACGATCAGGCCATGGGTTTTCTGCTCAGAGTAGGTCCGGTTCACCCGGCAGATCGCCTGCAACAAGGTGTGGTCACGTAACGGCTTGTCTAGGTACATTGCCTGCAAGATCGGCGCATCGAAGCCGGTCAATAGCTTGGCTGTGACAATGATCAGCTTCAGCGGGTCGGCTGGGTCGCGGAAGCGGTCGAGCAGCCGTTCCTCTTCATCACGCGAGCGGTCGTAAGCCGCGTACTCCGGGTGAGCCTTCTTATCGGATGCCTGCACAGACATCACGATGTCGGTGGCCTCCGGTGGCAGAAGCTTATCCAACTCCGCCTTGAACAGCAGGCACGACTCCCGATCGAAGGTGACGATCTGGCCCTTAAAGCCATTGGGCTCGACCTTGCCCTGAAAGTGCTGAACGATGTCCTCACATACCTTGCGAATACGCTCGGGGGTCTTTACCAACACGGCCATCTTCGCGGCGGTCTTAGCGAGGTTGTCCTTATCCAGGTCCGACAGGCCACCAGTCAAGTCCTTGTAGGCGGCGTCAAGGGCAACCTTGTCGATGTGCAGGTCAATCAAGCGCGGTTCGAAGTGCAGCTTCAGCGTAGCACCGTCGCGAATCGATTCTTCGAAGCCGTAGCGGCTCATATAGCCCTTATCGTCTTCGTCGGCGCCAAAGGCGTAGAAGGTGTTGCGGTCGGAGCGGTTGATGGGCGTACCAGTCAGGCCGAAAAGAAACGCATTGGGCAGGGCCTCGCGCATCTTGCGACCCAGGTCGCCTTCTTGCGTGCGATGGGCCTCGTCCACCAGCGCAATGATGTTGCTGCGATCGTTCAGGCTGCCTGTGGCCTCGCCGAATTTGAAGATTGTGGTGATGATGATCTTGCGCACATCCTGCGCAAGGAGTTGCTGCAACTTCTCGCGTGTGTCGGCCTTTTCCAGATTAGGAATATCTGCCCCGGTGAACGTGCCGGTGATCTGACTGTCAAGATCGATTCGGTCTACCACGATCAGTACCGTGGGGTTCTTAAGGCCGGCATGCATCCGTAACTTCTGCGCGGCAAACACCATCAATAAGGACTTTCCCGAGCCTTGAAAATGCCAAATCAGGCCTTTTTTCGGATAGCCCGCCAGCACCCGCTCGACAACCTTGTTAGCCGCCTCGTACTGCTGATAGCGGCAGATGATCTTGATGCGGCGCTGCTTTTTGTCTGTAGCGAACAGCGTGAAGCTACCGAGAATGTCCAACAACACCTGCGGCCGCAGCATGCTCTCGGCGGACAGCTTGAGGGATTTCAATGGGTGATGTTGCGCATCGCCACCGTCCAGGTGCCATGGCCCCCAATCCTTGACCGGTAGGCCAATCGACCCAAAGTGGTAAGCCTTGCCCTCGGTGGCGACCGAAAACACGTTGCAGACGAACAGCTCTGGAACGAACTTTTCATAGTCATCGTGCACCTGCACTGCGCCATCGACCCAGCTGATACATTTCTTGACCGGCGTCTTGGCCTCGATCAGTACTAGCGGCAGACCGTTGACCAACAGCACTAGATCGGCACGGCGCTCAGTAGGACCTGCGCGATAGATGTACTGCTGAGTGACGAAGTACTGGTTCTGCGATAGATCATCCAGATCGATCAGCCGCACCGGCACATGCTCGTTGTTCTGGCCGAAAGGCATGGAGCGCTCGCCGCGCATCCACGCGGTCATCTCTTCGTTGGCCCGGATCAGGCCATCCGAACGCACCGATAGCACGATGGCACGCAGTTTGTAGAGCACCTCATCGGCGCGATCAGGGTGGGTGGAAATTTCCGGATTCAGTCGGATCAACGCATCTCGTAGCCACGGTTCAACCAGCACTTCCTGAATCTGGCGCGGTACTTCAGCAGGTGCCACGTAGCGCCAGCCGATGCCTTTGGGGTTGGGGCCATAGAAGGCATGATGTTCTGAGACTGTATTGGTCGGGACAGCCTTGAACGGGCCGGCGAGCAGATCGCGGACGTAGGCTTCAACAGTATTGGATTCGTTGAAATAGCTCACTCTACGCCCCCTGCAATTTCTGCCAAAAGCTGTTTTTTCATTTCCGCGGCAGACGAACGACGTACCGCCGCCGCCTGTTCCGCAGACATCGCGCTCGCCATCTCCTTCAGTAGCTGTTGCTGTATTTCCAAAGGCGGCAAAGGAAGACGCACACGGAGCAGATTGCTGGCGTTCACGTTTGCCTGGCTGACCGCTTTCGTCGCATACGCGAGTACTTGTCGACGTCCAAAATCAGAGTTCAGGTAAAGAGTTAAGAACTTCGGCTCCAGCTTTTCTAGGTTCGTTTTGATTCGCACAAGGTACGAAGCAAAGACATGATCGCCCTGGAGCTCGTACACACCCGTTCGGCCAACCAGCTCGTAACTATTGGTGCGATTAAAAAGCACATCACCGTGAATGAGTCGATAGGCTTCGAAGTCTTTATTGTTGAGGTCGACATACTTGATGTCGTTCTCGACACAACGCCCATCTTCAATATTCATCATCCGTAGCATCGGATATTGACCTTCCGATCCGGCATTGATTGAGAGGCCGTACTGTGTTCCTTGAATAACTGAACCAAGGTCAACGATTGGCCATTCCCGACTGAGAACATCAGCTAGGAGTGACCGCCCAAAGCGCGCTACATGATTCACTACATCGTCGTGAGCGGCCATCACATTTTCCGTTGCCGTGAGCATTTCAACGAAACGTACTTGCTCATCCTCAGGTGGCAACGCAAACTCAAACTGCGCTAGGTCTGAATAGTTGATGTAAGGATTGACCGAACCTTTCGAGTTCTTGATCGAGAAATTGTTGAATGCATCAGTCTGCATCAGGAACGGTAAGAATGTTGGCAGAAGCTCCCGAGGACTCTTCGGCTCCAGCACGAAGGTCGTGTTGGCGCAAATACCGTCGAAATCAGCGATTGCGACTTTCCGCAAATAGGTTCGACGTGAGCCATAAAGGACTTGTCCAGGCTTGAATCGCATGTGAAAGGCTGGCCCCAAGTAACCTGAACCAATCTCACCCCAGCGACGCAGGCGAAGGTCGTCGGTATCCATGTGCTCACCAGCGATGTAGCGCTCCAGTCCGGAGGTTTCTGGATCGGCCTTCTCTTTGCATTGGCGCACAACATCGCCGAACTTCACCCGACGCCAGTCGGGTTTCATGACATTCTTATTCTTGTCAGACACGTTCGATGTCCTCCGTGATCAATCGTCCATCCAGTGCTTCCGTCAGCACGTCCATCTGTTGCCAAAACACCCGGCCATCGGTCTGCCATTGATCCCACACTGAACGCAACGTAACCGCGTCACCATTGCCTTGTGTGGCCGGCGCTGCAACCAAGCGTTTTACGTAAAAGGGAATCGACAGATTGTCAGCTTGTGCGGCTATCTCGGCCAAGGTAGCGACCTTGGCGAAACCGGGTACATCCGAAAAAGCTTTGTAAGCCGTCAAGATGCTCTGCTGATGTTCAGCTTTGAGGAAGCTCTGCGCACGCTCGCGGGTGACCTCATTCAGTGCGTCGATGAAAATCACCTTTCCTTTGCGCGTGGCGGGCTTCTTGCGGTTACAAATGACGATGCACGCCTCCATCGGGGAGTTGTAAAACAGGTTGGGCCCCAAGCCAATGATGGCCTCGACCCAATCCTGCTCGATCATCTTGGCGCGCATGGCCTGTTCTTCGTTGCGAAATAGCACCCCGTGTGGCCACAGCACGGCGCAGCGTCCCTTGGCTGAGAGGCTGGTAAGGATGTGCTGCTGGAAAGCGTAATCGGCGCGGCCTTGCGGCGGAGTGCCTAGCGTATTGCGGCCCCACTTGTCACTGCTCCATGCTTCGCGGTTCCATTGCTTTATGGAATACGGCGGGTTGGCCAGGATCACGTCGAACTGGCGCAAGCGGTCGCCCTCGATGTGCTTGGGGTCCGCTAGGGTGTCGCCCCGGATGACCCCAAAGTCCTCTACGCCGTGCAGGAACAGGTTCATGCGGGCGATGGACGAGGTAATAAGATTGCGTTCCTGCCCATAGAGCTTGAGCGTGCGGTATTCGCCGCCGGAGCGTTTCACCTCGTCCAACGCAGAGATCAGCATGCCGCCGGTGCCACAGGTGGGGTCGTAGATCGACTCTCCAGCTTGGGGGTTGAGCAGTTGCGTCATGAGGTGGACGACGGTGCGGTTGGTGTAGAACTCGGCGGCCGTATGGCCGGAATCATCCGCAAACTTTTTGATCAGGTACTCGTAAGCGTTACCGAGTTCGTCCTCAGGAACGTTGGCCACCGACAGCGTCTGGGTCGAGAAATGTTCAATTAGATTTTTTAGCGTTTCATCCGGCAGGCGCTCGCGGTTGGTCCACGGGGCATCGCCGAAGATGCCGGCGAGAAGATCCGGATTGGCTGACTCAATGGCGCGCATAGCGCTTTGGATCGCAGCCCCCACATTCGTCGCAGTCTGTCTTACGTTATTCCAATGGGCACCCTCAGGTATCTGGAATCTGTGGTTTTCAGCAAACTGGGCATAAGAGAGGTCACCAGCGGAGTTAGCCAGGGATACCTGGTACTCTTCTTCCCAGACATCGGCCACACGCTTGTAGAACAACAGCGGGAAAATGAACTGCTTGTAGTCACCGGCGTCGATGAGGCCGCGTAGTAGCACGGCCGCTCCCCACAGATAGCTTTCGAGTTCTTGTTGGGTGATGCGCTTGTTTGGGTGACTCATTTCAGCCAGCCCCCTTCTGTCATGACCTTCGCGAGCCGTTCTTCGGCCTCGCGACAGCGAGTGAGTGCATCCTTGAATGACACGATGGCGTCAGGCAGTGGCGGGATGTCTTCTGTCAGTGGTGGCAGGACATAGCGTGAAATGTTTAACGTCCAGTCTTCGGATTTGATTTCATCAAGGGTGACGACCCTCGTTGCATCCTGCACATCAGTAAAGTTTTGGTACCAAGTCAGTATTTCAGCTGCATGTTCCGGCTCAAGGTGATTTTGCGCACGGCCACGCTTGAAGAGGCGTGATGCGTCGACTACTAACACCTTTTTTTTGTGCTCAGCTGGCTTGCGTGTACGCAGGACAAGAATGCATGCGGCCAGTCCCGTACCGTAAAACAAGTTGGGAGCCAGACCGATAACGGCCTCAACCAGATCCATCTCGAGTAGCTTCTGGCGAATGCTGCCCTCAGTGCCTTTGCGAAACAGTGCTCCTTGAGGTAGCACCACTGCCATTCGCCCCGTCGCGTTAGCCATGGATTTGACCATGTGCTGCACCCAGGCGAAGTCGCCAGAACTAGATGGAGGTAGGCCGGCAAAATTGCGCCCGAACGGGTCATTGAGCCACTGTTCTTCACCCCATTTCTCTAGAGAGAAGGGAGGATTGGCAATCACGCAGTCGAAAGCCGCCAGCCGGTCTCCCTCAAAGAAAGCAGGGTTACGCAGCGTGTCACCGCGCACTACCTGAAAGTCCTCAATGCCGTGAAGGAAAAGGTTCATACGGGCGATGGCGGAGGTCGTTAGGTTTTTCTCCTGACCGAAAAGCTTACCCCAGAGGCGTTTTACGTCGCCGTGCTTTTCTTTCACATGCTGGACGGCTGCGAGCAACATACCACCGGTGCCACAAGCTGGGTCGTAGATGGTGTCGGCTTCTTTCGGGTCGAGCATATCAATCATCAGACGCACCACGCTGCGCGGGGTATAGAACTCACCGGCTTTCTTGTTGGTGGCGTCGGCAAATTTCTTGATCAGGTATTCGTAGGCGTCGCCCAGAAGATCTGAACTTACATTCTTGTTGCCTAGCGGAAGCTTGGAGAAGTGCTCGATCAAATCTTTGAGTAATGGATCTGACAGACGATCCTTGTTTGACCATTGCGCATCGCCGAATACCCCGTACAGGCTTTCTGGGTTTGCTTTTTCGATCTGACGCATAGCCCATTGAAGCGCTGAGCCTACGTTGATCGACTTCTCGCGAACATCCTCCCAGTGACAGTAATCAGGAATCTGGAATCGATGCGACTCCGGGTAAAGCGCCAATTCAGGATCGCCCCCTTCCTCAACGACTTCGCGGCTCTCGTCATCCCAGACGTCGCAAATACGCTTGAAGAACAACAGCGGGAAGATGTAGGTCTTGAAATCAGCTGCATCTACCGGACCGCGCAGGATGTTGGCGGACTCCCAGAGGTGGCTTTCGAGCTGACTAAGGGTGATTAGTTGGTCACTCAAAAACGTAGCCCTTTTCATAAATTTCACCGCAAAGCGGCCTGTATACGTACATATTCTTCACTGTTTAGCCGAAAAGGTTGGACTGCTTAGCGATGTAACCCAGTGGCTTCTTCTGCTTCTCGATCAATCCTTCGTCGACGAGACGCTGTAGCCACGCCTTGGCCTGCGCGTTTGAGATGTCCAGCGCGGCGGCCACTTCGACGTCTTTCATCGGTGCATTCAAGAGCTGCTGAATAACAGTGCGCACAGCGGCGAAGAGCATTTCAGCAGGGGTCGATTCCGGCTGCGGAGATCCCTTAGCCTCTTCCATCGGTGCCACGCACTCTGGTGTGACTGGCGGCAGCTCTTCCGAGGTCGCAACTGCTAATTGCACATCGGAAATAACGTCTACAGATGCCGTTGGCTTGGAGTCAGTTGGCGATGGCCCATCGTTCGAAAACAGCGCAAAACCAACCTGTGGGGCGGCCGCCTGTGTCGGCATCACTACGTTGAACACCGCTTCGAACGAATCCACGTCTTGCGGGTTCGGCCAGATAAGCGCGCCTTTCTTTCGCAAACCTTCCAGCCCCACAGAAGAGTCGCTCGTCGGTCGAACGAAGACAGGGACGAACTTGAGCTTGTCGAGCTGCTCGACTGCGCCCGCCCAAGTACCACCTTTGTTAAAGTCGGAACTCACTACGAGGGACGTATCAGCCAATGCGTAAATCAGCTTGTTCCGCTGCATGGCATGACCGACGTTGAACCCGGCATTCGGGTCGTAGGGCGAAACCAGCACTAGCTGGCCATCAAGCAACAGATTGCGGTGCTCGCGGTTCATGGTGGTCTTTTCGAGGCTGTCAGCCAGAACACCACAAACCTTGCCACCTGCCTCCAAGGCCCCGCGCATCGCGGCTTGATCGATACCTTTGGCGCCACCTGAGACAAGCGCTCTCCCTGCTTGAGCAGCGAGCCGACCAACTGCCATCGTGTAGTTGATCAGAGATTCGTCCACATGACGCGACCCGACGACAGCAAGCCCACCAGATTCAAGCAAGCTCATGTCACCACAGCCGTAGAGTACAGCTGGCGAGTCTTCGCGAAGACGTGCCTTCAAGCGACGCGGATATTCGACGTCGGCACGGCTAACCACCCAAATGGCACGTGCTTGCCAGCGCTCGACCACTTGGCTCAACAGGAATCCGCGTCCCAACAACCGCTGTAAACGGCTTTCGTCAATCACCGGCTGGCAGGCACGCAGGATCTCAGCCGCATCTGGCGAGATGAGATCGGATGGTTGTCGTTGGATTTCGCGCAAATGACGGGCGAGGCGTTTGTATTCTCCGGGCGAGAGCAGATCGGGTGACGCGGTTCCGCGTCCGGCAATGAGCGGTGCAGTCAGTAGCAGGATCGCCTGCGTGTTGGGTGAAAGCACCGGCGTCATTCGTCGTGCCCCGTCTGTGAAAGGGCCAACGGCCAAACCGCGCCACTACCGTTCTTGAGCAATAGCCACGCAGACACCGTCAGCGTCCAGCGCGAATCGACCATATCATCAACCAGGAGGACCGGGCCAGGAAGGATAGGCTGGCCGTTAAGTGCGAGCGAGCCATCAATATTGCGCGCCTGTTGTGTACTGTTTGCCATCGTTTTCTGTTCGGGCCTTGCGTCTGTTTTCGTGATGACCATGTGAAACGGCACCCCCAGCGCAACAGCCAAACGTTGCGCGAAATCAGGCACCAAACCGGGATGCCGAAGCGAAGGAACGCAGGTCACCCAGATCGGGGTCGGTTGCGGACTCCACTCGCGGATCATCTTCACGCAAGCAGTAACAAGGTCGTCGGAAAAACGGCCATCATGGTACTTACCTTGTCGAACCAGCCCGCCCCAACCAGCATCACCCCAAACGCAGAGCGCCCTTCCGGATTCGGCCTGATGGGCGGAAGCAATGAATCCCTTAACGCCGTACTGGGGCATCCCGCCGTCCGGCCATTTCTTGCGCGGTTCAATGGGCAAGCTGGTTCGACGAAGAAACGTAACGGCAGCTTTGACCAGCTCGGTATCCACAGTTGTAGGCAATGGCGGTAAGGCAGGTTCTGTTACAATAGTTGGATCACCGTCGAGTGCGCCGATCAGGAACCCCATGTGATCACCAAACGGCAGACCAACGTATTCCTGCATCTGCTGGTGTTCGTCACGCCGCAATGCAGTGAGCCGTTCCGCTCGCCCCCAAAAGCTTTCGCTCAACGTTGCCGCCGTAAGCTGCCACTTACTGCCTTGCTTGGCTATGGGCGCTGGTGCTTCGAGCGAAAGCAGTGCAATCGTCTTTTCAACACGCCCCTTGCTGAGATTGAGTCGGCCTAGCATCTCAGGAACGGACAAACCGTTGGGTTCTTCTTCTAGCGCCTCCAGAACATCGGCCACTTCCTGTCGGGTCGGGAAGGCACTCCGGATAAACCAGTCAGTGATGTCAGACTCTTCCTCACCGCTGAGCAGCACCCCGTAGGCGGAGTCCAGTGCACGTCCCGCACGACCGACCTGCTGGTAATAGGCGACCACCGAACCCGGCATCTGGTAGTGGATGACAAATGCCAGGTCGGGCTTGTCATACCCCATCCCCAAAGCCGTCGTGGCAACCAGCGCTTTGACCTGGTTGTTGAGTAGCGCCTGCTCAAGCTGCTCTCGGCGATCACCGGTCTCACCGGTGTAGGCCTCTACGTTGAAGCCCCGGGTCTTCAGCCATTCAGCCACTTGATTCGCGTCACGCACCGTCAGCGTGTAGATGATGCCGTGACCTTGCAACGTGGCGAGTTGCTCCGCCAGCCATGCAAGGCGTTCGGCTTGGCTGGGTAGGCGGATGGTCTGTAAAGAAAGCGAGGTGCGATTAAGATCACCCCGGGACACATCGATCTTGGGCCCGAGCACCGCAGCGAGATCTTCCATGACCCTATTGTTCGCCGTCGCCGTCGTAGCAAGGAGTCGAAGATTGGGCGGCAGCGTCTTAACGATACGCTCCAGCAGCCGGTAGTGAGGACGGAAGTCGTGCCCCCAATCGGAAATGCAGTGCGCTTCGTCGATGACCAACATTGAAATCTGTGCGGCGATACCCGCCAATACCTGGGTGCGGAAGCGCTCGTTTGCCAGGCGCTCGGGCGAGATCAACAGAATGTCGATTTCCCCCCTGGACAGTCTGCCCTCGACTGCCGTCCAGTCATCCATGTTGTCGGAGTTGATCGTGGCGGCGCGAACGCCCATTCGCTCCGCCGCAGTGATTTGGTTTCGCATCAGCGCCAGCAGCGGCGAGATCAACAACGCAGGCCCAGCACCGGCCTCGCGCAGCAGCGCGGTCGCGATAAAGTAGACAAAACTCTTACCCCATCCTGTCTTCTGCACGACCAACAAGCGGCCTTTGCCTTCGGCGATGTGGCGAATGGCACCTTCCTGGCCATCGCGGAAAGTAGCATCAGCACGCCCGGAGCCGATCCGAAGAAGTTCCAGCGCGCGTTTTGGATCGTAGGCCACGTTATTGCACTCCTTTATTCTTATCGGGCAAGCGGTAGCCCGGGGCCAATACCGCGTTCTTGACGCCGTAGAGCGCCAGATGGTCTTTCAGCCACAATCTGTATTCGTCACCACGCAAGCTGTGGTCGGATGAACAGTCAATGCTCCACTGGCGCAAGATGTAACCGGCGGTGGCAGCGCGCAGTTTCATTCGCAGTGAGCCGTCAACCATCCCGTAATCCATCTGAGTGATTTCGGGGCGTGACTGATCGGGGTGCGGCACTATTTCCAGCTCGACGATCCGAGTCCATTGAATGTCCTGGTCGCTGCGTTCATGGAGCTGAACACATTCCCCCTTCATCAAGGTCGGCCGTTTGATCCGGGTAACGACGAAGTCCCGGAACTCCTGCGACTTACGGTCGTAGGCGCGGACATGCCAGCGCAGGCCATTGTCGATCAGCGCAAACGGGACGATTTCCCGCTCGGTGCAACCACTGGAGATGGAGTGGTACTCGATGCCCAGCGGGCACTCCTGATGGATTGCCCTAGTCACACTCGCCAGCACATCCAGATCCGGGTGCGTGAAACGTAACGGGCTCTCACTCGCAACCGACGCTTTGAGGCGCATTGGCTCACCGTCGCCAAAGCCCTGGGTTAGCCACGCAAGTACCCGCGCCGGGAGAAAGTCGAAGACCGGCTGAAAGTCCGGCCCAAGGACGTAAGACTTGCCCTTGGCGTCGTAGTCGATATTGCCTGGGGCCAACTCCTTGTACAGCGCCAGATCCCTTGATGCGGCGGCGGATTGGATGCCAAACCGCACCACCAGGTCCTGGCGGCGTATCTCGCCAATAAAACGGACGCGCAACTCTACGAACGCGAGACGGTCACGTTGTGGCTGAGTTAGATCTGAAAGCTGCTGGTTCGACATCTGACGGGTTCGTTCGGGTTAGCGTATGCGCTTCCGGGTATTTGTAGATGCATAATACCTACAAAAATACGAAGACAATATCACTATGATGATCGAATCATGATCACCATGATAACCATGCCCCGCTAACAGTTCCTGATAACTCACCACTCGGCGACCACTAACAGACGGCAATACCAGCTATCCCCTACTGGTATCGAATCCACGCTGACGACCACCGTACGACTTCGTAGCCGCCTTGCAGAGGTAGCTGGCACGATGGAATAGCGCTGGTAACTCATCAGCATCACCAGGACAGACATTCCGGTCTATTCGGTATTCAGCATTCCCAGGGATATGGACCAACCCTCTCACCTCGTCCACTGACAGCCTCAGAGCACTGGCCCAGGCCTCTTCCAGGCGGCTGATATTATTGGCCCTCTCAGAACGTAGCCGACCCAACGTGTAGAAGGAGTCACGGTTAAGCAGGATCAGCAGATGGTAGTGCGGTCGTCGCCCCTCCCCTATCTCCCTAGCCCAGACGTATCGAACCTTGCAGTCATGGGCATACTGGTTCCGATCACGAGCCTTCTCACGGTTGTGCTCAATCTTCGCCTTGAAAGATTCGATGAACCTACTGATGACCTGATTCGTGTAGGTGCACTCAGACAGATCGATACCCTGTGGTAGCCGAAGATCAGCTCTGAAGGCCAGCACTCTCGGGTATTGAGCCAGTGCCAGGCCTATGGTGCGTTTGAGAGAGGAAATGTACTGGAGGATGAAGGGGCCGGCCTCGATCATCGTTGGCAGGCCTTCGTAGATGGGTTCGTAGTACAGGTGGAGGTTGGAGTTATCGGGATGTCGACGCATGGGTTACTACTCCTCGGGTTGAGTTTCATAAGGTGCGTCTGGTGAGTACTTTTTAACCGTTACCTCTCGATGATCTTCTTGCCTGATCCCTCTATTGAGTAGATAGGTCGGTGCTTGGCTGTGTATCAGTTGGCTAGGTGGGAACCGTACAAGTGATAGCTCATCAGGTAAATGCATAGCTCCATGTCACAAACCTCCCAACCCTACGGGTAATAAGTACTATTAAAAGCATAATACCCGCACCGAGAATGGCTCTCTCGACTGGCTCGGGAAACCAATCCCGAATGCTCAAGCCACACCGGCTTTTTTGGACTTAGCCTCACTCCGGAAACAAATCATCGTTCAGAAGCTCCGCCCCCAAGAAAACTTGCCTCCCAAGAGACCGAGCAATGTGGAGCAGCATCGCTCGACCTAGCGGGAGCCCCTTGTTTGGTCCATGGGCACCAATGGACCAACCCGACATAAACGCCATGACCAGCCGCAGCCGGTCATGGCGCCATGATTAGTTTCTAGCTGGCCATACTCAGACGGCCAGATCGGGCTGAAGCACTCTCAGCTAGGTCGCGCTCTTCAATCCTTGCCAGGATCCAGTCGTGCACCTCGCTTTCCACCCATCCAACGCATCGATCTCCCAGAGAGACCGGCTTCGGAAAGGTGTCCAGGGCAATGAATTTGTAGATGGTCGACCGTGCCAGACCGGTCGAGTCGATGACTTCTTTTAGACGAATGATCCTCATGAGCAGGCTCCTCTATTAGCTCAGAGGATCTGCAGGAGCAGTTAGGAAAAACTTTCTGCCACCCGACAGAACGAAACGCATAGGAGCTCGGCCCTGTTCCCGCACTAGCACCTTGCCCTTCTCAATATTGCATTTGGCCTCGCTGAAGCAACAGCAAGCTCTCGCCATCGATCTCTGCCTGGACTCCCGCAACCAGCTCGTGCGGTTGCATCAGGGCAGAAACTCAAGATTGTCACAACCTTTGGCATCAGTCGCTTATCCAGCGGATGGAGTGTGTGATCGCACGGGTAGATCTTAAAAAGCCACGAACGCCTTGAATACAGGGTGTTTCGCATCATTGAATCTCATCTATAAACAACCTAGAAAACATCTATAAACTGTTATAGATTCACGCTAATAACGATCTATAATCAGACTAGATAGATACTAGGAAATGGAAATGAGCAGAGGTGAAAGCGCACTCGGTCGGCTTATGAAGATGCCGGCCAGGGAGATAACTTGGCTATGGAATGCACTGTCAAATGACGGGATTGACTTTGACGACTGCCAGCTCAACAGCTTAGTCATGCGCCAGCAGATAGCTGAGCACCTCACCCCAAAGCTCATAGCGGCACTTGAGCATGCCAAGGACACCCAGTTTCTTTCCGAAGACGAATTCCGCGGGGTTGCGAAAGATGGACGGCAGCCGAACTGGCTGGTACGCAAAGCCCTGCAAGCTATAGGCGAAAGACGACTTCCCCAGGCGCTCACAACATTGCCGATACGGCAGCAAGTAATTGCTATTTTTGATCTGTGGAGCGCCCGCTTAAGCGACAAGAAAATAGCGCTGATCGACCTTGAATATGCGTGGCGAGAGCATCTGCAGCACGACGAACTATTTAGGTGGTTCAAGGAAGAGGACGAGAAATCAAAATGCTTGATGGCATGGGAGTGGATGAAGAAGCACCTGCCTCAGCAAACCCGAAATGAGCCCCCTTTCGCACGCCATAGCGAGCTACTGGAATTTTTCGACCGTCATGACGCGACCCAAGGTGAAAAGGAGCTCTACGTTTTCAAAATCAAACGGAGTTGGAGCACCCGAAAGACGCGAGAGAATTCGCCCAACAAGAAGCAGTACAATTTTGTACTCACCAACGATGTCAACGCCGCCCTCGATAAACTTGCCCAGGAACATAAGCTGTCTAGGACGAAAATCCTCGAACAGCTAATCCTCAACGAGGCAGAGACAGGCTTGCACCTTGGACAGATGCTCCACAAGGCTTAAGTACGGAATCCAGTATTCCAAACGGTATTCCAAACAAAAAAACAAACTTATTTTCTACAATAAAATCATGAAGTTATTGGTCCTGTTCAGATTACCCCGGCACATCGACTCACATTGGTAGCCAGGTGCTTGAGCCTTTCATCAAAGCTCGTCAGAGCGAAACTCTGGCAAGAGAAAACTACGCCTTGCTTTGCCTTGACATCCTTCATCAGGCTTCACGATCTGATGCACACGGAGTAACCGAGAAAGATCGCAAGGTACTATCACAAACCTCTGTTCCGGCGCCGAACGTGGTCATCTGATCCTGGCGGCAAACATGGCATCAACCACTGATTCGAGAGGGCCCGTGCTGCCAATTCTGGATAGGAGGCCAGGATGAAGAAAAAGGCGAAACCACCAAAAAGACACTAAGCCCAGAAACAACAAAGCCACCCGAAGGTGGCTTAGTCGTTCTAAATAATGGTCGGGACGGAGTGATTCGAACACTCGACCCCTTGCACCCCATGCAAGTGCGCTACCGGGCTGCGCTACGCCCCGACTGGGCTTGAAGCATGTTCCCCTAGTTGCTGAGAACGTTGAAGAATGTACCCTAACCTTTTGAATTATGGAAGCATTTTTTCCAAAATTCCCGGCCCAATACAGGCTACTTCTTCAGCACCACCAACACGTCTTCCAACTCGACAATCATCTGCCGGATCAGCTGTTTGTACTGGGTGGTGTCGTCCTTGGCTTCATCGCCAGAGAGGCGCAAACGCGCCCCGCCGATGGTGAAGCCCTGGTCGTACAGCAGCGCGCGGATCTGGCGGATCATCAGCACATCCTGGCGCTGATAGTACCGCCGATTACCGCGGCGCTTCACCGGGTTGAGTTGCGGGAATTCCTGCTCCCAGTAGCGGAGCACATGCGGTTTTACCGCGCAAAGCTCACTCACTTCACCAATGGTGAAGTAGCGTTTGCCTGGAATCGGCGGAAGCTCGTCGTTATGACTTGGTTCCAGCATAGGCCTCAACTCGGGCTTTCAACTTTTGCCCTGGACGAAAGGTGACGACTCGACGCGCCGTGATCGGGATCTCTTCCCCTGTCTTGGGGTTGCGGCCCGGCCGCTGGCGTTTGTCACGCAGGTCAAAATTGCCGAATCCGGACAATTTGACCTGCTCGTTGTCTTCCAGAGCGTGCCTGATTTCCTCAAAGAACAGTTCGACCAATTCCTTGGCTTCACGTTTGTTCAGGCCCAGCTCCTCGTACAGCCGTTCGGCCATCTCAGCTTTCGTCAGAGCACCCATACGCTATTTCCTTAACGTGGTGTTCAACCTTTGTTCGAGCGAGGTGAGGATGTTTTGTGTCGCAGTATTCACCTCTTCATCGTTAAGAGTGCGCGACGGATGCTGCCAGGTCAAGCCTACGGCCAGGCTTTTTCTATCAGGATCAATGCCTTTACCCTGATAAACATCAAACAGCCTGAGGTCCGTGAGCCATTCGCCTGCATTGTCACGAATTACTTCAAGCACCGAGCTCGAAGCAACATCACGTCCTGCGACCAAGGCCAGGTCACGACGCACTTCCGGGAATTTCGACAGTTCGCTGAACTTCGGCAGGCGGCCATCGGCCACTTCACCCAGGACCAGCTCGAAGACGAACACCGGACGGTCGAGGCCGAGGGTCTTGGCCAGTTCCGGGTGGATGGCACCCAGGTAGCCGACTTCGCGACCGTCACGCTCGATGCGTGCCGTCTGGCCCGGGTGCAGCGCCGGGTGTTTGCCCGGTACGAAGCTGAACTCGGCCAGCGAGCCGGAGAAGCCCAGCACCGCTTCTACGTCGGCTTTCACGTCGAAGAAGTCGATGGTGTCACGGCCGTTGGCCCAACCTTCCGGCAGGCGGCTGCCGCAGACGACACCGGCAAGCATTGGCTCTTGCTTGAGGTCGCCCAGCTGGCCTACGAAGCGCAGGCCGCTTTCGAACATGCGGACGCGGTCTTGCTGACGGTTGAGGTTGTGCTGCAGCGACTTGACCAGGCCCGGCCACAGGGAGGCACGCATGGCCGCCATGTCGCTGGAGATCGGGTTGGCCAGCAGCAGCGGCTCGACGCCAGGGGTGAACAGTTCGAACAGTTTCGGGTCGATGAAGCTGTAGGTGATCGCTTCCTGGTAGCCACGGGCAACCAGCAGACGGCGCAGGGCCGGCAAGTCGCCACGGGCTTCGGCCTTGGCCTGCGGGGCCAGGCGCGCTTGCGGGTAACGCACCGGCAGGCGGTTGTAGCCGTACAGGCGAGCCAGCTCTTCGATCAGGTCGACTTCCAGGCTGATGTCGAAGCGATGGCTTGGCACTTCGACCTGCCACTGGCCTTCGCCAGCGGTGGTTTTCAGGCCCAGGCCGTTGAGCAGCTGCTCGACTTCGGCGCTGGCCATTTCCATGCCCAGCATCTGGGTCAGGCGCTCGGCACGCAAGGTGATCGGCGCAACCTTCGGCAGGTGCGCTTCGCTGGTGACGTCAACCACTGGGCCGGCTTCGCCGCCGACGATTTCCAGCAGCAGGCCAGTGGCGCGCTCGATGGCTTCGCGGGCCAGCTGCGAGTCGACGCCGCGCTCGTAGCGGTGCGAGGCATCGGTGTGCAGGCCGTAGGAACGGGCCTTGCCGGCAACCGAGATCGGCTCGAAGAAGGCGCTTTCGAGGAAGATGTCGCGGGTGGTGGCGGAAACGCCGCTGTGCTCGCCACCCATGACGCCGGCGATAGCCAGGGCGCGGGAGTGGTCGGCGATGACCAGGGTGTCGCTACGCAGCGCCACTTCCTGACCGTCGAGCAGAACGAGCTTCTCGCCCTCCTCGGCCATGCGCACGCGGATGCCACCGTTGATCTCGGCGAGATCGAAGGCGTGCATCGGCTGGCCCAGTTCGAGCATCACGTAGTTGGTGATGTCGACGGCAGCGTCGATGCTGCGCACGTCGGAGCGACGCAGGCGCTCGACCATCCACAGCGGGGTCGGACGCGACAGGTCGACGTTACGGATAACGCGGCCCAGGTAGCGTGGGCAGGCTGCTGGAGCCAGCACTTCAACCGGACGCACTTCGTCGTGGGCGGCCGCAACGGCCGGCACCGCCAGGCGGGTGACCGGTGCGTCGTACAGGGCACCGACGTCACGCGCAAGGCCAGCCACCGACAGGCAGTCGCCACGGTTCGGGGTCAGGCCGATTTCGATGCTGGCGTCGTCCAGGTCGAGGTACGCGCGAATGTCTTCGCCAACCGGGGCGTCGGCAGCCAGTTCCAGCAGGCCGTCGTTCTCTTCGCTGATCTGCAGCTCTGCAGCCGAGCACAGCATGCCGTTGGACTCAACGCCACGCAGCTTGGCTTTCTTGATTTTGAAGTCGCCCGGCAGTTCGGCGCCGATCATCGCGAACGGGATCTTCAGGCCAGGGCGCACGTTTGGCGCGCCGCACACTACCTGGAAGGTCTCGCTGCCGTTGCTGACCTGGCACACGCGCAGTTTGTCGGCGTCGGGGTGCTGTTCGGTGCTCAGCACCTCACCGACGACGATGCCGCTGAACTGACCGGCAGCCGGGGTTACGCTGTCGACTTCAAGGCCGGCCATCGAAAGACGGGCAACCAGATCGTCTCGGGATACCTGCGGGTTGACCCAACCGCGCAGCCATTTTTCACTGAATTTCATCCTGCTCTCCTGAAAGATTCGTTACGGGTGCGCGACCTAGCGAAATTGCGCAAGGAACCGCAAGTCGTTGTCGAAGAACAGGCGCAAATCGTTGACGCCGTAACGCAGCATGGCCAGGCGCTCGGCGCCCATGCCGAAGGCAAAGCCCTGGAACTCTTCCGGGTCGATGCCAGACATGCGCAGCACGTTCGGGTGAACCATGCCGCAACCCATGACTTCCAGCCAGCCGGTCTGTTTGCACACGCGGCAGCCTTTGCCCGAGCACATCACGCACTGGATGTCGACTTCAGCCGATGGCTCGGTGAAGGGGAAGAAGGACGGACGGAAACGTACCGCCAGTTCCTTTTCGAAGAACACCCGCAGGAATTCTTCGATGGTGCCTTTGAGGTCGGCGAAATTGATGTCGCGATCGATCAGCAGGCCTTCGACCTGGTGAAACATCGGCGAGTGGGTCAGGTCCGAGTCGCAGCGGTAGACGCGGCCCGGGCAGACAATGCGGATTGGCGGCTGGCTGGACTCCATGGTCCGCACCTGCACCGGCGAGGTGTGGGTACGCAGCAGCATGTTGGCATTGAAGTAGAAGGTGTCATGCATTGCCCGGGCCGGGTGGTGGCCGGGAATGTTGAGGGCTTCGAAGTTGTGGTAGTCGTCTTCGACCTCAGGGCCTTCGGCGATGCCGTAGCCGATGTGGGTGAAGAACTGCTCGATGCGCTCCAGGGTGCGGGTGATCGGATGCAGACCACCGGAGGTCTGGCCACGGCCCGGCAGGGTCACATCAATGCACTCGGCAGCCAGACGGGCGCTGAGTTCGGCTTCTTCGAAAGCCGCCTTGCGCGCGTTGAGCACCTCGGTGACGCGTTCCTTGGCGTCGTTGATCAGCGCACCAACTTTTGGCCGCTCTTCGGCAGGCATGTTGCCCAGGGTCTTCATCACCTGGGTCAGTTCGCCTTTCTTGCCAAGGAATTGAACCCGGATCTGTTCCAGGGCATTGATGTCTTCAGCGCGTTCCACGGCCTCCAGGGCTTGGGAGACCAGCGCGTCCAGGTTTTCCATGTACAGACTCCAGATACAAAATAGGGGAAGAGCGCAGGCTCTTCCCCTATTAAGACGTTAACACCTGGCGCCGGAAATGACGCCGGGTGATTGTCGGGGTACTTAAGCCAGCGAGGCTTTAGCTTTCTCGACAATCGCAGCAAACGCCGCTTTTTCGTTCACTGCCAGATCAGCCAGAACCTTACGGTCGATTTCGATCGACGCTTTTTTCAGGCCAGCGATCAGGCGGCTGTAGGACAGACCGTTGATACGCGCACCAGCGTTGATACGAGCGATCCACAGAGCGCGGAACTGACGTTTTTTCTGACGACGGTCGCGGTAGGCGTATTGGCCTGCCTTGATGACCGCTTGCTTGGCAACACGGAATACGCGCGAGCGTGCGCCGTAGTAACCTTTAGCCAGTTTCAGAATTTTCTTGTGACGCTTACGAGCGATGACGCCACGCTTTACACGAGCCATGAGTAACTTCCTCTATCTAGAACCAAAAATTAACGAAGGCGCAGCATGCGCTCGACTTTTGCAACGTCCGACGCGTGCAGCAGGCTGCTACCGCGAAGTTGACGCTTACGCTTGGTCGACATTTTGGTCAGGATGTGGCTCTTGAAAGCGTGCTTGTGCTTGATGCCGTTAGCGGTTTTCAAAAAACGCTTGGCTGCACCGCTTTTGGTTTTCATTTTTGGCATGTTCGGATACTCCGCATTCAGTTGATAAACATAACCGCAAGGCCTGCCGTGCCCTGGTGGTTATTTCTTTTTCTTGGGGGCGATGACCATCAAAAGCTGGCGTCCTTCCATCTTCGGATGCTGTTCGACGGTCCCGTATTCGGCGAGATCAGCTTCGATCCGCTTCAACAGTTCCATACCCAGCTCCTGGTGGGCCATCTCACGACCACGGAATCTCAGAGAGATCTTGGTCTTGTCCCCATCACTAAGGAAACGTACCAGGTTGCGTAGTTTTACCTGGTAATCCCCTTCCTCCGTCCCTGGACGAAACTTGATTTCTTTGATCTGGATGATCTTCTGGTTCTTCTTCGCCGCAGCCTGCTGCTTTTTCTTCTCGAACAGGCTCTTGCCGTAGTCGAGGACTTTGCAGACAGGGGGTACAGCGTCAGCAGAAATTTCTACCAGATCCAGTTTCGCTTCTTCAGCGATACGAAGCGCTTCTTCAATCGAGACGATGCCCAACTGCTCACCGTCAGCGCCAATTAACCGAACCTCACGTGCCGAGATATTCTCGTTGATCGGGGCCTTCGGTGCAGCTCGTTTGTCTTGTCTCATATCACGCTTAATAGTAATTACTCCGAATCTTGGCGACCACGCCGGGAAACCGCTTGCGCGAGCAATTCCGTGAACTGGGCGACGGGCATCGAGCCCAGGTCTGCACCTTCACGGGTACGCACAGCGACAGTTTGCGTTTCGACTTCCCGATCCCCGATAACCAGGAGATAAGGAACCTTGAGCAAGGTATGCTCGCGGATCTTAAAGCCAATTTTCTCATTTCTCAAGTCGGACTTGGCACGGAAACCGCTTTCGGCCAGAGTTTTTTCCACTTGCTGAGCAAATTCAGCCTGTTTGTCGGTGATATTCATGATCACCGCCTGGGTTGGCGCCAGCCAAGCCGGGAACGCACCTTCGTAGTGCTCGATGAGAATTCCGACGAAGCGCTCGAACGACCCGAGGATGGCACGGTGCAGCATCACCGGATGCTTGCGGCCGTTGTCTTCGGAGACGAATTCGGCACCGAGACGGATCGGCAGGTTGAAGTCGAGCTGCAGGGTACCACATTGCCAGACACGGCCCAGGCAATCCTTGAGCGAGAACTCGATCTTCGGACCGTAGAAGGCGCCCTCGCCCGGCTGCAGGTCGTACGGCAGGCCGGCGCTGTCGAGTGCAGCGGCCAGGGCGGCTTCGGCGCGATCCCACAGCTCATCGGAACCGACGCGCTTTTCAGGGCGGGTCGAGAGCTTCATCACCACGTCGGTAAAGCCGAAGTCGGCGTAGACATCCATGGTCAGTTTGATGAACGCAGCGGATTCGGACTGCATCTGCTCTTCGGTGCAGAAGATGTGTGCGTCGTCCTGGGTGAAGCCACGCACGCGCATGATCCCGTGCAGGGCACCGGACGGCTCGTTACGGTGGCAGGCACCGAACTCGGCCAGACGCAGCGGCAGCTCGCGGTAGCTCTTCAGGCCCTGGTTGAACACCTGCACGTGGCATGGGCAGTTCATTGGCTTGATGGCGTAGTCGCGGTTTTCCGACTGGGTGGTGAACATGTTGTCGGCGTAGTTGGCCCAGTGGCCAGACTTTTCCCACAGCGAACGGTCAACAACCTGCGGCGTCTTGATCTCGAGGTAGCCGTTGTCGCGCTGAACCTTGCGCATGTACTGTTCCAGTACCTGGTACAGGGTCCAGCCGTTCGGGTGCCAGAACACCATGCCCGGCGCTTCTTCCTGGAGGTGGAACAGGCCCAGGCGCTTGCCGATTTTACGGTGATCGCGTTTTTCCGCTTCTTCGATGCGCTGAATGTAAGCAGCCAGCTGCTTCTTGTCGGCCCAGGCGGTGCCGTAGACGCGCTGCAGCTGCTCGTTCTTGGCATCGCCGCGCCAGTAGGCGCCGGACAGCTTGGTCAGCTTGAAGGATTTGAGGAAACGGGTGTTCGGCACGTGCGGACCGCGGCACATGTCGACGTATTCTTCGTGGTAGTACAGGCCCATGGCCTGTTCATCCGGCATGTCTTCGACCAGGCGCAGCTTGTAGTCTTCGCCGCGGGCCTTGAACACTTCGATCACTTCGGCGCGCGGCGTGACTTTCTTGATGACATCGTAATCGGTGTCGATCAGCTGCTGCATGCGCTGCTCGATGGCCGCCATGTCGTCAGGCGTGAAAGGACGCTCGTAGGCGATGTCGTAGTAGAAGCCTTCGTCGATGACCGGACCGATGACCATTTTCGCGGTCGGGTACAGCTGTTTGACCGCGTGACCGACCAGGTGGGCGCACGAGTGACGGATGATCTCCAGCCCCTCTTCGTCCTTGGGCGTGATGATTTGCAGTTTGGCGTCGTGTTCGATCAGGTCGCAGGCGTCGACCAGCTTGCCGTCGACTTTACCGGCAACGGTGGCTTTGGCCAGGCCAGCACCAATGGATGCTGCGACTTCGGCTACGGATACGGCCTTGTCGAAGGAACGTTGACTGCCATCGGGAAGAGTAATAATGGGCATGGCGCCTCCTCTCCTAGTGGTGACCCCTACCAAAGGTCACGTGGGTTGGGATGAGCCAGTACGCGATCCGCCCCTGTCTTTGCACAAGCAAAGCCTGCCTCACAGTGGCAGAAGCCCGAAAGCCTGCCAGGGAACGAACCAGAGTGACTGGAATAAAAAAAGTTGGGAGCCGCGCTACAGCAGGTGCTGGCGCGTTTCCGAGCTGAGCATGCTAGCACAAAGCGTTGCGGCGATTGCGGGGAACTTGGGTGGAAATTTTCCGCTCAGAGTTTGTGAAGCGTCCTACTCTTGTGAGACTAGACCCCAAGGAGTGTTTGGTTATGCGACTTCCGTCTCTTCTGGCCCTGGCAACTGCCTCTGCGCTGTTGCTGCCGCTCAGCGCCAACGCTGGCAAGCTGCCCGCCGACTATCAGGCTACCTGCGTGGCTCAGGCGCAAAAGCAGCAAGGCGTGACCAAGGAAAAAGCCGAAGCGCACTGCACCTGCGCCGCCAAGGTGCTGGAAAAAAACCTCAGCGATGACCAGATCAAAGACCTGGACAGCCTGGAGGATGGCGTAAATGCGACCCTGATGGAGAACACGCGTAAACAGGTCGCAGCTGCCTGCGCCCCGAAAAAATAGGCCTTTGGCCAGGTAATCCATCGCTATTTTGCTCCAGATCAGCAATCTGCGAAGGTAAAAGGGGCTACAAGCCCATAATTAGACTATGATGGTCGGCGTGCACCCTGTTGGCCTCGGCAACACCGCACTACTGAAAATCATGTTTCTTGGAGATACACCCATGTCTAATCGCCAAACCGGCACCGTAAAATGGTTCAACGATGAGAAAGGCTTCGGCTTCATCACTCCACAAGGTGGCGGCGACGACCTGTTCGTTCACTTCAAGGCTATCGAAACCGACGGTTTCAAAAGCCTGAAGGAAGGCCAGACTGTCTCCTTCGTTGCCGAAAAAGGCCAGAAGGGCATGCAGGCTGCACAAGTTCGTCCAGAGTAAGCTCTGACCGAATAAAAAAACCCGTCCATGTGACGGGTTTTTTTGTGCCTGCTGTTTGGGGTCGCTTTGCGCCCCATCGCTGTCAAGGCCAGCTCCCACATTGTGTGGCAGCGCTGCCATTGTGGGAGCCGGCCTTGCCGGCGATCGGATCAGCCGCAGTTGACGCTGGTGACCACGCCCTGGGCATCGGTGTGCAGGTTCAACCGCTCGGAGCGGTAGTCCATGGTCATGACATCACGCGGACCAAGGGCATGCGCCATTTGCGAGCCGCTGGCCTTGCGCGCCTGCTCGACCAAGGCCGGGGTAGCCTGCTTGCCGATGGCAAACGCGGCGCCACGCGCCTCGCAACGGCCATCGTTGTTCGCTGCCGCTTCTGGCGCCTTCGACGACGAACCACCAGTGCTGCAACCGGCCAGAACGGCAACCGCCAACAGGCTCATCAATGATGCACGGAACATGAATCCTCCTTTAAAAACAGAAATACTGCTGCCTATGTGACAGTCTCGCTGGTTTTTCGTTGCAAAACCCGTCAAGTCTGCCTGAGCCAGCGCTCTCAGGTAAAAGCGCAATCGTCACGGGATTTTGCACAAACGCCGTCGCCACTCAGTACAGGTCGATGTAATCGCTCGAGGGTTTCGGCCAGTTGGCCTTTAACACGTTGAACACCTGCAACACCCAGCGCTCGTCCGCCGCAGCCTGTTCACCGACACAGCCAGAGCCGGCCGCCCAGGTTTCCAGACGAAAGGCCAGGCCCTCCAGCTCGCGGCCACCGACCACCTGCGACAGCCAGGCAATGCCGCTACGGTTGACCCGCAGCTGGTTGTGCACGGCATTGCTGCCAGCGCCCAGCATGCTGCGCACCGCCTCAAGGGTGAACTGTTCAGGGTTGTTCAAATCGATCTGCACAGCGCGGTTCCGACTAGCTGGAAACCGTTAGTTTGCCACGACCCCCGCGCTTATGCCTAAGTCGCAGTGCCTTGGCAGGCAGCGGCATGATTTACTGCAGCCTACGGCGGAGCGCAATCAGGCCTCCCCTTTCAAACGCCAGGGCCCGGCATTTGAACCCACAGTGCGCGCAGTTATTACCGGAACAGCTTATGACAAGCCACATCATCGATGCCGACATCAAGGTCAAATGGCCCGAGGGCCAGAGCGCCTACAGCCCTGCCAGCGCCGAAGAGCTGATGCTGATTGCCGTCGACCTGCTGGTCAAAGACCTGGGCAACGACGCTGCGCGCAGCTTCGTCGAACAGGTCTTCGAGCGCTATTCGCACGCTACTTCAGACGCGCAAGCCGCGTACTGAGCAGGTCGAAAAAGCCCTGGGCATCGCCACTAGCGATCCACATCACATTGCTCGGCTGCTCAAGGGTGTTGTACCAGTCGGCAATGGTCTGGCCGTAGGTCGGGCCTTCGCGGCTGTCGACCTGCATATGTATCTGCCGTCCTTTGAACAGTTCAGGTTTAAGCAGGTAGGCAATCACGCTGGCGTCGTGCACCGGGCCGCCGGGCATGCCGTAGTGGTCCATGTCGGTCTTGATATAGGCATTGAGAATATCCACCACCAGTTTGCTGGCCTGGTTGTTCACCGCTGCCAGCTGGCTGAGGCGCGCGTCACTGGTCAGCACTTTATGGGTGACGTCCAGTGGCAGGTAAGTCAGTTTGACCCCGCTGCTGAGCACCACTTCGGCGGCCTCCGGGTCGGCGAACAGGTTGAACTCGGCCACCGGGGTGATGTTGCCGCCGTTGAAATGCGCACCGCCCATCACCACCACTTCCTTGATCCCACGGGTGATTTCGGGGGCCTGGATCAAGGCCAGGGCGAGGTTGGTCTGCGGGCCGAGCATGGCCAGGGTGATGCTCTTTGGCTCGGCCTTGCTCAGGGTATCGATCAGGTATTGCACGGCGTTGCCTTTGGCCAGGCCTGCCTTGGGCTCATGCACCGGAACACCAGGCAAGCCCTCCTCGCCATGAATGTTCGCCGCGTAGATGGGCTTGCGCAGCAAGGGTTTCGACGCACCGGCATACACCGGAATGTCCTCGCGCCCGCCCCACTCCCTGGCCAGCCGTGCGTTGCGCGAGGTCTTGTCCAGGCGCACGTTGCCGGCCACGGTGGTGATGGCGCGAATCTTCAGCTCATCGGGTGAAGCCATGGCCAGCAGCAAGGCCACTACGTCGTCGGCACCGGGATCGGTGTCGATGATCAGATCGATCGGTGCGGCCTGGGCGGCACCTGCCGACAACAGGGACATCAGCAGTACTCCTTGGAGCAAACGTTTGGCAGGTTGAATCCATTCAATCATTGGACAGGTCCTTGTAAGGCAAGCTTCTAGAAAGTCACGCCAGCGATCAAGACGATGTTGCTGTAGGGCTGGCATTCACCCGTGCGCACCACGGCGCGGGCACCACGGCTGAGCTGTTTGAACTCGGCGTGGCTGAGCAGGTTGCGGACACCGAGCTGGCCATGCGCATGGCATTGCTCGATGGCGGTCAGGGCCGGGGGATTGGCCTTGAAGATTTCTTCGGCGAGTACATGGCTTTCTACCTGCATCTCGCTCAACACAGTGCGCAGGACACTGGCAAAGTCCGGTATTCCTGGGGTCAGCGCGAGGTCAATCAGCTCGACGCCGGGCGGCACCGGCAAGCCGGCGTCGCCGATGACCAGGATGTCGCCGTGGCCCAGCGAGGCGATGACCCGTGACAGGGCGATATTGAGCAAGGGCGTCTTTTTCATGGCTGCAACTCGGCCAGGTAGGGAATCGAAGGCTGGGCGCCCGCACGGGTGACCGACAGGGCCGCAGCGCGCTGGCCGAAAGCAATGGCCTCACCCTCCTCCGCCCCGCGTGCCAGCGCCGCGGCAAAGCCGCCGACGAAGGTGTCGCCCGCCGCGGTGGTGTCCACTGGCTGCACTACGGGTGCCGGGAAGTGTTTGAACCCCTGGGCATTGGCAAACAACGCGCCTTGGGCACCAAGGGTGACGATGACGTTTTTCACCCCGAGGCTGCGCAGATGGCTGGCTACGGCTTCGGCGCTGGCAAGATCAGTCACCGGTAGCCCGGTCAGCGCCTGGGCTTCGCTTTCGTTGGGGATCAGGTAGTCGATGGCGCTGTACCAGTTCAACGGCAACGGGCCGGTGCATGGCGCCGGGTTGAGAATCACGGTCTTGCCCAAAGCACGGCCACGCTCCAGGGTATAGGCCACGGTCTGCGCAGGCACTTCCAGTTGGCAGATGATCACCTCGGCACCTTGCAGCAAGGCGTCGAAGGCTTGCACCGATTCAGGCAGCAACTGGCCGTTGCCACCGGGAATGATGACGATGGAGTTCTGGCTGCTGGCATCGACCACGATCAGCGCCAAGCCGCTCGATATCCCCGCGCACACCGCCACACCCTGACAGTCGATCTGTTCATCGAGCAAGGCCTGGCGCAGCTGTTGACCGTAAGCATCGTCACCGACGTTACCGATCATCGCCACCGGCGCGCCCAGGCGTGCTGCGGCCACGGCCTGGTTGGCGCCCTTGCCACCCGGCACCGTGGCAAACGACTCGCCGGCCAGGGTCTCGCCGGCACGCGGCAGGCGCTGGGCGCGGGCGACCAGGTCCATGTTGAGGCTACCTACCACTACGACCTTGGCGTGCATGGCTGTTCTGTTCTCAGCGGTAATCATTGAAAAGGTCTGGGCGCGGGGCGGTGGATTCACGCAGCACGATCTTCGGCGCGACGATGCGTTGCTCCGGGGCACCGCGCAGCGGTTGGGCGATACGCGACAGCAACAGGGCGGCGGCACTTTCGCCCAGTTCGCGAATCGACTGGCCGACCGTGGTCAGCGCCGGGAACACGTAGCGGCTGAGCTGGATGTCGTCGAAGCCGATCACCGACAGCTCGCCGGGCACGCAGATGTTGCGTTCGGCGGCGGCGCGCAATACGCCGATGCCGATCATGTCGTTACCGGCAAAAATCGCCGTCGGTCGCTGGCCGTCGAGCAATTGCGCGGCGGCGGCATAACCGCCCAGGCTGGTGAAATCGCTGTTGACGATGTGTTCGTCGGCCACCGCCACCCCGGCTTCAGCCAGGGCGCGGCGGAACCCGGCCAGGCGCAATTGCGCGGTACTGGTGCTGACCGGGCCGCCGATGCAGGCGATTTCACGGTGGCCTAGCTCGAGCAAATGCCGGGTCGCCAGGTAAGCGCCCTGCTCGTGGTCGATGCTCACCAGATCGGCTTCGACGCCTTCCAGGGCACGGTCGACGATCACCATCGGCGTGCGCACATTGGCCAGGCTGCCCTGCAGATCGCTGTCTTCACCCACCGAGGCGACGATCAAGCCGTCGATGCGTTTCTCCAGCAGCACGCGCAGGTAGCTGCGCTGCTTTTGCGGGTTGTCGTCGGAGTTGCACAGGATCACGCAGTAGCCGTTGCGCTCGCAGGCATCCTCGATGCCGCGGGCCAGCTCGGCGAAGTACGGGTTGACGCTGTTGGGCACCAGCAGGCCAATGGTGGCGGTGCTGCGCGCCTTGAGCGAACGGGCGACGGCGCTGGGCACGTAGTCGAGTTCAGCGATGGCCGCCTCGACTTTCAGGCGCACCGGTTCGCTGACCGGTCGGGTCTTGTTCAGTACATGGGACACGGTGGTGTAGGAAATCCCCGCCAGTGCCGCGACATCTTTGATGGTTGCCATGGGTCAGTTCCGCCGACTTGCACGTCGGCTACGGTAGGTATCGAGGACCACGGCGATCACGATGACCGCCCCGGTGATAATGCGTTTGGTGGGTTCCGAGGCGCCGATCTGGGCCAGGCCTGCGGCCAGCACGGAGATGATCAGTACGCCGAAGAAGGTGCTGATCACCGAGCCGCGCCCGCCCATCAGGCTGGTGCCGCCGATCACCACGGCGGCGATGACTTGCAGCTCAAGGCCGGAACCGGCATTGGGGTCGGCGGCTTCCAGGCGGGAAATCTGGAACAGTGCGGCAAGGCCGGCCAGCAGCCCCATCAGCGAGAACACCAGAATCTTGTACGGGCGCGGGTCGATACCGGCCAGGCGCACCGCCTCTTCGTTGGTGCCGATGCCGATCAGGTAGCGGCCGAACACCGTGCGGGTCAGCACCAGCTGGGCGAGGATGATCACCAGCAAGGCAATGATGAACGATGGCGATACGCCAAACGCCAGCGGATTGGAGAGCCAGGCAAAGGCGTCGCCGATGTAGGCGGTGCGCGAGTCGGTCAATTGATAGGCCAGGCCTCGGGCCATTTCCAGCACGCCCAGAGAAACGATGAACGATGGAATCCGCCAGGCCACGGTGATCGAGCCGGTGATACTGCCGGCCAGCGCCGCCACGCCCATGCCGAGCAACGCCGCCGGCAGCACGCTCCAGCCCCAGCCGAGGATCGCCACACTGACCGCCGAGGCCGCCAGGGCCAGCACCGACCCCACCGAAAGGTCGATACCGCCGATGATCAGCACGAAGGTCATGCCTACGGCCAATACCATCAGGTCGGGGATCTGGTTGGCCAGGGTGCTGAAGGTGCCGTAAGACAGGAAATGACTGCTGAGGAAGGAAAACAGCACGATCATTGCCAGCAAGGCGCCCGCCAGGCCCAGGTAGGTGCCCAGGCCGTAATAGCTACCGCTGCGTTTGCTGCTCGGGGCAGCGGTGTCCACGGGAGTGGTTTTCATATGGTTGTCCTGGGTGCCGCTTCATGCAGCAACGCATCACGTTTCTGATAGCCGGCAAAGGCTGCGGCCAGTAGTTGATCCTGGGTCCAATGTTCGCGTTCGAAGGTGTCGATCAGGTGTCCGGCACTGAGTACGCCGATGCGGTCACAGATCAGCATCAATTCGCGCAGGTCACTGGAGACCACCACCAGCGCCTTGCCCTGGCGCGCCAGTTCGGCGAGCAGGCCGTAGATGTCGAACTTGGCGCCGACGTCGATGCCACGGGTCGGTTCGTCGAACAGCAGCACCGTACAATCGCGCTCCAGCCAGCGGCCGATGACCACCTTCTGCTGGTTGCCACCGGACAGCTCGCCCACCACCTGATCGGGGCTGGAGCTGCGAATGCGCATGGCGCTGATCTGGCGTTGGGCCAACTCACGCTCGGCATTACCGTCGAGCACGCCAGCGCGGGAAATCGCCGGCAGATTACCCAAGGCGATGTTGGCGCTGATCGATTGCGACAGCAGCAGGCCTTCGCCCTTGCGGTCTTCAGTGATCAGGGCGATGCCTTCGCGCACTGCAGCTACAGGTGAATTGATCTGCACCGGGCGCAATGGCTGGCCCAGCTCGATAGAGCCGCTGTCGGCGCGATCGGCACCGTAGATCAAACGCAGCAGTTCGGTCCGACCGGCACCGATCAGCCCGGAGATGCCGAAAATCTCGCCACTGCGCACCTCGAAAGAGACATCACGTACCTTGTCGCCCCGGCTCAGGCCAGTGACCTTGAGAATCGGCGCGCCGATCCGGCGCTGGCCCAGGTCGATGTGCTCGGCCAGTTCGCGGCCGACCATCAGGTTGACCAACTCTGCGCTGCTGTAGCGCGCCATGGGCTCGACACACACCAGCTTGCCATCGCGCAACACGGCGATGCGCTGGGCGATGCGCTTGAGCTCTTCCAGGCGGTGAGAGATGTAGACGATGGCCACCCCACGCTGCTGCAGGCGTTCGATCTGGGTGAACAGCAACTCGACCTCGCGCGCAGTGAGCATGGCCGTGGGTTCATCGAAGATCAGCACATGGCAGTCGCCGATCAGGTTGCGGGCGATTTCCACCATCTGCTGGTGGCCGATGCCCAGTTCACCGACCGGAGTGTCCGGATCGATCGCATCGAGACCGACCTGGGCCATGGCGGCCCGGGCCTGTTCACGCAAGCGCTTGCGGCTGATCCAGCCGCCACGGCTGGGCAGGTTGTCGAGAAACAGGTTCTCGGCCACGGTCAGGGTTGGCAGCAGGTTGAGCTCCTGCATGACCATACGCACGCCAAGGCGCTCGGCAGCGGCACGGCTGCCGGGCTGGTAAGGCTGATTCTGGTAGCGCATCTGCCCGGTGGTCGGCAGCTCAAGGCCACCGATGATTTTCGACAGGGTGCTTTTGCCCGCGCCGTTCTCGCCGGTGAGGGCCAGCACCTCGCCGCGATACAGGCTCAGGTCGATATCGCCGAGCACCGGCTGCGCATAGGTCTTGCCGATTGCGCTGACTGAAAGCACGACATCCGCAGTCGCTGACATTGCTTGATCTCCTGGCGCCTGCCGTCGGGCAGGCGCACACCGTGCCGCTACTGGGTGACCAATTCGACCGGGGTCTGGATGACGTTGTCGGCATCGACGTCTGTTTTTTCTTTTTTGAGCATCTTCAACGCCGCCTCGATACCGAACACCGCCTGTTTGGCAGCGTACTGGTCGGCAGTGGCAAGCACACGACCGTCCTTGAGCATCGGCTTGATGGCGTTGATGTTGTCATAGCCGACCACCTGGACCTGGCCGGCCTTGCCCGCCGCACGCACCGCCGAGACCGCGCCCAGGGCCATGCTGTCGTTACCGGCCAGCAACGCCTTGAGCTCGGGATGGGCATTGAGCATGGAGGCGGCGACCGCGTTGCCTTTGGCAATTTCCCAGTCACCCGATTGCACCGAGACGATCTTGACCTGCGCCGCCTCCATCGCATCCTTGAAACCGGCGGTGCGCTGCTGGGCGTTGGTGGTGGTCGAGACACCTTCGATGATGCCGACCTCATCACCGGCCTTGAGTTTTTCCTTGGCCAGGTACTCACCCACCAGGCGCGCGCCTTTGCGGTTGTCCGGGCCTACGAACGGTACGCTGAGGTTTTTGCTTTTGAGGACGTCAGGGTCCAGGCGGTTGTCGATGTTGACCACGGTGATGCCGGCGTCCATGGCCTTTTTCACCACCGGCACCAGGGCCTTGGAGTCCGCCGGGGCAATCACCAGGGCGTTGACCCCGGAAACGATCATCTGCTCGACAATGCGAATCTGGTTACTGGAGTCGGTCTCATCCTTGATGCCGTTGGAGACCAATTCAAATTCACCCGCGTGTTCCTTCTGGTACGCCTTGGCGCCGTCTTCCATGGTCAGGAAGAACTCGTTGGCGAGGGACTTCATCACCAGCGCCACTTTGGGCTTGGCGTCATCCGCCTGGGCGTGGGACAAGGGCATCGCGAGGGAGAGCGATGACAGTACGGCAACCGCCAAAAGGCGTCCAGCGAACGGCAGCTTCATGTATTTACTCCGAATTTTATGATTTTTATCGGGTCGCAAACGTTTGCGTTAACTCACTATGGGAACGCAACCAGACTTTGTCAAATTCGACGGCGCAAACTTGCTGGAAGTTGCCTGTAGGAATTATCGTCAAATTACTCGGAAAACCGAACCCCCTAGATAGAGTTATTCGGATTTTCGAATGCCAAGCCCCTCATACGCCTTCGCCACGTCAAATGAAAGCTCATATAAATCAATAGATTGAACATGAAATACGACGAACGGCAGAGCTGGCTCGATTTCTGCTCTTTCCTGCGGGTTACACAGCGAACTCCAGTCATAAGAGAGAACAACAATGAAAGCTGCGCTTCACTCCTTCGTTCCGGGCGCTTTGGCCCTGCTGCTGTTACTGCCCGCAGGCGTCAACGCCAAGGAAGTCGAGAACCAACAGAAACTGGCCAACGTGGTGATTCTCGCCACCGGTGGCACCATCGCCGGCGCCGGCGCCAGCGCCGCCAACAGCGCGACCTACCAGGCCGCCAAGCTGGGCGTGGACAAGCTGATCGCCGGCGTTCCGGAATTGGCAAACCTTGCCCATGTGCGTGGCGAACAGGTGATGCAGATCGCCTCCGAAAGCATCAGCAACGACAACCTGCTGCAACTGGGCAAGCGCGTGGCCGAGCTTGCCGACAGCAAGGACGTCGACGGCATCGTCATCACCCACGGCACCGACACCCTGGAAGAGACCGCCTACTTCCTCAACCTGGTCGAGAAGACCGACAAGCCGATCGTGGTGGTTGGCTCGATGCGTCCGGGCACGGCGATGTCCGCCGACGGCATGCTCAACCTGTACAACGCCGTGGCAGTTGCCAGCAACAAGGATTCGCGCGGTAAAGGCGTGCTGGTCACCATGAACGACGAGATCCAGTCGGGTCGCGACGTCAGCAAGACCGTCAACATCAAGACCGAAGCCTTCAAGAGCGCATGGGGCCCGCTGGGCATGGTGGTCGAAGGCAAATCCTACTGGTTCCGCCTGCCGGCCAAGCGCCACACCGTGGATTCGGAATTCGACATCAAGAAAATCAGCAGCCTGCCCCAGGTGGACATCGCCTACGGCTACGGCAACGTGACCGACACCGCCTACAAGGCGCTGGCCCAAGGCGGCGCCAAGGCGATCATCCATGCCGGCACCGGCAACGGTTCAGTGTCGTCGCGTGTAGTGCCTGCCCTGCAGGAGCTGCGCAAGGAAGGCGTGCAGATCATTCGTTCCTCCCACGTCAACGCCGGCGGCTTCGTGCTGCGCAACGCCGAACAGCCTGACGACAAGAACGACTGGGTCGTGGCCCACGACCTGAACCCGCAAAAAGCGCGGATTCTGGCCATGGTCGCCCTGACCAAGACCCAGGACAGCAAAGAGCTGCAGCGGATCTTCTGGGAGTACTGATTCCAGTCCCCCGGCCACGCTTGCCCGCCCTGTAGGACGGGCAAGCGTACCTCCCCCACCCTCAGCAAATAAACTTTAAACAGACCGCAGCAAACTGCGCGGTTTGCGGTCACATGCGCTCTTTCACTGACGAGCTGTTGCGAAATTGCTTACAGTAAAATACTGTATGCGCATACAGCTAAATAAGGAACGTTTCGTGGCCACCACTTCCGCCCCTGCCAGCAGTTACGAGCAACTGGGCATCCGCATCCAGAAAATCATCAATTCACCGACCGCACAGAAAGCGCGGGCCGCCCTGATCTTCCGCCTGGAGCATGAGTCCCCCGACGACTGGGCGACCTTGCTTGAGGAAATTGCCGAGAACGACAACGTCACCCTCGCTTACCGCGATGACGGTGGCGTGCAGATTTTCTGGGTTGTGCCAAAGGAAGACTGAACCGGCATGAGAGTTTCGTTTTTTGCAGTCGCTTGCCTGCTGTTCAGTGTCACCACCAGCGCCTACGCCGATGCACCGCGCACCTTCAGCGAAGCCAAGAAGGTCGCCTGGCGCCTGTATGCACCGCAGTCCACCGAGTTCTACTGTGGCTGCAAGTACAACGGCAACAAGGTCGATCTCGCGGCGTGCGGCTACATCCCGCGCAAAAACGCCAACCGCGCTTCGCGCATCGAATGGGAGCATATTGTCCCGGCCTGGCAGATCGGCCATCAGCGTCAGTGCTGGCAAGCCGGCGGGCGCCAGAACTGTTCGCGCAACGACAAGGTCTACCAACGCGCCGAGGCCGACCTGCACAACCTGGTGCCGAGCATCGGCGAGGTCAACGGTGATCGCAGCAACTTCAGTTTCGGCTGGTTGCCCGAGCAGCGCGGGCAGTACGGCTCGTGCCTGACCCAGGTCGACTTCAAGGCCAAGAAGGTCATGCCGCGGCCGTCGATCCGCGGGATGATCGCGCGCACCTACTTCTATATGAGCAAACAGTACAACCTCAAGCTGTCCAAGCAGGACCGCCAGCTCTATGAAGCCTGGAACAAGACCTACCCGCCGCAGCCCTGGGAACGCCAGCGCAACCAGCGGGTGGCCTGTGTGATGGGCCACGGCAACGCGTTTGTCGGCCCGGTGAACCTCAGCGCCTGCGGGTAAGCCTCAGGCCAGCGTCTGCAGGTAGGCGCTGGCCTGCTGGTAACGGGCCAGGCGCGCCATGTCTTCAGGGCCGGGCATGGCGATGCGCGAGAGGTCGCTGTTGTCGGCCAGGTCAGCCAGCTTCACCACCCGTGCCAATGGATCGCCGCCGAGGCGAATGACGAACGCCTCATAGCTCTCCTGTTCACGGCGGCTCAGCGCCTGCACCGCCGCGAGGATCTTCAGGGCAAAGCCCTCGCGCGCCAGGTCCGACAAGGTCATGGAGGAATCCTCAAGCACATCGTGCAATACCGCAACGATGCGCTGCTCGACGGTCGAGACCCGCATCATCACCCGCAACGGGTGCAGGATATAGGCGGCGCCGCCCTTGTCCTGCTGCCCTTCGTGCGCCCTGGCCGCCACCGCAATGGCTCGTTCCAGCGTAGACATAAGGCCCTCCCGCTCAACGTTCGCGTCGTTGCAGACGCGCCATGCTGTAGACATCGGTCAACCTGCCGTCACGCATAGCATAGTCACGCAATTGCCCTTCGACTTCAAAGCCATGGCGCTTATACAGGGCCTGACGGGTGACTTGCGGATGACTGTACAACGCGACCAGCCCGTCGATGTGCTGTTCGGTGGCGCGCTGCAGGGTAATGGCGGGGGATGCTTCCTTCATCACGGCTCTCCTTGCGTTGAACCGTGAGTGTACGGGGCCGGGAAAGCTGCTGGCTAGCGCGGCGCGTCGTGCTGAATGACGATCGAGTCGGTGCCCAGGCGTGCCATTACATCCGCCTGCCTGGCTTCGGCTTCGGCTTTGCTCGGGAACGGGCCGAGCAACACCACCGGTTTACCGTCGCGGTACACCACTGAGGAAGGGATCTGTTTTTCGATCAGGCGCGCGGTCATATCGCTCAGGGCGCCCATGTTCGGGCCTTGCACGATTTCCACATCCCAGCCCTCAGGCGCAGGCTTGTCTGCCATGGCTTCGGCGCTGCGCTGCAGTTCTGCACCGCCACAGGCTTCACGAATGCGCAGGTTGCTGCCCTTGTCGGCGAGGACGATCTCGTAACCGTCAGCCTGCTTGAAGGCGACATAGCTGCGGTAAGGCAAGAAGGTGCCGGCGTCATCTTTACTGCGTACCTGACCGCAGATCGTGCCCTGCTTGTCGATTCGCACGTTGCCGAACTTGGCCGTCTTGGGATTGGGCAGCTGATCGGCAATCTGCTTGTGCACGCCTTCGACTGCATTCTCGCAGCCGGCCAGAGCCAGTACTGCCATTACCATCGCCACTTTGCGCACGCGTCTATCTCCTGGATACAAGCGGCGGATTTTAGCATTTGTGGGGAGGTCAGAGGTTACATTCGGCGGCCTTGCCGGCGATGAATGCAAAAAGGGCGATCCTTGCGGATCGCCCTTTCTGTCGAGATTTGGTAGGCACAATTGGACTCGAACCAACGACCCCCACCATGTCAAGGTGGTGCTCTAACCAACTGAGCTATGTGCCTGCTGTGGGGCGCATAATACGCAGGTGCTTCCCTTTCGTAAAGCGAAATTTTATAAAAAAATCAAAAAAATCAGCAGCTTTAGTCTGCCCTGAAAACGCCGCGCCTGCCCCTTGGGAACAAGCGCCTGAGGTGCAGCGACAATCTGGCAGACACACGCAAACGGATGGCAAGCAGGCAAAAGGATAGCCTGAAGCGACGACTTAGTATCCGGAACTACTCAATCGAGTTACCCGCCGACACTAATAAGAACGGAACCCCGTCCATGCTCAAGTCGCCCTTGCTTCGCCTCTCCACGCTAGCCCTGCTGATCACAGCTGCCACCCAGGCCAGTGCCTATGAGCTGTATGCCGATGACAACAGCCACCTGAACGCCAACCTCGAAGCGGTGTTCGGGCTGTTCCACAGCGAGGAAAACTACGCCATCAGCGGGCGCCTGCAAGAAGGGTCGTCCGCCTGGCGCGAGGGTTACATCAAATATGGATTGAGCGGCGACCAGGGCCTGGCCGGCGTCGGCACTGCCTATGGCGCATTCTCGCTGCTCAGCTCGGGAACCTGGGGCGACGGTGATGCCGCCGGTTTCAGCGATGGCTCCGAGCGCACCACCAAGATCGAAGACGCCTACCTCGGCTGGCGCTCCGGCAACCTCCTGCCAAGCCTTGGCGAAGACGGGATCGACTTCTCCTTCGGCCGCCAGAACATCAGCGTAGGTGACGGTTTTTTGATTCAAGGCGACGCGCTCAATCTGGGCAAAGGCCTGGCCGATGGTGAGTTCAATCGCGGCGGCGCCTACTACCTGGCCGCGCGCAAAGCCTTTGACCAGACCGCCGTGCTGCGCCTGGGTGGCAAACAAGGCTGGCGCAGCGACCTGATGTGGCTGAAGTCGGACAACCGCGCCCAGGCCAAGACCGAAATGTACGTCGCCACCCTGGAGCACGTGGCCGATGCCGGCACCGTAGGCCTGACCTACATCGACACCACGGATGTGGATGAAGAATTTGCGTCGCCGGCACAACTGGAACGCGACGGCATGAAGACCTACAGCCTGCGCGCCGCCGGTAACGCCGGGGTAGAAAACCTGTTCCTCTCCGGCGAATACGCCACCCAGGACAAGCCCCACACCAGCACCGAAAACGCCTGGTACCTGGAAGCCGGCTGGACCTTCGCCGACGTCGCCTGGTCGCCGAATGTCAGCTATCGCTACAGCCGCTACTCGGAAGCCTTCGACCCGCTGTTCAACGGTTTTAGCCGTGGCTACGGCACCTGGTTCCAGGGTGAGGTCGCCGGCAACTATGCCGGCCCGTTCAACAGCAACACGCGCGTGCAGAAAGTCGAGTTCAAGGTCTCGCCGCTGGAAAACCTGAACATCGGCCTGCTGGCGTTCAACTTCGACACCATCGACCGCAACCTGGGCATCACCGACGGTCAGGAATTCGACCTGTATGCCGAATGGGGCGTCAGCGAGCACCTGATGGTGATGCCGCTCGTTGGCCTGTACCAACCGGACAAGAGCGCAGAACAAGGCGGCACCCAACTGGGCAACACCAACAACAACCTGTACACCCAGCTGATCTTCGCCACTTCCTTCTGAAGCCTTGCGGGTGGCGGCAGCGCCGTCACCCGCAGAGCATTCTGCCTCGATCCGGGTCCCTCCCATGCGCGCAAGTCTCCTGACTATCCAAAGCAAGATCACCCTGCTCGCCAGCCTCTGCCTCCTGTTGATTGTCGCCCTGTTGGTGGGGCTGTCGCTGTACCAGGCCGGGGAAAGCAGCGAACAGGTCAAGCATTCCAGCAGCACCATGCTGGCCAGCGCCGCCGAAAGCCATATGCAGGCACTGGCCAAGGTGCAAGCCTTGCAGGTGCAACGCACCTTCATGCAAACCCACGAATACGGCCAGGGGCTGTCGCGCTACCTGCTCTATCTGCGCCAGCGCGCGCAGCACGGCGAGCTGGCGCCGCAGCAATTGCGCCAGGAACTGACCCGGCAACTGCGCCAGGCCTTGATCGACAAGCCCGACCTGCTCGGCCTTTATGTGATTTTCGAAGCCAACGCTCTGGACGGGGCCGACAGCCATTTCGCCGGCCAGACCGAGCTGGGCAGCAACGAGGCCGGACGCTACGCCCTGTACTGGGTGCAGAGCACGCCAGGCGAGCTGCAAGCGGTCATCGGCGACGAGGGCTTGCTGGCCAATACCCAGCCCGGCCCCAGCGGCAGTCCGTACAACGCGTTCTATACCTGCGCCCGCGACCGCCAGGCAGCCTGCGTCCTCGAACCCTATTTCGACGAGGCATCCGGTACGCGCAAGCTGGTCACCAGCATCGCCTTCCCGCTCGTGGAAAACGGCAAGGTCATCGCGGTGATCGGGCTCGACATCAACCTCGCCGCCCTGCAACAGAGCAGCGAAGCCAGCAGCCGTGGCTTGTTCGACGGCAACGGCCGGATCAGCATCCTCAGCCCGAGCGGCGTGATCGCGGCGCACAGCCAGGATGCCAGCCGACTCGGCCAGCGCCTGAACCAGGTGCTGGGCAGCGAGGCCGGCGAGGTACTGGCCGCACTGCAACAGCAACAGGCCAAGGTGTTCGTCGACCCGCAACAGATCAGCGTACTCGAGCCGTTGGCGCCCATCGCCGACGCCGCGCCCTGGGCCATCCTCGTCGGCGTGCCGCAGCACATCCTGCTGGCACCGACGGAGCGCCTGCAACAAGAGCTCGACCAGCACCGCGAACAGGCTACCACCCTGGAACTGCTGCTCGGTGGTGGCGCGGCCCTGCTCGGCGTGCTGCTGATCTGGCTGGCCGCGCTGCGCATCACCCGCCCGCTGCAGAGCCTGACCCACATGCTCGAAGACATTGCCGAGGGTGAAGGCGACCTGACCCGACGCCTGGCCGTGCAGTCGCGCGACGAGATCGGCCAGCTGGCCAAGGCGTTCAATCGCTTCGTCGAACGCATCCACAGCTCGATCCGTGAAGTCTCTTCGACCACCCGCCAGCTCAACGAGGTGGCCATTCGGGTGGTCAGTGCCTCCACGTCTTCCATGGCCAACAGCGACGAACAGGCCAGCCGCACCGGTAGCGTCGCCGCCGCGATCAACCAACTGGGCGCCGCCGCCGAGGAAATCGCGCGCAACGCCGCCCACGCATCGCATCAAGCCTCGGATGTCCGGCAACTGGCCGAAGAAGGTAGCCAGGTACTGAAAAGAACCATTGCCGCGATGCACCAGCTGTCGAGCAAGATCGGCGCTTCGAGCAGCACTATCGAGACGCTCAACAGCAAAACCGTGGATATTGGCCAGATCCTCGAAGTGATCAAAAGCATCTCCGAGCAGACCAACCTGCTTGCGCTCAATGCCGCCATCGAAGCGGCACGCGCCGGGGAAGCCGGGCGCGGTTTTGCCGTGGTCGCCGACGAGGTGCGCAACCTGGCCCATCGCACCCAGGCGTCGGCGCAGCAAATCCAGACGATGATCGAAGGCCTGCAGGTGGACGCCCGCGATTCGGTCACGACCATGAGCGAAAGCCAGAGCCACAGCGCAGACAGCGTGACCATCGCCAATCAGGCTGGCGAACGCCTGGGCAGCGTCACTCAGCGTATCGGTGAGATCGACGGCATGAACCAGTCGGTGGCCACCGCCACCGAAGAGCAAACCTCGGTGATCGAGGCCCTGAACATGGATATCAGCGAGATCAACACCCTCAACCAGCAAGGCGTGGAGAACCTCAACGCCACCCTCCTCGCTTGCGCCGACCTTGAACAGCAGGCGGCGCGCCTGAAGCACCTGGTGGACAGTTTCCGCATTTGACCCCCAGCGCCAGCACGGACTGGCACAGGTACACAACGGATTGGCAGGCACAACAATGCCGCCTGTACGCCCTCAGGGCAGACTAGACCTGCAAAACCCTGCCAATGCCTTCGCGATCCGCTAAATCCAATAATTAAGGGAGCCCCCCTGATGCGAATAACCAGGATCCTTGCCCAAACTACCCTGGCTCTTGGCGTGTCGCTCGCCGGCGCGTACCCCGCCCTTGCCGAGCTGCCCGCTGACAGCGGCATCGGCCAGACCGTGTTGCCGTTTCCGCCATCGCCGCACCGCGCCTATATGATCGATGTCGAGTTCGACAACTTTGTCACCGGCCGTGTGGTCGTGGTCGACCCGGACCAGAAGCGCTTCCTCGGCATGATCAGCACCGGCTTCGCCGCGCCTTCGACCCTGAGCCGTGACGGCAAGCTGCTGTACAGCGCCGACCTGTTCTATTCGCGCGGCACCCGCGGCACCCGCACCGACGTGCTGACCGCCTGGGATACTTCCAAGCTGGCGCCGGAATGGGAAGTGGTGATTCCGGCCAAGCGCGCCGAGTCGCTGACCCAGCGTTTCGGCCTGTCCACCAGCGCCGACGACCGCTTCGTCTACGTCTACAACTTCACCCCGTCGACCTCGATCACCGTGGTCGACACCCAGTCCAAGGCCGTGGCCGGCGAAATCGCCATTCCCGGCTGCGTGCTCAGCTACCCGGTGGGCAAGCGCCGCATCGCCTCGCTGTGCGGCGACGGCAGCATCCAGCTGCTGACCCTCGACGACAGCGGCAAGGAAACCGCGCGCACCCAGACCAAATTCTTCGACCCCAACGCGGAGAAGCTGGTCGAGCGCGGGGTAAACGTCGGCGACACCTTCTACTTCACCAGCACCACCGGCACTGTGCACACCCTCGATCTGTCCGGTAAGGAAGCGAAAATCCTGCCGACCTGGTCGCTGGTCAACGACGAAGAGAAAAAGGCCGGCTGGGCGCCGGGTGGCTGGCAGCTGCTGGCTGTCGCGCCGAAGCTCAACCGCCTGTACGTGCTGATGCACGACGCCCACGAGGCGATGAAGTGGGAAGACCCGAGCAACACCATCTGGGCCTTCGACCTGAAAACCCAGAAGAAGGTCGCCACCCTGAGCACCGAAGGCGCGCCGATCTGGAGCCTGCAGGCCACCAGCGACGACAACCCGCTGCTGCTCGGCATCAACGTTGGCGGCGGCATGGACATCTTCGATCTCAAGAGCGGCAAGCACACCGGCACGATGGAAAAGCTGCATAAAACCGCCACGCAGATTCTCAGCCACTGAGCGAGGTGAATTCATGCACACCGATCCGATCCTGATCATCGCCAGCGCGATCGCCGTTGCGGTGATCCTGGCCAGCGCCGCGACCCACAAACTCCGTGCGCCGGTGCGTTTTACCAAGCAGCTGGAGGATTACCAGTTGCTGCCAAAGGCGCTGCTCAAGCTGGTCGCCCGCGGCCTGCCGCTAGTGGAAATCGGCGTGGCCTTTGCCCTGCTGGTTCCAGCCAGCCGGCCGAGCGCCGCCCTGCTCGCCGCGGCGCTGCTGGCGCTGTACGCGGCGGCCATCGGCATCAACCTGTGGCGCGGTCGCGCCGACATCGACTGCGGCTGCTCGGGCCCCGACCAGGCGCAACCGCTGCGCCCGGTACTGCTTGCCCGCAACAGCGTGCTGGTGGCGTTGGCGCTGGTCGCCGGCATTGCCCCGCAAGCGCGCGATCTCGGCATCTTTGACGGTTTCGTGGTGATCGCCGCGAGCACCGTTGCACTGTTCATCTACGCAGCTACCGAAGGCCTGCTGGCCAACGGTCCTCGTCTGTTCAAACTGATTGGAAGGTAAAATTATGGAAGGCTTGATCGTCTCCAACATCCTGCTCTGGGCACTGCTGATCGCCCTCGCCTTTGCCGTGATGGGTCTGGTCCGCCAGATCGGCGTGCTGCACTCGCGTCTGGCCCCGGCCGGCGCACTGATGGTCGACAAAGGCGTTGCGGTCAACGAGCCGGCGCCACAAGTCACCGCCGCCGACCGCAACGGCCGCCCGGTCAACTTCGGCTATGCCGGTGAAAAAGCCCAACTGCTGTTCTTCCTCTCGCCGACCTGCCCGATCTGCAAATCGCTGCTGCCGGCGATCAAGTCGATCGCCAAGGAACAGGCCAACCGCCTCGACGTGGTGTTCGTCAGCGACGGCGACATGGACGCCCAGCAGAAGCTGATCCAGGAACACAAACTGGAAGACGCCACCTACGTGGTCGGCCCGCAGGTCGGCATGACCTACCAGATCGGCAAGCTGCCCTACGCGGCGCTGATCGACCAGAACGGCGTGTTGCGTGCCAAGGGCCTGGTCAACTCGCGCGAACACCTCGACAGCCTGTTCGAAACCGAGCACCTGGGCAGCGCCACCCTGCAGCAGTACCTGCACGGTAACGGCCATGCGCATGCACATGCGCACGATCACAGCACCCCACATTCCCACGCATAACGATAACGAAAGGACAGGCCCATGAAACTCCTCGACCTCCTGTTCGAGCGCTCTGCCCGCCACGTCGCCGACACCACCTCGCGACGCAAACTCCTCGGCCGCATCGGTTCGCTGATGATTGCCGGCGCGGCCCTGCCTGTACTGCTGCCGATCGACCGCACCAGCAAGGCCCTGGCCGCCGACAAGCCGATGGCTGGCGATCCGGGTGATCCGAACAGCTGCGACTACTGGCGCTATTGCTCGATCGACGGTTTCCTGTGCTCCTGCTGCGGCGGTAGCGTGACCTCCTGCCCGCCCGGCACCGAGGCTTCTCAGGTGACCTGGATCGGCACCTGCCGTAACCCTGCGGATGGCAAGGATTACATCATTTCCTACAACGACTGCTGCGGTAAGCACAGCTGCAACCAGTGCGCCTGTACCCGCAACGACAGCGAAGAGCCCGCCTATCGTCCGTTCAACAACAACGACGTGAACTGGTGCCTGGCCGCCAAGTCGCACATCTACCACTGCACCGTGTCGGTCATCCGCGGCATCGCGGTCTGAGGTGGCGAAGATGCGCTCTTTGCTGATCATCGGTCTGACCTGCGCCCTGGCAGCTCCGCTGGCCTTGGCGCGGGCCATTCCCGATCCGAACCAGAAGCACGCGCCTGGCAACGAAGCGGTGCAAACCCCGATCGCCCAGGCGGGTTACAGTGCTGCGGTGAACTATCAGTTGCAGTGCGCGGGCTGCCACCTCGGCGACGGCAGTGGCTCCAGGGCCAATGATGTGCCACGCATGAAGGACTTTGTCGGTAATTTCCTCAAGGTCGACGGCGGGCGTGAGTTTCTCGTGCGGGTGCCAGGGATGGCCCAATCGGCACTCAACGATGAACAACTGGCTGTGCTGATCAACTGGCTGATGCGTAAGGACGGTATTGCCGGTGCGAGTCTGCCTGAGCACTACCAGCCCTACACTGGCGAGGAGGTGGCGGCGGTGAGGCACAGGTCGGTGCTCAATGTGCCGAATGCTCGTGCCGGGCTGATCAGCCAGATGCGTGCCAAGGGTATCGCTATAGAAGACGGTATGAATTATTGAGTGTGCGCTCAGATTGAGCCCGCCTGTTGGCGGGCTTTTTTTATGGATGGGTTGAAACTGTGGGCTTATCCGGTTTGGGCGGCGTCTGCGCTGACGCATCTTCGAAAGCAGACGCTGGCGGAGCCAGGCTGATGCCATCGCGGGGCAAGCCCGCTCCCACCGGGGTAATGGGTCACCCGGTGGGAGCGGGCTTGCCCCGCGATATCGACCTGCCAGTTACATCGCATCACGGAAAAATGCGCTTCAAGGTGTTGATCTTGACCTTCATGCACACCTGTCCACCATGTGTCCGGTCCGTACACCAAGACAAAAGGGACCCGCCGTAAGGGCGGAAGGGGCCAACAGCCTCACCACACAAAATGGATAAGCTCACAACCCCACAAAAAAAAGGCAGACCCACGGCCTGCCCTAAGGAGCAAAAAACGATCAGTGAGCGATGCACACCGATTTGATCTCGGTATAAGCCTCAACCACCGCACGGCCAAACTCACGCCCCATGCCCGACTGTTTGACACCCCCAAACGGCATGTTCGGATCGAGCAACACATGGGCATTGACCCAGACCGTACCGGCCTCGATACGCGGCACCAGGTTCATCGCCTTGGTCAGGTCATTGGTCCACAGACTGGCAGCCAGCCCGTAGACACTGTCGTTGGCCATGGCAATCGCCTGGTCCTCATCATCAAACGGAATCACCGACAACACCGGACCGAACACTTCAGCGCGAGCCACGGCCATCTCATGGTTGACGTCGGCAAGCACCGTCGGCTGCACATAGAAACCGGCACTCTCCACCAGCTCGCCACCGGTGACCACACGAGCGCCTTCCTGCTTGGCCGTCTCAATGTGCTTGAGCACACTCTGCTGCTGCTTGCGCGACACCAGCGGGTTGACTGCCGCGGTGGTATCCATCCCCGCACCGATCGACATCCCGGAAACTGCAGCCGCCAGGCCGGCGACGAAGTCGTCGTAGCGCGAACGGTGCACATAGAAACGTGAAGCGGCAGCACACACCTGACCGTTGTTGAGCAGACCGCCCAGCAGCGCCCCCTGCACGGCTTTGTCGATATCGGCATCAGCAAGAATGATCATCGGGTTCTTGCCGCCCAGCTCGAGCGCGAAGCGGGTCATGTTCTGCACGGCAACGCCGCCGACGATCTTGCCCACGGCGGTGGACCCGGTGAACGACACCTTGTCGATCTTCTGGTGCGAAGCGAGCGCCTGACCGACGTTGCCAGCCCCGGTCACCAGGTTGAATACACCGGCGGGGATGCCTGCCTCGATGGCCAGCTCGGCCAGACGCAGGGCGGTCAGCGGAGTTTCCGGCGATGGTTTGATCACCACCGTGCAGCCGGTGGCCAGTGCCGGCATCAACTTCCAGGTGGTGATCATCAGCGGGAAGTTCCACGGCACGATGCCGGCAACCACACCCACCGGCTCGCGACGGGCAAACGCGGTGTAGCGCGCACCTTCAGGCAACGGGATAGAGACATCGAGGGCCTGCCCTTCAATCTTGGTCGCCCAACCGGACATGTAGCGCATGAACTCAACGGTGGCGTTGACGTCAAGCATCCGCGCCATGTTGATCGACTTGCCCTGGCACAAGGTTTCCAGCTGCGCCAACTCTTCGCCGTGCGCTTCCACCAAAGCAGTGAAGCGCAGCAGGATGCGCTCGCGATCGGCCGGGCGCAGCCCCGACCAGACCCGCGACTCGTGCGCCTTGCGCGCCGACAGCACAGCACGCTCGACCAGTTCCACGCTGGCATCGGCCACCTGGGCGATGGTTTCCCCGGTCGCCGGGTTCAACACCGGCGAGGTGCTGCCCTCAGGCACAACCCACTGGCCATCGATGAAGCAACCATGCCGACGCTGCAGAAAAGCGGCGACCTGCGGCAGTACATCAACCTTGCTCATTGTCATTCCTCATCATTCATTGAATCGACCCAGGCTCACTGCTGGGTCAGGAAACAGGCAACCGCTGCGCTGTCTTCTGCAGCGGCCATTCCCGTGTAGGGCATGTAGGTTCCAGGGACGAAGGCCTGTGGCTGGGTAATGAAGGCTTGCAGGCTTTCGGCTTTCCAGTTCACGGCCTTGTTCTTCATCGCCTGGGAGTAGCTGAAGCCGGGGACGGTGCCCGAGGTGCGGCCTGCCACGCCATGGAGGTTGACCCCCATCATGCCGGTTACGTCTTTCTGCACCGCGTGGCACACCGAGCACTCCTGAGCGAACAGCTTGCTGCCCTTGTCCACCGAGGCCGGCGCACAGGCAGCGGCCTGCACCTGAGAGACCTGGAGCAGCGCTAGCACGCAGAGACCGGCCAGGCACCGGCGAATCTTGTTGTTATGCATGAAACTGAAACCTCTGACCTGAGCATCCGCACTGCCCGCTGAAACTCCTGACATGGGGAGGCCATCGACCGCGCAGGACGGAAGATGGCTTTTGACCTGTCGATTTAATCCGGAGTGGGCACAGAAGGTTTTTTTCTGCGTGCCAGTCGTATTGGTCGCGCTGCCAATACGATGGGTACTGAGGGGGGAAGCGCGCTTTAGGCGCACACCCCTTCACGCGGGATCAGGGGTGTGCTGCGGAGGGGATCAGTGCTGGTAACGCTTGCGGTACTCGCCCGGCGACACGCCAAAACGGGCTTTGAAGGCAGTGGAAAAATAGCTGGCGTCGGAGAAACCCCAGGAATAGCCCAAGGCCGACAGCTTCTGTTCGCCGCCACCGTGGCGCAAGGATTCGGCGCAGAAATCCAGGCGCCGGCTCTTGATGTACTGGGCAACCACCAGGCCCTTCTTCGAGAACATGCGGTACAAACCGCGTACCGACACCCCGACTTCACGCGCCAGAAGCTCGGGGCACAATTCTTCGCTGCGAATGTTTTCATCGATGAACGCAAGGGTCTTGCGGAACATCCGCTCATGCACATCCGGATCGGCCTCGGTATTGCCAATGACCGGGCGCAACAGACTGATGATGGCATCCAGCGTGGCTTCGCTCTCGTGCAGACTGAGCGTATCCAGGCGGCTGGCCTCCAGCACCAGGCGATTGGCCAGCAGCGCAATCGGCGAGCTGGCATCGATCCGTTGAGCGCAGCGAATGCTACTGAAACGCTGGCTATGCTCGACCAGATGCCGGGGCAGAATCAACGACAGCTGGCGCGAGTTGTCGCTGTAAGTGAAATCACTCGGCAAGGTCGCGTCGATCAGGGTGATATCGCCAGGACGCAACGTCACGCGCTGGCCGTCCTGTTCCATTGCCGCATGGCCCTGCAGCTGGAACGCGGCGAAGAAATGCCGGCCCTCGCTCTGCTCCACCTCGCGCCCGGTGCGATAGAGACGCGCCTGAGCGACATCAACGAGGCTCAGCTTGATCGCCCCGACCTTGTGCTCCTTTACCGAACCGGAAAAGTCTGGCCCCAGGGTTGTGGCACAAAAGCGGCCACAGGCCTGGTTGATTTGCTGCAGCCATTCATCAAAACGGTCTGCCCTGAGTGCACTTGCAGTCATCATGATGTGACAGGCCTCTCTCTCTTTTTATTATTAGCCAGGCACCGACCTCATCGCGCCTGGGTTACCTCGTTGTCCGCGCCTATTTAAGCCCGCCGAAGCGCCGATAGAAACTTTCTCCGACCTCCGGTAGTGGACCGTCGGCGGTTTCCAGCGCGCTGCTGAGAAACTCTTCGCCTTTGGCCTGGACCAGACGGTAGATATTGCGGCACAGCTGACGCGCCGCCCGGCCTTCCCAGTCCCCCGGGAGCAACTCGTCGGGCAGCTGCGGATCACGCAACAGCAGCTTGCGGTATTCGTGAATCAGCAAGGTTCGCGCCAGAAAACAGTCCATCGGCTGCAACTCATCCTGCTCGCGCAGCGCTTGCCACAAGGGGCGGAACAACTGGATGAATTCGCTGTATTGCCCGGCCAGCGCCTCGATGTTCCAGCTCTCGCGCACCTGCATGCGCAACGCCTTGGAGGCCAGTACGTCCTGAGCAGTGGTTTCAAACAGAATGGTGTCTTCCAGCACCTCAAGGTCCTGCAGGGTCGCCACCACATCGGCGCGCTCACAGCGCGGGCACGCCAGCATCACCGGCGAAATCGCACCAAAACCTTGCCACTCCAGCTCTTCGCGCACCTGTTTGCGCTTGTCCTGCGGCAGTTGCGACAGCAGCGCCAGGGTCCAGGAACCATCCCAGGCGGGCAGCGCCGAGCTGTAAACACGCTTGAACGCCTTCTCGAAACGACGGCGACCGGTCCCGGTCAGGCTGTAGTAGCTGCGCCGGCCGACCTTCTCGGCGCTCAACCAACCTTCCTTGGTCAAGCGGAAAATAGAAGTACGGATCAGCCGCTCGTTGATGCCAATGGGTTCGAGCAACTGGATCAGGCTACCAAGCCACACCGTTCCACCGTGGGGTTCGATGGCATCACCATAGAGGGTGATGATCAACGAACTGGCACGCAGCGGGGTCTGTTGCTGGAAGCGGGCGATCAACTGATTGAGGGGAGCAAGGGACGTCATGGGAGAACCGGGCATGAGAGTGCTGCGAAATATACCCGCTGAGCGCCAGTCCTGACCATTGCCAGCAAGCTTGAGCGCACTGCTCATTGCCCCTCCCCTTTGGGCCGCAAGGTGCTGGCACTGATCCGCGGGCGTGCCGCTTCGACCTCACGCAGCGGCTCGCAAGCGACCAGGCCCTGGCGGCAGCGCTGGGCAAGGCGCTGGTATTCCTCGGTACCTGCCCGCTTCCAGGCCACCTCCTCGTCACTGAGGCGGCGCTTGACCTGCGCTGGCGAGCCGAGCACCAGCGACTGCTCGTCGCAGCGAAAGCCGGCTTTGACGAAGGTAGTGGCGGCAACGAACGAACGCGCACCGATCTCGGCGTTGTCCATGACCACCGCATTCATGCCGACCAGCACATCCTCACCGATGCGGCAGCCGTGCAGCACCGCGCCATGGCCGATGTGACCGTTACGCCCGACCACCGTGTCACTCTCGGGAAAGCCGTGCATTACACAGGTGTCCTGAATATTGGCGCCCTCTTCCAGAACAATGCGCCCGAAGTCGCCGCGCAGGCTGGCCAGCGGGCCGACATAGCAGCCGGCACCGATGATCACATCGCCAATCAGCACCGCACTGGGGTGCACATAGGCGCTGGGGTGGACGACCGGGGTCAGGCCGTCGAGACTGTAGCAGGTCATGGCAGTGTCCTCATTGGGCCGCGTGGCGGCGGCTCTGGACGACGACGAAGCGCCGGCTGACGAAGGCGCCGTCACTGATCGAGGCATTCGCCGCCGGGTTGCCGCCAGTGCCATGGAAGTCGCTGAAGGCCGCCGACTGGTTGACGAACACGCCGCCGTCGAGGTTCACCGACAGCGCCACAGCGACATCCTGAGCCAGGGCTTCGGCCTGCTCGAGGAATGCCTCGTCGGTGGAGTACACACCCAGGGTGATGGCGCCTTTGGCGGCGATCACTTCGCCGGCGAGCTGCAGGCTGTGCGCGCTGTCGTCGGTGGCAACGATGAAGGCGATGGGGCCGAAGCGCTCTTGGGTATACGCGTCGCGCTGCGCGGCGTCGACCTTCAGCAGCAGCGGTGTATGCACCCGCGCGCCGGGGAACTGCGGATGCTCGCGCACTTCGCTGTCGAGCAGCACTTCGCCCAGCTCGCGGCAAGCGTCGATACGTGCCGCCGTCGCGGGCGACTGGATGGCGCCGAGCACTGCGCAGGCGCGGTCGTTGTCGGCGAGCAAACCTTTGATCGCCGCGCTCAGCGCTTCGGCAACCTCGGCGAAGCTGAGTTGTTCATCGCCATTGCGGATACCGCCGCGTGGCACATAGATAGCCTGGGTGGTGGTGCACATCTGCCCGGAATAGAGGCTGAGGGAGAACGCCAGGTTCTTTGCCGCCGCCTTGAGGTCGCGGGTGCTGTCGATGATTACGCTGTTGATGCCCGCCTTCTCGGTGAACACCTGGGCCTGCTGCGCGTGACGCTCCAGCCACTCGCCGAAGGCATTGGAACCGGTGAAATCAACCAGCTTGACCCGTGGGTCGAGCGCCAGCTGCTGCGCCACCGGAGCCTCAGGGGTATCGACCACCAGGCTGACCAGCGCCGGGTCGAAGCCCAGCTCGGCGAGCACCTCTTGTGCCACCTTGACGCTCATTGCCACCGGCAGGATCGCCCCCGGGTGCGCCTTGACCAGTACCGGGTTGCCGGTGGCCAAGCTAGCGAACAGGCCCGGGTAGGTGTTCCAGGTCGGGAAAGTCGAACAGGCAACCACCAGCGACAGGCCGCGCGGCACGATGTGCCAGCGTTTTTCCAGCTGCAGTGGATCGAGCTTGCCCTGTGGCTTGACCCACTGCGCCGCCTGCGGCACCTCGGCCATCGCTCGCCAGGCATAGGCCAGCGCTTCCAGACCACGGTCCTGGGCATGCGCGCCGCCGGCCTGGAAGGCCATCATGAAGGCCTGGCCAGTGGTGTGCATCACCGCATGGGCCAGGGTCGGGCTCAGCGCGTTGAGACGTTCGAGGATTTCCAGGCAGGCGCCAACCCGCGCCTGCGGGCCGGCATCGCGCCAGGCAGGCAGCGCCTGCTGCTGACGTGCCAGCAACTGCTCGGGATCGTACTGATCGTAGCTGACGCCAAGATCGAAGCCATAAGGCGACCGCTCGGCACCGACGCGCCCTACCGGGGTCGGCCCCTGCAGCACGAACGGCCGGTTGAGCAGCGCTTCGAATGCCGCCTGCGCGCCCTCTACCGCCGCTTGTGGGTACTGCTTGAGCTGCTCGCTGTAAGGCGACCAGTAGCCGCGTTCGGCGATGGCCTGCAGGGCGCGGTCGAGCGTGGCGCGGTGGTGGTCGAACAGCTCCAGGGCAGCACGGGTGGCAGTGGACGGCATCGATGAATCCTCGAAAAGCGGGCGGCAACGGCACAAAGCTACAGAAAGCGATGCGCTTGATGAGATTTTCTGTATCACAACGCTTTTTTGAGAATAAGTAAATACACCTGTATCGGAATTTCGTCAGCGCGCAGGCCTGCGCCCTTCACTTGCAGCCCGCAAACACGGGAGCTTGCGCTTTATTTGCTGGGCATCGATCGATTTCTGGCGCCACAAAAACGCCAACACATAAGACACAAAATAATTGTTTTGCATTGTTGTTTTGTATCGCTTTGTGCGTATACTCGGAAAAAGTCGGCCCCGGCAGGCGCCCTCGTCGCTGCCTGCCAGACCGCCGCAACCACCAATAACTAGCCGGCCAACCAAGCCGTGCGTGCAGCCTGAGGAGCGTTCGATGCCTCGCACCCTTGCCGTTCTTGCCCCCGAAGCGGGCGTCCGCCTGATTACCCTGCAGCGCCCGGAAGCGCTGAACGCCCTGAACACCGAGCTGCTCGGCGAACTGGCGGCCGAACTGGAACTCGCCGAACGCGATCCCGACACCCGCGCCGTGGTCATCACCGGCAGCCGCAAGGCGTTTGCCGCCGGCGCCGATATAAAGGAGATGGCCGAACGCGATATGGTCGGCATCCTCAACGACCCGCGCGTCGCCCATTGGCAGCGCATCGCCGCCTTCTCCAAACCATTGATCGCCGCGGTCAACGGCTTTTGCCTGGGCGGCGGCTGTGAACTGGCGATGCACGCCGACATCCTCATCGCCGGCGAAGACGCGCGCTTCGGCCAGCCGGAAATCAACCTCGGCATCATGCCCGGCGCCGGTGGCACCCAACGCCTGCTGCGCGCAGTCGGTAAATCGCTGGCCATGCAGATGGTGCTCACCGGCGAAGCCATCGATGCACGCTTCGCCCAGCGTGCCGGGCTGATCAGTGAAGTGACCCAGCCCGAGTTCACCGTCGATCGCGCCATCGCCATCGCTCGCGTGATCGCGCAGAAAGCGCCCTTGGCGGTGCGCCTGGCCAAGGAAGCGCTGCTCAAGGCCCAGGACACGGACCTGGCCAGCGGCCTGCGCTTCGAGCGCCACGCCTTCACCGTGCTGGCCGGCACTGCCGACCGCAATGAAGGCATCGCCGCTTTCCAGGCCAAGCGCCGCCCCGAATTCACCGGCCAGTAAGCCTGGCTGCCTCTTCCCTGGTTATCCCTAGAGCACCCCTGCGATGAATTTCCAGCACATCCTGTTTGCCATCGAGGAAGGCGTTGCCACCCTCAGCCTGAATCGCCCGGAACAACTCAACAGCTTCAACGCACAGATGCACGCTGAAGTGCGCGAAGCCCTCAAACAGGTACGGCAGAACCCCGACGTGCGCGTGCTGTTGCTCAGCGGCGAAGGCCGTGGTTTTTGCGCAGGCCAGGACCTTGGCGACCGCAACGTCGCCCCTGGCGCCGCCGCGCCGGACCTGGGCGAATCCATCGAGCAGTACTACAACCCGCTGATCCGCGCCCTGCGCGACCTGCCGCTGCCGGTGATCTGCGCGGTCAACGGCGTCGCCGCCGGGGCCGGGGCGAACATTCCGCTGGCCTGCGACCTGGTCCTGGCGGCGCGTTCGGCCAGCTTTATCCAGGCCTTCTGCAAGATCGGCCTGATCCCCGACTCCGGCGGCACCTGGACCTTGCCGCGCCTGGTCGGCACCGCCCGCGCCAAAGCGCTGATGCTGCTCGGCGAGCGCCTGAGCGCCGAACAGGCCGAACAGTGGGGGCTGATCTACCGCGTGGTCGACGACGCCGAACTGCGCAGCGAAGCGCTGAAGCTGGCGCGCCACCTGGCGACCCAGCCGACCTACGGCCTGGCGCTGATCAAGCGCAGCCTGAACGCCAGCCTGAACAACAGCTTCGACGAACAGCTGGAGCTTGAGCGCGACCTGCAGCGCCTGGCCGGACGCAGCGAGGATTACCGCGAAGGCGTCAGCGCCTTCATGGCCAAACGCACCCCAGCCTTCAAGGGACGCTAAGCGATGAGCGCACTGAATCTCAGCACCGTCGTCGCCGTGATCGGCGCCGGCGCCATGGGTGCCGGTATCGCCCAGGTGGCGGCGCAGGCCGGCCATCCGGTGAAACTGCATGACGCCCGTCCCGGCGCTGCCGCCCAGGCCATCGACGGCATCGACCGGCAGCTCGGCAAACTGGTGGAAAAAGGCCGGCTCAGCGCCGAGGCGCGCGCCGCCACCGTGGCCCGCCTGCAACCGGCCGACGCCATTGAAGCACTGGCCGATGCCGGCCTGGTGATCGAGGCGATTGTCGAGAACCTTGAGGTCAAACGCGGCCTGCTGCGCCAACTGGAAGCGCTGTGCAGCGCCGACTGCATCTTCGCCAGCAACACTTCGTCGCTGTCGATCACCAGCCTGGCCGCCGGTCTCGCCCACCCCGAGCGGGTGATCGGCATGCACTTCTTCAACCCGGCGCCGCTGATGGCGCTGGTCGAGATCGTCTCCGGCCTGGCCACGCCACGCGCACTGGCCGAACAGCTGTACGCCACCGCAAGCGCCTGGGGTAAACAGCCGGTACACACCAAATCCACCCCCGGCTTCATCGTCAACCGCGTGGCCCGGCCGTTCTACGCCGAAAGCCTGCGCCTGCTGCAGGAAGGCGCCGCCGACTGCGCGACCCTCGATGCCCTGCTGCGCGACGCTGGCGGCTTTCGCATGGGTGCCTTCGAGCTCACCGACCTGATCGGCCACGACGTCAACTACGCCGTGACCTGCTCGGTGTTCGCCGCCTATTACAACGACATGCGCTTCCAGCCGTCGCTGATCCAGAAGGAGCTGGTCGATGCTGGCCGCCTCGGACGCAAAAGCGGCCACGGCTTCTATAACTATGCTGAAGGTGCCGAACGTCCACAGCCGGCCGAACTGAGCAGCACCGCCAGCGTCGACTGCTGCGTGGTCGAAGGCCACCTGGGTGTCGCCGAACCGCTGGTCCAGCGCCTGCAGGATGCCGGCGTGCAGGTGGTACGGCGTGACGGCAGCGGCGTGTTGCGGGTCGGCGATGCGTTGCTGGCCCTGTCCGACGGACGTCTGGCCAGCCAGCGCGCTCAAGAAGATGGCGTGCGCAACCTGGTGCTGATCGACCTGGCGCTGGACTATGCCAACGCCGGCCGCCTGGCCATTGCTTGCGCCGCCGACACCAGCGACACCGCCCGCGACCAGGCCGTGGCCCTGTTGCAGCGTGCCGGCATCAAGGTCAGCCCGCTCGCCGACCTGCCTGGCCTGGCCGTGCTGCGCAGCGTTGCGATGCTCGCCAACGAAGGCGCCGACGCGGTGCTGCAGGGTGTCGGCAGCGCCGCCGATATCGACCTGGCGATGCGCGCCGGAGTGAATTACCCGCAGGGCCCGCTGGCCTGGGCCGATGCGATTGGCCTGCCGGGCGTGCTGCGCATCCTGGAAAATCTGCAGGCCAGCTATGGCGAGGAGCGTTATCGCCCTTCCCTGCTGCTGCGCCGCCTGGTCGCCGAAGGGAGACGCTTCCATGACTAACCACGAGGCTTTGTCACTGGCCACCCGCTGCGCCGAGGAAATGTTCGAACGCGATACCGCCAGCCAGCGACTGGGCATGCGCCTGCTGTCGGTCGCGCCAGGCCGGACGATGATCGGCATGAGCGTGCGCGAAGACATGATCCAGGGCCACGGCACCTGCCATGGCGGCTACCTGTTCGCCCTCGCCGACTCGGCGTTCGCCTTCGCCTGCAACAGTTACAACGACGCCTGTGTGGCGATCGGCTGCAGCATTGATTACGTCGCCCCGGCACGCCTGGGCGACACCCTGACCGCGCACGCCAGCGAGCTGAGCCGCAGTGGCCGCACCGGCAACTACGACGTACGCATCGAAAACCAGCACGGCCAGTTGATCGCCCTGTTCCGTGGCAAGTCCTACAAAGTGCGCGGCACCGTGCTGGCGCAGGAGACCCCGAATGAATGACGCCCTGATCATCGACGCCATCCGTACCCCCATCGGCCGTTACGCCGGCGCCCTCTCCAGCGTGCGTGCCGACGACCTCGGCGCGATCCCGCTGAAGGCCCTGCAACAGCGCCACCCGCAACTGGACTGGAGCGCCATCGACGATGTGATCTACGGCTGCGCCAACCAGGCCGGCGAAGACAACCGCAACGTCGCGCATATGTCTGCGCTGCTCGCCGGCCTGCCGGTCAGCGTGCCGGGCACCACGCTGAACCGCCTGTGCGGTTCCGGCCTGGACGCCATCGGCTTCGCCGCACGCACCCTCCGCTGTGGCGAAGCCGGGCTGATGATCGCCGGCGGCGTCGAGTCGATGTCGCGCGCCCCGTTTGTCATGGGCAAATCCGAGCAGGCCTTCGGCCGCAGCGCGGAAATCTTCGACACCACCATCGGCTGGCGCTTCATCAACCCGCTGCTGCAGGCGCAATTCGGCACCGACTCGATGCCGGAAACCGCCGAAAACGTCGCCGCGCAGTTCAATGTCTCGCGCGCCGACCAGGACGCCTTCGCCCTGCGCAGCCAGCACAAGGCCGCCGCAGCCCAGGCCAGCGGCCGCCTGGCCAAGGAGATCGTGGCGGTAGAGATCGCCCAGCGCAAAGGCCCGGCCAAACGCGTCGAGCACGATGAACACCCACGCGGCGACACTACCCTTGAGCAGCTGGCCAGGCTCGGCACGCCGTTCCGCCAGGGCGGTAGTGTCACCGCCGGCAACGCCTCGGGGGTCAACGATGGCGCCTGCGCGCTGCTGCTGGCCAGCCCGCAAGCCGCCGAACGCCATGGCCTCAAAGCCCGTGGCCGGGTGGTGGCGATGGCCACTGCCGGGGTCGAGCCGCGCCTGATGGGCATCGGCCCGGTGCCGGCCACGCGCAAAGTTCTGGAACTGGCCGGCCTGAGCCTGGCCGACATGGACGTCATCGAACTCAACGAAGCCTTCGCCGCCCAGGGCCTGGCGGTATTGCGCGAGCTCGGTCTGGATGACGACGACGCGCGGGTCAACCCGAACGGCGGCGCCATCGCCCTCGGCCACCCGCTGGGCATGAGCGGCGCGCGCCTGGTCACCACCGCGCTGCACGAACTGGAAGAACGCCAGGGCCGCTACGCACTGTGCACCATGTGCATCGGCGTCGGTCAGGGCATTGCACTGATCATCGAGCGGCTCTGACACGTCAGCCGCCGAAGGTTATTCTGCTCATCAGCACTCAAAGGCCTGCGTGCGGGCCAATGCACAAAAATAATTCGAGTGAAACCATGAATATGATTGCTAACACATCCCCGCTTGATCCGATGGAAACCGCCAGCATCGATCAGTTGCGCCAGCACCAGCTGGAGCGCCTGCGCTGGAGCCTCAACCACGCCTACCAGAACGTGCCGCTGTACAAGCAGCGCTTCGACAGCCTGGGCGTGCACCCGGACGACCTGAAATCGCTGGATGACCTGGCCAAATTCCCGTTCACCGGCAAGAACGACCTGCGCGACAACTACCCCTACGGCATGTTCGCCGTGCCGATGCACGACGTCGTGCGCCTGCATGCCTCCAGCGGCACCACCGGCAAGCCGACCGTGGTTGGTTATACGCAAAATGACATCAACACCTGGGCCAACGTGGTCGCCCGTTCGATCCGCGCGGCCGGCGGCCGGCGTGGCGACAAGGTGCAGATCTCCTATGGTTACGGGCTGTTCACCGGCGGCCTGGGCGCGCACTACGGTGCCGAGCGCCTGGGTTGCACGGTGATCCCGATGTCCGGTGGCCAGACCGAGAAGCAGGTTCAGCTGATCCGTGATTTCCAGCCGGACATCATCATGGTCACCCCTTCGTACATGCTCAATATCGCCGACGAGATCGAGCGCCAGGGCATTGACCCGCACAAGCTGGCGCTGCGCCTGGGTATTTTTGGCGCCGAACCCTGGACCGCCGAACTGCGTCGCGCGGTCGAGGAGCGCATGGGCATCACCGCCCTCGACATCTACGGCCTGTCGGAAATCATGGGCCCAGGCGTGGCCATGGAATGCGCCGAAACCAAAGACGGCCCGACCGTCTGGGAAGACCATTTCTACCCGGAAATCATCGACCCGGTGACCGGCGCGGTGCTGCCGGACGGCGAATACGGCGAGCTGGTGTTCACCTCGCTCAGTAAAGAAGCGCTGCCGATGGTCCGCTACCGCACCCGCGACCTCACCCGCCTGCTGCCGGGCACCGCACGGCCGATGCGGCGCATCGACAAGATCACCGGGCGCAGCGACGACATGCTGATCATCCGCGGGGTCAACGTGTTCCCTACGCAGATCGAAGAGCAGGTACTGAAAATAAAACAACTTTCAGAGTGCTACGAGATACATCTGTATCGCAATGGCAACCTCGACGGCATGGATGTGCACGTGGAACTCAAGCAGGAGCTGCAAGGCCTGGACGCCGACCAGCAGAAACTGATCGGCAACGAGCTGAGCAAACAGATCAAGACCCATATCGGCATCAGCGCGCGCGTGCTGATCCAGCCTGCACACAGCCTGAAACGCTCTGAGGGCAAGGCCTGCCACGTGTACGACAAACGCAGCCAGGGCTGATCACAGCCGGCACCCAGCCCCGCTCCGGCGGGGCTTTTTTTTGCCTTCTGTCCCGGTGGGAGCGGGCTTGCCCCGCGATTCGCGGGGCAAGCCCGCTCCCACCGGTCTGCCCGAAAAGCGTCAGGGCCGACGACGTGATACAAAAATCACATGCGACACACAATTTAATGTTTGATATTTATTTTTGTATCATTTAAAAATACAGCCATGGCCAAGGCCTCCCGACAAAAACCTTTAAAAGGCTGGAGACGCAGCATGTACGCACAACTGGTTGAGACCGGCGTTAAGCGGGTCAAGGCGCTGGACGAAATGTCCCCCGAGGAGCGCGCCTTCCAAGAGAAGATCGACGCCGAGATCAAGATCGAGGCAAAGAACTGGATGCCCGACGCCTACCGGCAGACCCTGATCCGCCAGATCTCCCAGCACGCCCACTCGGAAATCGTCGGCATGCTGCCCGAAGGCAACTGGGTAACCCGCGCGCCGACCCTCAAGCGCAAGCTGCAGCTGATGGCCAAGATCCAGGACGAAGCCGGTCACGGCCTGTACCTGTACAGCGCGATGGAAACCCTCGGCGCCGACCGCGACGAGGAAATCGCCAAGCTGCACAGCGGCAAGGCCAAGTACTCGAGCATCTTCAACTACCCGACCCTGAGCTGGGCCGACATGGGCGCAGTCGGCTGGCTGGTCGACGGTGCGGCGATCGTCAACCAGGTGGTGCTGCAGCGCACCTCCTACGGCCCCTACTCGCGGGCAATGATCCGTATCTGCAAGGAAGAGAGCTTTCACCAGCGCCAGGGCTACCAACTGCTGCTGACCATGATGAAAGAAGGCACCCAGGCGCAGAAGGACATGGTCCAGGACGCGATCAACCGCCTGTGGTGGCCGGCGCTGATGATGTTCGGCCCAAGCGACGAACACTCGCCGAACAGCGCCCAGTCGATGGCCTGGAAGATCAAGCGCCAGGGCAACGATGAACTGCGCCAGCGCTTCGTCGACCAGACCATTCCGCAACTCGAGCTGCTCGGCTGCACCGCACCGGACCCGGACCTGAAGTGGAACGAAGAACGCGGCCACTACGACTTCGGCGCCATCCAGTGGGACGAGTTCTACGACGTGCTCAAGGGCAACGGCCCGTGCAACGCCGAACGCGTCGCCACCCGCCGCAAGGCCATCGAGGACGGCGCCTGGGTGCGCCAGGCCGCGATCGCCCACGCCAAAAAACAACAATCCAAGCGCGACGCCGCTTGATCCAGCCCTGATTTGGAGAACCCCGCCATGTCCGAATGGACCCTGTTCGAAGTTTTCGTGCGCAGCAAGCACGGCCTCAACCACAAGCACGTCGGCAGCGTGCATGCCGCCGACGCCGCCATGGCGATCGAGAACGCGCGCGAGCTGTACACCCGCCGCAACGAGGGTGTGAGCCTGTGGGTGGTGCCTTCGGCGCTGATCACCGCGTCCTCGCCGGACGAGAAAGACCCGCTGTTCGTGCCCTCGGAAGACAAGGTCTACCGCCACGCCAGCTTCTACGAGCTGCCGGCCGAAGTCGGTCACATGTGAGGCCACTGCCATGACCCAACGAGAAGACCTCATCCAATACCTGCTGCGCCTCGGCGACAGCGCCCTGATCCAGGGCCAGCGTCTGTGCGAATGGTGCGGCAAGGCCCCGGCACTGGAAGAAGAACTGGCGCTGATGAACGTCGGCCTCGACCTGGTCGGCCAGGCGCGCAACTGGCTGGACTACGCCGCCGAGCTGCTGGCCGACGGCCGCGATGCCGACCACCTGGCGTACCGTCGCGACGAGCGCGCCTACCGCAACCTGCTGCTGGTCGAACAACCCAACGGCGACTACGCGGTCACCATCGTCAAACAGTTCCTCTACGATGCCTGGCACTTCCAGGTATTGAGCGCCCTCAGCAGCTCCAGCGACGAGCGCGTCGCCGGCATCGCTGCCAAGGCACTGAAAGAAGTCACCTACCACCTGCGTCGCTCCGGCGAGTGGGTCGAGCGTCTGGGCGACGGCACCGAGGAAAGCCACCGGCGCATGCTGGCGGCCATCGAGCAGGTATGGCGCTTTACCGTCGAACTGACAGATGGCGACGAGGTAGAGCAACGCCTGGCCGACGCTGGCGTCATCGCACAGCCGCAAGCCATCGCCAGTGCCTGGCGCGCCAAGGTCGACGAAGTGTTCACATCGGCCACCCTGCCGGTACCGGCAGCGCCCAGCCACTTCTACCTCAGCGGACGCCGCGGTGTGCACAGCGAGCACCTGGGCATCCTGCTGGCCGAAATGCAGTTCTTGCCGCGAGCCTATCCCGATGCGACCTGGTGAGCTGATCGCCAGCGACCTCGGCGCGCGCCCGTTGCAGGCCAACGACCTGGAGCAGGCCTGGGCGGTGCTCGGCGAAGTGATGGACCCGGAAGTCCCGGTGGTCAGCGTGGTCGATCTCGGCATCGTGCGCGGCCTCGACTGGCAAGGGGGCCACTTGCATGTGGTGGTCACCCCGACCTATTCCGGCTGCCCGGCCACCGAGGTGATCGAGCAAGACATCGCCGACGCCCTGCAACAGGCTGGCTTCGCCGCGCCGCAACTGGAACGCCGGCTGACCCCGGCGTGGACCACCGACTGGATCAGCGACAGCGGCCGTGAGCGCCTGCACGCCTATGGCATCGCCCCACCTGCCGGCAGCACCAGCAAGCGCAGCCTGCTCGGTGAGAACGATGCGGTGTGCTGCCCGCAGTGCGGCAGTGCGCACACCGAACGCCTCAGCGAATTCGGCTCGACCGCCTGCAAGGCGCTGTACCGCTGCATCGACTGCCGCGAGCCTTTCGACTACTTCAAGTGCATCTGAGCAGCGCGCTGCCGGAGACAAAAACAATGAGCAAGTTCCACAGCCTGAAGATTAAAGAAGTGCGCCCGGAGACCCGCGACGCGGTGTCGATCGCCTTCGACGTACCGGCCGAGCTGGCCAACGATTTTTCCTTCACCCAGGGCCAGCACCTGGTGATGCGTACCCACCTCGAAGGTCAGGAAGTACGCCGCTCGTACTCGATCTGCACCGGGGTCAACGACGGCGAGCTGCGTGTAGCGATCAAGCGCGTGCCCGGCGGGTTGTTCTCCGCTCACGCCAACGACAGCCTCAAGGCCGGGCAGAGCCTGGAAGTGATGCCGCCGTCCGGACACTTCTACGTGCCACTCGATGCCGCTCGCCACGGCCGTTACCTGGCGGTGGCCGCCGGCAGTGGCATCACGCCGATCCTGTCGATCATCAAGACTACCCTGGAGCGCGAACCGCACAGCAGCTTCACCCTGCTCTACGGCAACCGTTCGAGCAACTCCGCGCTGTTTCGCGAACAGCTCGAAGACCTGAAAAACCGCTACCTGCAGCGCCTCAACCTGATCTTCGTGTTCAGCCGCGAGCAACAGGACGTCGACCTCTACAACGGCCGCATCGACGCCGACAAATGCGCGCAGCTGTTCAGCCGCTGGCTCGATGTCAAGGCGCTCGACGCCGCCTTCATCTGCGGCCCGCAGGCGATGACCGAAACCGTGCGCGACCAGCTCAAGGCCAACGGCATGCCCGCCGAGCGCATCCACTTCGAACTGTTCGCCGCCGTTGGCAGCACGCAGAAACGCGAAGCGCGCCAGGCCGCCGCCCAGGTCGACAGTGCCAAGAGCCAGATCACCGTGATCAGCGACGGCCGCGAGCTGTCCTTCGAGCTGGCGCGCAACAGCGCCAGCGTGCTCGACGCCGGCAACGAACACGGCGCCGAACTGCCCTACTCGTGCAAGGCCGGGGTGTGCTCGACCTGCAAGTGCAAGGTGATCGAAGGCGAAGTGGAAATGGACAGCAACTTCGCCCTCGAGGACTACGAGGTGGCGGCGGGCTATGTGCTGTCCTGCCAGGCGTTCCCGATCAGCGACAAGGTCGTCCTCGACTTCGACCAGCTCTGACCCGCCCGGTCCTAGGCAGGCATCACTTCCCTGGCGAAGTGATGCCTGCCTAGGTCTGGGCTTTGCCGTACCCCTGAAAACACTGACTCGACAATCACAACAAGAGAGCGTGAAACCATGACCCCACAAGACCACGAGCGTCTCCGACAGCATCCGGACTTCATCCAGCTGGTGCGCCGCAAGCAGCGTCTGACCTGGTCGCTGACCCTGACGATGCTGGCGATCTACTACGGCTTCGTGTTGACGATGGCATTCGCCCCCGGGTTGCTTGGCCAACCACTCAACGGCGGCGCCACCAGTATCGGCATTCCTGTGGCGGTGGTGGTCATCCTGCTCTCGTTCATTCTCACCGCCTTCTACGTGCGCCAGACCAACCAGGTGCTCGACCCGCTCGTGGCAAAACTGCAGCAGGAGGCTCAGCAATGAAGACTTCTCGTCTGCTGTTGCTCGGCGCTGGCCTATTGGCAAGCGGCGCCGCCGTGGCCGGCGAAGCCGCCGCGCGGCCGCTGAACTGGAACGCCATCGGCATGTTCCTGGTGTTCGTCCTGTTCACCCTTGGCATCACCCGCTGGGCCGCCCTGCGCACCCGCTCGGCCAGCGACTTCTACACCGCCGGCGGTGGCATCAGCGGCCTGCAGAACGGCCTGGCGATTGCCGGCGACATGATCAGCGCCGCGTCGTTCCTGGGCATCTCGGCGATGATCTTCATGGCCGGCTACGATGGCCTGCTCTACTCCCTGGGCGTGGTCGCGGCCTGGCCGATCATCCTGTTCCTGATCGCCGAACGGCTGCGTAACCTCGGCAAGTACACCTTCGCCGACGTGGTCTCCTACCGCCTGGAGCAGACCCCGATCCGTATCGTCGCCGCTGTCGGCACGCTGATCGTCGCGCTGATGTACCTGATGGCGCAGATGGTCGGCGCCGGCAAGCTGATCGAACTGCTGTTCGGCATCAGCTACCTGCATGCGGTACTGCTGGTGGGTGTGCTGATCGTTTTCTATGTGACCTTCGGCGGCATGCTCGCCACCACCTGGGTACAGATCATCAAGGCGGTGATGCTGCTCTGCGGCGCCACCTTCATGGCCTACGCGGTGCTCAAGCACTTCAACTTCAGCACCGAGGCGATGTTCGCCGGCGCTGCCGCCGTGCACTCCAAGGGCCAGGCGATCATGGCTCCGGGCGGACTGCTGGGCAATCCCATTGACACCCTTTCGCTCGCGGTCGGCATGATGTTCGGCACCGCCGGCCTGCCGCACATCCTGATGCGCTTCTTCACCGTCAAGGACGCCCGCGAAGCGCGCAAGAGCGTGCTCTACGCCACCGGCTTCATCGGCTATTTCTATGTGCTGCTGATTGCCATCGGCTTCGGCGCTATCGTCATCGTCGGTACCGACTCGACATTCCGCGATGCCAGCGGCGCGATTGTCGGTGGCGGCAACATGGTTGCGGTACACCTCGCCCAGGCAGTGGGCGGCAACCTGTTCCTCGGCTTTATCTCGGCGGTGGCCTTCGCCACCATCCTCGCCGTGGTCGCCGGCCTGGCGCTGTCCGGCGCCTCGGCGGTGGCCCACGACCTGTACGCCTGCGTGATCCGCAAGGGCCAGGCCAGCGAACGCGAAGAGATGCGCATGTCGCGCCTGGCCACTCTGGTTATCGGCGCGCTGGCGGTGATTCTCGGCTTGCTGTTCGAGTCGCAGAACATTGCCTTCCTGTCCGGCCTGGTGCTGGCCATCGCCGCCTCGGTCAACTTCCCGGTGCTGTTCCTGTCGATGTTCTGGAAGGGCCTGACCACCCGTGGCGCCGTTGCCGGCAGCCTGGTCGGCCTGGCTTCCGCTGTCGTCCTGCTGGTACTGAGCCCGGTGGTCTGGGTCGGGGTGCTGCACCATGAAAAGGCGCTGTTCCCCTACTCGAACCCGGCGCTGTTCTCCATGAGCCTGGCGTTCCTCGGTGCCTGGGTGTTCTCGGTGACCGACCGCTCAGCCCGCGCCGAAACCGAACGTGGCCGCTACCTGGCCCAGTTCATCCGCTCCATGACCGGCATTGGTGCAGCTGCCGCCAACCGTCACTGACTCAACGGAACAACAATAACAATGACCAATATCCGTTACCCCGCGCCGCTGCTGGCGGCGCTTGGCCTGGCCATGTCCCCCGTGGCCATGGCCGGCTTCATCGAAGACAGCAAAGGCACCCTGGAGCTGCGCAACCACTACCTCAACCGCGACTTCCGCCAGAGTGGCGCGCCGCAGGCCAAGGCCGAGGAATGGGGCCAGGGCTTCACCGCGCGCCTGGAATCCGGCTTCACTGAAGGTGCTGTCGGCGTGGGCGTGGACGCCATCGGCGAGCTGGGCATCAAGCTCGACTCCAGCCGCGACCGCCGTGGCACCGGTCTGCTGCCCTTTGGCCCGAACAGCCACGAACCGGTGGACGACTACAGCGAGCTGGGCCTGACCGGCAAGCTTCGAGCCTCCAAGAGCACTCTGCGTATGGGCACCCTGCAGCCGTTGCTGCCGGTAGTCACCTACAACGACACCCGCTTGCTGTCCGCCACTTTCCAGGGCGGCATGTTGACCTCCCAGGAGATCGACGGGCTGACCTTGAACGGCGGGCGCCTGACCCGCGCCAACCTGCGCGACTCGTCCAGCCGCGACGATATCGGCTTCGGCGCGGCCAGCAGCGACGCCTTCGATTTCGCCGGTGGCAGCTACGCGATCAATCCGCAGCTCGCCGTCAGCTACTACTACGGCAAGCTGGAAGACATCTACCGCCAGCACTTCGTCGGCCTGATCCACACCCTGCCGCTGGGCAGCGGCTTCAGCCTGCGCAGCGACCTGCGCTACTTCGACAGCAGCGAAGACGGCCAGAAGCGCGCAGGGGTGATCGACAACCGCAACTTCAACGGCATGCTCAGCCTCAGCCACGGCGGCCACCGGTTCAGCACGGCCTGGCAGCGCATGTCCGGCGACAGCGCCTTCCCCTTCCTCAATGGCGGCGACCCCTACTCGGTGAACCTGGTGACCTTCAACACCTTCACCCGCGCCGAAGAGGACGCCTGGCAACTGCGCTACGACTACGACTTCGCCGCCCTCGGCGTACCCGGTCTGAGCTTCATGACCCGCTACGTCGACGGCCGCAACGCCAGGACTGCAAGCGGCGACCACGGCGAAGAATGGGAACGCGACAGCGACCTCGCCTACGTGGTGCAGAGCGGCCCACTGAAGAACCTGAGTTTGCGCTGGCGCAACGTCACCTTCCGTTCCGGCAACGGGCTGACCACCGACGTCGACGAGAACCGCCTGATCCTCGGCTACACCCTGGCCCTCTGGTAAGACTTGCGGCCGGCCCCAAGGGCGCCCGGCCGCCCCCGACACCCTGGAGAATTTTGATGAGCAACAACCCCACCCTGCAAAGCTTCATCGGCGGCCGCTGGATCGGCCAGCACGGCGCCCAGACCCTGCGCAGCGCGATCAATGGCCAGCCGCTGGCGTGCACCCATGAAGAGGTGCTGGACTTCGCCGAAGCCGTCGCACACGCCCGCCAGCGCGGCATCGCCGAACTGATGGCGATGGACTTCCAGCAGCGTGCCGCACGCCTCAAGGCCCTCGGCAAGTTCCTGCTCGAGCGCAAGGAGCAGCTTTACGCGCTGTCCCACCACAGCGGCGCAACCCGCGCCGACAGCTGGATCGACATCGAAGGCGGCGCCGGCACCCTGTTCGCCTACGCCAGCATGGGCAGCCGCGAGCTGCCGTCCGGCAATGTGGTGCATGAAGGCCCGGTCATCCCGCTGAGCAAAGGCAACACCTTCGCAGGCAGCCACATCCTGGTACCGCGCGGCGGCCTCGCCGTGCACATCAACGCCTTCAACTTCCCGATCTGGGGCATGCTCGAAAAGTTCGCCCCAAGCTTCCTCGCCGGCATGCCGTGCATCGTCAAACCGGCCACCGCCACCAGCTACCTGACCGAAGTTGCGGTACGCCTGATGGACGAATCCGGTCTGCTGCCGGCCGGCAGCCTGCAGTTGATCGTCGGTGGTACCGGTGACCTGCTCGACCGCCTGCAGGGCCAGGACGTGGTGACCTTCACCGGTTCCGCCGACACCGCCGCCAAACTGCGCGTCAACGCCAACCTGGTGCGCAACTCGATCCCGTTCAATGCCGAGGCCGACTCGCTGAACTGTGCGATCCTCGCCCCGGAAGTCACCCCGGACGACGAGGAATTCGACCTGTTCGTCAAGGAAGTCGCCCGTGAGATGACCACCAAGGCCGGCCAGAAGTGCACCGCGATTCGCCGTGCCATCGTCCCGGCCAAGCACATCGATGCGGTCGCCGAGCGTCTGCGCGAACGCCTGGCCAAGGTAGTGGTCGGTGACCCGTCGGTGGAAGGCGTGAGGATGGGCGCACTGGCCTCGCATGCCCAGCAGGCCGACGTCGCCGAGCGCGTCGAAGCACTGCTGCAATCGAGCGACCTGCTGTTTGGCGCCAAGGACGGTTTCGCCCCACGTGGCGAAGGTGTCAACGAAGGCGCGTTCTTCGCCCCGACCCTGCTGCGCAGCCGCGACCCGCATGCCGAAGGCGGCGCCCACGACATCGAGGCATTCGGCCCGGTGAGCACCTTGATGGCCTACGACGACCTCGACGAAGCCATCGCCCTGGCCGCCCGTGGCAAAGGCAGCCTGGTCGCCAGCCTGATCACCAAAGATCCACGCGTCGCCGCCAAGGTAGTACCGGCGGCCGCCGCGCTGCACGGCCGCCTGCACATTCTCGACCGCGAATCGGCGGCCGAATCCACCGGCCACGGCTCGCCGCTGCCGCAGCTCAAGCACGGCGGCCCGGGGCGTGCCGGCGGTGGCGAAGAGCTCGGCGGCCTGCGTGCGGTCAAGCACTACCTGCAGCGCACTGCGGTACAAGGTTCGCCTAGCATGCTGATGGCGGTCACCGGCGAGTATGTACGCGGTGCCAAGGTCTACGAGAGCGAGGTGCACCCGTTCCGCCGCCACTTCGAGGACCTGCAGATCGGTGAATCGCTGCTGACTCACCGCCGCACCGTCACCGAGTCGGATCTGGTCAACTTCGGCTGCCTGTCCGGCGACCACTTCTATATGCACTTCGACGATATTGCCGCCAAGGACTCGCAGTTCGGCAAGCGTATCGCCCACGGCTACTTCGTGCTGTCGGCGGCCGCCGGCCTGTTCGTCTCCCCTGGTGTCGGGCCGGTGCTGGCCAACTACGGCCTGGACACCCTGCGCTTCATCACCCCGGTGGGCATCGGCGACACCATCCAGGCGCGCCTGACCTGCAAGCGCAAGATCGACCAGGGCAAGGTCAGCCCCAAAGGCGAGCCGCAAGGCGTAGTGGCCTGGGACGTCGAGGTGACCAACCAGAACGGCGAGCTGTGCGCCAGCTATGACATCCTCACCCTGGTGGTGAAGCGCAACGCCTGACTCCGGTGGGAGCGGGCTTGCCCCGCGATTGCGGTGTGCCAGTCACATCGTATCGCGGGGCAAGCCCGCTCCCACAGCGCGGTGAGCGGGCACAACGTCATACCAGAACACTAGATGACATTGGCACAGAACAGATCGTGATTGCCGTCGGTAGCACTCCCGCGCACCACCAGGGCATAGCTGCCCGAGCGAAGGCTGTTGAGCGACAAGGGCGCGACCTTCACCAGCGCGATGCCAGAGCCATTGAGGTCTGAACGCACGGTTTCATTCATCGAATAAGCCGGCTTGCCACTCAGGCCGCCGCACGCCCCTGCATAAAGATAGGTATACAGACGCGCAGGCATTGCCGTGTTGTCGGGTACGCCACTGACAGCGATGCGAATTTCCGTCTCGCTACCCCTTGCTACCAAGGTGGCATCGGCAATCTGCCCGGCATTGTAGTGGGTTGCATTCAGAGGGACGCTGACGACCTGATGATCAGGCGCTGTAGCGCAACCTGACATCCAGCCAACGGCCGTCACCAGCGCCAGTGAAGATAAAATCTTCATCGCAGGACTCCTTACAAGCAAGATGCATGGAAGTTATCCCCCTCTTAATTCTAGCGTTGCTGCCTGTAGCGGCTGTGCTTCGGATAGCCGGTCTGTAGCAGAACGGAATCGCAGAAAGCAAAAAAGGCGACCCTTTCGGATCGCCTTTTTTGTACCGCCAGCAGGGGCGGATTTGATTTGGTAGGCACAATTGGACTCGAACCAACGACCCCCACCATGTCAAGGTGGTGCTCTAACCAACTGAGCTATGTGCCTGCTGTGTGGCGGCATTCTACGGAATCGGCTGCCCGTGTCAACTCTTTTTTTCAAGCTAAGCCACTGAATAACAAACGTATTTGTGAAAACCCGGGGTAAAGGATTTTCAACACACGACTAGCGGGTGTTTATTATTATTGATAGCATCGGTACAGTCGTAAAAAATATAAAACAGAGGTTTCGCAGCATGGCCAATACCCCCTACCCTCAGTCCTACTACGCCGCATCGGCCAATCCGGTTCCGCCGCGCCCGGCGCTGCAGGAAGAGGTTCAGACCGATGTCTGCGTGATCGGCGCCGGCTACACCGGTCTGTCCAGCGCCCTGTTCCTGCTGGAAGCGGGCTTCAGCGTGACCGTGCTCGAAGCCGCGAAAGTCGGTTTCGGCGCTTCGGGCCGCAACGGTGGCCAGATCGTCAACAGTTACAGCCGCGACATCGACGTCATCGAACGCACCGTCGGCCCCAAGCAGGCGCAACTGCTCGGCCAGATGGCCTTCGAAGGCGGGCGCATCATCCGTGAGCGCGTGGCCAAATACAACATCCAGTGCGATCTGAAAGACGGTGGCGTGTTCGCCGCCCTGACCGCCAAGCAGATGGGTCACCTGGAATCGCAAAAGCGCCTGTGGGAACGCTTCGGCCACACCCAGCTGGAGCTGATGGACCAGAAGCGCATTCGTGAAGTGGTCGATTGCGATCAGTACCTGGGCGGCATGCTCGACATGAGCGGCGGCCATATCCACCCACTGAACCTGGCGCTGGGCGAAGCCGCAGCCGTCGAGTCGCTGGGCGGCAAGATCTATGAACAATCCCCAGCCGTACGCATCGAGCGTGGCGCCAACCCGGTGGTGCACACCCCGCAAGGTAAAGTACGCGCCAAATTCGTCATCGTTGCCGGTAACGCCTACCTGGGCAACCTGGTGCCGGAACTGGCGGCCAAGTCGATGCCATGCGGCACCCAGGTGATCACCACCGAGCCGCTGGGCGAAGAACTGGCGCGCAGCCTGCTGCCGCAAGACTACTGCGTCGAAGACTGCAACTACCTGCTCGACTACTACCGCCTGACCGGCGACAAGCGCCTGATCTTCGGTGGCGGCGTGGTCTACGGTGCCCGTGACCCGGCGAACATCGAAGCGATCATCCGTCCGAAGATGCTCAAGGCCTTCCCGCAGCTCAAGGACGTGAAGATCGACTACGCCTGGACCGGCAACTTCCTGCTGACCCTGTCGCGCCTGCCACAGGTCGGCCGTCTGGGCGACAACATCTACTACTCCCAGGGTTGCAGTGGCCACGGTGTCACCTACACCCACCTGGCGGGCAAGGTACTGGCCGAGGCCCTGCGTGGTCAGGCCGAGCGTTTCGACGCGTTCGCCGAACTGCCGCACTACCCGTTCCCGGGTGGTCAGATGCTGCGCGTACCGTTCAGCGCCATCGGTGCCTGGTACTACAGCCTGCGCGACCGTCTGGGCTTCTAAGCCCGAGCCCGGCCTGCGCCGTCATTGCCCCAGGGCGCTGACGGCCTGGCGGGCCGCTTGTTCCTGGCCCGCCTGGGCCAGGTCATTGGCCGCCTTCAGCCAACGCTGACGGTCAACCTGAGCCGGCAACAGGCTCGGTGGCTGCACCAGTACCGCCCAATTCCCCTGCTTGTCCCACGCCGATGCGAAGTCGTCGAAGTCCATCAACAGACGTCGACTGTTCCCCGCCCGCAGCAGCACCCGTTGCTTGTAGCTGTCGTAACCGACCAGCAAGGCATAACGCGGCTCGCCCCAGAACGCCGAACCCTGCTCGAAACGTAGCAGCACCGGATTGCCGGCAGCCACCTGGGTCAGCAGCGCATTCAGCTTCGGCTCCAGCGGGTAAACCACCATGCCGTACTGGCGGGCGACGGTCTGCATCGAGCCCTGCAGCTTGTCGACGCCCTGCGGCAGGCCCAAGGGTTGCTCGAGCAAACCCGGGGTAATCCGCACGCCCTGCTGCGACAGGATCGCTGCCAGCGCCATCGGCGCGCTCTGGTTGGCATTGCCGCGGTAGAACGGCACCGAACCGATTTCCACCCGTTGTGGCAAACCCTTGGTCGTTGCAGCAGGCTGGCTGGCGCAACCGGCCAGGGCCAGGGCCATCGCGCAGGCCGCCAGCAGGCGGCGCGGGGCGATAGCGGAGAAAGAGGTAGACAGTGGCAGCATGAACACTCGCTTGTGCTGATGCCCGGCAGACAGCGCCCGGCCCTGGGGTGCGATCATAGGCCCGCAGGCCGCGTGGGTATAGTGTGGAGGCGGCTTAGAACAAAGCGGCCCAAGGGCTAGACCATCGGTCAATGGTTTAAAAGACGGCTTCGGCTAGACTCTAGGGGTGTCCGCGTGGCCAGCATCATGGGCTGACCAGGGACCTGAGGAGGCAGACATGAGCCTGACAATGGCCATTTTCATGCTGGTAGGCGCCTGGTTGAGCGTCGCCGCCGCCATGCTCTGGGGCGTGCTGCGGATTGCCCGCCGCCACCACCCGCACCATACCTTGCCGAAGACAACCAGTGAGGCCGTACCGACGCGGCGTAGTCGTCGGCATGCCAGTGCGCACTAATTGATTGCTGAAAAGCATCGCGGGGCAAGCCCGCTCCCACCAGGCCTGTGGGAGCGGGCTTGCCCCGCGATTTGCATCAACCCTCAGCCGCTTCGCGCTTGAGCCGCGCTCGGCGCGAGAGGATGTTCAGCGCTTCGATCGCAGTAGAGAACGCCATCGCCGCATACACATAACCTTTCGGTACATGGGCGCCAAAGCCTTCGGCGATCAGGGTCATACCGATCATGATCAGGAAGCCCAGGGCCAGCATCACCACGGTCGGGTTGTCGTTGATGAACTTGGCCAGCGGGTCGGCAGCCACCAGCATCACCACCACGGCACTCACTACAGCAATGATCATGATCGGCAAGTGCTCGGTCATGCCCACAGCGGTAATGATGCTGTCGATCGAGAAGACGATGTCCAGCAGCAGGATCTGACCAATCGCGGCCGCAAAGCCCAGGGTGATGGTCGAGGACGCTTTGCTTTCTTCCTTGGCCCGCGGATCGACGCTCTCGTGGATTTCAGTGGTTGCCTTCCACAGCAGGAACAGACCACCGGCAATCAGGATCATGTCCTTCCAGGAGAAGGCATGACCGAACACATCGATAACCGGCTCGGTCAGTTGCACGATCCAGGCAATGGTGCTGAGCAGACCCAGGCGCATCACCAGCGCCATGCTGATACCGATTCGACGCGCCTTGGAGCGGAATTCCTCGGGCAACTTGTTGGTCAGGATGGAGATGAAGATCAGGTTATCGATGCCGAGCACGATCTCCATGGCCACCAGGGTGGCCAGGGCTACCCAGGCGGTCGGGCTTGCAGCGAGTTCCAACAAGTATTCCATGAATCAATCCTGCATCAAGGTAAGGGTGGGTCAGATTTCTTTAGCGCTGTCGTCGCGCTCGGGCTTGGCGGCCTTCTCGCCCTCGGAGCCGGTGGCTTCGCTGAGGGCCTGCTGGGCGGCTTGGTTGGTTTGGTCGATCGCTTCCTTGGCGGACTCTGCGGCCTGGTTGAGCATCTGCTGGGCGGATTTTTCCGCCTGCTCGCAGCCGCTCACGGCAAACAGGGCCAGCAGTAGCACCAGGGGTGTGCCGATGGATTTGAGTTGCAGCATCTGTGGTTCTCCGTGTCGATGATCAGTGCCCAGTCAGTGGCACCGTGATGGCTGGGGATTGTAAATATCTCGATACATCAGGAAAATTCGTATTTTCAGCGCTTATACTTCGGTTTTTACGAATCGGGAACCTGCATGCTCAACTACCGTCAGCTGCATTACTTCTGGGTGGTGGCCCGCACCGGCAGCATCGTGCGCGCTGGCGAGCAGTTGAACCTGACGCCGCAGACCATCAGCGGGCAGATCAGCCTGCTCGAACAGACTTACGGCATCGAGCTGTTTCGCCGGGTCGGGCGGCAGCTGGAACTGACCGAAACGGGTCGCCAGGCGCTGACCTACGCCGAGCAGATGTTTCAGATCGGCGGCGAGCTGGAAGCCATGCTGCGCGCCCGCCCGGACGAACAGCAGATCCTGTTTCGGGTCGGGGTCGCCGATGTGGTGCCCAAATCCATCGTCTACCGCCTGCTGGCACCGACCATGGACATGGAAGACGCCCTGCGCTTGAGCTGCCGCGAAGACAAACTCGAACGCCTGCTGGCCGACCTTGCAATCCAGCGCCTGGACCTGGTGATCTCCGACAGCCCCATGCCCAGCCATCTGGACATCAAGGGGTACAGCCAGCGCCTGGGTGAATGTGGCATCAGTTTCTTCGCCACCCCTGCCCTGGCCGCTGAATTGAGCGAGGAGTTTCCGGCCTGCCTGCAACATGCGCCGCTGCTGATCCCCGGCCAGGAAACCGTGGTGCGCAGCCGCTTGCTGCGCTGGTTCGCCGAGCAGCAGATTCAGCCGCGGATAGTCGGCGAGTTCGATGACAGTGCGTTGATGCAGGCGTTTGGCCAGTCCGGCAGCGGCATCTTCATCGGCCCCAGCGTGATTGCCGATGAAGTCTGCCGCCAGTACGGGGTTGAGTTGATCGGCCAGACCGACGCGGTGATCGAGTCGTTCTACGCCATTTCGGTGGAGCGCAAGGTCAAACACCCGGGCATTCTCGCCATCACCGAAGGCGCCCGCCGCCAACTGTTCAACTGGTAGCGTTGGGGTTGCGCATGCGCATCAAGCCCAGCGCCAGCAGCACCGAGGCGCCAATCAGCACGGCGGCGGCATAACCGAGGGCAGCCAGGCCCACAGCGTCGATCACCCGGCCGCCGATGATTGCCCCCAGACCAATCCCCAGATTGGCCCCGGCAATGTTCAGCGAAGCGGCAAAGGCCGGTGCCTGCGGTGCCGCCTTGATCAGGCGGACGTGACTGACCAGAAACAGCGCCGCCTGGGCCGCTCCCCAGATCGCCAGCGCGCCGATCAGGCCGTAGGTGGAGTGGATGCTCGGCACCAGGGCAATCAGGCCGACCAGCATCAACGCACAAAAGCCTGCAGAAGCCAGCAACGGGTGGCGATCCACCGCGCGGCCACCCAGGCTGTTACCGATCAGGCCTACCGCGCCGAAACCCATCAGGTACCAGCCGACCCGCGTGCCATCGAATCCGGCCAGGCGTTCGAGGATATCGGCCAGATAGGTATAAACGGTGAACATGCCGCTGAACACCAGCACCGAGAGCAGCACGTGGCCTTGCAACAAACGGCTGCGCAGGGTGCCGAACTGCCCGCGCAACGAGGTGGCCTGGTTATGCCGCGGTGTACGCGGCAGGTAAAGGTGCAGCAGCAACGCCTTGGCCAGCGCCAGCACGGCCAGCAAGGCGAACGCCGCACGCCAGCCCAGCGCATCGCCGACCAGGGTGCCGACCGGAATTCCGAACACCGTGGCACACACCACACCAAAGCTGATCTTGGAAATGGCCCGCCCGGCATACGCCGGTCCGACGATATCCACCGCCGTTTCACTGGCCAGTGACCAGAACACCGGCAGGCCCAGCGCCGGCAGCAGCCGCGCCAGGCCCATGACATAAATGTTCGGCGCAATCGCCGCCAGGGCGTTGCAGGCGGCGAACAGCAGGAGGATGCCGACGAACAGGCGCTTGCGCTCGAAGCGTGCACACCAGGCGGTGAGGAACGGGCCAAAACAGGCCACGGTGAAAGCAAACAGGGTCACCAGCAGCCCGGCCTGGGGCACGCTGACCGCCAGATCGCGGGCGATCCCCGGCAACAGGCCGACAATCACGAACTCGGTGGTCAACACAGTGAAGCCGGCCGCAGCCAGCAACAGAATCGGCAGTAACATCTACACTCCAGAACGCTAAACATCCACGGCCGTCAGCCGTTTCAAAGGGGCGCGCATACTACACGGCCGTCTTGTCGGGTGACACAGGGCAATCACCCATTGTGCCTGCTGTGCTAAAGTCGCGCCCCTTTCATGCCCCTGATCGCCTGACGCCCTCGTATTTTCCGGCGTCGCAACGGGCTGACTGCCCTCTACAAGACTGAGAAACACCCGACATGACACCCGTTCTAAAACTATTGAACCGTACCAGCCTGGTACTGCAGATCATGATCGGCCTGGTGGCCGGTATCGCCCTGGCCCTGATCGCCCCCGAGGTTGCCTTGAGCCTGGGCTTCGTCGGCAAGGTGTTCGTCTCCGCCCTCAAGGCCGTGGCGCCGATCCTGGTGTTCATTCTGGTCATGGCCTCGATCGCCAACCATAAACACGGAACCGAAACCCATATCCGCCCGATCCTGGTGCTGTACCTGTTCGGTACGTTCGCTGCGGCCGTGGTCGCCGTGGTCGCCAGCATGGCCTTCCCCTCGAACCTCGCCCTGAGCACCTCGGACGTGGCCCTGAGCGCCCCGGGCGGCATCACTGAAGTGCTGCAAAGCCTGCTGCTGAGCGTGGTCGACAACCCGGTCAGTGCACTGATGAACGCCAATTTCATCGGCATTCTGGCCTGGGCCATCGGCCTGGGTGTGGCGATCCGTCACGCCGGGCAAACCACCCGTACCGTGGTCGAAGACCTGTCCAACGGCGTCACCCTGATCGTGCGCGTGGTGATCCGCTTCGCACCGCTGGGTATTTTCGGCCTGGTGGCCTCGACCCTGGCGCAGTCGGGCCTCGACGCCCTGCTCGGCTACCTGCACCTGCTGGCAGTGCTGATCGGCTGCATGCTGTTCGTCGCGCTGGTGGTCAACCCGCTGATCGTGTTCTGGAAAATTCGCCGCAACCCGTTCCCGCTGGTGTTCCTGTGCCTGCGTGAGAGCGGCATCACCGCATTCTTCACCCGCAGTTCGGCGGCCAACATTCCGGTCAACCTGGCCCTTAGCGAGCGCCTGGGCCTGCACGAAGACACCTACTCGGTATCGATCCCCCTGGGTGCGACCATCAACATGGCTGGCGCGGCCATTACCATCACCGTGCTGACCCTGGCCGCCGTGCACACCCTGGGTATCGCCGTCGACATCCCTACCGCCATTCTCCTCAGCGTCGTTGCTGCCGTGTGCGCCTGTGGCGCTTCGGGGGTGGCCGGTGGTTCGCTGCTGCTGATCCCGCTGGCCTGCAGCCTGTTCGGTATTCCCAGCGAGATCGCCATGCAGGTGGTCGCCGTAGGCTTCATCATCGGCGTGCTGCAAGACTCGGCGGAAACCGCGCTGAACTCCTCCACCGACGTGCTGTTCACCGCCGCCGCGTGCATGGGCGAAGAGCGCCGCAGCGCCTGAGCCTGACCCGCAGCCGGTGCGTCCTGCACCGGCTGCTTGTGTTTTACCCTGTCGCGCACCTAGGCTAGAGGCCTTTCTTCGCATAGAGACAGGGTCATGTCCGACGATCACCAATCCCCTTCCGAAGCCCGCTTCAACAGCAGCGAAATCCGCGTTCTCGGTGCGCTGATCGAAAAACAGGCCACCAGCCCGGAAACCTACCCGCTGACCTTGAACGCACTGGTCCTGGCCTGCAACCAGAAGACCAGCCGCGAACCGGTAATGAACCTGAGCCAGGGCCAGGTCGGCCAGGCCCTGCGCGCCCTTGAGGGGCAAGGCCTGACCCGCTTGCAGATGGGCAGCCGCGCCGACCGCTGGGAGCAGCGCGTGGACAAGGCCCTGGAGCTGGTACCGGCGCAGGTTACCCTCTTGGGCCTGATGTTCCTGCGTGGCCCGCAAACGGTCAACGAACTGCTGACCCGCAGCAGCCGCATGCATGAGTTCGAAGATGCCGAACAGGTGGTGCATCAGCTGGAGCGCCTGATCGCCCGTGGCTTTGCCTTGCACCTGCCGCGCCAGGCCGGACAGCGTGAAGACCGCTATACCCATGCGCTGGGTGATCCGGCAGAGATCGAAGCGATACTTGCAGCGCGCCAGCAAGGGCCGGAGCGCAGCGCGGGTGGCGCGGTGTCGGTGGAGCGCATCGAGGCGCTGGAGGCGCGGATTGCAGCGCTGGAAGAGCGCCTGGCCGCACTGGAGTAAGACCCCTGTGGGAGCGGGCTTGCCCCGCGATGAGGCCAGTGCGCTCCACTCAGCGTGTACTGCCTGGATCACCGATCGCGGGGCAAGCCCGCTCCCACCGCCACCGCCTGCGCCACCTGCTCGGCTGTCGGGCGCACGCCGGTGTACAGCACAAACTGCTCCAGCGCCTGCAGGGCAATCACTTCCAGCCCGGTAATCACCGCCTTGCCGTGCCGCTCGGCCTCGATGATCAACGGCGTACGCGCCGGCATCGCCACCACATCGAAGACCACCTGCGCCGCCGCAATCGCTTCGCGGCTGAACGCCAACTGCTCGGCCTCGACCCCGCCAGCCATGCCGATCGGCGTGACGTTGATCAGCATCGGCGGGCACAGATCGCCCAGCTCGGCCTGCCAGCGATAGCCACAGCTGTCGGCCAGCTGCCGGCCCGCCTGTTCATTGCGGGCAACGATGATGCCCTGCCTGAACCCGGCATCGCGCAAGGCGCTGGCCACTGCCTTGGCCATACCGCCACTGCCGCGCAGGGCAAAGGCCGTATCCGGAGCCAGGCGATGCTGCTCCAGCAACTGCCGCACCGCCAGATAATCGGTGTTGTAGGCCTTGAGCCGACCGGCGTCATTGACGATGGTGTTGATCGACGCGATGGCCGCCGCCGACGGGTCGATCTCGTCGACCAGCGCCATGCAGGCTTCCTTGTACGGCATTGACACACCGCAACCGCGAATGCCCAGCGCGCGAATACCGCCAACGGCTGCCGGCAAGTCCTGGGTAGTCATGGCCTTGTAGTAAAAATCCAGGCCCAACTGCTGGTACAGATGGTTGTGAAAGCGCACGCCAAAGGTGCCGGGTCGACCTGCCAGGGAGATGCACAGGACGGTGTCTTTACCGGGAACATGGGCCATTTGACTCTCCTTTCACTATCGACCGGGCATTATGCCTGTCACCTCGCTTACCGGCGATTGCGCGTGAACCCTACAACAGCCCGCCGTCCTGGCAAGGCCTGGTCGATGACAGTGATGAGTACTATCGAAGCGGTTGATTTCAACCGACCTGTCGCACCCCGTAAGGTAGGACCACGAATCACAGGAGAGTCGCCATGGCCTCTATCAACATCATGTCGGTCGTCGGCAGCGCCGTCCCCGCCTCACTCAGGGAGTCAGGCCTGTTGGCCTGCTGGTACCTGGTACGCGACGGCGAACCGGTGTCCGGCCCCTTGACCTCGCTGCTGGCAGCGCAAGCCCTGGCCAGTCACTTGCCCCGCTCTTTGCAGGAAAAAGGGGCTGAGGCAATGAAATCACGCAAATGATGGGGCAGCCTGGCTAATTTGGTTTGCTCGCATAACCGACATAGGAGAAAATGTGGAACTGGCATTCAGCCATCTTTTTTATGCGCGCACATTTCAAGTAACGCTCAAAGGGGTAGGTAGTGAGGTATTTTTTTCTAGGATGGATCGCCGACTATGAACGGACGATGATTGAAAACCTGTCGCGGCGGTACACCACAGAAATCATCACCACCCCGAAAAAAACAAAACGCCTGAATCGCTATATCTCAGGCATAAACAAGGCGCTGAAGACAAACCTTGTCAGCAATGACTGGCTGGCAAGAAAGTTATGGCGCGCGCACAACATCACGGACAGTGACGTTATCATCTGCAATGACTGGCAGTTCAGAAGAAGCTTCCAGCCTACCCTGATCAAAAACTTCAAAGGGAAAAAAGTGCTGCTCGTCAGGAACGTGGTCGAGCCGGAGTTCATGCACAGCATCGAAGGTTTTTTTGACAAGGTCTACAGCTTTGACAAGCAGCAGTGCGAAGCCCTTGGCATGGACTATCTGCACCAGTTTTTCCCATACGGGGTAGACGATGCCGAACGCCTGTACAGCCAGCTTGCGCTCCCGGGCAGTGTCGCGAAATGCTTTTTCCTCGGCCGCGACAAAGGCCGGACCGCTGCGATCGAATCAATCGCGCAAAAGCTGCGCGACGCGAACTGCATTGTCGACTTCCATATCGTCAAGGACAACGACACCCAGGACGTTTCCGAATACCATATCGATGACGGTCTTTCTTATGCAGAAAACATCGAAAGGTCGATTAACGCGAGCATGTTGGCCGATATAAACAAAGAAGGGCAAAACGGCATAACCTTGCGGGTGCTAGAGGCGATTTTCTTCAACAAGAAGCTGATCACCTCAAATACCGAAATCAAATCACATGACTTTTACAGGCCAGAAAACATATTCGTTATCGGCCAGGACAACTTCGACGACCTTGAGAAGTTCATCAACACCGAGACCGTCGCCCTGCCGCGCGAAATACTGCATCAATACGGCCCCGACTACATGCTGGATAAAATCACTGCCGATATAAACAGCGCAGCTACCTGACCCCGTCTTCGCTGCCATCTGCCGCATAGTCGCTGTTCTGCGCCTGCTCAGCACGGTCCGAGCCCAGGTAATAGTTCTTCAGCACCACCTGGCTCGTTCCGTAGGCAAAGTACCCGCTGGTGGCAGATGCCGCGGTTATGGCCAACCCGAAAACCAGCAAAAGTGTTCCGTTTTTCATCCGCCGCTCCTGTCAATCGAAAAAAAGCACGGACCCTACCTCAACACACCGCTCAGCGCCACCTCTTCGCACGCTTGTTCCAGGCACAAACGTCGGCCGACTCACCGCCGCCATTGCAGCCTTTGGGACGGTCGCCGGAGCGGTTCGAAACAAAACGGATGAGTACAGGATTAAATTTCGTTCATCTTTGGCCCAATGTTTACAGGCTAATCGACAGACTCTAGGCCATACTCCAGAATGCGAGCGTTTTTGGGGGAAAACCCTTGCACAGCCAACAACATACCAACTTTTAGTGAGCCTCGACGTGAAAACCTCCCTTTCGATTCTAAGCCTGCTGCTGTTGCTCACCAGTACCGCGACTGCCCCCACGGCCATTGCTGCGCAACCCCCCGCCCAGGTACAACGCGATCCTGCCAAGTTGCACCTGGCTTCCGGCGCTGCCCTGCTGATCGATCTGCAGACCAACAAAGTGCTTTACGCCAACAATGCTGACCGGGTGGTGCCGATCGCTTCGGTGACCAAGCTGATGACCGGCATGGTGGTGCTCGACGCCAAGCAGAACATGGACGAAATGCTGACCATGACCATCGCCCAGAACAAGGAAATGAAAGGGGTGTACTCGCGGGTGCGCCTCGGTAGCCAGCTCAGCCGCCGGGAGACACTGCTGATTACCCTGATGTCATCGGAAAACCGCGCTGCCTCGACCCTGGCGCATAACTATCCCGGTGGTTATAACGCGTTCATCAAGGCGATGAACGCCAAGGCCAGGGCCTTGGGCATGAGCAACACCCGTTATGTCGAACCCACCGGCCTGTCGACCAGCAACGTGTCCACCGCACGCGACCTGGGCAAGCTGCTGCTGGCGGCACGCAATTACCCGCTGCTCAAGCAGTTGAGCACCACCTCCGAGAAGACCGTGGCGTTTCGCAAGCCCAACTACACCCTGGGCTTTCGTAACACCGATCATCTGGTCAACAAGAGCAACTGGGATATCGACCTGACCAAGACCGGCTTCACCAACGATGCCGGACACTGCCTGGTGCTGTTGACCAAGATGGACAACCGTCCGGTGGCCATGGTGATTCTCGATGCTTTCGGCAAGTACACGCACTTCGCCGACGCCAGCCGCATGCGTCAGTGGCTGGAAACCGGCAGCACCAAACCGGCACCGGCGGTGGCCATGCGCTATAAATCCGAGCGCAGCCAGAACCGCCCTATGGCCGACTGAGCACACGGGCCTGTGCGCCAACGGCGTCAGGCCCGTTGGCCATCAGGCGCTGGTGCTGACCATGCTGCCAGCGCTGCTGCCACCGCTGTCCAGCAGGGCTTTGAGCAACTGCGCGGTGGCCGACTGGATCGCGCCCATGGTGGTACTCACCGATGACTGTGCGGCGGCGACTGCCGAGGCCTTGGCGGTCTCTTCCATATTGCTGGCCATGATGGCCTGCAGCTGTTTCTGCTGTTCGGCCAACTGCTTTTGCAGTTCTTTGATCATTTCACGCAACTGGCGGATGTGCGCCGGCTCGCTGCTTTCGCTGCTCTGGCTGGATTCGGCCTTGTTGCTCTCGGTGACGCCGGAAAGGTTGACCTTGAGGGTGCCTTCTTCTGTTTTCGCCGCCGGGTCCTGAGCGCCGAGATTGACGCTGACAACACCTGGGGTCCCGCTGCTCAGCGGGCTGCCATTGATCGATACGGCATTGATGCCAACCATGCTTTTATCATCCTGATGGTCTATGGGTTGACTCGGTTATCGGCTATCGGCCGTAAAACTTGAGCCGTCTATGATCCTGGGTTGGGTTGGGTTGGGTTGGGTTATTGAGGCTGTGAGCTTATCCATTTTGTGTGGCGCGGCTTCCGGCCCCTTCCGCCCTTACGGCGGCCTACTTTCCTCTTGGGGAAAGTAGGCAAAACCGCCTGCTCCTACATACGGCCCTACGCTACGCTGCGGGTCCCTTCGCTCCGGTGCCTTCCAGGGGCATCGCGGCCTACGACTTGCTTCGCCAAGTCTACGGCTCGCGAACTTCGGCTTTGGCCGAAGGGTGCTGCGCACCAGCCCCCTCCAGACACCTACGCTCAGCCTCCTGAAGTCGCAAAGTTACGGGCGGCGCCTAGACTGACGCATCTTCGAAATCTGATTCTGGCAGAGCCAGACTGATTTCACGCGGGACAAGCCCGCTTGCAAAGCAAACATCGACTCGCTCTCGCTCTCGCTCTTGATCTTGATCTTGATCTTGATCTTCATGCACGTGAGTTCAGGCGCCGCAGATTGCGACTTCAGGAGGCTGAGCGTAGGTGCCTGTAGGGGCCAGTGCGTAGCACCTTCGGCGTAGCCGAAGAGCGCGAGCCGTAGACTTGGCGAAGCAAGTCGTAGGCCGCGTGGCCCCGGAAGGTGCCGTAGCGAAGGGACCCGGAGCGCAGCGTAGGGCCGGATGCAGGAGCGAGCGGTTTTGGTTCCTTTTGCCAAGACAAAAGGGACCCGCCGTAAAGGCGGAAGGGGCCGGCAGCCGCGCCACACCAAATGGATAAGCTCACAGCCTCAACAGCCCAGCCCAGCCCAGCCCAGCCCAGCCCAGCCCAGCCCAGCCCCAAGATCATGCTCCCCGGGACTCCGTGAGGAACCATAAATTTACCCCTGCGCCGTTCGTCCCTCCTGATACCCGAGCTTTGCCCCTGGCCCACCCGTGCGCCGGGCAAGCCGTTCCGATCAGCCCAGCGTCGAGATGGCAATGACCAAGACCCAGCCCCGTTCCCGCAAAGCCCTGTACATCGGCCTACCCCTTGCCCTGGCGGTCGCCATCGGCGCCGCTGCAAGCGCTTACTACGTCTACAACACGCTGGGCGCCGGCTACCCACGCAAGATCGTCGAGCAAGCCAATGCCCTGCACGAGCACATGCTGTCGTTCGACAGCCACGTCACCGTGCCACTGAACCTGGGCAGCGCCGGCAACGAAATCGACAAGGACGGGCCCGGCCAGTTCGACCTGGTCAAGGCCGGCAAGGGCCGCCTGTCCGGCGCCGCCCTGACCCTGTTCGGCTGGCCGGAACTGTGGAATGGCCCGAATGCCCCGCACCGCCCTACCCCGGGCTTTGTCGACGAGGCCCGGCACCAGCAGGAAGTGCGCTACAAGATCATCAGCAACATGGTCCGCGACTTCCCCAACCAGGTCGGCATCGCCTACACCCCGCAAGACTTCCGCCGCCTCAACGGCGAAGGCAAGTTTGCCATTTTCATCAGCATGCTCAACGCCTACCCGCTCGGCCACGACCTGTCGCAACTGGACCTGTGGACCGCCCGCGGCATGCGCATGTTCGGCTTCAGCTACACCGGCAACAACGACTGGGCTGATTCCTCGCGGCCGCTACCGTTCTTCAACGACACCGCCGATGCCCTCGGTGGCCTGTCGCCGCTGGGCGAACAGGCGGTCAAGCGCCTCAATGATCTGGGGGTGATCATCGACGTGTCGCAGATGTCGACCCTGGCCCTGGAAGACGTTGCCCGCCTGAGCCGGGCACCGATGGTCGCCTCGCACTCGGCGCCGCGGGCGCTGGTGGACATCCCGCGCAACCTCAGCGACAAGGAAATGCAGCTGATCAAGGACAGTGGCGGGGTCATCCAGGTGGTCGCCTTCGGCACCTACCTCAAGCCCCTGAGCAAGCCGACCGTGGACAAGCTTGAAGCCCTGCGCGCCAAGTTCGACCTGCAACCGCTGCAAGGCCTGGCCAACGCGCTGATGCCCGGTGATGCAGTGATCGCCATCTGGCCGGCGTCACGTTTCGGCGAATACGCCGGCAGCCTGTACGGCATCGTCGAGCAAGAGCCCAAGGCCTCCCTCAAGGACTTTGCCGATGCGATCGACTACACGGTGAAAAAGGTCGGCATCGATCATGTCGGCATCAGTTCCGACTTCAACGACGGTGGCGGTCTCGACGGTTTCAAGGATGTCAGCGAGATCCGCAACATCACTGCCGAACTGCTCACGCGCGGCTACTCCGAAGCGGATATCGGCAAGCTCTGGGCCGGCAACTTCCTGCGGGTCTGGGAACAGGTGCAGAAAAGCGCCCAGCCCGTCGCCACCACTGCCACCCCTTGATCTGGAATCCGCTTCGTCATGACTGACCGTCGCACCTTTCTCAAGCAGGCCGGGCTGTTCGCCGCCAGCCTGCCGATTGCAGGTACCCTGCTGCCGCAGGCGCTGGCCACCAGCTCACCGACACCGACCGGCAAGGACAAATGGCAGCAACTGCGCCAGCTGTTCCCGCTGGACCCGAACTACGCGCATTTCGCCAACTTCCTGGTCACCGCCCACCCTAAACCGGTGCAGGACGCCATCGACTTCTACCGCGGCGAAATCGACCGCAATCCGGCGCACTGGGTCGACTGGGAAACCCAGATCGAATGGCAGCGCGAAGGCGAAGTGCGCGACTGGGCGGCCCGTTACCTGCAGGTCAAACCCCGGCAGATCGCCCTGACCGGCAGCACCACCGAAGGCCTGGGCATGATCTACGGCGGCCTCAAGGTAGCGCCTGACCAGGAGATCCTGACCACCGAGCACGAGCACTACTCGACTAATAAAATTCTTGAGTTTCGTCAGCAACGCCAGGGCACCCAGGTACGCAAGCTGCGCCTGTTCCAGCAGCCACGGGAGATCTCGACCGATCAGGTGCTGAGTACCCTCGACAAGGCCATCAAACCCAACACCCGCGTACTAGGCATGACCTGGGTGCACTCCGGCAGCGGCGTGAAGCTGCCGGTCGGCGAGATCGGCGAGCTGGTGCGCCGGCACAACCGCGAGCGCGACGAAGAGCGGCGCATCCTCTATGTCATCGACGGCGTGCACGGTTTCGGCGTGGAGAACCAGAACTTCGCCGATTTCAACTGCGACTATTTCATTTCCGGTACCCACAAGTGGATGTTCGGCCCGCGCGGCACCGGGATCATCTGCGCTGCCTCGGAAAAGCTGCAGCACCTGGTGCCGACCTTCGCCACCTTCTCCGAAGACGAGGACTTCGCCACCATCATGACCCCCGGCGGCTACCACGCCTTCGAGCACCGCTGGGCGCTGGGCAAGGCGTTCGAGCTGCACCTGCAACTGGGCAAGGCCGATGTTCAGGCGCGTATCCACCAGCTCAACGACTACCTCAAGGCCCGCCTTGGCGAGCACCGGGCAATTGAACTGGTCACCCCGCTCAGCCGTGAGCATTCGGCCGGGTTCACCTTTTTCCGCATCAAAGACCGCGACCCCGACGCCATCGCCGCCTACCTCAACGAGCAACGCATCGTCGTCGACGCTGTGCACCGCGATGTCGGCCCGGTAATCCGCATGGCGCCGGGCCTGCTCAACAACGAGCAGGAAATCGACCGGACCCTGGACCTGCTGACCCCAAAACTCTGAAAAAGGCCCCGTTATGATCCGCACCCTGCATCACCTGAGCCTGGCGACACTGCTCGCCGCCTGCAGCCTCCCGGCCCTTGCCGCCAGCAGCCCGGACAAACCCGGCACGGTGTTTCGCGACTGCAAGGCCGCATGCCCGGAAATGGTCGTGCTGCCTGCCGGCAGCTTCATGATGGGCACCCCGGATGACGAAGTCGGACGCCAGCCCGATGAAAGTCCAGTGCATCAGGTGACTTTCGCCAAACCCTTCGCCATCAGTCGCTACCAGGTGACCGCCGGCGAATGGGATGCTTACCTGCGTGAGTCCGGAGCCAAGATCGCCGACGGCGACACTCGCCCCGGACGCGAGTGCAAAGCCAGTAAACCCCGCTACCCGCAGGGGCCGCGCCAACCGGCGGTATGCATGAGCTACCAGGATGCCCAGGACTATGCCGCCTGGTTGAGCCACACGACCGGCAAGCAGTACCACCTGATCAGCGAAGCTCAACGGGAATACGCCGCCCGCGCCGGTAGCAGCGGCCCCTTCCCCTTCGAACTGGACCCCGATGCCGAATACGAAATCAGCCGCAACGCCAACGTCTACGGACCCAAGGATGGCTTCAGCTTCAGCGCCCCGGTGGGCAGCTATGCCGCCAACGCCTTCGGTGTCTACGACATGCATGGCAACGTGTATGAATGGGTCGACGACTGCTACCACAGCAGCTATGCCGATGCACCGAACAACGGCAGCGCGTGGAAACAAGTGGACTGCAAGCTGGTAGTGATCCGCGGCAATGACTGGGGTGAGGCACCGGTCTTTTCCCGCTCGGGCAATCGCAACACCAGCCTGCCCGCCAACCGGGGCGACTGGATCGGCGTTCGCCTTGCCCGTGAACTTTGAGCAGTGGAAATCGGTAAATTCTCGCTCTGACAGCTCGTTCTATCGGTGTACTTGCGCAGGATCCGGGGCGCCCTTTTCCAGGGTGCCCGCCCTCGACCACCCAAGGAACCGCCCCCATGAGCCAGACCCTCTCTTGTGAAAAAATCCACGACCTGATCGGCGTCGGTTTCGGTCCTTCCAACCTGGCCCTGGCCATCGCCCTGGAAGAACTTGCCGAAACCAACGGCCACGCCCTCGACGCCCTGTTCATCGACAAACAGAGCGACTACCGCTGGCACGGCAATACCCTGGCCACCCAGAGCGAACTGCAGATTTCCTTCCTCAAAGACCTGGTGTCGTTGCGTAACCCGACCAGCCCCTACAGCTTCGTCAACTACCTGCACCAAAAGCAACGCCTGGTGGACTTCATCAACCTCGGCACCTTCTACCCCTGCCGCCTTGAGTACAACGACTACCTGCGCTGGGCTGCCGACCACTTCGCTACCCAGGCCGTCTACGGCGAAGAAGTGGTACGCATTGAACCGGAGCTGAACAACGGCCGCATCGAGCACCTGCGCCTGATCTCCCGCGACCAGAACGGCCACGAACACACCCGTCGCGCGCGTTCCGTGGTGGTGGGCAGTGGCGGCACAGCGAAGATCCCTCAGCTGTTTTCCCCCTTCAAAGATGATGCCCGGGTGTTCCACCACTCCCAGTACCTGAACAGCCTGCAACAGTTGCCCTGCAGTGAGGGCAAGCCAATGCGCATCGCCATCATCGGCTCGGGGCAAAGCGCTGCCGAAGCGTTCATCGACCTCAATGACAGCTACCCGTCAGTCAAGGTCGACATGATCCTGCGCGCCTCGGCGCTCAAGCCGGCCGACGACAGTCCGTTCGTCAACGAAGTGTTCGCTCCGGACTACACCGACCTGGTGTTCAACCAGCCTCACGCCGAGCGAGCCAAGCTGATCGAGGAATTCCACAACACCAACTACTCAGTGGTCGACGTCGACCTGATCGAACGTATCTACGGCATCCTCTACCGCCAGAAAGTCGCCCACCAGTTCCGTCACGCCGTCCTCTGCCGCCGCAACATCGAAGCCGCCGTGAGTACTGCCGAAGGTATCGAGCTGACCCTGCGCGACCTGGCCACCGACGTTCGCCAGACTCATCGCTACGATGCAGTGATCCTCGCCACTGGCTACGAACGTCGCTCCCACCGCGACCTGCTGGCGCCGCTGCAACAGCATTTCCAGGACTTCGAAGTTGACCGCCACTATCGCGCGCTGGCCACCCCGGAGCTCAATGCCGCCGTCTACCTGCAAGGGTTCTGTGAAGCCTCCCATGGTTTGAGTGACACCCTGCTGTCGGTGCTGCCGGTACGTGCTGCGGAAATCGGCCAGTCGCTGTACCAGAGCCTGGCCCGCGCCCACGTTGGCACGCGAGAAACTGTCGCCCTCACTCGCGCCTGAGCAGGAACTCTCAATGACCAAGCAACCACGCGGGGCGCTGCGCGAGCTGTTTGCCCTGCTCAAACCCTTCTGGCCGGTGGTCGGCGTATCGATCGTTCTGGGTATGGTCGGTGGCCTGAGCGTGACCGTGCTGCTGGCCACCATCAACACTGCCCTGCATGCTGAAGCGGGGCTGAGCGCTGCGCTGGTGGGGCTGTTCGCCGGACTGTGCCTGCTGGCCTTGCTCAGTTCAATCCTGTCGGATATCGGCACCAACTATGTTGGCCAGCACATCATCGCAACCCTGCGCACATCCCTGGGCGAGAAGGTGCTGTCAGCGCCTATCGCGCAAATCGAGCGTTATCGCAGCCATCGGCTGATCCCGGTCCTGACCCATGACGTCGACACCATCAGCGACTTTGCCTTTGCCTTTGCGCCACTGGCCATTTCGCTGACGGTCACCCTCGGCTGCCTGGGCTACCTGGCCATGTTGTCGTTGCCGATGTTCCTCATGATGCTGGTCGCCATCGCCATCGGCATTAGCGCCCAGTACATCGCCCGGGCCAAAGGGATCAAAGGTTTTCTTGCCGCCCGCGACGCCGAGGACGAACTGCAAAAGCACTACAGCGCAATTGCCGAAGGGGCCAAGGAGCTGCGTATCCACCGGCCGCGCCGGCAACGCATGTTCGTCAACCGCATTCAGCAGACTGCCAACGCTATTCGCGATACACAGGTTCGTTCGATCAATGTGTTTGTCATCGCCAAGAGCTTCGGCTCGATGCTGTTCTTCGTGGTCATCGGCCTGGCGCTGGCGCTGCAGTCGTTGTGGCCATCCGCTGACAAGACAGTGATGAGCGGCTTCGTGCTGGTGCTGCTGTACATGAAAGGCCCGCTGGAACACCTGGTCGTAACCCTGCCGATCATCAGCCGTGCGCAGATTGCCTTCCGGCGCATAGCCGAACTCTCCGAGCAGTTCTCCTCGCCTGAGCCGCACCTGCTGCTCGACGACCAGGGCAGCGCCCAGAAAAGCCTGCGCAGCCTTGAATTGAAGAACGTCTGCTATGCGTTCCCAGCGGTGGACGATAACCCGCCCTTTCGTCTGGGACCGCTGAATCTGTCAATCGACCAGGGCGAAATCGTCTTCATTGTCGGCGAGAACGGTTGCGGCAAAACCACGCTGATCAAATTGCTGCTGGGGCTGTACTCGCCGCAATCGGGAGAAATCCTCCTCGATGGCGTCCCTGTCAACAGCCAGACCCGCGATGACTACCGGCAGCTGTTCACCACCATCTTCGCCGACTACTACCTGTTCGACGATGTGGTCCAGGGTGACCAGCCTATTCCGGAGGATGCCAATCAGTACCTGCAACGCCTGGAAATCGGTCACAAGGTCAGTGTCCAGGACGGCAGATTCAGCACCACCGACCTCTCCACCGGCCAACGCAAGCGCCTGGCCCTGATCAATGCCTGGCTCGAACAGCGTCCAGTACTGGTGTTCGACGAGTGGGCAGCCGACCAGGATCCGACGTTCCGCCGCATCTTTTACACCGAGTTACTGCCCGACCTCAAACGCCTGGGCAAGACCATCATCGTCATCTCCCACGATGACCGCTACTTCGATGTCGCAGACCAGTTGGTGACCATGAAGGCGGGGCATGTCATCAGCGAAAAAGCGCCGGCTTGATCAGTTACGGCCCACCGAAAAACCTCTTGGCCATTTTTCCTGGGTCGTGAGCCTTACTTTTAATAACAATTCTCAATAACATCTGCCTACACTTGACGGATAATACGATGTTCAACAAACCTTCCCGGGGCCTTGGTCTCAAGCGTGTCAGCAAACCTGTCAATCGTACTGTGCTCTCCCTGGGAGCGGCCATTGCCTTGGCCTATGCGTCTCAGAGCCTCGCCGATCCGGTCGATCTGAACATCCCTGCGCAACCGCTTTCCCAGGCGCTGCAAGAATTGGGCAAACAAGCCAACCTGCAGATCCTGTACAGCCCGGAGTCGGTGCGCGACACGCGCACCAGCGCCGTGAAGGGCCATCTGGAACCCAGTGAAGCACTGGAGCGCCTGTTGCGCGGCACCGGGATTCGTTACCAGCTCAATGGCAACACGGTCATCCTCAATGCACCGTCCAGCGACAGCGCGGCCATCAACCTGGACAACGTCCTGATCAACAGCCGGATCGATAGCGCCACCACCGAAGGCACCCACTCCTATGCCTCGCCGGTAACCTCCATCGGCAAGGGCGTAAAAAACATCAAGGACATTCCCCAAGCCGTCAGCGTGGTCACCCAGCGGCGCATGCAGGAGCAGGACATCACCAATGTCACCGAGGCCCTGCTGGCCTCCCCCGGCATTACCGCGGTGCCATCGTTCACCGGCTATCAGTTCTATTCCCGTGGCTTTTTCATTAACAGCTTCCAGTACGACGGCGTTCCGCTGGAGCGTCAACTCTACGCGCGGGGATCGAGCTTTGGTGGACAAACCGCCATCCTTGATCGCGTCGAAGTACTACGCGGCCCACAAGGGCTGCTGGAGGGTGGTGGTGATCCATCGGGGGCAGTCAACCTGGTGCGCAAACGTCCCACCTTTGATCCGCAGGTCAATCTGACAGCCAAGGCCGGTTCATGGGATCGTTATGGCGCCCAGGTCGATGTCGCCGGCCCGCTGGATGAGCAACGCAAGTTGCGCGGCCGGGTGGTAATGGACTACGACACCGCCAATTCCTTCGTCAACTACGTCGGTTCCGATAACCAGACCCTCTACGCGGCCCTGGACTACGACCTGACGCCGGACACCACGATCGGTGTCGGCTACAGCCACGAGCGTGTGGATGCCACCCCGAACTTCATGGGCATTCCCAACTTCACCAACGGCTCGATGCCTTCGCTGGACCGCTCGACCTACCTGGGCACCACTTGGGATAACTGGGACAAGACCCAGGACACCTACTACCTGGATATCACCCATCAGCTCAACGACACCTGGAAACTCAAGGGCACCTTCATCAACGCCCGCGAATTCAACGACTTCAAGTACCTGCAACGCCGTGGCCGCATGGGCCCGGGCAGCACACTGGTGGGCGACGCCTATGTGTTCGACTACTTCTCCGATCACTGGGGTGGCGATATCAATGCCACCGGTGACCTGGAGCTGTTCGAGCGCAAGCTTGGCCTGACGGTGGGTACCAACTACTCCAAACTCAAGAGTCATGATGTCTGGGGGGCCCGCTACAACTACGTCAGACCGATCAACATCTTCGACTATGTGCCCAACGACGTAGAGCCGAGCGATGACTCCATCTATTCGGCAAACAAATGGGACGATGCCTATGACTCGACCCAGAAAGGTATCTACGGTGTTGCCAACTACGAGCTGACCGAGTCGCTGTCCTTTATCCTCGGCGCCCGGGTTTCCGATTTCAGGACCGTGTTCACCTCCGATGGCCCGTGGGGTGCGAGCAAGAGCGAAGCGCAGAAGAACGGCAAGGTCACGCCCTACACCGGCCTGGTATACAAGCTCGACCCGAACTGGAGCGCCTACGCCAGTTACACCGAAATCTTCAAGCCGCAGACCCAGCGCAGCGCCGCAGGCAACATCCTCGACCCGCGTACTGGCAAGAGCTATGAAGTCGGCCTCAAGGGTGAGCATAAGGATGGTCGCCTGATCACCTCGTTCTCCCTGTACCAGATGGAACAGGACAACATTCCGATGCCTGATTCATCAGTGTCGTCGATCATTGCCAACGCCAATTGCAGCGGCACTTGCTACATTCCTTCGGGCACCATCCAGAGCCGCGGCTTTGAGGCCGAAGTCAGTGGTGAAGTACTGGACGGCCTGCAACTTTATGCGGGCTACACGTTGAACCTGCTCAAGTACAAGGATGAAGAGCCAGCAGTGGCCGGCAACATCTCCGCCAACACCCAGACGCCCAAACATATCCTGCGCACCTGGGCCAACTACCAGTTGCCAGGCAACTGGAGCAACGTGTCGATCGGCGGTGGGGTGAACACCCAGAGCTCCGCTTCGGGTTTTGGCTACTACGGTCGCAACCAGGGTGGTTACTCGATCTGGAATGGTCGTATTGCCTACCAGATCGACAAGAACTTTTCGGCGTCCGTCAACATCAACAACATCTTCGACAAGAAGTACTACCAGGCCATCGACTACGATCACAACTTCTACGGCGATCCTCGCAACACACTGCTGACCTTGAAGTACAGCTACTAAGCCACCCGTCTGGACGCCTGGCGCTGATGCCAGGCTCTCCTCTGCTCAATGCCGGTCTGTGCTGACCGGCATTTTTTATGCCTCAAGAAACCCTTCGCCAACCGATGCCGGGGCTGTTGTGCAGCCCCGGCGAAGGTTGACAGCAGAGACCTGTCAGCCGGGCATCCGGCTCAAGGCCAGCGCCATGGCAAGCGACTCAAGCAACTGCCGACTGTTGATGATCTGATCGTGATTGCACGGCAACACCTGCGAAAGGCCTTGCCTGGTTGCGCCCAACGCTTGCGCCAAGGTCGCTTCGATCAGTTGAACCAGGTCGTTCGACTTGTCGCTGCCTGCCCACCAGCAGGACGGCGACACCTGGGTCGCTTCATACTGGAACGACTCGAGCAAGGCATCGAGCCGTGGCTTCAAGGTCAGCGCATTGTCGAGATCCTTGTTCTGCAGGATCAGCCCTTCAATCAACCCATAATGCTCGGGAATCTGCGCACTGGCCCAATCCAGCACCTGACGGTAGGCCTGTTCCAGCGTCAGACCGTGCAGGGTTTCGGCCAGCGCCTGAAGCGCCTGCGCCTGCTCCGGGAACAGCATCGACAGCAACGCCAGCCGTGATGCGTGTTCGTCTGGCGCGACCGGGGGGTTGCCCTTGCGTTCATCCACCAGGTCCCAGAAAGGCCGGACCTCACGCGGTGGCGGTGCATCGAGCAGGCCCAGAAAAGCGACCTGATGACCGGCAAGTTCCAGCTGCCTGGCCACACTCATCGCGATGTTGCCCCCCAACGACCAACCCAGCAGGTAGAACGGACCTTGCGCCTGTGCCGCGAGCAGCTCACGGGTGTAGCGCTGGATCATCAACTGCCAACTGGTGTCCTGCCATTTGCCGAGGACAAAGGCTTCGCACACTACCCCCTGCACAGCCCATTGATCCTTCAAGGCCTGGGCCAATGGCTGGTAGCAATACACCGATCCATAGCTTGGGTGGAAACAGAACAGCTGCGGGTTGCGACCGGCGTCACCCGCCAGCGGTACCAACAGTGTGGCGCTGGCGTCGTCCTGGCCTTGCAGATGGCGAGCAAGTCCGGCCAAGGTTGGATCACTCATGAAACGACTCAACGCCACCTCGACACCAAAATTTCGGCGTATACGATCGAGCAGGGTCAGGGAAAGCAGCGAGTGCCCACCCAGCTCGAAGAAGTTATCCGTGCGTCCAACCCGCGTCCCCCCCAGCACCTGGGCCCAGAGTGCGGCCAAGGCCTGCTCCAGGTCACCCTCTGGCTCGACGTAGTCCTCCTTCGCCTGCGCCTCGAAGGCCGGCAGCGCCTTGCGCTCCAGCTTACCGTTGGGGCTCAGCGGCATCCGCTCCAGT
>NZ_JANHLE010000010.1 GCF_028682475.1 Pseudomonas putida
AAAGTCCTCAGATTGCCCCTAACCACTGCGGAATCCGCCGCTCCAGGTAATACCCCGGCTCCCGCACGCTACCGTCGACAAAACCGACATGGCCACCGCGCGTATGCAGCTCGAAGGTGGTCTGGCTCGGCAGCTCATTGGCCTCAGGCAGGCTGTGGCTGAACACGAACGGGTCATCGCTGGAATGGATGATCAGCGTCGGTGTGCGGTTCTCACCGAGGAAGTACCGGCTCGAAGCCCGGCGGTAATAGTCCTTGGCATCGGCAAAGCCATTGAGCGGTGCAGTCACCCGCCCGTCGAAGTCCCAGAACGTGCGCAGGTTCTCCAGTGACCCAAGACGCTCCAGTGCAGCGAGGCCTTCATGGTGGCCGTGGTGCTGGAAGTGGCGTTGTTTCTCTTTCACATAGGCGAGCATGGCGCGCATGAAATGCGCCTGATAGACCCGCGAAAACCCCAGGCCGATACGATCGGCGCACTGGTCCAGGCGAAACGGTACCGACACCGCCACCGCCGCCTGCAACTGACTTGCCGAGCCGGCTTCGCCAAGGTGCTTGAGCAGCACGTTGCCACCCAGCGAGTAACCGACGGCGTACAGCGGTGCTTGTGGGCGTTGCGCACGCAGGTGGTCGATGGCCTCGGCGAGGTCCTCGCTGGCGCCGGAGTGATAGCTGCGCGGCAGCAGGTTCGGCTCACCCGAGCAGCCGCGCCAGTTCAGGGCGACACTGGCCCAGCCGCGGCCCGCCAGCGCCTGTTGCATGCCGATCACGTAGGGTGAGCTGGACGAACCGGTGAGCCCGTGCAGTACCAGCACCAGTGGGGTGTTGGCCTGGTGCGGGCCGTGCCAGTCGAGGTCGAGAAAGTCGCCGTCGGCCAGCCACAGACGCTCGCGTTGGCGGTCCAGGGCTGCCGACTTGCGCCACAGCGGTCCCCAAAGCGTCTGCAGATGCGGATTGCCCAGCCCCAGGGCGGGTTTGAAGGGGCTGGGGGTGGTGGGATACATCGTGGTGTGCTCGCAGATTGCTGTCAGGCAAGTGTAAATCCGGTTACCGACACTTGCCCGGGTCGCTCATCCGTTAGCAGGCGCGAATGCGGGCAAGTCGTGCTGTTCGACCGACGGGCCGACACTGATCTGCACCAGCTTGTCGAGCTTCAGGTGATTTTTCAACACGACCTTCAGCTGATCCAGGGGCAATGCCTGCACTTGATCGAGAAAAACCTGGCGGTTGTCCAGCGGTAACTGGTTGAAGCCGATGGCGCTCAGAATGTCGCTGATCTGCTGGTTGCTCACCGATTCCAGCAGGTAGCTGCCGCGCAACTTCTGTTTCGCGTCATCGAATTCCTTCTGGCTGGGTCCTTGTTCGGCATAGTCCTTGAGCAACTGCTCCAGCAATGTCATTGCGGCGTCGCGGTGTTTGGCCTGGACCTGGGTACTGAACGTCCAGACGCCGTTGGCAGGATGCTGTCTCAGCGTTGAGCCGGCGCCATAGGTCAAGCCCCGTCGAGTGCGCAGTTCATCGAACAGCCGCGAGGTCGCACCGGGACCGCCCAGTATCAGGTTGGCCAGGGTCAAGGCGGGTGCATCGGGATGTCGAACACTGATGCCGGGTATGGCGAACAACAGCAACGCCTGGCTACCAGGGTGTTCCAGGTGGTAAATCTCGGGTTCGAAGCTGGCGGCTACTGGTAGTGGCGGCAGTTCAGGGCCTGCGGGCAACGCCGCTGACACCTGCGCGGCAATGGCCTGCGCCTGCTCCAGGGACAGATCACCGACCAGGGTAATCACGGCGTTGCCTGCGCTGAAGGCTCGTTGGTGAAAGGCGCGAAGATCAGCAACGGTCAGGGCATTGATGGTCTGCTCTGTGCCATAGCTGTTGGCAGCGTAGGGGTGGTTGGCGAACACATGCTCATAGAGCAGGTCGCTGGCCTTGTAGATTGCGTAGTTTTGCCGCTGCGCCACCAGGCCGGTGAGCTGGTCCTTGATTTGTTGCAGTTTGTCGTCGGCAAACTGTGGTTGCCCCAGAACTTCACTCAACAACCCCACCGCTTTGACCCTTTGCTGCTCATTGCTGAGGCTGCGTAGCGTCACCTTAGCGCTGTCATGCACTACCGATGTGCTGAACTGCGCACCGACTTCGTCGAAGCCTTCGGCGATCTGCAAGGCGTCGCGCTGCTGGGTGCCTTCATCGAGCATGCCCAGGGTGAGTTTTGCCAGACCGGCGGCGCCATCATCCCTGGCACTGCCAGCGGCAAAATCAACCTGAACATCAAACATCGGCAATTGCCTGCGTTGTACAAACAGGACCTTGCTGCCTTGTGGCGTCTGCCATGACTCGATCGGTAGCTGCAACTGTGCGGGATCGGGCGCTGTGACTTTCAGCGACTCCAGCTCAAGCGCCTGCGGTTGCGCCTGGGCCTGGGAAGCAGCGCATGCCAGTAGCAGCAACAGCGGGAGGGAGGTTGGGGTGAGCTTATTCATCGTCGGCCTCCTTGGCCTGCAGGTAGGCAACCGCCAGGCGTTCAGTGGTGAAGTAGTTGTTGGCGGCCCGCTGTACTTGTTCGGGCGTTACCCCCTCAAGGTTGCTTTGGTCGTTGTCCAGTTGAGAGGCTGGCAGGCCGCTGCCCAGCATGGCGGCGATAACACTGGCCTGGCCGTGGAGGGAGTCCCGGAAAAAGGTGTTTTCGGCCAGCAGCAGGGCGCGTGCACGCGCTAGCTCGGCAGCGCTTGGCGGCGTGCTTTTGATAGCTTGCAGCTGTGCCCAGATAGCCGCTTGCAGGTCGGCGAGTGGTTTGGGTTGTGCAGTATTGGTCGATGCCGAAATTTCGAACAACGTATCGCCTCTGGCCAGCGCCCCATAGCGGACCTTGGGACCGAACAGCAGCGCTTGCTGGCGCTCCAGCCGGGTACTGAGCCGGGCACTCAAGCCTTTGCCCAGTACTGCGCCGAGCAAACGCAGGGCATGTACGTCGGTCGCCGACGTCGCAGTGGCGTAGGTCGGTACGTTGAATGCCATGACCAGCCTTGGCCTGCTGAACGCATCGTGGACCGTCACCTGCCGTGGTCCGGCCGCAGCCGTTTGCAGAGGCAGCTTGGTGGTTGGCAGGTCTTGCCGGGCGAAGCTGGCGAAATACTGCGCAACCTGCTTTTTCACGGCATCGAGCTGGATGTCGCCAACAATGATCAGCGTGGCGTTGTTGGGTGCGTACCAGATGCGATACCAGGCTTGCAGCTCATCGTTGCGCATGCGTTCAAGGTCGCCCATCCAGCCAATCACCGGGGTGCGATAGCTGCTCTGTGGGTAGGCGATGGCTTGCAGCTGCTCGTCGAGCCTGGCCGACGGATATTCATCGACGTTTTCGCGCCGCTCGGACCTGACGGCTTCGATTTCACGAACGAATTCGCTGCCATTGAGGTGGGCGCCCTTCAGCAGGTCGGCGTTCAGCTCCAGGGCTACCGCCAGCCGTTCACTGGGTAGAGTCTGGTGATGAACGGTGAAATCACGATTGGTGTAGGCGTTGTCGTAGCCACCCAGGCGTTCAATGACTTGCGAGAACTCCCCGGGCGCAGTCTTGGCGCTACCTCGGTAAAGCAGGTGTTCAAGGGCATGGGACAGCCCGGATTGCCCAGGGTACTCATGGCTTGAACCCACCTTGACCAGCAGGTGAGTGGTGACTACCGGTGCCCGGTGGTCCTCGCTGACGACCACATGCAGGCCGTTTTCCAGGGTGAATTCATGGCGATTGGGGGGACTGGCCAGGGCCTGGCCAGATACCAGCAACAGGCCGAACAGGCCGCTGGTGAAGGAAAAACGTCGATCCATGACAGTGCTCCTTGTGGTGGTTGACCAGGAGCACGATCAGGCAGACAGGCGAGCGCAAGGGGGTAGATATCTATTGCACAGTGTAACGACCCCGCGATAGCAGGGTCGTGGTTGCAACTCAGCTGCGCTGCCAGAGGGCGTAATACACCTGGCCAGCCTTCTTCTCGCGGTGCAGGCGCCAGTTGCCGGGCAGTTGCAAGGTCGATGGCGGGGTTTCGCTCTCGGTGTAGATCCAGGCGTTTTCGCTCAGCCACTGGCGCTCTTCAAGCAGGGCGCAGGTGGTTGCCAGCAGGTTCTGGTGGAACGGCGGGTCGAGGAACACCAAGTCGAAGGCCAGCTTCGGCTCACCCTGCAGGTAGCGCTGGGCATCACTCTGGATCACCTGGCCGCGTGGGCAGCGCAGGGTTTCCAGATTGTGCCGCAGGCTGGCAATGGCCGCCGGGTTGCTGTCCAGCGCCACGGCTTCGCCCGCGCCGCGCGACAGCGCTTCCAGGTACAGGGCGCCACTACCGGCAAAGGCATCGAGGACCTTGGCCCCTTCGATGTGCGGGGCCAGCCAGTTGAACAGGGTCTCGCGCACCCGGTCCGGCGTCGGGCGCAGGCCGGGGGCGTCTGGGAAGCTCAGGCGGCGGCTGCGCCATTCGCCGGCAATGATGCGCAGTTGGCCCTGGCCGTTGTGTGGCTTGGCCGATTTGGCGGATGGACTGGCCATTAATGCTCCGGTACACCAAGCGGCTGCTCGGCGGGTTTGTCAGTGGGTGGCGGCAGAGGTTTCTGCGGCACGTTCGGACCGGCGGTGACGATGACCATCTTGTCGGCGGCGAGGTGTTTGTTCAGGGCGGTCTTGACCTGTTCGACGGTCAGCGCCTGGGATTGCTGCATGTAGTCTTCCAGCCAGGTCAGCGGCAGGTCGTAGAAGCCGATGGCGCCCAACTGGCCGACAATACTGGCGTTGCTGGCATTGGACAGCGGGAAGCTGCCGGCCAGCTCGCGCTTGGCATCGTCCAGTTCCTGCTGGCTCGGGCCGGTCTTGAGGTAATCGGCGAGGATGTCCTGAACCAGCTTGAGGGTACCTTCGCTGAGCTCGGCACGGGTCTGCAGGTTGATCATGAACGGCCCACGCACCTGCATCGGGCTGAACACCGAGTAGACGCCGTAGGTCAGGCCGCGCTTCTCGCGGACTTCGCTCATCAGGCGGGTGCCGAAGGTACCGCCACCGAGGATCTGGTTACCCAGCGACAGCGCCGCGTAGTCCGGGTCGTTGCGGTCGATGCCCAGCTGGGCGAGCATCAGGTGGGTCTGTTTGGACGGGAAGTCGATGTGCGTGGTGCCAGGCTTGGGCTCGGCAGGCTGAGACAGCTTGGCCAGCGCCGGGCCTTTGGGCAGAGCGGCCGAGACCTGGGCAGCAATGGCTTCGGCGTCGCTGCGGCTCAGGTCGCCGACCAGGGCGATGACGGTATTGCCCGCGGCATAGGCCTTGGCGTGGAAGGCCCGCAATTGCTCCAGGGTGATTGGCGGGATGCTCTTGGCGTCGCCATCGCTTGGGTGGGCATACGGGTGTTTGCCATACAGCTTCTCGAACAGCGCGATGCTGGCCAGCTTGCCCGGGTTCTGCTTCTGGTACTCGAAACCGGCCTGCAGCTGGTTCTTGATGCGCTCCAGGGCATCCTGCGGGAAGGTTGGTTTGCCGACTACCTCGGCAAACAGTTTCAGCGCCGGTTCACGCTTGTCCGCTGCGCTCAGGCTGCGCAAAGTGGCCACGGCCATGTCGCGGTAGGCACCGTTGCCAAAGTCAGCGCCGAGGCCTTCGAAGCCTTCGGCAATGGCAGTAACGTCCTTGCCGGCCACGCCTTCGTTGAGCATGGCGTTGGTCAGGGTCGCCAGGCCCGGGGCGTCACCGTCCTGGCTGCTGCCGGCGGCGAAGGTCAGGCGCAGGTCGAACATCGGCAACTCGCGCGCTTCGACGAACAGTACCTTGGCGCCTTCAGCGGTGTTCCAGGTCTGGATGTTCAGTTGCCGGCGGCTCGGCGCCTTGCCATCGAGCTCCGCCAGCGTCTGCAGGGTGTTGGCCGGCTTGGCTGCGGTGCTATTTGCAGGTTGTGCGCTGTTGTCCGACTGGGCCGGGTTGGCCAGGACAAACGCCAGCACGCCAACCAGCGACAGGATGCCGAGCCCGATCAGGGTGTAGCGGGGTGCGCTGCGTTCACTCATGAGCGTTCTCCTCGGGCAGTACATGGGCAACGCTCAGGCGTTCGCGGGTGAAATAGGTGCGCGCAGCGTTCTGGATGTCGGCCGGGGTCACGCTTTTCAGTTCGTCGAGCTCGCTGTCGATCAGCTTCCACGACAGACCGACGGTCTCGAGCATGCCGATGGCAGTGGCCTGGCTGCTGATCGAGTCGCGGTCGTAGACCAGCCCGGCGATCACCTGGGCGCGCACGCGCTCAAGCTCTTCAGCTGAAGGCGGGGTGGTCTTGAGTTCGTCGAGCAGCTTCCAGATACCGCTTTCAACCTCGGCCAGGGTTTTGTTCTTCTGCTGGTTCGGCATGGCCGAGATCAGGAACAGGCTGTCGCCGCGGGTGAATGGGTTGTAGTTGGACGAGGCGCTGGAGACCAGCTCCTGGCCGCGCTCGAGCCGGCTCGGCAGGCGGGCGCTGTAGCCGCCGTCGAGCAGGGCCGAGATCAGGCGCAGGGCGTGCACGGTACGCGGGTCCTTGGCGGTGGCCAGGCCCGGCACGTTGAAGCCGTAGATCAGGCTCGGCAGCTGGGTGCGTACGTGCAGGGTGGTTTCGCGCAAGCCGGGCTCGGCCAGTTCCAGCGGCAACTTGGCCGGTGGAATCGCGCGCTTGGGGATGGCGCCAAAGAAACGCTGGGCCAGGCCTTTGACCTCGTCGACCGTCACGTCACCGACCACCACCAGGGTGGCGTTGTTCGGCGTGTACCAGGATTCGTACCAGTGGCGCAGTTCTTCGACCTTCATGCGATCCAGGTCCGCCATCCAGCCGATGGTCGGGGTGCGGTAGCTGCTGGCCGGGAAGGCCATGGCACTGAACAGCTCGAAGGCCTTGGCGTTGGGTTGATCGTCGGTGCGCAGGCGGCGCTCTTCCTTGATCACCTCGATTTCGCGGCTGAACTCGTCGGCGGGCAGGCGCAGGCTGTTCATGCGGTCAGCCTCCAGCTCCAGGGCCACCGGCAGGCGGTCGCGGGCCAGCACCTGGTAGTAGGCGGTGTAATCGTCGCTGGTGAAGGCGTTTTCTTCGGCCCCCAGGTCACGCAGGATGCGCGAGGCTTCGCCGGGGCCGAGTTTTTCGCTGCCCTTGAACATCATGTGTTCCAGCGCGTGGGACAGACCGGTCTGGCCCGGGGACTCATAGGTGGAGCCGACCTTGTACCAGATCTGCGAGACCACCACGGGCGCGCGGTGGTCTTCGCGCACGACCACTTTCAGGCCGTTGTCGAGAATGAACTCGTGGGTGGGCTGCGGATCGGCGGCAAAGGCGGCGAACGGCAGACAAACTGTGCTGAGCAACAGGCCAGCGGCGCGGCGGGCTAGAGCATTCATACGTTGTTTAACCTGTAGGACTGCCCGCGTGGTCTTAGCGTCAGCGGGCTAGGAGGTGCTAGGATACTGATCCGGTTGCCTGACGACCATGCCTGTCGCGGATCTGACCCACAGGCTTGATGACAAAATGCTGCGCATGAACGAGCCGGAATAAAAGTAGTCTGTTCTGCGTTAAAAGAATTTTCGAGGCGCCGCAGTGGCGCATCGCTACCCTGAGATAGCCGTCTTCCATGTTTGGTTCCAACGACGACAAAAAGACGCCGGCCGCGGCTGGTGAAAAGAAAGGCCTGTTCGGCTGGCTGCGCAAAAAGCCCCAGCCACCGGTTGCCGAACAGCCACAAACCCCTGCACCGGTTGAGCCCGAGCAGCCGGCAGCGCTGACCAGCGAAGCGCCTGCTGCCCCGGCACCCATCGATGGTGCCTACGCGCCTGTACCCGCACCTGCCGTTGCGCCGGAGCCTGCTGTCGTCGCGCCTGCGGTGGTTGCGGTCGAGGCGCCACCTGCGCCGTCCGTCGGTTTGGTCCTGCCGGTGCCTGAAGAGCCGGTTGCCCTCGTGGCAGACCTTGAGCCGCACACCCCGCCACCGATCCCGGAGCGTCCGGCACCGGTCGCGGCGCCTGTGGTAGAGGTTGCGCCTGTTGTGGCGCCGGTAACAGAGCCTGCGCCGGTCGTTATCCAGCCTGAACCGGTTGCAGCGCCAGTCGTTGAGCCTGAACCTGCTCCAGTGGCTCCAGTGGCTCCAGTGGCTCCAGTGGCTCCAGTGGCTCCAGTGGCTCCAGTGGCTCCAGTGGCTCCAGTGGCCACCGCTGCACCCGTAACGCCTGTTGTAGAGCCTGCGCCTGTTGAAACGCCTGCCCCGGCCCGCAGCGAAGAAAACAAGGCGGGCTTCTTCGCCCGGCTCAAGCAGGGCCTATCGAAGACCAGCGCCAGCATCGGCGAGGGCATGGCCAGCCTGTTCCTGGGCAAGAAAGCCATCGACGACGACCTGCTCGACGAGATCGAGACCCGCCTGCTGACCGCCGACGTTGGCGTCGAAGCCACCTCGGTGATCGTCCAGAGCCTGACCCAGAAGGTTGCGCGCAAGCAGCTGGCTGACAGCGATGCGCTGTACAAATCCCTGCAAGGCGAACTGGCCGACCTGCTCAAACCGGTCGAGCAGCCATTGCGCATCCAGGCCCAGAACAAACCTTTCGTGATCCTGGTGGTGGGCGTCAACGGCGCCGGCAAAACCACGACCATCGGCAAGCTGGCGAAAAAGCTGCAGCTTGAAGGCAAGAAAGTCATGCTTGCCGCCGGCGACACCTTCCGTGCCGCAGCCGTCGAGCAGTTGCAGGTCTGGGGCGAGCGCAACCAGATTCCGGTCATTGCCCAGCACACCGGTGCCGACTCCGCTTCAGTGATCTTCGACGCCGTCCAGGCCGCCAAGGCGCGCGGCATCGATGTGCTGATCGCCGATACCGCCGGTCGCCTGCACACCAAAGACAACCTGATGGAAGAGCTGAAGAAAGTCCGTCGGGTGATCGGCAAGCTCGATGCCGACGCGCCGCATGAGGTCCTGCTGGTGCTGGACGCCGGCACCGGACAGAACGCGATCAACCAGGCCAAACACTTCAACCAGAGCGTTGAACTCACCGGCCTGGCCCTGACCAAGCTCGACGGCACCGCCAAGGGTGGGGTGATCTTCGCCCTGGCCAAGCAGTTCGGCCTGCCGATCCGCTATATTGGCGTAGGCGAAGGCATCGACGATCTGCGCACGTTCGAAGCCGAACCCTTCGTGAAAGCACTGTTTGCCGAGCGGGAGCATCCATGATTCGATTCGAACAGGTCGCCAAGCGCTACCCCAATGGCCACGTTGGCCTGCATGAGTTGAGTTTTCGGGTGCGTCGGGGCGAATTCCTGTTCGTCACCGGCCATTCCGGCGCCGGCAAAAGCACCTTGCTGCGCCTGCTGCTGGCCATGGAGCGACCGACCAGCGGCAAGCTGCTGCTGGCTGGGCAGGACCTGGGGCAGATCAGCAACGCGCAGATCCCGTTCCTGCGTCGGCAGATCGGCGTGGTGTTCCAGAATCACCAGTTGTTGTTCGACCGTACCGTGTTCAACAACGTGGCGCTGCCGCTGCAGATCCTCGGTCTGTCCAAGGCCGAAGTGGCCAAGCGCGTCGACTCGGCGCTCGAGCGTGTAGCCCTGTCGGACAAGGCCGAGCTGTTTCCCGGCGACCTGTCCACCGGTCAGCAACAACGGGTCGGTATTGCCCGCGCCATCGTCCACCGCCCGGCCTTGCTGCTGGCGGATGAGCCCACCGGTAACCTCGACCCGCGCCTGGCCGCGGAGATCATGGGTGTATTCGAAGACATCAACCGCCTGGGCACCAGTGTGCTGATCGCCAGTCACGACCTGGCACTGATCGCGCGTATGCGCCATCGCATGCTGACCCTGCAGCGCGGCCGCTTGATCGGCGACGGGGAGGCCGGGCAATGAGTGCGACACGCAGTCCCAAGGTTTCCGAGCGGGTAGCGCCGAAGGCCGCCGAGCCGGCACCGGAAAAGAACAAACGCAACAGCCATGACGACGATGGTCCGGATTTCCGCACCCTGTTGCATGCCTGGCTGGAAAGCCACCGCTCGAGCCTGCTCGACAGCTTGCGGCGCCTGGCCAAGCAGCCGATCGGCAGCTTTTTCACCTGTCTGGTGATGGCCGTGGCCCTGAGCTTGCCCATGGGCCTGTCGTTGCTGCTCAGCAACGTCGAGCGTCTGGGCGGGTCGTGGCAGCGTGCGGCGCAGATTTCCCTGTACCTCAAGCTGGATGCCAGCAGCCGCGATGGTGAAGCCCTGCGTGAGCAGATCAAGGGCTTGCCGGGTGTGGCCGAGGCCGAGTACGTCAGCCGCGAGAAAGCGCTTGAAGAGTTCCAGCAGCAGTCCGGGCTCGGCGATGCGCTGCGCGAACTGCCGGAGAACCCGCTGCCCGGCGTGGTCGTGGTGACCCCGGCGGAAGTCGACAAGCCAGCTCTGGAAGCCTTGCGCCAGCGCCTTGCGGAGCTGCCCAAGGTGGATGCAGCGCAGCTCGACCTGGTGTGGGTCGAGCGTCTGGCGGCGATCCTCAAACTGGGTGACCGGTTTGTCTTCGGTCTGACGGTTTTGCTGGTTTCGGCGCTGCTTTTGGTAATTGGTAACACAATTCGCCTGCACATCGAGAACCGCCGTACCGAAATCGAAGTGATCAAGCTGGTAGGCGGCACCGACAGCTATGTACGCCGGCCTTTCCTGTACATGGGCGCCTTGTACGGTCTGGGTGCCGGGGTGTTGGCCTGGGGCGTGCTGGCATTTGGCCTGAACTGGCTGAACGACGCGGTAATCGGGCTTTCCGGGCTATATGGCAGTGATTTCGCTTTGGCCGGGGTTCCACCTGCCGATGGTCTGTCGCTCTTGCTTGGTGCGGTACTGTTAGGGTATATCGGTGCTTGGATTGCGGTCGCCCGCCACCTGAGCGAGCTCGCACCGCGATAGTGTCTTTTTGCTGCTATTGACTCTTTTCATTTTTAGGGAACTTGTTTCGCGGTTCCCGGTCAATGTTGGCAGTGCCTGAGGGCACGAGTTTAGTGAGTCGGAGGTTTTTTCGTATGACCACTTCGTTGCAACCTGCCTATGCCCTGGTTCCCGGCGCAAACCTGGAAGCCTATGTGCACACGGTCAACAGCATTCCATTGCTGACGCCGGAGCAGGAGCGTGAACTGGCCGAGAGTCTCTACTATGAGCAGAATCTTGAGGCGGCTCGGCAAATGGTGCTCGCCCACCTGCGGTTTGTCGTACATATCGCTCGCAGCTATTCCGGCTACGGGCTGGCCCAGGCCGACCTGATTCAGGAAGGCAATGTTGGCCTGATGAAAGCGGTCAAGCGTTTCAACCCGGAAATGGGTGTGCGTCTGGTGTCGTTTGCCGTGCACTGGATCAAGGCCGAGATTCACGAGTTCATCCTGCGCAACTGGCGCATTGTCAAAGTCGCGACCACCAAGGCCCAGCGCAAGCTGTTCTTCAACCTGCGCAGCCAGAAGAAGCGTCTGGCCTGGCTGAACAACGATGAAGTGCATCGTGTGGCCGAAAGCCTGGGTGTCGAGCCACGTGAAGTGCGCGAGATGGAGAGCCGCCTGACCGGTCAGGACATGGCCTTCGATCCAGCGTCCGAAGCCGACGACGACAGTGCCTTCCAGTCGCCGGCCAACTATCTGGAAGACCACCGCTACGACCCGGCGTTGCAGCTTGAAGATGCCGACTGGAGCGACAACTCCACCAGCAACCTGCATGAAGCCTTGCAGGGCCTGGACGACCGTAGCCGTGACATCCTTTACCAGCGCTGGCTGGCCGAGGAGAAGGCCACTCTTCACGACCTGGCCGAGAAATACAGCGTGTCCGCCGAGCGGATTCGTCAGCTGGAGAAGAATGCGATGAACAAGGTGAAAGCCCTTATCGCAATCTGAGGCTGAAACTATCGCGGGGCAAGCCCGCTCCCACCGGAGGTCTCGGTGGGAGCGGGCTTGCCCCGCGATTTTTTATGCTGCCAGATCTTCCAGGCGGCAGCGCAGGTCTATAATCGCGCCACGTTGGCCCCGTCATTTTTTCCGCCACCCCTGTCGAGACTGTTATGACCATTTCCTTGTATGCCGCTTCCGTTCCTGTTTTCAAGCAAATGCTCAACGCCTTGAGTGATGTTCTGAACAAGGCCGAAGCTCACGCCACGGCGAAAAACATTGATCCGAGCGTCTTCCTGCAGGCTCGCCTGTACCCGGATATGTTTCCACTGGTTCGCCAGGTGCAGATCGCTGTTGATTTCGCCAAGGGTGTATCGGGGCGTCTGGCTGAGGTCGAGCTGCCGAAATACGATGACAGCGAAACCACCTTTGCTGAGCTGCAAGCGCTGATCAGCAAGGCTCTGGCTTTCCTCGACGGCATTGCGCCGGCGCAGATCGATGGCAAGGAAGGCATCGAAATCGTGACCCGTCCAGGTACGCCGAAAGAAAAACGCTTCAGTGGCCAGGCCTATTTGCTAACCTACGGCCTGCCGCAGTTCTTCTTCCACGTCACCACCACTTACGCCATCCTGCGTCACAATGGTGTGGAAGTGGGCAAGCGTGACTACATGGGCGCGTTCTAAGGCGTTTACCTGGTAGTCAGCAACCAGTAAAAACCCGGCAAGGTGTGCGCGTTGCCGGGTTTTTTATTGGTTCCAGGGTGCCTTGCGCGGGCTTTCCAGCTGCGCCAGGTAGCCACTGCCGCCCAGCTGACGCATCTGCTGACGGATCCAGCCAGCACGCCGTGCCACGTAACTGCTGGGGCGGCTGGCGCTCCAGTTCAGCGGGCTGGGCAGCACGGCGGCCAGCAGGCTGGCCTGCTGACGGTTCAGGCGGCTGGCATCGACACCGAAATGGTGCTGCGCGGCGGCCTGTGCACCGAACACGCCTTCGCCCCATTCGGCACTGTTGAGGTAGACCTCAAGGATCCGTTCCTTGGACCAGAGCAGCTCGATCAGGGCGGTGAACCAGGCCTCCAGGCCCTTGCGCAGCCAACTGCGGCCCGACCACAGAAACTGATTCTTGGCTACTTGCTGGCTCAGGGTGCTGGCGCCGCGAATGCTGCCGCCGCGTTCGTTGTGGGCAAGGGCGGCCTGGATGGCGATGAAGTCGAAACCCCAGTGATTGGCAAACTTCTGGTCTTCACCGGCAATCACTGCCACTTTGAGCTCATCGGAAATGCGCTCCCAGGGCTCCCAGTCGCGCTGCAGGTCGATCGGCTGGCCGTTGAACCAGGACTCGACCTTGCGCTCGACCATCAGTGCCGTACCCGGTGGTGGAACCCAGCGCAGTACCAGCACCAGCAAAGCGCTGCCGGCGGCGAACCAGAGCAGGGCGCGGGCAAGACGGCGGATAATGGACGACAACATAGAGATGGCTTGGCCGAACCGAATGAGCGGGCCATTATACAGACCCTGTGATGACTAGGAGTCGCCTCATGTTGCGTAGTTTTCTCTTGCTCGCTGCCTTTTTCGGCTTCACCGGTGTCGCCCTAGGCGCCTTTGCCGCGCATGGCCTGAAGGGGCGTCTCACCAGCGAGTACCTGGCGATCTTCCAGACCGGGGTCACCTATCAACTGGTACATGCCCTGGCCTTGCTTGGCGTTGCCGTGCTGGCCACGCACCTGCCCGGCCGCCTGGTGGGCTGGGCCGGTGGTCTGTTCGCCCTGGGCATCGTGCTGTTCTCCGGTAGCCTGTACCTGTTGACCCTCAGCGGCATCGGCAAACTGGGCATCATCACCCCGATTGGCGGCCTGGCGTTCCTCGCCGGCTGGTTGTGCCTGGGTCTCGCTGCCTGGCGCCTGGGTTGACTCGGCGGTCCGAATCGAGACGAATGGCGTTGCTTGGCCTTGGTCGCAGCACCTGATCGGGGCTAGAATGCTGGCCCCTAAAAATAATGGTGGCCGTGCGCATGCGCATTCAATTGAACGGTGAATCCTTCGAGTTGCCCGATGGCGAAAGCGTCGAGGCCCTGCTGACCCGCCTGGATCTTGTCGGGCGCCGTGTCGCGGTAGAGCTCAACCTGGATATCGTGCCACGTAGCCAGCACGCAGCCACGGCGCTGCGTGAAGGCGATCAGGTCGAAGTCGTGCATGCCATCGGCGGCGGCTAGAGCCCCAGGAACACCTTGCAAGTCCCTCAACCCTTCAGAGGATTTCCGATGAGCAACCTTCGCAGCGACAAGCCCTTCACTCTGGCCGGCCGTACCTTCCAGTCGCGCCTGCTGGTCGGCACCGGCAAATACCGTGACCTTGAAGAAACCCGCCTGGCCATCGAAGCCTCGGGTGCCGAGATCGTCACCGTCGCCGTGCGCCGTACCAACATTGGCCAGAACCCGGGCGAACCGAACCTGCTCGATGTGCTGCCACCGGATCGCTACACCATCCTGCCGAACACCGCCGGCTGCTACGACGCGGTCGAAGCCGTGCGTACCTGCCGTCTGGCCCGTGAGCTGCTCGATGGCCACAACCTGGTCAAGCTGGAAGTCCTGGCCGACCAGAAAACCCTGTTCCCCAACGTGATCGAAACCCTCAAGGCCGCCGAAGTGCTGGTCAAGGACGGTTTCGACGTGATGGTCTACACCAGCGACGACCCGATCATCGCCCGTCAGCTGGCCGAAGCCGGCTGCATCGCGGTCATGCCACTGGCTGGCCTGATCGGTACCGGGCTGGGGATCTGCAACCCGTACAACCTGCAGATCATCCTCGAAGAATCGAAGGTGCCGGTGCTGGTCGATGCCGGTGTCGGTACCGCGTCCGACGCCACCATCGCCATGGAAATGGGCTGTGAGGCAGTGCTGATGAACTCGGCAATCGCCAACGCCCAGCAGCCGATCATGATGGCCGAAGCCATGAAGCACGCCATTGTCGCCGGTCGTCTGGCTTACCTCGCCGGTCGTATGCCGAAAAAACTCTATGCCAGCGCCTCGTCGCCGCTGGATGGTCTGATCAAGTAAGAGCCCCTGATGACTGAATCGCAAGAAACGCCGATCTCCACCGAAGGCGAAGAGCGCCAACACCGCCGCATCAAGAGTTTCGTGATGCGCGCCGGGCGCATGACCGAAGGCCAGCAACGTGGTCTGGAGCAGGGTGGGCCGCTGTTCATCCTGCCACTGGCCGATAGCCCGGTGGACTACGACCAGGTCTTTGGCCGTTCGGCGCCGCGTACCCTGGAGATCGGTTTCGGCATGGGCCATTCCCTGCTGGAAATGGCTGCCGCCGCGCCGGATCAGGACTTCATCGGTGTCGAAGTGCACCGTCCGGGTGTCGGTGCGCTGCTCAACGGCGTGCTGACCCAGGGCCTGAAGAACCTGCGGGTGTACGACTGCGATGCGATCGAAGTGCTGAACAAGTGCGTGGCTGACAACAGCCTCGATCGCCTGATGCTGTTCTTCCCCGATCCGTGGCACAAGAGCCGTCACCACAAGCGTCGGATCGTGCAGCCCGAGTTCGCTGAGCTGGTACGCAGCAAGTTGAAGGTTGGCGGTGTATTCCATATGGCTACCGACTGGGAGCCCTATGCCGAATACATGCTGGAAGTGATGAATGTCGCTCCGGGTTATCGCAACCTGGCCGCCGACGGCAAGTGCGTAGAGCGTCCGGCCGAACGCCCGATCACCAAGTTCGAACGCCGTGGCGAGCGACTTGGGCATGGGGTGTGGGATCTGAAGTTCGAAAAACTGGCGTAGTGATGTCAATCGCGGGGCAAGCCCGCTCCCACAGGAGGTTACCTATCCCCTGTGGGAGCGGGCTTGCCCCGCGATGCTTTCAGCGCCGATCAGCAACCACGCCAATCAACACCAGCACAATCAGCAACACCGGCGCCAACGCATAGTTGTTGAACTGCGCCAGGCCCTTCACCACCCACGGCGTGGCATAGATCAGCGCCGCACCGCTGCCAATCATCACCAGTAGGGCCATGAACGGTACGCGCAAGGCACCTGCCAGGCCGCCCAGGCGTTGTTCCACCCAGCCTTTGATGTCGGTGCCGAACAGCACCAGCAAACAGCCCACAAGCGCCAGTGAGATCTCTGACAGATTACTGCGACTCCAGCGGGAAACAGTCGAGAGCAGGTCGAGTACCAAGTCCATTCGTAATCCTTAGGTCAAGAAATACTGCAGCAGGTCGTTGAGGAACAACTGGCCGCGCGCGGTGGCGACCAGTCGCGTCGTTTCGACCTGCAAAAGGCCCTTTTGTTCGGCCTCGCGGCGGGCGGCGGCCAGCTGTTCCAGCGGCAGTCCGGTGCGCTGGCTGAACAGTTCGGCGTCGACGCCCTGGGTCAGGCGCAGGGCGTTCATCAGGAACTCGAACGGCAGCTCATCCACCGGCAACAGCTTTTCGCCAGCCTTGAAGGCTTTGGCCGGGTTCAGGTAGTCCTTGGGCAGGCGGGTCTTCCAGGTACGCAGGATGCGCCCGTCGGGATGGCTTAGCTTGCCGTGGGCACCGGCACCGATGCCGATGAAGTCGCCAAAGCTCCAGTAATTGAGGTTGTGCCGTGCCGCGCGACCCGGCTGGGCGTAGGCCGAGACTTCGTACTGGGTGTAACCGTGGCTGGCCAGCAGGGCCTGGCCGGCCTCCTGGATGTCCCAGAGGATGTCGTCTTCTGGCAGCAGCGGTGGCTGGTTCCAGAACACCGTGTTCGGTTCCAGGGTCAGCTGGTACCAGGACAGGTGCGTGGGGTTCAACGCGATGGCCTGGCGCAGGTCGCCCAGGGCGTCGTCCAGCGACTGGTCGGGCAGCCCGTGCATCAGGTCGAGGTTGAAGTTGTCGAACCCGGCATTGCGCGCCATGTCGGCAGCGCGAATCGCCTCGTCACCGTTATGGATGCGGCCCAGGGCTTCGAGCTTGGCCTGCTGGAAACTCTGGATGCCGATCGACAGGCGATTGATGCCCAGTTGCCGGTAGGCCTTGAACTTCTCCTGCTCGAACGTCCCGGGGTTGGCTTCCAGGGTGATTTCGATATCGCTGGCAAACGGGATGCGTTGCTCCACACCCTGCAATAACCGGCCCAGCGCGCGGGCGCTGAACAGGCTGGGAGTGCCTCCGCCGAAGAAAATCGAACTGATCGGCCGGCCATAGACTGCGCCCAGTTCCTGGTCGAGGTCAGCCAGCAGGGCATCGACATACGCCTCTTCCGGCAGCTCAGGCGTAGCCGCGTGGGAGTTGAAGTCGCAGTACGGGCATTTACGCACGCACCAGGGAATATGGATGTACAGCGCCAGGGGCGGCAGCTGTGGCAAGGCCGCCCGCGGTGCTTGGGAAGTAAAGCCAGCCTCGCCCAGGTGCAGTGGCTGTGCCGGCGAATGATCGGTCATGCCAGGCCCAGACGTTGACGCAACAGGCTCATGGCACGGGCACGGTGGCTGATCTGGTTCTTGTCGGCAGGGCTCAGCTCGGCGCTGGAGCAGGCGCGCTCCGGTACCCAGAACAGCGGGTCGTAGCCAAAACCGTGTTCGCCGCTGGCTTCGCTCAGGATGCGGCCATGCCAGAGGCCTTCGCAGAGAATCGGCAGCGGATCGTCGGCATGCCGTACCAGGGCCAGGACGCAGACGAACTGGGCGCCACGCTGGTCTTGCGGGACGTCTTTGAGCACATCGAGCAACTTGGCGTTGTTGGCCGCATCGCCCTTGCCGTCGGCGTAGCGCGCCGAGTAGATGCCCGGGGCGCCACCAAGGAAGTCCACGGCCAGGCCCGAATCGTCGGCCAGTGCCGGCAGGCCGGAAATACGTGCAGCGTTGCGCGCCTTGAGGATGGCGTTTTCGACAAACGACAGGCCGGTTTCCTCCGGCTCGACGCTGCTGAATTCGCCAATCGAGCGCAGCTGCACGGTGTCACCGAGCATGGCTTGCAGTTCTTTGAGTTTGCCGGCGTTATGGCTGGCCAATACGATTTGCTGAAAAGTCATCATTCGCCTGGGAAAAGCTCTTGGTTGAAGCTGATGGTTTCGGTCTTGCCACCAATGCCAACGTCGATGGTGAAGGTCCGGGTTTCCTGTTGTTCCACAGGGAACTGGGCGATGTAGTAGATCGCGCCTTGTTCGGTGATCTGCTTGAACTTCAGCGGGACCGAAGCGCTGGTCAGGTCTTTGACGGTACCGCTGACCTGGGTGACCACCGGCTGGCCGGCCTTGATCACCGAGACGTTGATCACGCCCTGGTTCTTGCTGCGAACCAGTTCTGCGGATTTGGCGATATCTGGCGTCAGGAAGGTCGAGATGAAGGTGCTGTAGTGCACCGTGGTATCACCGAACACTTCCTGGCGTTCGCCCTTGATGGCGTCGGCGGCGACTGCGCTCATGCTCAGGCAGGCAGTCAGTAAAAAACTCAACAAGCGACCCATGATCGTTCTCCTCCAGTGTGCGGGTTAAACCGCGACCTTGTGTTCGGCAAGGCCGGGGCTGCTGACACGGTAAATGCCGATCTCCCCTAGAAGATTAGGCCATAGCTTGCTCGCCCACCCGTGGCGGTGCAAATGGTCGACCGCCAGTCGGTCGAGCACCTGGGCGCGACGTTCGCTGCACAGCGCCTCGAAGTCTTCAAAGGTGCAGAAGTGGATGTTCGGCGTGTTGTACCAGGTATACGGCATGAAGTCCGAGACCGGCATGCGACCTTTGGTCGCCAGGTACCAGCGGCAACGCCAGTGGCCGAAGTTGGGGAAGGTGATGATGCATTGGCGGCCCACGCGCAGCATTTCGTCGAGGATCCGGTCGGGGTACTCCACGGCCTGCAGGGCCTGGGTCATGACCACTACGTCGAAGCTGTTGCTGGCGAAATTGCCCAGGCCTTTGTCGAGATCCTGCTCAATGACATTGACGCCCTTGGCCACGCACTGGGCAATGTTGTCGGGGTCGATTTCCAGGCCGTAGCCGGCAACCTGCTTGTGGTCGCGCAGCGACGCCAGCAGTTCACCGGTACCGCAACCGAGGTCGAGTACCCGGCTGCCGGCGGGGATCCAGTCTTGGATGATTTCCAGGTCGGCTCTCATGGTTTCCTCAGCAGACGATGCGGTTCATGTAGTTCGTGAATCCCGTGATGTAGCGCGGGGTCGGGATCAGGAAGGCATCGTGGCCATAGGGCGAGTCGATATCCAGGTAGCAGACGTTCTTGCGCGCGGCGATCAGCGCGTCGACGATCTCCCGCGAACGCGCTGGCGAGAAGCGCCAGTCGGTGGTGAAGGACATCACGCAGTAGTCCGCGGTGACATTGGCTAGGGTCGCCGCCAGGTCGCCACCGTGGGCCGCAGCCGGGTCGAAGTAGTCCAGGGCCTTGGTCATCAGCAGGTAGGTGTTGGCGTCGAAGCGCCCGGAAAACTCCTCGCCCTGATAGCGCAGGTAGCTTTCGACCTGGAACTCGACACTGTGGAAGTCGTAGTTGAGCTTGTCGCTTTTCAGCTCGCGGCCGAATTTCTCGCCCATGGAGTCGTCGGACAGGTAGGTGATGTGCCCGACCATGCGCGCCAGCATCAGGCCGCGCTTGGGGATCACGCCCTGGTCCTGGAACGAGCCACCGTGGAATTCCGGGTCGGTGAGGATGGCCTGGCGGGCCACCTCGTTGAAGGCGATGTTCTGTGCCGAGAGCTTGGGTGCCGAGGCAATGTCCAGGCAGTGACGCACGCGATCAGGGTAGGTGATGGTCCACTGCAGCGCCTGCATGCCACCCAGGCTGCCGCCGACCACGGCGGCCCACTGCTGGATGCCGAGGCGGTCGGCCAGACGGGCCTGGCTGTGCACCCAGTCTTCCACGGTGAGGACCGGGAAGTCGGCGCCATAAGGCTTGCCGGTCAGCGGATTGATGCTGCTGGGGCCGGTGCTGCCGTTGCAGCCGCCAAGGTTGTTCAGGCTGACCACGAAGAAACGGTTGGTGTCGATCGGCTTGCCCGGTCCGATGCAGCTGTCCCACCAGCCCGGCTTGCGGTCGTTAGGGCTGTGATAGCCCGCGGCATGGTGGTGGCCGGACAACGCATGGCAGATCAGCACGGCGTTGCTGGCCGCGCTGTTGAGGGTGCCGTAGGTTTCGTAGATCAGTTCATAGCTGGCCAGCGAGCGCCCGCAGGCCAGCGCCAGGGGCTCGTTGAACTGTGCCGTTTGCGGTGTTACCAGACCGACCGAATCTTCGGGAAAGACAGTGGACATCGACCCTGCTCACGCTTAAATGAGGCGTAAGTCTAAAGACCGCCGGGATATGCAGCAAGCAATGTGCCGGACCATTAACAGCATCGCCGGCAAGGCCGGCTCCCACAGTGCTCAGCCTGTGGGAGCCGGCCTTGCCGGCGATGGGTGCAACGAGGGCCCGGGTCAGGCCAGAAGCCGCAGCATCTCCGGCATCCCGGTCATTGCTGCCAGGTTATTGATCACCAGCATGTCGATCAGCTTCAGCGCCATGAACGCCAGGATCGGCGAGATATCCAGGCCGCCGAGGTTCGGTAGCAGGCGGCGGAACGGCGCCAGGAACGGATCGCAGATCTGGTTGATCAGCTCGGCGCCCGGGTTGTGGCTGCCCGGGGCGACCCAGGACAGGATCACACTGATGATCAGGGCGAAGAAGAAAATCTTCAGGAACAGCGCAGTCACGCCGATCATCGCCCAGACCAGCAATTGCAGCGGGTTACCGGTGGTGCCGTAGGCCAGCAGCAGGGTCAGGCCCATGATCAGCAACTGGACGATGATCGCCAGCAGCAGCGACGACATGTCCAGGCCGAACAGGCTCGGGATCACCCGGCGCATTGGCTTGAGCAGCGGCTGGGTGGCGCGCACGGCGAACTGGCTGAGCGGGTTGTAGAAGTCGGCGCGAACCAGCTGCAGGATGAAACGCAGCATGATGATCAGCAGGTAAAGGCTGCCCAGGGTTTGCAGGATGTAGATGGCAGCGGTGTTCAATCCGATCATGTTCGGCTCCTTAGTTGCCCAGTTGTTCGGCCATTTCGGCCGAGCGATGCGCGGCAGCACTCAGCGCTTTTTCCACCAGCGCTTCGAATCCATCGGCCTGGAACGACTTGATCGCCGCTTCCGTGGTGCCGGCAGGGGAGGTAACGCGGCGGCGCAGCTCGGCGGCGTCGACATCGCTGCTGACGGCCATGTGCGCAGCGCCCAGGGCGGTTTGCAGGGTCAGTTTGGCGGCGGTTTCACGCGGCAGGCCGAGTTTTTCGCCAGCGGCGGTCATGGCTTCGATCAGCAGGAAGAAGTACGCCGGGCCGCTGCCGGAAACGGCGGTGACGGCGTCGAGCTGCTGTTCGCTGTCCAGCCACAGGGCAATGCCCACTGCCGACAGCAGTTGTTCGGCCTGCTGGCGCTGGGCGGCGGACACTTCGGCGGTGGCGTACAGGCCGCTCACGCCTTGACGCAGCAGCGCCGGGGTATTGGGCATGCAGCGTACGATCGGCTGCGCGCCGAGCCAGTTGTTCATGCTCGCGCAGGTGATCCCGGCGGCAATCGAAACGACCAGTTGTTCGGGCTTGAGGCTGGGCTTGAGTGCTTCGCACACGGCTTTCATCGCCTGGGGCTTGACCGCCAGGACGACAACGTCGGCACCTTCGACGGCGTCGGCGTTGTCGGCGAACAGTTCAATGCCGTGCTCGGCGTGGACTTTCGCCCGCTGCTCGGCACCCGGATCACTGGCGCGGATCTGCGAGGCATCCAGGCCCTGGGCGCGCAGGCCGCCGATCAGGCTGGCGGCCATGTTGCCGGCGCCGATAAAGGCAATACGAGTCTTGCTCATGTCAGGTCCTTTAGGAAAAAGTTGAAAAAAGGCATAGGTCTAGGGCTGGCCGTAGTCGCGGGCGCCGAACAGCGCGGTGCCGATACGTACCCAGGTCGCGCCCTGGGCAATGGCCGCTTCCAGGTCGTGGCTCATGCCCATGGAAAGGGTGTCCAGGCTCAGGCCGAGACTGTCTTGCAGTTCGCGAACCCTGGAAAATGCGGCTTCCTGAGCGGCGCGATCGTCCGTCGGCTCGGGAATCGCCATCAGTCCGCGCAGGCGCAACCGCGGCAGTGCGGCGATGGCGTTCGCCAGCGCTGGCAGTTCTTCAGGCGTGCAGCCGGATTTGCTGGCCTCGCCGCTGACATTCAGCTGCAGGCAGATGTTCAGCGGCTCAAGGCCCTCAGGGCGTTGCTCGGACAGGCGTTGGGCGATTTTCAGGCGGTCCACGGAATGTACCCAGTCAAAATGCTCGGCAATTGCGCGAGTCTTGTTCGACTGAATGGGGCCGATGAAGTGCCAGGTCAAGGGCAGGTCGGTCAATTCGCCCTGTTTGTTCAGGGCTTCCTGCAGGTAGTTCTCACCGACATCGCGAACTCCGGCGGCAAAGGCTTCACGCACGGCGGCGGCGGGTTTGGTTTTGCTCACCGCCAGCAGGCGGATGTCGGACGGCGCGCGTCCAGCGGCCTCGGCGGCAACGCTGATGCGGGCGGCGAGCGTGGAAAGGTTGTCTGCTATGGTGGACATTGATCGATGCCAGCGGCTCTTTGGGTCTGCGGCATTCTACCTGCTTGGCAGCCTTTGGGGAGTCTCATGGATGTGACTGAACTGCTGGCCCTGGCGACAAGGGCCGGCGCCTCGGACCTGCACCTGGCGGCGGCAGAGGTGCCGACGATACGTCAGGATGGACGAATGTGTCGTCTGGATCTGCCAGCCCTGAGCGCTGAGCAGGTGTCTGAATTACTGGGGCAGTTGATGAACGAAGCGCAGAAAAAGGATTTCGAAACGCTTCTGGAAACCGACTTTTCCGTTGCCGTGCCTGATCTGGCGCGTTTTCGGGTCAATGCCTTCACTCAGCACAGAGGCCCGGCGGCAGTGCTGCGGGTGATCCCGAGTCGGGTGTACAGCCTGGCCGAACTGGGTCTGAGCGGCGTGTTCAAGCAGATTGCCGAGTTGCCGGCGGGATTGGTGCTGGTCGCTGGCCCTACCGGCTCCGGCAAGTCCACCACCTTGGCCGCTTTGCTTGATCACCTGAACCGGGAGCGGCAACTGCATATCCTCACCCTTGAAGACCCCATCGAGTTTATCCACACGCCCCAGCGCAGCCTGATCAGCCAGCGTGAGATCGGCCGGCACAGCCACGGTTTTGCCCAGGCCTTGCGCGTTGCGCTGCGCCAGGACCCGGATGTGATCATGCTCGGCGAGTTGCGCGACGCGCAGACGATTCGCCTGGCGCTGACCGCTGCGGAAACCGGGCACCTGGTGCTGGCGACGGTGCATGCCGGGTCGGCGGCAAAAACCATCGACCGGCTGGTGGATGTCTTTGCCGCGGAGGAAAAGCTGCTGGTTCGCGCCATGCTCGCCGAAGCGCTGCAAGCGGTGGTGTCACAGGTGCTGGTGGAGAAGGTGGGGGGTGGACGCGTGGCGGCGCACGAGATTCTGCTGACCACGCCAGCGGTACGCAATCTGGTGCGCGAGGGCAAGGTGGCACAGCTGTATTCGACGATACAAACAGGCGGGGCGTCAGGTATGCAGACCCTGGACAGTTGCCTGCAGGGCCTGGTGACGCGTGGCGTGATCAACCTTGAAAGCGCCCGCGTGCGGACGCATGAATGGTGTTAGCGCTTGGCCAGGGTCATCTGCTGGCTTTTCGGCAGAACGCGCTTGGCAACCACATAGCGGCTGCGCCAGTAGGGCTTGTTCAGTGTGTCGATGCTGACCCGCTTACCCGTGCGCGGGGCATGGATGAAGCGGTCGTTGCCCAGGTAAATGGCAACATGGTTGACCCGGCGGCTCTTGATGTTGAAGAAGATCAGGTCGCCCGGTTTGAGGTCGTTGCGATCGACCTTCACGCCGTGACCCTGGGCCATGGCATTGGAGGTGCGGGGCAGGTCGACTTCGGCAATGTCGTTGAAGGCGTATTTGACCAGGCCGCTGCAGTCGAAGCCTTTGCTCGGGCTGCTGCCGCCCCAGCGATAAGGTGTACCCAGGACATTGACGGCACGGCTGAGCACGTCGCTGCTTTGCTGCGGCGACATCGGTGCGACCGGCAGGCTTGGCTTGCTGGAGCGGGTGCGAAGCTGGGCATTGCTACTGGCGTTCTTGTTCGAACGCGCAGCCGCAGAATAAGTGGACTGGGTGGAGAAACCGTTGGGTAAACGTTGCTCACGGTTGGTGGCGTGGGCGGCCAGTGGCAATAATAGGCAAAGGGTCAGCCATGTCTTGAAAAGATGACGCATGGGCAGGGCTCTTGTTGGTTAGCGCGCAACTTTATAACAGCTTTCTGGTCAATTTTTGATCCGCTTGTCGATTGGTTCCGTCCGTACGTCGCCCCAACACAAAAAAGTCACATTTTTCCTTAGAAAATTTACCGATAACCCTCAGAGGCTATGAATGAACAGTTATCAACAGGATGGGCAGCTGCATGACACGCACAGCAAGGTGATCGGTTATCTGCTGTGGATTTTCGGTTTCACCGGTGCGCACCGCTTCTACTACGGCAAGCCGGTCACTGGCACGATCTGGTTTTTCACCCTGGGTCTGCTGGGCATCGGCTGGCTGATCGACCTGTTCCTGATTCCGGCCATGGACCGCGAGGCTTCCATGCGATTTCACGCCGGGCCTCTGGACTACAGCCTGAGCTGGATCCTGCTGACCTTCCTCGGCATTTTCGGCGTGCACCGCATGTACCAGGGCAAATGGATCACCGGGATCATCTACCTGTGCACGGGCGGCTTGTTTCTGGTCGGGATCTTGTATGACTTCTGGACGTTGAACACCCAGGTGTCGCTGGCCAACGCCCAGCGGCGCTGAATGCAGCGGCCTTGTCGTGATCGACAAGGCCGCCGGCGGGATTACTGGCGGGTCTGGCGCTGCTGCAGCAACAGGTTGCTGAAGCCGCTGCCGGCCAGCTGTTTCTGCGCCACGGTCAGCTGTTCGCGATTGCTGAACGGGCCGACCAGTACGCGGTACCAGGTCTCTTCCTTGACGGTGCCGGACTCCACCTTGACCGCCTGGCCAAGCAGGATGATCTGCGCACGGACCTTGTCGGCGTCCGCCTGCTTGCGGAACGAGCCGGCCTGCAGGAAGAACTGGGTGGTTGCCGCTGGCTTGATCACCGGGGGTGCCGGTGGTGGCGTCTGCCCCATCAGCGCCGCCTGGGCCCGTGCGGTATCGATCTTCGCCGCTTCCGCCGGGGTGACCGGTGGTTGCGCCGGTACCGGCGGAGTCTTCTCCGGTACCGCTTCAGGCGGCACGATCACTTCCGACTCGGGCAGCAAGGTATAGAAGTCATACTTGGGCTTGACCGGCTGTTGCGGACTTGGCGCGGTCTTGTTGGCTTCGGCGGCCTTCTCGGCTTTCTGCTGCTCAGGCTTGCTGCGCTTGACCTCTTCGTTGCCCGGCTCAAGTTTCATCAGAAAAACGACGAAGGCGCCGACGGTCAGGCCGATCGCCAGCCACAACCAGCCCGGAATCGGTTGCTTTGCCGGGGCCTGGTTGCGGCTGGCGCCGCGCTTGGGTGCAGGTTTTTTCTTGGCAGCCAACTTACATACGCTCCAGGGTTTCCAGGCCGAGCAGCTCCAGACCTTGCTTGAGGGTACGGCCAGTCAGGGCGGCCAGGCGCAGGCGGCTCTGCTGTTGTTCAGGCGTTTCAGCACCCAGGATCGGGCAGTTCTCGTAGAAGCTGGAGAACAGGCCGGCGACGTCGTACAGGTAGGCGCAAAGCACGTGCGGGGTGCCTTTTTCGGCGACGTTGTTCAGGATTTCGCCGAACTGTGCCAGGCGCGCGGCCAGGTCTTGTTCCTGGGCGGCCTGCAAGACGATCTGCCCGTCCGCTTCATCGAAGCTTTTACCCAGCTTGCGGAACACACCGGCGACGCGGGTGTAGGCGTACAGCAGGTACGGTGCGGTGTTGCCTTCGAAGTTGAGCATCAATTCGAAGTTGAAGCTGTAATCGCTGGTGCGGTGCTTGGACAGGTCGGCGTATTTCACCGCGTCGATGCCGACCACCTGGCCGATCGCGCGCAGTTCGTCTTCCGGCAGCTCTGGGTTCTTCTCTTTGACCAGGGTGTAGGCGCGTTCCTTGGCTTCGGTGAGCAGGTCGATCAGCTTCACCGTGCCGCCGTCGCGGGTCTTGAACGGACGGCCGTCGGCGCCGTTCATGGTGCCGAAGCCCATGTGTTCCATTTGCATCGGGTGACCGACGAAACCAGCCAGGCGCGCCACTTCGAACACCTGGTTGAAGTGCAGGGCCTGACGCTGGTCGACGAAGTACAAGGCGCGATCAGCGTTAAGTACGTTACTGCGGTAGCGGATGGCAGCCAGGTCGGTGGTGGCGTACAGGTAGCCGCCGTCGGCCTTCTGCACGATCACCGGCAGTGGCTCGCCTTCAGCGGTCTTGAATTCTTCGAGGAATACGCACTGGGCGCCCTTGCTCTCTACCAGCAGGCCCTTGGCCTTGAGGTCGCTGACGACATTGGCCAGGTCATCGTTATAGGCGCTTTCGCCCATGACGTCGGCCATGGTCAGTTTGACGTTGAGCAGTTCGTAGGTCTTCTGGCAGTGCGACAGCGAGATGTCCTTGAAGCGGGTCCACAGCTTCAGGCAGTCCTCATCACCGGCTTGCAGCTTGACCACCAAGCCACGGGCACGGTCGGCGAACTCTTCCGACTCATCGAAGCGCTTTTTCGCCGCGCGATAGAAGTTTTCCAGGTCCGACAGCTCGTCGCTGGTGATCGGGTTCTCTTGCAGGTAGGCCATCAGCATGCCGAACTGGGTACCCCAGTCGCCGACGTGGTTCTGGCGGATCACGGTGTCACCGAGGAACTCCAGGACGCGCGACACGGCGTCGCCGATGATGGTCGAGCGCAGGTGGCCGACGTGCATCTCTTTGGCCAGGTTCGGCGCCGACAGGTCGACCACCACCTTCTGCTGCGGGCCGGCTTTGCTCACGCCGAGCTTGGCATCGGCCAGTGCGGCATCCAGGCGGGCGGCCAGGGCCTGGGTGTTCTGGAAGAAGTTGAGAAAGCCCGGGCCGGCGATCTCGACCTTGCTGACCTGCTCGTCGGCAGGCAGCGCGGCGATGATTTTTTCCGCCAGGTCGCGGGGCTTCATGCCGGCTGGCTTGGCCAGCATCATCGCGATATTGCTGGCGAAGTCGCCGTGGGTTTTGTCCCGGGCGTTTTCCACCTGGATCGCCGGCGTCAGCCCTTCAGGCAACACACCGTCGGTGACGAGTTGGGTGAGGGCTTGCTGGATAAGCTGGCGAATGGTGTCTTTCATGGGCTTCTCTTTCGACCGCAAGCGCGGCGGCGCTTCGATGCGCAGGTGGAAAAACTGGACATTATCCGTTGCCGGGGCGAGGTTGCCAACCTTTGGGGGGAATTGGCGGGACTTTAATCGCGGGGCAAGCCCGCTCCCACCGGGAAGGATCAGTACAGATCCACCGGGTCCACATCCAAAGACCAGCGCACCTGGCGCCCGGACGGCATTTGTTCCAACAGTAGCAACCAGGCACTGATCAGTCGATGCAAAGGCGCCCGTGCATTGGCCTGGAGCAATAGTTGTGCACGAAAACGCCCCGCACGTCGTTCCATCGGCGCCGGTACCGGGCCCAACAGCTCGATACCCTGCAGGTTGTGTTCGGCCAGCAACTGCTCTGCAGCGCTGCAGGCTTCGTCGAGGAAACTTTCAGCTTGCCCCGGTTTGTGCGCTTCGGCGCGCAGCAGGGCGAGGTGGGCAAACGGTGGCAGTCCCGCAGCGCGGCGCTCGCTCAGGGCCTGCTCGGCGAAGGCGAAGTAGCCCTGTTCGGTCAGTTGCACCAGCAGCGGGTGGTCGGCCAGATGGGTCTGGATGATTACCTTGCCGGGCTCTTCGGCGCGTCCCGCGCGGCCGGCGACCTGGACGATCAGCTGGGCCATGCGCTCGCTGGCGCGGAAATCGCCGGAGAACAAGCCGCCATCGGCATCGAGGATCGCTACCAGGGTCACCCGCGGGAAGTGGTGTCCTTTGGCGAGCATCTGGGTGCCGACCAGGATGCACGGCTGGCCGCGCTGGATGGTGTTGAACAACTGGTTCATGGCGTCTTTGCGCGAGGTGCTGTCGCGGTCCACGCGCAGTACCGGGAAGTCGGGGAACAGAATGCTCAGGCGCTCTTCAGCCCGCTCGGTACCCGCGCCAACCGGGCGCAGGTCGACCTTGTTGCACTGCGGGCACTGGCGCGGCACACGCTCGTCGTAACCGCAGTGGTGGCAGCGCAGTTCGTTGGAGCGTTGATGCACGGTCATGCGCGCGTCGCAACGCGGGCATTCGGACATCCAGCCGCAGTCGTGGCACAACAGGGTCGGGGCAAAGCCGCGGCGATTGAGGAACACCAGCACCTGCTGGCCGGCGGCCAGGGTCTGGCCGATGGCTTGCTGCATGGGCCCGCTGATGCCGCTGTCCAGCGGTCGGCTCTTGACGTCCAGGCGCAGGAAGCGTGGCTGCTGGGCACCGCCAGCGCGCTGGGTGAGGCGCAGCAGGCCGTAGCGGCCGCTGTGGGCGTTGTGCAGGCTTTCCAGTGATGGCGTCGCCGAGCCGAGCAGAATCGGGATGTTTTCCTGACGTGCGCGCACCAGGGCCAGGTCGCGGGCGTGGTAGCGCAGGCCTTCTTGCTGTTTATAGGAGCCGTCGTGCTCCTCGTCGATGATGATCAGGCCGGGGTGTTTCATCGGCGTGAACAGTGCCGAGCGGGTGCCGATGATGATATCGGCCTCGCCGTCGCGGGCCGCCAGCCAGGCGTCCAGACGTTCGCGGTCGTTGACCGCCGAGTGCAGCAGGGCGATACGGGCGTTGAAACGCTGTTCGAAACGCGCCAGGGTCTGCGGCCCGAGGTTGATTTCCGGAATCAGGATCAGCGCTTGCTTGCCGGCTTCCAGGGTTTCGCGGATCAGTTGCAGGTACACCTCGGTCTTGCCGCTGCCGGTAACGCCGGCGAGCAGGAAGGCATGAAAGCTGTCGAACCCCGAACGCACAGCGTTGAAGGCGGCGCGTTGTTCGTCGTTGAGCGGCAGTTCCGGCTGGGCCAGCCAGTGTTCGTGGCGTTCCTGGGGCAGATGACGGCGCACTTCGACCTGAACCAGCGCTTTGGCCAGCAGCAGGTCGAGGCTGTCCTTGCTCAGCATCAGCTTGCTCAGCAGGGCGTGGGCGACGCCGTGGGGATGTTGTGCCAGGGTTGCCAGGGCTTCACGCTGGCGTGGTGCGCGGGCGATGCGCGGATCATCCAGGCGCGCGCCCGGGGCGATCTGCCAGAAGCGCTCCTGGCGGGCCTCGGCCGGTTCGCCCTGGCGCAACAGTACCGGCAGGGCCCAGCTCAGGGTGTCGCCAAGGCTGTGCTGGTAGTACTGGGCGGTCCACAGGCACAGTTTGAACAGCGCCGGGGGCAGCGGCGAGACCGGGTCGAGCAGGGCAATGGCCGGCTTGAGTTTGTCGGCCGGAACCTCGCTCTTGTCGGTGATTTCGATCAGGATGCCGATCATCTCCCGCCGCCCGAAAGGCACGCGGATACGCATGCCCGGGGTCAGCGCCTGGCGCGCCATGCTCGCTGGCGCCCTGTAGTCGAACAGTCGCCGCAGGGGCGAGGGCAGGGCGAGGCGCAGAATGACGTCGGACACGCGATGAATTCTCTGAAGGGGGTTACCAGGACCCGGCGAGCCTAGCAGACGACGGTCGGTGCAAGCGACAACTTGCGTTGACAGCATGCTCTGGTATTATTCGCCGCCTAATTACGTGCGGTATTCAACAATGGTGTTGGGTGGCGGCACGCAGTCGAGGAAGTGACCATGAAGCCAGAAATTCACCCGAATTATGAAGTAGTCGCAGTCACCTGCAGCTGCGGTAACAAGTTCGAAACTCGTTCGACCCTGTGCGCTCCGCTGGGTACCGACGTATGCAACGAGTGCCACCCGTTCTACACCGGTAAGCAGAAGACTCTGGATACCGGCGGCCGTGTCAAGCGCTTCGAAGATCGCTTCGCAGCGTTCGGCAAGAAGTAAGATTGCGCGTAGCCGGCCCGATGGGTTTGGCAATGCTGCTGAAAAAGGCGTCCCTTGTGGGCGCCTTTTTTGTGGGCGCGATTTGGCAACTGCCGGCTCTGGCCTTCTGCCCGCTACCGGTCGATCCCCAGCTGGTCAGTGTGCGCCAGGTGGTCGATGGCGATACCTTGCGTCTGAATGATGGCCGCAGCGTACGACTGATTGGCATCAATGCCCCGGAAATCGGCCGCAAGGGCCGAACCAGCGAACCCTTCGCCGAGGCCGCTCGTCAGCGTTTGCAGGCCCTGGTCAAGGCCAGTGGGGCCGAGGTCGGGCTGGTGCCGGGCGTCGAGTCGAAAGACAAGTATGGGCGCACCCTGGCGCACATCTATGGCCGCTCTGGCGACAATTTTGAAGCACAACTGCTCAGCGAAGGCCTTGGCTATCGGGTTGCCGTGGCGCCGAATGTGTCCCTGAGCGAGTGTCAGCAGCAGGCCGAGCGTGCCGCTCGTCAGCGCAAGGCCGGTGTCTGGCGGCAATCCCCTGTGATCCCGGCGGCACAGGTACGGCAATCCGGCTTTGCCTTGATCGGCGGAAAAGTCACGGGTATCGAGCGCAATCGCGGCGGTATCTGGATCGAAATCGACGATGCGCTGGTGCTTCAGGTCCCGGTGCGGTTGCAGCGCAATTTTCCTCCCGCCTTCCTTGATGGGCTCAAGAGCCGCAGCGTCGAGACGCGAGGCTGGGTGCTGGATCGTTCCCGCAAGGGCGGTCTGAAGGCCGGGCAGAAGCGCTGGTTGCTGCCTTTGACAGATCCTTCGATGCTGGAGCGGGTCGAAAGATAAAAAATTGTGGACATTTTTTTCTTCGATTGTACACATTGAAACCCTTGCGGGCTGCGGCTCTTGGCGGAAAGTCGTAGGTTAAAGGCCTTGACACAAGTGACCGACCAGTCTTGTCGGCCCTTTGCTCTTTGCGTATCCTCGGCGGTCCGTCAGAACAGTAAATAGCGGAATGCCCACCATGTCAGATTTGAAAACCGCCGCTCTCGAATACCATGCTCAGCCTCGTCCGGGGAAACTGAGCGTCGAGCTCACCAAACCTACCGCGACTGCTCGCGACCTGGCGCTGGCCTACAGCCCTGGCGTGGCCGAGCCGGTACGTGAAATTGGTCGCGATCCGGAGCTGGCCTACAAGTACACCGGCAAGGGCAATCTGGTAGCAGTCATTTCCGACGGCACCGCCATCCTTGGCCTGGGTAACCTCGGCCCACTGGCATCCAAGCCGGTCATGGAAGGCAAGGGCGTTCTGTTCAAGCGTTTCGCCGGCATCGACGTTTTCGACATCGAAGTCGAATCGGAGAGCCCACAGGCTTTCATCGACACCGTCCGCCGCATCTCCATCACTTTCGGTGGCATCAACCTGGAAGATATCAAAGCGCCTGAGTGCTTCGAGATCGAGCGCGCCCTGATCGAACAGTGCGACATTCCGGTATTCCACGATGACCAGCACGGCACCGCGATCGTGACCGCCGCCGGCATGATCAACGCCCTGGAAATCGCCGGTAAAACCCTGGCTGACGCCAAAATCGTCTGCCTGGGCGCCGGCGCTGCCGCCATCTCCTGCATGAAGCTGCTGGTGAGCATGGGCGCGCAGATCGAGAACATCTTCATGGTTGACCGTACTGGCGTGATCCACGCTGGCCGTGACGACCTGAATCAGTACAAGGCGGTCTTCGCCCACGCGACCGACAAGCGCACCCTGGCTGACGCGCTGGACGGCGCTGACGTGTTCGTGGGTCTGTCCGGCCCGAACCTGCTGAGCGCTGAAGGCCTGAAGTCGATGGCGCCAAACCCGATCGTCTTCGCCTGCTCCAACCCTGATCCGGAAATTTCCCCGGAACTGGCGCACGCTACCCGCAGCGACGTGATCATGGCCACCGGTCGTTCCGACTACCCGAACCAGGTCAACAACGTACTGGGCTTCCCGTTCATCTTCCGTGGTGCCCTGGACGTTCGCGCCAAGCGCATCAACGAAGAGATGAAGATCGCCGCCGCCAACGCCCTGAAAGACCTGGCCAAGCTGCCAGTGCCTAAGGAAGTTTGCGCAGCTTACGGCGTTGAAGCGCTGGAATTCGGTCGTGAGTACATCATTCCGAAGCCAATGGATGCCCGTCTGATCACCGTGGTTTCCGATGCCGTGGCCAAGGCCGCGATCGAAACCGGCGTGGCGACCCTGCCGTATCCGCAGAACTACCCGCTGAAAAGTGTGGATGACGTGTTCAACGGCTAAGCCGTTGTAGCGTTGTAACAAAAAGCCCCGGCTCGCGAGAGTCGGGGCTTTTTTGTGGGTGCCTGGCTGTGAATCTGTTTTGCCTTCATCGCCGGCAATGCCGGCTCCCACATATGGGCTTGTGTGGGAGCCGGCGTTGCCGGCGATGGGCCCTGGATATCAGAACAGGTCGATCGGCGCCGCTTCATCCGCCGGCAGCGGGCTGCCCGGTGCCGAACCATTGAGCTCGTTGACCGATGGCGGCGTGTCCTCGGCCTTGAACAGCTCGAAGTAGGCGTTCGGCGTGCTCGGCGTTGCCGCCCGGCCACTGACCGGATCAACCCGCAGGCTGAGGATGCCTTCCGGCTCGGCCGGAGCATGGTTCGGTTTGTCCTTGAGCGCCGGGCCCATGAAGTTCATCCAGATCGGCAACGCCACGGTGCCACCGTACTCGCGGCGGCCCAGGGTTTCCGGCTGGTCGAAACCACTCCAGACGGTGGTCACCAGATCGGCGTTGTAGCCGGAGAACCAGGCGTCCTTGGATTCGTTGGTGGTGCCGGTCTTGCCCGCAAGGTCAGTGCGGCCCAGGGCCAGGGCGCGCCGCCCGGTACCCCGCTTGATCACATCCTGGAGCATGCTGGTGAGGATGTAGGTGGTGCGCCCGTCGATGATGCGTTCGGCCACTGCTGGCGCCTGCGGGAAGGCAGGCTGATTGCTGGCAGGCGTGGCAGCCGCTTCGCCAGGGAACTGCGTACTGATCGGCGCTTCTGGCGCGGCGATACCGGCTGCGACCTGTTCCGCTTGCGGCACCCGGGGCGGGTTGGCGGTGAACAGGGTTTCGCCGTTGCGGCTTTCGATGCGTTCGATCAGATAGGGAGTGATCTTGTAGCCGCCGTTGGCAAAGGTGCTCCAGCCCGTGGCGATTTCCATCGGGGTCAGGGTGGCGGTGCCCAGGGCCAGGGACAGGTTGGGCGGCAGGTCCTGCTTGTTGAAGCCGAACTTGCTGATGTAGTCGATGGTCGGGCCGACACCCATGGCCTGCAGCAGGCGGATCGACACCAGGTTGCGCGACTTGTACAGCGCTTCACGCATGCGGATCGGGCCAAGGAAGGTGTTGGTGTCGTTCTTCGGACGCCAGACCTTGTCCAGGTATTCGTCGACGAACACGATCGGCGCGTCGTTGACCAGGCTGGCGGCGGTGTAGCCGTTGTCCAGTGCGGCGCTGTAGACGAATGGCTTGAAGCTCGAGCCCGGCTGACGCTTGGCCTGCATGGCGCGGTTGTAGTTGCTCTGCTCGAAGGAGAAGCCGCCAACCAGGGCGCGGATGGCGCCGGTATTGGGGTCAAGCGAGACCAGTGCGCTTTGCGCGCCCGGCACCTGACTGAACTTCAGGTTGCCGTTGTCCAGGCGCTGGACGCGGATCAGGTCGCCGACCTGGGCAACGTCAGACGGTTGTTGCGGCGCACGCCCCTGGCTGTTGGTGTTGAGGAACGGACGGGCCCATTTCATGGTGTCCCAGGCCACATGCTCCAGGGTGTCGGCGCGGGTCAGCACCTGCAGGCCGGTCTTGTCGACCTGAGTGACAATCACGGGCTCCAGGCCGCCCAGCGGGCGCTGTTTGCCAAGTTCCTGCAGCCAGGCGGCGTGGGTCTTGCCCGGGAAGCGTGCTTCGGGGCCGCGATAGCCGTGGCGCTCATCGTAGGCGCTGAGGCCGTCGAGCACGGCCTTGTTGGCGATTTCCTGCAGGTCGCTCGGAACCGTGGTGGTGACCCGGAAACCTTCGGTGTAGGCGTCGCTACCGTAACGGCCAACCATTTCGGCGCGGGCCATTTCGGCAATATAAGGGGCACGGACTTCTGGCGTCGGCACGTGGTAGCTGGCGTTGATCGGCTCGGCCAGGGCGGCCTGGTAGCTCGCCTCATCAATCTTGCCCAGCTTGTACATGCGCCCGAGGATCCAGTCGCGGCGCTCTTTGGCGCGCACCGGGTTGGCCAGCGGGTTGAAGCGCGACGGCGCCTTGGGCAGACCGGCGATCATGGCCATCTGCGCCAGGCTGATGTCGCGGATCGACTTGCCGTAATACACCTGGGCCGCCGCTTCGATGCCGTAGGCACGGTTACCCAGGTAGATCTTGTTGACGTACAGCTCGAGAATCTCGTCTTTGGTCAGCTCGCGTTCGATCTGCAAGGCCAGGAGGATTTCGTTGGTTTTGCGCGAGAAGCTGCGTTCGCTGCTGAGGAAGAAGTTCTTCGCCACCTGCATGGTGATGGTGCTGCCGCCGGTTTGAATGTGCCCGGACTTGAGCAATTGTGTTGCAGCACGCATCAGGCTACTGGGGTCGACCCCGTAGTGATTGGCGAAATTGTCGTCTTCGGCCGAGAGCAAAGCCTGGATGAAATGCGGCGGAATGTCGGCGAAACGGATGGGAGAACGGCGCATCTCACCAAACTCGGCGATCAGTTTTCCGTCGCTGCTGTAGACCCGCAAAGGGATCTGCAACTGGATGCTTCTGAGGGCCTCTACCGAGGGCAAGCTGGGGCTAAGATACAGAAACGCGCCGCTCAGACCGAGCACGATTGCGCAAATGACTGCGACGAAAGACCACCAGAAGAACTTCAGCAGGCGTATCAAGGCTTTTGGGCGTCCAGATAAAAGAGTGGGTTGCGCGCAGGGCCAGCGGACAAGGAAAAACGCTGGGCATTATAAGCATTTTTCGCACGGTCGCGTTATTGCCGCGCCCGTCAGGGAATCAGCCAGGTTTGACGGGGCATAGCCCCTGTTGACCTGCAGCGATCAAGGGAAAACCGATGCTTGGACGTCTGGGCAAGGATGCCGGTTCACTTCTGGGGATAGAAATTACCCCGCCATTCATCAGGCTGGTGCGTCTGCACCGCCACCGCGGCCGTTACCACGTGCAGGCCTGGGCGCTTGAGCCCTTGCCGGCGACGGCCATGCACAATGGCTGGATTGCTGATCCCGAGCAGGTCGGGGCGGCCTTGCTTGAGGCGGTCCGGCGTGGTGCAGGGAAGGTGCGCAGGGCCGCCGTTGCGCTGCCAGCCGGACTGGTAATCGAAAAGCTGCTGTCGATGCCGGCAGATCTGGACGACGAGGCGATTGCCGGGCGTCTGCCAGCCGATGCCGGTCAGTTCGTGCCTTTTGCGCTTGAGGATGCGGCAATCGACTTTCAGGTCATGGGCCCTGATCCTGACCAGTCGCAGCACCAGCGGGTGCTCGTTGCCGCTTGTCATCTGGCGTTGCTGGAAGTGCTCCAGGCCAGCCTTGAACTCGCTGGTATACGGGCCTGTGTGGTTGAGCCCGACAGTCACGCCTTGCAGCGTGCGTTACAGGCGGATGGCCTGTTACTGCAAGTCGAAGCCGATGTCCTGGTGATTCACGAGCGGGATGAAGGGGCTGTGTCGGTGCGTCGCGAAGTCCGACTGCCTGCCCAGAGGGGCTTTGCTCAGTCGTTGGCGACGGCTGTGGACAACTACCTGTTGTCCAGCCCGGGGAGGGCATTGCCGGATCAGGTGCTGCTCGCAGGGGCCGCTGCGCTGGATCCGGACTTGCCCCGGCACCTGCAGCAGCGCCTGGGCCTCGAGGTACGTCATGCCGATCCATTCAAACATCTACTCCTGGCGCCAGGTCTGCAGTCCTGCGCTTTGACGGCGCAAGCCTCGTGCCTTGCAGTCGCTTGCGGGTTGGCAATGCGCGAGGACGATCGATGCCTGGCTTGAATCTGCTGCCCTGGCGGGAGCAAAAGCTTCAGGCCGGTATCCGCCGCATGCAGCTGGCGCTGCTCGGCGTAGGGCTGATGGCGGTTCTTGTTACCGTGCTGGCGGATCTTCTGGGGCGCCAGGCGCAGCAGCGCCAGATCGTCGAGAACGCCGCGATCCAACAGGTTATCGACGGCTTCGATGCACAGTTGGTGCAGATAGCGCAGCACAAAATTGAGCAGGAGCAGATCCAGGGTAGGCTGCAGGCGCTGGAGTCTCTGCAGGGCAAGCGCGTGTTTCTGGTGGATCTTCTTAAGCAGCTTGAACGCGTTGTGCCCCCTGGGGTGCAGCTCACGGCGCTGACGCGGCAAGGCGCGCGCCTGCATATCCACGGGCTGGCGCATTCCGGTTCATTGGTCGCGCAACTGTTGCGCAACCTTTCTGATGCGCTCGGTAAGGCCGAGTTGCAGCAAATGAAGGCAGTGGATGAGGGGGAGACGTTCGAGCTGAGCGTGACCTTGAGGGGCGAGTCTTGAACGTCTTGGCCATCGCTAGATGGCAGCAGTGGGCGGCGGGCTCGCCGCTCAGGCAGACGCTATTGCTGGCGGGTTGTCTGGCGCTGCTGCTGGGGCTTGCTTACATCGTTCATCTGCGGGCGCTTTTCGTCGAGATCGAGCAGGGCGCCGAACAGTCGCAGTTCTTGCGGATCGAGCAGGCAGAGAAGGCCGCAGGCGCGCTGGCGCTGGCCACCCATGAGGCGCAACGAGCTGCGGCGTACCAGCGCCTTGATGAGGCGCGCTGGAGGTTGGCCACCGGTGGTGAACTGGCCGACTTGCTGGAAGGCATTGCCTATCAGGGGCAGTCGAGCGGAGTGTTCGTTGAACAGGTGGAACTGTTGGCGGAAGTCCTCCATGACCAGCACATCGAACAGCCCGTGCAGCTTCAGTTACAGGGTAGTTACCCGGCATTGCTTGCCTTTGTCCACGGCCTTGCGTACCTGCCTCGACTGATCACTTTGCAGGACTTCTCTTTGCTGCCAACGCAGTCGGGCCTGCATTTACAGGTACGCCTGAGCGCTTACCGCAGCCGGCTGACGAGTGCAGTCCCGGACCTTTCCGGGTTGGCGCCAGAGCCCGTACCTGCGGCGCCGGACATTACGCGCAATCCGTTCGAACCTCCGCCGCTGATACCGCACCGCCAGTACCTGCAAACCTTGCCCCTCGACCAGTTCGAGATGATTGGCAGTCTTGCCCGTGGCCCGGTGCGCTTTGCCTTGTTGCGAGTCGCTGGCCTTGTCCATCGCCTGCAGCTGGGTGATCGCCTGGGGCGTGACCAAGGGCGGGTGGTGAACATCGAGGAGCGGCAGATCGAAATAGCCGAGCAGGTGTTTGTGCCGGGCAAGGGCTGGAGCGAGCGGCGTCGAACGCTGAGCATGAAGCAACCTGCAGGCGCGGGATAAAGCAGTGGACCAGGGAGGTCGCAGATGAGGGCAGGATGGATTAGGGCGGTATTCGCCGGGTTGTTTAGCCTGCAGGCTGTTGGCCCGGTGTCGGCTAATAGCGCTCCACCGGGCGAGCTTTTGTCGCTGAACTTCCAGGATGTCGAGGTGCGTTCGGTGCTGCAGGTGCTGGCTGATTTTTCCGGGGTCAACCTGGTCGCCAGCGATGCAGTGCAGGGCAAGGTCACCCTGCGTCTGCAGGATGTGCCCTGGGAGCAGGCGCTGGACCTGGTGCTGCGCAGCAAAGGCCTGGAGCAACGCTCCGAAGGCAATGTCCTGCTGGTAGCGCCCATCGGTGAACTGGCCGGACGGGAGCGGCAGCTGCTGGAAGGTCGTCAGCAAGTGGCCGGCCTGGTGCCGACACGGCGTGAACTGTTGCCGATTCACTATGCCCAGGCGGCAGACATCGCCGCCGTGTTTCAGTCGCTGATGGATAACGATCCATTCGATGCCGCGGCGGGGGCGCTGGGTGTCGATGAGCGAACCAACACCCTGATCGTGCGCCAGACGCCCGAGCGCCTGGAGGAGTTGCGTCAGTTGATCGCCCGCCTGGATGTGCCGGTGCGCCAGGTCATGATAGAAGCACGGATCGTTGAAGCGAATGTCGACTACGAACGGAGCCTGGGCGTGCGCTGGGGCGGGGAGCTGAATCTGGGTAGTGGTCTGGTTCTGGGCGGCGCCGACACCTTTGTCGACCTGGGGGCAGAGCGGGCCACCTCGGCCATCGGTGTGGGGCTGGTGCGCGACAACGTCCTGCTCGACCTTGAGCTCAGTGCCATGGAGAAATCCGGCAATGGGGAAATCATCTCCCAGCCCAAGGTGGTCACCGCCGACAAGGAAACCGCGCGAATCCTCAAGGGCACTGAAGTGCCGTATCAGGAAACCAGTGGCAGTGGCGCGACCTCGGTGACCTTCCGTGAGGCGTCGCTGTCGTTGGAGGTGACGCCGCAGATCACCCCGGACAACCGGGTGATCATGGCGGTGAAGGTGACCAAGGACGAGCCGGACTACCTCAATGCCCTGGCCCAGGTGCCCCCGATCCGCAAGAACGAGGTCAACGCCAAGGTTCGCGTCAGCGATGGCGAGACCATCGTGATCGGTGGCGTGTACTCAACGGTGCAAAGTAAAGTTGTCGACAAGGTGCCATTTTTCGGCGATGTGCCGTATGTTGGGCGGCTGTTTCGTCGCGATGTTCTACAAGAGAAAAAATCCGAGCTGCTGGTCTTCCTGACTCCGCGTATCATGAGTGACCAGGCGATTGCTGTGAGTCGTTGATTCTGTGCGAAATTTGATACTTGTGGGGCCCATGGGTGCTGGTAAAAGCACCATCGGTCGCCTGTTAGCCAAAGAGCTGCGCCTGCCGTTCAAGGATTCCGACAAGGAAATTGAACTGCGTACTGGCGCCAATATCCCGTGGATCTTCGACAAGGAAGGCGAGCCGGGCTTTCGTGACCGTGAGCAGGCGATGATCGCCGAGCTGTGCGCGTTCGATGGCGTGGTCCTGGCCACTGGCGGAGGCGCGGTGATGCGCGATGCCAATCGTCAGGCCCTGCATGCCGGCGGGCGGGTGGTGTACCTGCACGCCTCGGTCGAGCAACAGGTCGGGCGCACCGCGCGTGACCGCAACCGTCCATTGCTGCGCACCGCCAATCCGGAGGCGACCTTGCGCGCCCTGCTGGAGATCCGCGATCCGCTCTACCGCGAGATTGCTGACCTGGTCGTGGAAACCGACGAACGGCCGCCGCGGATGGTGGTGCAGGATATTCTCGAGCGCTTGCAGAAGTTGCCGCCCCGTTAGGCCAGGACTATCCTCGGCGACCAGTCATGCCATGACAGGGCACACCGTTATCGCGCGGGTCGAGCATCGATGCCGCGCCTCGTTCATTGTGGGGACACATGCAGACACTAAAGGTCGAATTGGGCGAACGTAGCTACCCGATCTACATTGGCGAAGGCCTGCTGGATCAGCCTGAACTGCTGGCGCCACATATTGCCGGCCGGCAGGTCGCCATTATCTCCAATGAGACTGTCGCGCCCCTTTATCTCGAGCGTCTGAGCAAGACCTTGGGTGCCTATTCGGTACTGCCGGTGGTGTTGCCCGATGGCGAGGCGTTCAAGAACTGGGAAACCCTGCAGCTGATTTTCGATGCCTTGCTCACGGCCCGCCACGACCGCCGTACCACCGTGGTTGCCCTGGGTGGCGGGGTGATCGGCGACATGGCCGGGTTTGCCGCCGCTTGCTACCAGCGTGGCGTGGATTTCATCCAGGTGCCGACCACCTTGCTGTCCCAGGTCGATTCTTCGGTGGGCGGCAAGACCGGTATCAATCACCCGCTGGGCAAGAACATGGTCGGTGCCTTCTATCAGCCCAATGCGGTGCTGATCGACACCCGCAGCCTCAACACCTTGCCGCCGCGCGAACTGTCGGCCGGCCTTGCCGAAGTGATCAAGTACGGCCTGATTTGTGACGAACCGTTCCTGAGCTGGCTCGAAGCGAATATGGAGGCCTTGCGCGGCCTGGATCAGGTAGCCCTGACCGAGGCGATTGCGCGTTCCTGTGCGGCCAAGGCCGCCGTTGTCGGTGCCGATGAGCGCGAGTCTGGCGTACGTGCCACCCTCAACCTCGGCCATACCTTCGGCCACGCCATCGAAACCCACATGGGTTATGGTGTCTGGCTGCATGGCGAGGCCGTGGCAGCGGGTACCGTGATGGCCCTGGAGATGTCCATGCGCCTGGGCTGGATCAGCCAGCACGAGCGTGATCGTGGTATCCGTCTGTTCCAGCAGGCAGGCTTGCCGCTGGTGCCGCCAGAGGAAATGACCCCGGCGCAGTTCATGGGGCACATGGCAGTAGATAAAAAGGTACTCGACGGTCGTCTGCGTCTGGTCCTGCTGCGCCGAATGGGCGAAGCGGTGGTCACCGACGACTATCCGAAAGAGATTCTTCAGGCCACGCTGGCCGCGGATTACCGCGCGATCGTGGCCCAGCTTTGAGGTTGATGAGCGTCCGATGACTAGTTTGCATGCCGACGAGGCCTTTCTCGGCCATTACCAGTTGAACCACGACCCCTTCGCTGCACGGGTGCCGGGTTTCAAATTCTTCCCGGCCCAGCGCAAGCCGGTGCTTGGCCAGCTGCACCATCTGGCGCGCTACAGCCAGCTGCTGCTGGTGGTCACCGGTCCGCAAGGCAGCGGCAAGACCCTGCTGCGCCAGGCCCTGGTTGCCAGCACCAACAAGCAATCGGTGCAGAGTGTTGTGGTTTCCGCGCGCGGCGCCAGCGATGCCGCCAGCGTTCTCGGTCAGGTCGCCCAGGCCTTGGGTGTTGCCCAGCCTGAAGTGCCAGAGGTGCTCGCCCAGGTGGTGCAGCTGGCGTTGACCGGGCAAGAAGTCTACTTGTTGGTGGACGATGCGGAACAACTCGACGAGTCGGCACTCCAAGCCTTGCTGGAGCTGGCGGCGGGCACTCCGGAAGGGCGTCCGCATGTATTTCTGTTCGGCGAGCCGTCACTGATCGCCGGGCTGGAAGAGCTCAATGCTGACCTGGAGCGTTTCCATGTCATCGAGCTTGCGCCCTACAGCGAAGAAGAGACCCGGGAATACCTCGAGCAGCGCCTGGAAGGTGCCGGGCGAGGGATCGAGGTGTTCACCAGCGAACAGATTGTCGATATTCACCAAAACTCGGATGGCTGGCCTGGGGCAATCAACCAGGTCGCCCGCGATACCTTGATCGAAGCCATGATCGCCAGCCGGACCACGGCCAAGCGACCATCAATGGGGTTCAATATGCCTAAGAAACACGTGCTGGCGCTGTCTGCTGTCGTTGTGGTCGCCGTTGCCGCGGCGGTGCTGATGCCGAAGAAAGGCGATCAGGCGCCCACCGCGCCTGCAGAACAAGCGCAACTGCCACTGGGCCAGGGTCAGCCAGGCAATGCACAGTCGAACAATGGCGGTCCGGCGATCGAGTTCGCCGGTAACTCGCAACCCATGCCACTGCCGCTGGTAGGTCAGTCGCAGCCGGTGATGCGCGGCCCGCTGGCCGAGTCCACCGGTATGGGTGATGGCGAAGAGGGTGGTCCGGCCGGTGATACCGTGCTGCAGCCGCCGACCGTCACCACCATTGCCCCGCCAGCGGGCGTTTCTGCCGGCCCTGCACCTGCGCCGGCACAGCCGGTCGCCCAGGCCCAACCTGTTGCTCCGGTGCCACAACCGGTTGCGCCGGTCGCCAGCAAGCCGGTTGCACCTGTAGCCAAGCCTGCATCTACTCAGGTTGCAACGGCCAAGCCAGCGCCAAAACCTGCCGAGAAGCCTGCCGCCAAGCCGGCCGCAGGTGGCAGCTGGTACGCCGGGCAGAAGCCGGGCAACTATGTCGTGCAAATCCTCGGCACCAGCTCCGAGGCTTCCGCCCAGGCCTACGTGAAAGCCCAGGGTGGCGACTATCGCTACTTCAAGAAAAACCTGCAAGGCAAGCCGCTGTACGTGATCACTTACGGCAACTTCGCCAGCCGTGATGCAGCGCTGGCTGCAATCAAAGCCTTGCCAGCCAAGGTCCAGGCTGGTAAACCTTGGCCACGTACCGTTGCCAGCGTCCAACAAGAACTGGCCGCGACCCGCTGATCTAGTCGGGTGGCACTACCCCCGCCACCCGCTGAGCGACTCCTGAATTACGGTCAAGCCTGCTGCGTAAAAACGCGGCAGGCTTTTCTGTCCCAGACTGCCGGCCACAAGCCCATCTTGCAGTCCAGGCTGAAACGCTTCAGACTCAAGCCATGCCGTTACCACGGCGCACGCTTAAAAACATTCAAAAATGCGACATGGACTTACGACTATTCGTCGTAAATTTGTGGGCTTCCCTGTCGCTGTGCAACAATGGCTCCCCTATTGCCCCCGCAAAGCTGGCGTTCGTTCGGCGTGGATGGTAAGTGGTTGTACTAAAAGAGATTTGCCTTGGTGAGAGGCGAACCTGGTGAGAAAGTGTCTATGAAAACAGGTCTGTACCATCCCGAAGAATTCAAGGATAACTGTGGTTTCGGCCTGATCGCCCATATGACGGGCGAACCCAGCCACCACCTTCTGCAAACAGCCATGCAGGCATTGACCTGCATGACCCACCGCGGTGGTATCAACGCTGACGGCAAGACCGGCGACGGTTGCGGTCTGTTGATGCAAAAGCCCGATCAGTTCCTGCGCGCGGTGGCCCTGGAACAGTTCGGCGCCGAGCTGCCCAAGCAGTACGCGGTGGGTATGGTGTTCTTCAATCAGGACACCACCAAGGCAGAAGCCGCCCGCGACAACATGAACCGCGAGATCCTCGCCGCTGGCCTGCAGCTGGTCGGCTGGCGCAAGGTGCCGATCGACACCAGTGTCCTCGGCCGTCTGGCCCTGGAGCGCCTGCCGCAGATCGAGCAGGTGTTCGTCGGTGGTGATGGCCTGAGCGATCAGGAATTCGCCATCAAGCTGTTCAGCGCCCGTCGTCGCTCGTCCGTGGCCAACGCCGCCGACACCGACCACTACATCTGCAGCTTTTCGCACAAGACCATTATCTATAAGGGCCTGATGATGCCGGCGGACCTCGCCGCCTTCTATCCGGACCTCGATGACGAGCGCCTGCAGACCGCCATTTGCGTGTTCCACCAGCGCTTCTCCACCAACACCCTGCCGAAATGGCCGCTGGCGCAGCCGTTCCGCTTCCTCGCCCACAACGGCGAGATCAACACCATTACCGGCAACCGCAACTGGGCCCAGGCCCGTCGCACCAAGTTCGCCAACGACCTGATCCCGGACCTGGAAGAACTCGGCCCGCTGGTCAACCGCGTCGGTTCCGACTCCTCGAGCATGGACAACATGCTCGAGCTGATGGTCACCGGCGGCATCGACCTGTTCCGTGGTGTGCGCATGCTGGTTCCGCCAGCCTGGCAGAACGTCGAGACCATGGACGCCGACCTGCGCGCCTTCTACGAATACAACTCCATGCACATGGAAGCGTGGGACGGCCCGGCGGGCATCGTGCTGACCGAAGGTCGCCACGCGGTCTGCCTGCTCGACCGCAACGGCCTGCGCCCGGCGCGCTGGGTCACCACCAAGAACGGTTACATCACCCTGGCGTCGGAAATCGGCGTGTGGGACTACAAGCCTGAAGACGTTATCGCCAAAGGCCGTGTCGGTCCGGGCCAGATCTTCGCCGTGGACACCGAGACCGGCCAGATCCTCGACACCGACGCCATCGACAACCGTCTGAAGTCGCGTCATCCGTACAAGCGCTGGCTGCGCCAGAATGCCCTGCGCATCCAGGCTGACCTCAGCGACGATCAGGGCGTGGCCAGCTACGACGCTGACCAGCTCAAGCAATACATGAAGATGTTCCAGGTCACCTTCGAAGAGCGTGACCAGGTCCTGCGTCCGCTCGGCGAGCAAGGCCAGGAAGCGGTCGGTTCGATGGGCGACGATACGCCGATGGCGATCCTCTCCCAGCGCGTGCGCTCGACCTATGACTACTTCCGCCAGCAGTTCGCCCAGGTCACCAACCCGCCGATCGACCCGCTGCGTGAAGCGATCGTCATGTCGCTGGAGATCTGCCTGGGAGCCGAGCGCAACATCTTCCAGGAGTCCCCAGAGCACGCCTCGCGGGTGATCCTCAGCTCGCCGGTGATTTCCCCAGCCAAGTGGCGCTCGCTGATGAACCTCGATCGCCCAGGCTTCGAGCGTCAGCTGATCGACCTCAACTACGCAGAAAGCGTTGGCCTGGAAGCGGCGGTGCGCAACATCGCCGACCAGGCCGAAGAAGCCGTGCGCAGCGGCAAGACCCAGCTGGTGCTGAGCGACCGCCATATCGCCCCGGGCAAACTGCCGGTGCATGCGTCGCTGGCCGTGGGCGCGGTGCACCACCGCCTGACCGAACTGGGCCTGCGTTGCGACAGCAACATCCTGGTCGAAACCGCTACTGCCCGTGACCCGCATCACTTCGCCGTGCTGATCGGTTTCGGTGCTTCGGCGGTGTATCCGTATCTGGCCTATGAAGTGCTGGCCGATCTGATCCGCACCGGTGAAGTGCTCGGTGACCTGGACGAAGTATTCAAGTACTACCGCAAAGGCATCTCCAAGGGCCTGCTGAAGATCCTCTCGAAAATGGGCATCTCCACCATCGGTTCCTACCGTGGCGCGCAGCTGTTCGAGGCTGTCGGCCTGTCCGAAGAAGTCGTCGAGCTGAGCTTCCGTGGCGTTGCCAGCCGCCTCAAGGGCGCACGCTTTGTCGACATCGAGAACGAGCAGAAGCTGCTCGCCGCCGAAGCCTGGAGCGCGCGCAAGCCGATCCAGCAGGGCGGCTTGCTGAAGTTCGTCCACGGTGGCGAGTACCACGCTTACAACCCTGATGTGGTCAACACCTTGCAGGCTGCTGTGCAGCAGGGCGACTACGCCAAGTTCAAGGAATACACCGCGCTGGTCGACCAGCGTCCGGTATCGATGATCCGCGACCTGCTCAAGGTCAAGGTCGCCGATCAGCCGCTGGCGCTGGAAGAAGTCGAGCCGCTGGAGGCCATCCTCAAGCGCTTCGACTCTGCCGGTATTTCCCTCGGCGCGCTGTCGCCGGAGGCGCATGAGGCCCTGGCCGAGGCGATGAACCGTCTGGGTGCGCGTTCCAACTCCGGTGAGGGCGGCGAAGACCCGGCGCGCTACGGCACCATCAAGAGCTCGAAGATCAAGCAGGTGGCCACCGGTCGTTTCGGCGTGACGCCTGAGTACCTGGTCAACGCCGAAGTGCTGCAGATCAAGGTGGCCCAGGGCGCCAAGCCCGGTGAAGGCGGCCAGCTGCCGGGCGGCAAGGTCAACGGCCTGATCGCCAAGCTGCGTTATGCCGTGCCTGGCGTAACCCTGATCTCGCCACCGCCGCACCATGACATCTACTCGATCGAAGACCTGTCGCAGCTGATTTTCGACCTCAAGCAGGTCAACCCGCAGGCGCTGGTTTCGGTCAAGCTGGTAGCTGAAGCCGGTGTCGGTACCATCGCCGCCGGTGTGGCCAAGGCCTATGCCGACCTGATCACCATCTCCGGTTACGACGGTGGTACCGGTGCTTCGCCGCTGACTTCGATCAAGTACGCCGGTGCCCCGTGGGAACTGGGCCTGGCCGAAACCCACCAGACCCTGCGCGGCAACGACCTGCGCGGCAAGGTTCGGGTACAGACCGACGGCGGCCTGAAAACCGGCCTCGACGTGATCAAGGCAGCCATCCTCGGCGCCGAAAGCTTCGGCTTCGGCACCGCGCCGATGATCGCCCTGGGCTGCAAATACCTGCGTATCTGTCACCTGAACAACTGCGCCACCGGCGTCGCCACCCAGAACGACAAGCTGCGCAAGGACCACTACATCGGCACCGTCGACATGGTGGTGAACTTCTTCACCTACGTCGCCGAAGAGACCCGTGAGTGGCTGGCCAAGCTGGGCGTGCGCAGCCTCGGCGAGCTGATCGGGCGTACCGACCTGCTGGAAATGCTCCCCGGCGAAACCGAGAAGCAGAAGCACCTCGACCTCAGCCCGCTGCTGGGCAGCCCGCACGTGCCGGCCGACAAGCCACAGTTCTGCGAAGTCGACCGCAACCCGCCGTTCGACAAGGGTGTGCTGGCCGAGAAGATGGTCGACATGGCCCTGCCGGCCATTCGTGACCTGTCCGGCGCCGAGTTCGAGCTGGACATCTGCAACTGCGACCGCTCCATCGGTGCGCGGATCTCCGGCGAGATCGCGCGTCTGCACGGCAACCAGGGCATGGCCAAGGCGCCAATCACTTTCCGCTTCAAGGGCACTGCCGGTCAGAGCTTCGGGGTGTGGAACGCCGGCGGCCTGAACATGTACCTCGAAGGTGATGCCAACGACTACGTCGGTAAAGGCATGACCGGTGGCAAGCTGGTGATCGTGCCGCCTGCGGGCAGCCCGTTCGCCACCCAGCACAGTGCCATTGTCGGCAACACCTGCCTGTACGGCGCCACCGGCGGCAAGCTGTTCGCCGCTGGCACCGCGGGCGAGCGTTTTGCCGTGCGTAACTCCGGTGCCCACGCGATTGTCGAGGGCACAGGTGATCACTGCTGTGAATACATGACCGGTGGTTTTGTCTGCGTACTGGGCAAGACCGGCTACAACTTCGGCTCTGGCATGACCGGCGGGTTCGCCTACGTGCTGGATATGGACAACAGCTTCGTCGACAAGCTCAACCATGAACTGGTGGAAATCCAGCGCATCAGCGGCGAAGCGATGGAGGCTTATCGCAGCCACCTGCAGCGTGTCCTGGCGGAATACGTCGAAGAAACCGGCAGCGAATGGGGGCGTGAGCTCTGGGAAAACCTGGACGATTACGTGCGGCGCTTCTGGCTGGTCAAGCCGAAGGCGGCAAACCTGAAGAACCTGCTGTCCAGCACCCGTGCCAACCCGCAGTGATATGCGCCTGAAGAGTTTGATGAGGTTTAGAACATGGCTGAACGTCTGAGTAATGACTTCCAGTTCATCGAGGTCGGGCGCAAGGATCCGAAGAAGAAACTGTTGCGTCAACGCAAGAAAGAGTTCGTGGAAATCTACGAGCCCTTCAAACCCCAGCAGTCGGCCGAACAGGCCCACCGCTGCCTGGGCTGTGGCAACCCGTACTGCGAGTGGAAGTGCCCGGTACACAACTTCATCCCCAACTGGTTGAAGCTGGTCTCCGAAGGCAACATCCTCGCCGCCGCGGAGCTGTCGCACCAGACTAACACCCTGCCGGAAGTCTGCGGCCGGGTGTGCCCGCAGGACCGTCTGTGCGAGGGTGCCTGTACCCTCAACGACGGCTTCGGCGCGGTGACCATCGGTTCGGTGGAGAAGTACATCACCGACACCGCCTTCGCCATGGGCTGGCGCCCGGACATGTCCAAGGTCAAGCCGACCGGCAAGCGTGTCGCCATTATCGGTGCCGGCCCGGCCGGCCTGGGCTGTGCCGACGTGCTGGTGCGCGGCGGGGTGACCCCGGTGGTGTTCGACCGCAACCCGGAAATCGGTGGTCTGCTGACCTTTGGCATCCCCGAGTTCAAGCTGGAAAAGACCGTGCTGAGCAATCGCCGCGAAGTCTTCACCGGCATGGGCATCGAGTTTCGCCTCAACACCGAGGTGGGCAAAGACATCAGCATGGAACAACTGCTCGAAGAGTTCGATGCAGTGTTCATGGGCATGGGTACCTACACCTACATGAAGGGCGGTTTCCCCGGTGAAGACCTGCCTGGCGTGCACGATGCCCTGGATTTTCTGGTGGCCAACGTCAACCGCAACCTGGGCTTTGAAAAGTCGCCGGAAGATTTCGTCGACATGAAGGGCAAGAAGGTCGTGGTGCTCGGTGGTGGCGACACGGCGATGGACTGCAACCGCACTTCCATCCGCCAGGGCGCCAAAGCGGTGACCTGTGCCTACCGTCGTGACGAGGCGAACATGCCTGGCTCGCGCAAAGAGGTGAAGAACGCCAAGGAAGAAGGCGTGAAGTTCCTCTACAACCGTCAGCCGATCGCGATTGTCGGTGAAGACAAGGTTGAGGGTGTGAAGGTGGTCGAGACCCGTCTCGGCGAGCCGGATGCCCGTGGCCGCCGCAGCCCCGAGCCGATCCCGGGCTCCGAAGAGATCATCCCGGCCGATGCCGTGGTTATCGCTTTCGGCTTCCGTCCGAGCCCGGCGCCGTGGTTCGAGCAGTTCAGCATCCAGACCGACAGCCAGGGCCGCGTTGTGGCACCGGAGAAAGGTGCGTTCAAACACCAGACCAGCAACCCGAAGATCTTCGCCGGTGGCGATATGGTCCGCGGTTCTGACCTGGTGGTGACGGCGATCTTCGAAGGGCGTAATGCCGCTGAAGGGATTCTGGATTACCTGGAGGTCTGATCGCTGGCAAGGCCAGCTCCCACTGGTCTTGCATGCACCGGTGACCCTGTGGGAGTCGGCCTTGCCGGCGATGCTTTTAACTAAATCTATTGATCTGTCACAAGTCGATAGACAAAAGGCACGGTACTTACCGTGCCTTTTCCGTTGGTGTCTGAGAAAATGCCCGCACTTTTTTTCCGGATGCCGACATGACTGCCTTGAAGAACGATCGTTTTCTGCGCGCCCTGCTCAAGCAACCCGTAGACGTCACCCCGGTGTGGATGATGCGCCAGGCCGGCCGCTACCTGCCGGAATACCGCGCCAGCCGCGCCAAGGCCGGCGACTTCATGAGCCTGTGCATGAACCCGCAGTTCGCCTGCGAGGTCACCTTGCAGCCGCTGGACCGCTACCCGCTGGACGCCGCGATCCTGTTCTCCGATATCCTTACCATCCCCGACGCCATGGGCCAGGGCCTGTACTTCGAAACCGGCGAAGGTCCGCGCTTCAAGAAGGTCATCAGCACCCTGGCCGACATCGAAGCGCTGCCGATCCCTGATCCGCAGAAAGACCTGGGCTACGTGATGGACGCGGTCAGCACCATCCGCCGCGAGCTCAACGGCCGTGTGCCGCTGATTGGCTTCTCCGGCAGCCCGTGGACCCTGGCCACCTATATGGTCGAAGGCGGCTCGTCGAAAGACTTCCGCAAGACCAAGGCCATGCTCTACGACAACCCGCAAGCCATGCACCTGCTGCTCGACAAGCTGGCGCAGTCGGTGATCAGCTACCTCAACGGTCAGATCCTCGCCGGTGCGCAAGCCGTGCAGATCTTCGACACCTGGGGCGGTAACCTGTCTGCGGCGGCCTACCAGGAGTTCTCCCTGGCCTACATGCGCAAGATCGTCAGCGGCCTGATCCGCGAGCACGAAGGCCGCAAGGTACCGGTCATCCTGTTCACCAAGAATGGTGGCCTGTGGCTGGAAAGCATTGCCGACGCAGGCGCCGACGCGCTGGGCCTGGACTGGACCTGCGACATCGGCGAGGCGCGCCAGCGTGTCGGCAACAAGGTCGCTCTGCAGGGCAACATGGACCCGACCGTGCTCTACGCCAAGCCGGAAGCGATCCGCGCCGAAGTCGGACGCATCCTGGCCAGCTATGGTCAAGGCAGTGGTCATGTATTCAACCTTGGCCACGGCATTACCCCGGAAGTCGACCCGGAGCACGCGGGTGCGTTTATCAATGCAGTACACGAGCTGTCGGCGCAGTACCACGCCTGAGCGCGAATGCTGTAGAAGAACGCCCGACCTTGTGTCGGGCGTTTTTGTATCCGTGCTGAGAAGTCTGGTGGCGCAGGGAAATGGCTCCGGCTGGGCCGGTCGAACGAATTCCTTACTCTCTTGCTCCTTTGCCCCAGGGCCTATGACAAGAGGATCCGTCTTTTATGGAACATGAACTTCAAACGTGCAGCGAGCGCTACTCGGCGATTCAGGTGCTGCTGCACTGGGTATCGGCGGTGGTCATTCTGTGGACCCTGATCAGTGCCGGATATGTGCTGCTGTTTGCCGGGGGAACCCCGCTGGCTGCGGTGATCGCCGACTTCAATGTGGCGCTGACCACGCTGTTCATTCCGCTGTTCATCTGGCGCTTCTGGCTACGTTGTACTTCTCCATCGAGGGGTGGTGAGCCTGATGGCGTGGCGCGCATGGTTCATCTGCTGCTGTATGGTTTCACGGCGCTGGTGCTGTTGAGCGGAGTCCTGATGATGGAGCGTCCCATCGATCTGTTTGGCTGGCTCCAAATTCCTCAACTTCTGCAGGCGCCTGCGTGGTCGCAGGGGTTCAGCGTGCTGCATCGGCTGGCCTCTCTGGTGCTGGCATTATTGGTTGTGCTGCATATCCTGGCGGTGATCTGGCATGAGTGTCTCGGTCGTCGCGTGTTGTGGCGTATGCAGATCAAAAGGCGGGGCGGGCGTGATTAAGTTTGAATTCAGTTGTGATGGTTATGCTGGGCCCATCAAAACTCATCAAGGACTTGCCTCATGAAAACCCGCTACCTCGCTCTGCTGCTTGCCCCTTTGTTCAGCACTGCTGCCCTTGCAGCCGGTTATACCGGTCCAGGTGCTCAGCCGGTGACTACCGTCTCCGCAGCCAACGATGCTGCCGACGACACCCCGGTGGTGCTGCAAGGTTTCGTGGTGAAGAAGCTGAACAACGATGACAAGTTCGAATTCAAGGACAACACGGGCACCATCACTGTCGAGATCGATAAAGAAGACATGCCACCCGTGGCGTTCAACGACAAGACCCGGGTCAAACTGACCGGTGAAGTCGAGAAGCACTTGATGAGCCGTGAAGTGGATGTTGATCTGGTGGAAGTGATCAACTGAGTTAGGGGCTGCTTTGCACCCCATCGCCGGCAAGGCCGGCTCCCACAGCGATTGCATGCTCCGATCCTTGTGGGCGCCGGCCTTGCCGGCGATGGTCTCTGTTCAGGCCTTGGCTGGTAACTTGCTGAGGTGCAACGCCACCAGCAACGCCACCACCAGCAAGCTGCCAATGAACAGCCCGATGCCGTTCCAGCCGCCCTGATGCCAGAACACCCCACCGGCCGTCCCGGCCACACTCGATCCCGCGTAGTAACTGAACAGGTACAGCGAAGATGCCTGGCCCTTGGCCTTGGTCGCCCGCCGTCCAATCCAGCTGCTGGCCACCGAGTGCGCGCCGAAGAAGCCGAAAGTGAACACCAGCATGCCGACGATCACCAGCGGCAAGGGGCTGAACAAGGTCAGCAGCAGGCCGCTGAACATCAGCACGATAGTGCCCCAGAACACCTTGCGCCGGCCCAGCTTGTCGGCCAGGGCGCCAATCTGCGCCGAGCTGTAGATGCCCGACAGGTACACCACCGACAGCAAGCCGACCAGCGCCTGGCTCATGTGGTACGGCTCGGCCAGCAGGCGATAGCCGATGTAGTTGAACAGGGTGACGAAGGCCCCCATCAGCAGGAAGGCTTCGAGGAACAGCCAGGGCAGCCCGGCATCGCGAAAGTGCAGGATAAAACCTTCCAGCAGGCTGCGTGGGTGCAGTGAACGTGGGCGGAAATTACGCGACTCGGGGAGCACTTTCCAAAACACTACTGCCGCGACCATGGCCAGGCTGCCAATTACCAGCAACGCGGTGTGCCAGCTGACGAAGTCGATCAATACCCCGGTGATCAGCCGACCGCACATGCCGCCAATGGCGTTGCCACCGATGTACAGACCCATGGCCAGACCGATGTGCTGCGGGTGAATCTCTTCACTCAGATAGGTCATGGCAACCGCCGCCAGGCCGCTCAGCGACAGCCCCAGCAGGGCGCGGCTCAGCAGCACGCCGTGCCAGCTGGGCATCAGGGCGCTGACAAGGGTGCACAGGGCTGCACAGAACAGCGCAAATACCATCACCGGCTTGCGCCCGATGCGATCGGAGATGGGCCCGGTGATCAGCAGGCCGACCGCGAGCATGCCGGTCGACACCGAGAGGATCAGGCTGCTTTGCGCAGCGCTGATGGAAAACTCCTGGGACAGCAGCGGCATCATCGGTTGCACGCAGTAGAGCAGGGCAAAGGTGGCAAAGCCGCCGCAGAACAGCGCCAGTACGGTGCGCAAAAAGGCCGGGGTGCCTTTTTCGATCCAGCGTTCGTTCAGGGTGGCGACGATTTCGTCGAGCGGCGCGGGGGGCAGTTCGTGGACGTGGGGCGCAACAGCAGTTTTCACGGGTGACCTCGGGGGCGCTACGGCCTGTCAGGCAGTGAAAAAAGCATATAGCTGGCTAATGATCATTTCCAATATATTGTTCGACCTGTTTAAGAGGTTTTGCGACCTATTGGAGCCACCATGGAATTACGCCACCTGCGCTACTTCATTGCCGTCGCCGAAGAGCTGCACTTTGGCCGGGCGGCGCAGAACCTGGGGATCTCTCAACCGCCCTTGAGCCAGCAAATCCAGGCCCTGGAGCAGGAGCTTGGGGCGCGTCTGTTCGAGCGTACCAATCGTCGAGTCGAGCTGAGTGAGGCGGGGCGCCTGTTTCTTGAAGAGGCACGACTGGTGCTGGCCCAGGTCGACAAGGCCGCCGATGTCGCCCGTCGCGCACAATTGGGCGAACTGGGCGAGATGAAGATCGGTTTCACTTCCTCGGCACCCTTCAACTCCAGCATTCCCAAGGCGATCTACGCGTTTCGCCAGCGCTTTCCCGCCGTGCACCTGAATCTGAAAGAGATGAGCAGCCAGGCGGTGGCCGATGCCTTGCTCGATGAAAGCATCGAAGTCGGCCTGATGCGGCCATTGGCACTGCCGGACAGTCTGCTCGCCACGGAGCTGTTCCGCGAACCGCTGGTCGCGGTGATCAACGCCGCTCATCCGCTGGCTGAAGGCAGCGAAGGCGGGCTGCACATGGCGGCGCTGGCCGAGCAGCCGTTCGTGTTCTTTCCACGCAGTTACGGCAGCGGCCTGTATGCGCAGTTGCTGAACCTGGCCCGCCAGGCCGGCTTCAGCCCGCACTTTGCCCAGGAGGCCAGCGAGGCGATGACCATCATCGGCCTGGTGTCGGCGGGCTTGGGGGTATCAGTGCTGCCGGCCTCGTTCCAGCGCATGCGCATCGATGGCGTGGTGTACCGCGAGCTGCTCGACGAGGGCGCGGACACCGCGGTATGGCTGGTGCAGCGGGGTGAATCGGCGTCGGTGATGGCCGCCACCTTTGCTGCATTGCTGTGCGGCAAGCCGATTCATTGATTTGAGGGGCTGGATGGTGCTGGCTAAACCGGCGCTGCGCCGACATACTCGGTCATTCCCAGATACACGGAGTTCATTTCATGCGGCGCGTGGTGTTCAATCAGAAAGGTGGTGTGGGTAAATCGAGCATTGCCTGCAACCTGGCGGCAGTGAGTGCCAATGAAGGCTATCGAACCTTGCTGATCGACCTGGATGCCCAGGCCAACTCGACCCAGTACCTCACCGGGCTGACCGGCGAGGACATTCCCATGGGCATTGCCGACTTCTTCAAGCAGACCCTGTCATCAGGGCCGTTTGCCAAGAAGAACAAGGTCGATATCTACGAAACGCCCTTCGACAACCTGCATGTGGTGACCGCCACCGCCGAGCTTGCCGACCTGCAGCCCAAGCTTGAGGCCAAGCACAAGATCAACAAGCTGCGAAAACTGCTGGATGAGCTGGACGAGGACTACGAGCGGATCTATCTGGATACCCCGCCAGCCCTGAATTTTTACGCGGTTTCTGCGCTGATTGCCGCTGATCGTGTACTGATTCCCTTCGATTGCGATAGTTTTTCCCGTCAGGCGCTGTATGGCCTGCTGGCCGAAATCGAGGATCTCAAGGAGGATCACAATGAAAACCTGCAGGTTGAAGGCATTGTGGTCAATCAGTTCCAGGCCCGGGCCAGCCTTCCCCAGCAGATGCTCGACGAGTTGCTGGCCGAAGGCCTGCCGGTGCTACCGGTGTACCTCAACAGCTCGGTGAAGATGCGTGAGTCGCACCAGGCCAGCCTGCCGCTGATCCACTTGGAGCCGCGGCACAAGCTGACCCAGCAGTTTGTCGAGTTGCACGCACTGCTCGAAGAAAACGCCTAGATCCCCTGGCTGCGCAACCACTCCAGGAGTTGCTGGAGTGGAAATGCGCCGCTCTGGCGCGCCACTTCCCGGCCGTTCCTGAACAGGATCAGGCTGGGAATCGAACGAATCGCCAATTGTCCCGCCAGTTGCTGGTTGGCCTCGCTGTCCAGCTTGGCCAGGCGGCAGCGCCCGCTCAACTGGCTGGCGGCCTGTTCGAAGATCGGCGCGAAGGATTTGCACGGCCCGCACCAGTCGGCCCAGACATCGATCAGCAACGGCAGGTCGCCCTTGATCTGGCTGGCGTAGTCGCCTTGCTTGAGGTCGAAGGGTTTGCTCAGCAGCAGCGGGTTTTTGCAGCGGCCGCATTTCGGCGTATCGCCGAGGCGCTCGCCGGGGATGCGGTTCAGGCCGTTGCAGTGTGGGCAGGGTATTACCAGTGGATCGGTCATTGGTACTCCAGGATTTAGCTCCTACAGATACGGTCAGGACGAGCAGCTGATTTCCAGATGCTTGCCCCACTCCGGCGGTCGTTCGGCATAGGCCTGCATACCCGGCTGTTCCTCGAACGGCTTGCACAGCACCTGATGCAGGCGCCGCACTTCTTCGTAGTCACCGCCTTCAGCGGCCTCGATGGCGCGTTGGGCCAGGTAGTTGCGCAGGATGTACAGCGGATTGACCGCGTGCATGCGTTCGCGGCGGCCTTCGCCATTGCCGGGCTCACGGGCGATGCGGGCCAGGTAATCCACGGCCCAGCGGTCGAAACCAGCCAGATCGACGAAGTCATCGCGTACCACCTGCAGCGCCTGTTCGGCAGGCTGGTCACCCAGCTTGCGCAAGAACAGGGTGTAGTCCACCGCGCCGGGCTGCATCAGTTGCAGCAGGCGTTCAATCAATAGCTTGTCGTCGTCTTCGGCCTGGGTCAGGCCCAGGCGACGGCGCATCAGGTGCAGGTAATGGGCTTCGTACAACGGCAGGAACAATGCCAAGGCCTCCTGCAACGCCTCGACACTGATGAACGGCGTCAGCGCCTGGGCCAGGGCACTGAGGTTCCAGTGCGCGATGGGTACCTGGTTGCTGTAGCTGTAGCGGCCTTGGTCATCGGAGTGATTGCAGATGAAGTTGGCGTCGAAGTCGTCGAGGAAGGCGAACGGGCCGAAGTCGAAGGTGATGCCGAGGATCGACATGTTGTCGGTGTTCATCACGCCATGGCAGAAGCCATAGGCCTGCCACAGGGCGATGAGTTCGGCGTTGCGCTCGACGATGCTGCGAAACATCGCCAGGTACGGTTCGGGCTCGGTCTGGCATTCGGGGAAATGCAGTTTCAGCACATGCTCGGCGAGGATGCGCTGCTGCTCGGGCTGGCGGGTGTAATAGAAATACTCGAAATGCCCGAAACGCACATGGCTTGGTGCCAGGCGCAGGAGCATCGCCGCGCGCTCCTGGGTTTCGCGCCAGACCGGCGTGCTCGAGCCGATCACGCACAAGGCGCGGCTGCTGGGGATGCCCAGGGCGTGCAGGGCTTCGCTGGCGAGGAATTCGCGGATCGATGAGCGCAGCACCGCACGGCCATCGCCCATGCGCGAATAAGGCGTCTCTCCGGCGCCTTTGAGGTGCATATCCCAGTGCTCGCCGGCGTCGTTGTAGACCTCACCGAGCAGCAGGCCGCGACCATCGCCCAGGCGCGGGTTATAACCGCCGAACTGGTGCCCGGAATAGACCATCGCCCGTGGCTCGGCCTCGCTCCAGAGCTTGTGGCCGCCAAACAGTTCGGCGAACACCGGCGACTGCGCCTCGGTCGGTTCCAGGTCCAGCAGGGCCATGGCGGCCGTACTGGCAACCACCAGGCGCGGCTCGGCAATCGGCTCAGGCAGCACCGAGGTTGAAAAGGCGTCGCCGAGGCGAGCAAAACGGTTGTCGAAGGTCAGTTCGTCGAGGGCTTTCAACGGCCATCTCCAGCAGAATATCCGATCATTCTGCAAGGGTATGGCCGTCTACGTCCAGTCAGGCGGTTTTGCCGGGCGCTGTGTCGTTCGGCTTGTCGCTATCGGCCAGGGGTTGAATCACGGTCTTGTCCAGATTCTCCACCGGGACCATTTTGTATTCCTGGCCCTGCATGTTCTTCAGGTAGACCTCCATCTGCCGGAACGAGATGTTGATCTTCTGCTTCTTGAATTCCTTGTTGATGAAGCGGTTGATCTCGTCGAGCACCGGGTTGCGGTCACCGAGGTCGCGCACGTGCATGCGCAGTTCGTGGTCCAGGGTGCTTTCACCGAAGTTCAGGAAGTAGACAATCGGTTCCGGCTCCTTGAGCACCCGCGGGTTGTCATTGGCCGCCTTGAGCAGCAGGGTGCGCACCAGGTCCAGGTCCGAGCCATAGTCGACACCGAGCTTGAGGGTGACGCGGGTGATGGTGTCGGTCAGCGACCAGTTGATCAGTTGCCCGGTGATGAAGGTCTTGTTCGGGACAATGATGTCCTTGCGGTCGAAGTCGGTAATGGTCGTGGCACGGATACGGATCTTGCTCACCGTGCCGGACAGGTTGCCGATGGTGATGGTGTCACCGATACGCACCGGACGTTCGAACAGGATCATGATGCCGGAGATGAAGTTGGCGAAGATCTCCTGCATACCGAAGCCCAGGCCTACCGACAGCGCGGCCACCAGCCACTGCAGTTTGTCCCAGCTGACACCGAGGGCTGAGAGGGTGGAAACGAAGCCGACTCCGGCAATCACATAGGACAGCAGGGTGGTGGTGGCGTAGGCGCTGCCCTGGGCCAGGTTCAGGCGCGACAGCACCAGTACTTCGAGCAGTCCCGGCAAGTTGCGCGCCAGCGCGAAGGTAATGCCGATGATCACCAGGGCGCCGAGCATGTCGCTGAGGCTGATCGGCACCATGCTCATGGCCGCGCCGGTACCGCTGGTGTACTCGTACAGGGTGATGTTGTCGAGGTAGGCAACCACGCTGATCAGGTCGGACCAGACCCAGTACAGCGCGCCGATGAAACCGCCGAGCAGCGCCAGGCGGATCAGGCGCAGGGACTGCTGGTTGACCTGTTCGATGTCCAGGGTCGGTTCTTCGACAATCACTTCGCCATCGAGGCCTTCCTTGGGGGTCGCCTGGCGTTTACTCAACGCCCGCTGGTAAGCCAGGCGCCGGGCGGCCACGGCCAGACCACGGACGAACGCGGCTTCGATCACCAGCCAGAACATCAGCAGGTAGAGGGTGTCGATCAGGCGGTCGGTGAGCTTCAGCGCGGTGTAGTAGTAACCGAAGCAGACGGCGATGAACAAGGCGACCGGCAGGGCAGTGAAGGCCACGCCCACGGCCTGGCGGAACAGTGAGGTGTTGCGGTGCGCCGGGCTGCTGAGCAGCAGACGGCTGAGCAGCCAGGCCATCAAGGCATAGCAGGTCAACACTACGCCAATGCCCAGCACGTCATCAGCCAGGGCCGAAGGCTGGTGCTCTGCCACCGCCACAACACCGACCAGCGCCAGGACCACCGCACCCAGGCGGCGAATCCAGCGGCGCAGGAATTCGACTTGCGGCCTGTCCCAGCGGAAATGCAGCTCAGCCACGCCGCCTGGCGCCAGTATCCGGTAGGCGGTGTAGAACACCAGCCAGGCCTGGGCGATCTGAAACAGTGCGGCGCCGAGGTTGGCGTTCTGCCCACGGGCGTCGATCTGCAGAGCCAGGCCGCACAAGGCCAGGCCCAGACTCACGGGCATGGCCAGGAGGATATTGATCAGGATCGCCTGGGGCGTGTGCCACTGACTGTCACGCTTGAAGTGGCCGACGTCCTGGTGAACCTTGTTCAATCGCCCATACAGGTACTTGCGCCGCCACAGCAGGGCGCCGATTAACAGCAGCAAGGGCAGGAACAGCAGCGGGCGCTGGGTCAGGCCATCGCCGAGCTCCTTGATCCCGGAACCCCAGGGCAAACTGACCAGCTGTTTCTGCAGGCGCTCGGGGACAGTTCCCAGCCATTCCAGGTCCAGGGGCTTGTTGCTCGGGATCCAGAACATCTGCTCGTCGAGGGTGGTGCGCAAGCTCTGCGAGGTGCTCAGCAGCTGCTTCTGGTTCAACTGCAGGGTGATCGATTCGTTGAGCAGGGCGCTCAGTTCGCGATTGAGTCGCTCCAGCAGGTCGCTACGGGTGATCGCCACTTCCAGCAAGGCTTTGCGCAGTTGCGGGGTGACATTTTCCTGGGGCTGATTGGCAAGCAGTTTGTCGACGTAGCTGCTCGGGCTGGTGATCTGTTCGCGTTGCTGGTTGATCTCGAACTGATACAGGCGGATATCGGCGATCTGATCGGCGAGGTTGCGGTCGACTTTCAGGTGCGGCAGGGCCTGTTTCTGCTTGTAGAGGATCTTCGACAGCAGCAGGCTGCCCTTGAGCACGCTGATCTGCTCGTCCAGGGCCTGGTCGGCCTGGGTCAGGCTGTCCAGTTGCTGTTTGGTCTTGAGGTTCTGCTGGGTCAGCTCGTTGAGGCGGTCGGTGCTGCGCAGCAGGTAGTCGGAGAGCTTCAGGTTGGCTGCGCTTTCGGTGGCCAGCAAGGTGCTGCCGCCGGCCTTCTGCGCTTCGATGGATTGCTCGGTAACGGTCTGTTGCGACTGCGCCAGGCGCTTCTGGTTGATCAGCGTCTGCAGGTCCTGGATTTCCTGTTCCAGGCGTGTGGCACGCTCGATCAGCAGGTCGTGCTGACTGTTGCCCAGGTCTTGCAGCAGGCTGTTGCCGGCCAGTTCCTGGCGGCGCAGCAGGGTTATGGCATTGATCGCGGCCAGTTCGGCGTTGAGCTGGTTGCGCAGATCCGCTGTGAGCGGCTTGCCGCCATCCTTGCCGAGCTTGAGGCTGCTGTTGATCTGCTGGGCGCGGGTCTGGTTGGCGCTGATTTCGGCCTGGGCCCGCTCCGGGCGGGTCTGCGAGGTGATGGTCAGGCTGTTGGCTTCAGACAGGGCTTTCTGCAGTTCGCCCTGCTCGGTGCTGCGTTCGGCCAGCAGCTGTTCAAGCTGCGGCACGCTCAGCGCGGCATAGCGCTGGGCGACGGCGACCACCTTGCTTTCATTGAGTTTGACCAGTTCGCGCTGATTCTCGCTGGTCTGGCGCGGCGCGTCGCTGAGCTGCTGCTTGAGGGCGACGAGCTTTTTCTCGCTGTCTTCCTTGGTGCTGAGGAAAGTCAGGGTCTGTTCGAGGACCTGCTGCAGGGCCTTTTGTTCGGCCTCCGGCAGTTTGCGCTCGGCGATCTTGTCCAGGCTGTGTTGGATGGACGCACGGGTCGGCGGTTCTGCCGCCCAGGCGTAGGAGAGTGACAGACACAGCCCGAGCAGGGCTGCGCATATGGAGGTGCGCAGTGACATAGGCAGAAAATTCTTGCAACCAGGGGCGAAGTTTTGAGTTTAAAGGAACAACCCGGGGCCGGGTCGAGTTCCTTCGGGGAATTTGACGCCCACTTTGCTGATCTTGTTCCCTTCCATCACCGCCACCGTCCACAGGGTGTTGTTCCATTCGATCTGGTCACCGACCACCGGCGCACCGCCAACCTTCTGAGCGATGAAGCGGCTGAGCGGCATTTGCGGATCCTGGCCATCGAGCTGCAAACCGTACAGCGCCGCTACAGCCCCCAGTTCTGCGTCCCCTTCGAGCACGAAGTCACCGAAGAAGCGCAAATCAAGACCGCGTTGCGGGGCCTGGCTGAACAGTTTGCCGAGGGCCGGCAGGTTGTGTTCGTGGCCGATCACGCAGAGCAGATCGTCGACTTCCAGGGTGGTACTTCCCGACGGATGGAGCAGTTGCTGGCCACGAAACAGCGCGGCGATACGCGTGCCTTCGGGCATTTTCAACTCGCGCAGGGCGGCGCCGATGCACCATTTTTCCGCACCGAGGCGGTAGACGAACAGTTCCCACTCGCTGGTGATGTGCACTTCCAGGGCCGAGCGCGAGATCGGCGCCGGGTCTGGCGGTACCGTGACCTTGAGCAGCTTGGCCATCCACGGCAGGCTGGTGCCTTGCACCAGCAGCGAGACCAGCACGATAAAGAACGCCAGGTTGAAGAACAGCTGGGCATCGGGCAGCCCGGCCATCAACGGGAACACCGCGAGAATGATCGGTACCGCGCCGCGCAGGCCGACCCAGGAGATAAAGGCTTTCTCACGACCGTGGAAGGCCTTGAACGGCAGCAGACTGGCAATCACCGACAGCGGCCGGGCAAAGATGATCATCCACAGCGCCAGGCCCAGCGCGGGCAGGGCGATCGGCAGCAGGTCATGCGGGGTGACCAGCAGGCCGAGGACCAGGAACATGCCAATCTGCGCCAGCCAGGCCATGCCGTCGAGCATGTGCAGAATGCCGTGGCGGCTACGGATCGGCCGGTTACCCAGGACCAGGCCGCACAGGTACACGGCGAGGAAGCCGCTGCCGTGCAAGGCGTTGGTCAGGGAGAACACCACCAGGCCACCGGCAATCACCAGGATCGGGTAGAGGCCGCCGGCCAGGTTGATGCGGTTGACCAGTTGCAGCAGCAGCCAGCCGCCACCGAGGCCCATCAGGCCGCCGATGCCGAACTCGCGCAGCAGATGGGTGAGCAGGCTCCAGTGCAGGCCGGTCTGGCCGCTGGCGATCATGTCGATGAGGGTGACGGTGAGGAACACCGCCATCGGGTCGTTGCTGCCCGATTCGATCTCCAGCGTCGCGGTGACCCGTTCGTTCAGCCCTTTGCCGCCGAGCAGCGAGAACACTGCTGCGGCGTCGGTCGAGCCGACAATGGCGCCGATCAGCAGGCCTTGGATCAGGCTCAGGTCGAACAGCCAGGCGGCGATCATACCGGTGAGGCCGGTAGTGATCAGCACGCCGACCGTGGCCAGCGACAAGGCCGGCCACAGGGCCACGCGGAAACTCGCCACGCGCGTGCGCAAACCGCCGTCAAGGAGGATCACCGCCAGTGCCAGGTTGCCCACCAGGTAGGCGGTCGGGTAGTTGTTGAAGATGATGCCGCCGCCATCCACGCCGGCGAGCATGCCGACGGCGAGGATGATGACCAGAATCGGGATGCCCAGCCGTGATGACAGTGAGCTGACCAGAATACTTGCACCTACCAGCAATGCGCCGATCAAGAACAGGCTATTGATGGTGGACGCATCCAAAGGCAGTACTCCGGGGAAAAGCAGGAAGGGGCGGTTTGCTGTGGATAAGCAGGTCGCGTGCCAAGGATTCTAACCTGAGGGGTCGGCGGGCTGTAAAGGGTTAATCGCAGGCACAAAAAAAGCACCTGAAAGGTGCTTTTCTGTTGTGTCGCTGGCAAGGGCCTCATCGCCGGCCAGGCCGGCTCCCACAGGGATAGAGATAACCCTTTCTCTGTGGGAGCCGGCTTTGCCGGCGATAGGGGCCGCAGGGAATCAAGCCTGCTTCACTTCACGCATCGCCTTGCCTTTGACCGGTGCCTCATTGGCAACGTAGTACTTGGCAGTGCTGCGCGGCAGCGGCTGGCGGCCACGGATCTTGTCGGAGATTTTCTCGGCGATCATGATCGTGGTGGCGTTGAGGTTGCCGGTGATGATGATCGGCATGATCGAGGCATCGACCACACGCAGACCCTGCATGCCGTGCACGCGACCCTGGCCATCGACCACGGCCATGTCGTCGGTACCCATCTTGCACGAGCAGGACGGGTGGAACGCGGTTTCGGCGTGCTCGCGGATGAACTTGTCCAGTTCCTCGTCGGTCTGCACGTCGGCGCCAGGGCTGATCTCGCGACCGCGGTAAGGGTCCAGCGCCGGCTGGGCCATGATTTCACGGGTCAGGCGGATGCCGTCACGGAATTCCTGCCAGTCCTGCTCGGTAGCCATGTAGTTGAACAGGATGCTCGGGTGCTGGCGCGGGTCTTTCGACTTGGCCTGGATACGGCCGCGGCTTGGCGAACGCATCGAACCCATGTGCGCCTGGAAGCCGTGTTCCTGTACGCCGTTGCTGCCGTTGTAGTTAATCGCAACCGGCAGGAAGTGGTACTGGATGTTCGGCCACTTGAACTCAGGGCGGGTACGGATGAAACCACCGGCCTCGAACTGGTTGCTGGCGCCGATACCGGTGCCGTTGAACAGCCACTCGGCACCGATGGCCGGCTGGTTGTACCAGAGCAGCGATGGGTACAGGGACACCGGCTGGGTGCAGGCGTACTGCAGGTACAGCTCCAGGTGGTCCTGCAGGTTCTCACCGACGCCCGGCAGGTCGTGGACCACCGGAATGTCGAGGCGCTTGAGCAGTTCGGCCGGGCCGACGCCGGAACGTTGCAGCAGTTGCGGCGAGGCGATGGCGCCGCTGCAGACGATGACTTCTTTGCGCGCACGGGCTTCCACGCGTTCTTCGCTGGCGCCGACCAGGTAGGTCACGCCAACGGCACGCTTGCCGTCGAACACGACGCGATCAGTCAGGGCGTGGGTGACGATGGTCAGGGTCGAGCGCTTCTTGGCGGTGTCCAGGTAGCCGCGGGCGGTGCTGGAGCGACGGCCTTTAGGCGTGACGGTACGGTCCATCGGACCGAAACCTTCCTGCTGGTAGCCGTTGAGGTCTTCAGTGCGCGGGTAACCGGCTTGCACGCCGGCTTCGACCATGGCGTGGAACAGCGGGTTGTTGCCGGCTTTCGGCGTGGTCACGCTGACCGGGCCTTCGCCACCGTGGTAGTCGTTCGCACCTATGTCGCGGGTTTCCGCTTTGCGGAAGTACGGCAGGCAGTCCAGGTAGGTCCAGTCCTGCAGGCCTGGCAGTTCTGCCCAGCCGTCGAAGTCCATGGCGTTGCCACGGATGTAGCACATGCCGTTGATCAGCGACGAGCCACCCAGGCCCTTGCCGCGACCGCATTCCATCCGGCGCCCGTCCATGTACGGCTCGGGATCGGTCTCGTAGGCCCAGTTGTAGCGGCGACCCTGCAGCGGGAAGGCCAGGGCGGCTGGCATCTGGGTGCGGAAGTCGGCGCGGTAGTCCGGGCCACCGGCTTCGAGCAGCAGGACAGTGACGCCTTCGTCTTCGGTCAGACGGGTCGCCAGGGTGTTACCGGCAGAACCGGCACCGACGATGATGTAATCGAATTCATGGGACATTTCTGTTCCCTCATTTTGGCAGTAGACAGGAAAGCGGGGGAGCGCCCGGACCTTGCGGACCGGGCGCGGCTACAGGGGTGCTTAGAACACCGAGTTGTAGTTGCCCAGCTCGACCTGTACCGATTTGATGCGGGTGTACTGAGCCAGCGAGCTCACGCCGTTTTCACGGCCGACACCGGACTGCTTGTAGCCGCCAACCGGCATTTCGGCTGGCGATTCGCCCCAGGCGTTGATCCAGCAGATACCGGCTTCCAGCTGGTGGATGATGCGGTGGGCGCGGCTGATGTCGTTGGTGCACACACCGGCGGCCAGGCCGTACTCGGTATCGTTGGCACGACGGATGACTTCTTCCTCGGTCTCGTAGGCGAGGATGCTCATCACTGGGCCGAAGATTTCTTCCTTGACGATGGTCATGTCGTCACGGCAGTCGGTGAACACGGTCGGTGCCACGAACGCGCCTTTGGCGAACTCGCCGTCGGTCAGACGCTCGCCGCCGCACAGAACGCGTGCGCCTTCTTCCTTGCCCTTGGCGATGTAGCCCAGCACGCTTTCCATGTGGGCGAAGCTGACCAGCGGGCCGAAGTTGGTGTTTTCGTCTTCAGGGTTGCCAACGCGGATACGGGCAACGCGCTCGGCGATCTTGGCTTCGAAGGCCGCTTTCATCGAGGCAGGAACGAATACGCGGGTGCCGTTGGTGCAGACCTGGCCCGAGCTGTAGAAGTTGGCCATCATGGCGATGTCGGCGGCGCGATCGAGATCGGCGTCGTCGCAGATGATCAGTGGCGACTTGCCGCCCAGTTCCATGGTGACTTCCTTGAGCGTCGAGCTCGAGGCGCTGGCCATGACCTTCTTGCCGGTGGTGGTGCCGCCGGTGAAGGAGATTTTTTCGATGCGCGGGTGCTCGGTCAGCCAGGTGCCGACTTCACGGCCGCTGCCGGTCAGCACGTTGAACACGCCGTCTGGCAGGCCGGCTTCGGTGTAGATTTCGGCCAGTTTCAGGGTGGTCAGCGAGGTGACTTCCGACGGCTTGAAGATCATCGCGTTACCGGCCGCCAGGGCAGGTGCGGATTTCCACAGGGCGATCTGGATCGGGTAGTTCCAGGCGCCGATACCGACGGTGACGCCCAGCGGCTCGCGGCGGGTGTAGACGAACGAGCTGTCGCGCAGCGGGATCTGCTCGCCTTCGATGGCCGGGACCAGGCCTGCGTAGTACTCCAGTACGTCAGCGCCGGTGACGATGTCGACGTAACGGGTTTCCGAGTAGGACTTACCGGTGTCCAGGGTTTCCAGGGCGGCCAGCTCATCGTTGCGCTCGCGCAGGATGTCGACGGCGCGGCGCAGGATGCGCGAGCGCTGCATGGCGGTCATGGCGGCCCAGACTTTCTGGCCACGCTCGGCGCTTTCTACGGCGCGCTCGACGTCTGCTTGAGTGGCACGTTGCACCTGAGCGAGGACTTCGCCGTTGGCCGGGTTGATGGCGTCGAAAGTAGCGTCGCTGGAAGCGTCGACATAACCACCATCAATGTAGAGTTTTTGCAGTTCGAAACGGGCCATAGTGTCCTCGCAAGTGCATTGTGTTTTTGGCTATCCGAGCGACGCTCCTGCCGGTTTGGCAATTGCGGCGCGTAGTGGTTCAGAGGCCTGGGTGTATGTGTCCAGGCTCGTCTGCTTCGCCAGTTGTAGATCCATGTATTCGTAAGCGATTTGCTTCGCCTGGTCGGTGTCGAAGGCGTCTCCGGACAGCGCACCGCGCAGCCACAGACCGTCGATCAACGCTGCCAGCCCGCGGGCCGCGCTGCGTGCCTCAGGCAACGGCAGGGCGCGGCGGAACTGGCAGCACAGGTTGGAATACAAGCGGTGATCGTTGATCCGCTGCAACCTGTGCAAAGACGGCTGGTGCATGCTGGAGGCCCAGAAGGCCAACCAGGTTTTCATTGCCGGGCCGTTGACCTGGCTGGCGTCGAAGTTGCCTTCGATGATCACCTGCAGGTGGGCACGCGGGCTGTTGTCCTTGAGCGCCTGCCGGTTGGCGACGACGTTCTCGTTCAGCACGCTCATCAAGTACCGCATGGTCGCTGCGATCAGGCCGTTCTTGTCCTGAAAGTAGTGACTGATGATGCCATTCGACACACCGGCCAAACGGGCGATCAGCGCAATGCTGGCGTCACCCATGCCGACCTGGTCGATGGCCAGCAATGTGGCTTCGATCAACTGCTGGCGGCGAATGGGTTGCATACCGACCTTGGGCATTTTGCAAATCTCCTCAGGCCTGCGAGCAGTCGACGAGCGGCTGCCTCGGCGAAGGCCAGTCTATTTTGTTTTGATTGAACGTTCAATCAACAAAGAATAAGCTCTGCGACAATCTGTGCCATTGACAGGATTTTCCTGCCGTCAGCTGGCCCAAATTGGCACCCCAAAAAGGCGTGGAACCCCCGAAATACAAGGTGTTGACGGGTGTAAGCGGCGCGTTGAACAGATCTGCCGAGCGGTCGAGGACTGCACGGTCAACCCTCGGAGCGGGGTTTTCGTTCTGTTTTTTTCAACGCAATCGATTCGGGATCACGGTTTTTCAAGGTGCTTTTATAACACCTGACGCAGTGGGGCTATTGCACCATTTGCTCAGGCAAAGGTCGTTTCGTTTCTCTCGCACTGCCCGGAGCCTACGTGCAATGAGTTCTGCCTCCCTTATCAAGACCCCCACCGAGAGGGTCCGGGTCAACAGCGTGGTGTTCTTCACCTCCGCGTTGCTGATCCTTGTGTTGACTGCCTTGCTTATCGCTGTACCGGAGAAAGCCGGCGAAGTGCTCAACGTTGCCCAGACCTGGCTGACCCGCAGCTTCGGCTGGTATTACATGCTGGTGATCGGCGGCTACCTGGTATTCGTGGTCGTGCTGGCTTTCTCCAGCTTCGGCAAGCTCAAGCTTGGCGGCAAGGACGACAAACCCGACTTCAGCTACGGCGCTTGGGCCGGCATGCTGTTCTCCTCGGGTATCGGCATCTCGCTGCTGTACTTCGGCGCTTCCGAGCCTCTGGATCACTACTTCAACCCGCCAGAAGGCGCTTCTGCCAGCGCCGAGGCGGCGCGCCAGGGCCTGCAGCTGACCTTCCTGCACTGGGGCCTGCACGGCTGGGCGATCTATGCCCTGGTCGGTCTGGCTGTGGGTTACTTCGCCTACCGTCACAACCAGCCGCTGGCACTGCGCTCGGCGCTGTACCCGCTGATGGGCGAGCGTTGGGTCAAGGGTGGCGCCGGTCACGCGGTGGACATCTTCGGCATGTTCGTGACGCTGCTGGGTCTGGTGACCAACCTCGGTATCGGTTCGATGCAGGTGTCTTCGGGCCTGGAATACCTGTTCGGCATGGACCACAGCAAGACCAACCTGCTGATCGTGATTCTGGTCATGGCCACCGTGGCCACCGTCGCCGCAGTGTCCGGCGTGGAGAACGGCATTCGTCGTCTGTCGAACCTGAACATCATGCTGTTCAGCGGTCTGCTGATCTTTGTCCTGCTGGCCGGTGACACCCTGCACCTGCTCAACGGTTTCGTTCAGAACATCGGCGACTACCTCAACGGCATCGTGCTGAAGACTTTCGATCTTTACGTTTATGAAAGCGAAGCGGGCAAGTCCGAGCGCTGGCTGGGGCTGTGGACCGTGTTCTACTGGGCCTGGTGGATTTCCTGGGGCCCGTTCGTCGGTATGTTCATCGCCCGTATCTCCAAGGGCCGCACCGTGCGTGAACTGGTTGCCGGCGTTCTGCTGATCCCGCTGGGCTTCACCCTGGCCTGGCTGTCGATCTTCGGCAACACCGCGCTGGACCTGGTGATGAACCATGGCGCCGTGGAGCTGGGCAAGACCGCGCTCGAGCAGCCGTCGATGTCGATCTATCAACTGCTGGAATTCTTCCCGGCGGCCAAGATTGTCATTGGTGTGGCAGTGTTTGTCGGCTTCGTGCTGTTCCTCACCCCGGCCGACTCGGGCGCGGTGATGATGGCCAACCTGTCGTGCAAAGGCGGTCAGGTCGACGAAGACGCGCCGCACTGGATGGTGGTGTTCTGGTCGGTGGTGATCACCCTGGTGACCATCGGTCTGCTGTTCGCCGGTAACTTCGCCGCCATGCAGACCATGGTGGTACTGGCCGGCTTGCCGTTCTCGGTGGTGCTGGTGCTGTTCATGTTCGGTCTGTACAAGGCCATGAAGCAGGACAGCCAGATCGAACAGGAACAAGCCGAGCTGGCTGCCCGTGGCCGTCGCGGCTTCAGCGAGCGTCTGAGCCAGCTTGATCTGCAGCCGACCCAGGCGATGGTTCAGCGTTTCATGGACAAGCAGGTCAGCCCGGCGCTGAAGGAAGCGGCAGTGCAACTGCGCAACCTCGGCGTTGAGGTAGAAACCCGTGTCGGCCAGTCGCGCTCGACCATGGGCCTGCGGGTGATGATGGAAGAGGGCAATCCTTTCGTCTACGAGGTGAGCCTGGACGGCTACCTGGCCGCGCCAAGCGAGGCGCCGGTCGAAGGTGAAAGCGAAGTGCGCCAGCGCTTCTATCGTGCCGAGGTGTACCTGCACAATGGCAGCCAGGAATATGACCTGATGGGCTTCACGCCCGACCAGATCACCCGTGATGTGCTCGATCAGTTCGAGAGCCATCGCCAGTTGCTGGGGCGTGTCTACAGCTGATCTCAGCTGATTGAACGCAAGGGGTCCTGCTCGTGAGAGCAGGGCCCCTTTTTCTTTGGGCATCAGCCATACGGCCAATCGAGGCGTTGACGGCCAGTAATATGTAACACCGCTGCCAATGGACGGGTCGCTAGCTTGGGCGCTTACCATTAGCAAGGAGTTTTACGTTCATGAGCAGCTCAAAAACCAACCTTCCGGCTCCGGACTTCAAGCAGGCCGTGGCGTTGCAGTTCGCCGGCCGTCCTACCCTGCGCCAGGTGGCTGCGCAGAAGATCCTGCAATTGCTGGTAGAGCGTTTCCCCATCCTCGGCACCGTCAAGCCATCACTGCCCGATGCAGAACCGCTGCGTCTATTGCTTCCCCAGGCGCGTTCGTCGTCATCACAGCCCCTGGTAGAGGTCGTACTGCAGGCAGTGTTGGACGGACAGGCCCTGAATCTGGAACGTGCCCATGACCGAGATCCCGGCCTGACCTTCGTGGCACCTTACCGCTTCGAGGGCAGCGACGGGTTTGAGTTCATTGCATTCAACGGGATGACCGACGCCATCAACCACCTGGTGTCAGAGTTGCCTTTCCATTTCCAGCAGGCTCAGGTCGATTACTGGAATGACCAGTCAAGTTCGGGTGTCAGCCGGGATCGTTGGCTGCAGCAGATGTTGAAGTTGGCGTTGCTGCGCAATTTACCTTGGCAGAATCTCGATCCTCAGCAAGAGCAATGTGTCCGTGGGCTGCTTGAGGGTGGCTCGAATAGCCCAAGTGTGTTCACCGTAGAGGTAGAGCTTGAAGTAGACGATGAGCGTTTCTTGCACATACTGCCGAACCTGCTGGTGAGTGGTGAATGGGATGAGCGTACGGTGGTCTTGTGGTGCTCGCCTTCAAGTGTGGTGAGGTCATTTGACTCGCTCGATAATTTTGCGTTGGCACTACGAAACGAGCTGGCTGATCGATATCGGTTCGACTCGATCAGCTGGAACCGCTATGAACTGGAAGGTGACGTTTTCGCTCAGCAAGCGGCATTGTTGCTTGAAGTCATGCTCGACTCAGTGCAGCGCTTGCGCTACTCGCGGCTGACAGATATTGCCCACATGGAGCAGGCCTTTGCAGCCCTGAGCGATCCATCGCAATGGTTCATCGAAGGCTATACCGTCCACAGTGATGCGGCTATCAAGCTGCCACCTGGCATATGGCAGATTTCGCCGGAGGACAGCTTCGCCTACCAGTGCGCAGTGTTCGAACTTACCTTGGCCCAGGCCAAATCGCAGGGCGCTGCGGCGCTCGACGATGTGTCGGACCTGCACAGCTATGCCAGCCAGCGCTTGCGCGAGCAACTGCTCGCCGACCATCCACTTGACGCTAATTACTTTCCTGATGACTTGAACCTGACGCTCACGGTTGCCAGGGGTATACCGGGTGGCGCGGGAGCGGGTGTGGGGGGTGGTTTGGTGGAAACCAGGACGACAACCCTGACGCAGTTTGCCATCGGCAATCTCAGCTCACTCCAAGGGGCGACCTTGACTGCCATCGAGCACCGTGAAGGGCAACTGATCATGCCCTGGATGACGCTCGACTATGTCAAATCCCTGGTTGAGCAAGTCGACATTGGTGCCCATTATCCGAGCTACGTAGCACAAAAGCTCGACGACCCTGACACCCGTGAACAGCGGGTTACCTGTTTCGCCCGGGAGTGGCGCTGCTCTCTGCTGTTCAGCGCGCTCAGGTCAAAGTTGGGAGGGACTTTGAGCGAGGCCGGCCTACAGTGTGTGGCTGACTATTGCCGCGGCGATATCGACCCTGACCTCCCCGCCATCACCCTGATGCCCCTGGCGTTCAAGCGTGAACCGACTGCAAGCGAGTCTGATCTGGTCTGCGGTATGTACGTGCTTTTCTCGGCGTCGCCTGCGTTGGTGCTGCTGTACCGGCCTTTGTATACGTCAGCGCCGCTGACGGAGTTCGTCAGTCTTCAGGCGATGATGGCTGCAATTCGTCAGGAGGGGGCACTGCAAGACAGCATTCTTGATTGGTTGCTGCCACAGGCGCGAAGTGTCTACGACCACGGCGGGTTCAGCGAACCGCATCTGGGGCGACCGATCTTTGATACTTCGTTGCTGCCGGAGTCAGTACAGCCAGCAAGCCTCGCTACGCAATTCTGGCGGATCGACGTCGATGCGAAGCTCTACAAAGCGAACCGCGACCTGTTGCTTGAGCTGGCCGACCGCCAGTCAGTGTCGAATGCCGAGAGTCGTTGGGCGATCCTTGTCGAGGGTGCCTGGTTGCTGTTCGACGTGGTCACCTTGTTGCTGCGTGGGCCCGTGGCTACCGTGGCCTGGCTGGTGCAGGCCATTCAGGGATTGAAAAACGATGTGTCGGCACTGACCCAGGGTAATGCGTTCGAGAGGTCGGCAGCCGTGGTCGATCTACTCCTGAATTTTGCCATGGCCCTGTTCCATGCGCGCCTGCCGCGTCGGGAAGTACCTGTGGCCGATCACCTCATCGAGGCCTCCGCCTTTGACGATCCGGCGCCACAGAGACCTGGTTTTGTCACAGTGAACCCAGCGCTGGAACAAGGGCTGGTAGGGATGCCCGGCACACTTGGAGAACGCTCCGCTCTGCAGCTGGATTTCGCCTGGCGCGGCAGGCAAGGCTTGAACGTGCTTGCGCCCACGCAGCGCGAAGCGCTCTTGGCCATGCGCAGCGCTGTATCGCTGAACGGTTTCGAACCCCTGGACTCAGGCTCGGGCCAAGGTCTCTACCAGATCGACGACGGCCATTACGCTGCTTTGGCCGGCAATACCTATGCTGTCGAGCTCAGTGTTGACGGCGTGCGCGTCGTCGATGCGCAAGGCAATCCCGGCCCATGGTTGACGTTCGAACATGGTGTATGGCGCGTCGACGCGGCACTGCGCTTGCGCGGGGGCATGCCCAAAAGCCGGCGGCAGATCCAGGAGGAAGCGAACAGGCGGCAGCTTGATCAAGACAGGGAACGAGAGACGGCGTTAACCCGCAAACATAATGTCTTGGCGCTACAGGTCAACAAACTCAAGGCATTCTTGTCAGCGAAAGATGCGCAGATCGAAGCATTTGAAAATGACGCTGATCTGGATGATCTGAAGCTGGTAGAGCTCACAGGGCTGAAGAGCGTCCGCAAGCTCACCAATCAGAAAGTCGTCTACGCGCTGAAACCGCTCATCGAAAATGGCCTGGAGCACGACAAGGTCCTTTCTTCCATCGAGAAAATGACCAAGCTTGAACCGATGTTGGGCAAAGTGGTGGTCGAGCAGCGCAGCACTACACGCCAGGAGCTCATTGGCAGCTGTACGGAATACCACGATGAGTTGGCAAAGATTATCAATGAAGAAGATCTGGAAAAACTGGCTGACACCCTTGTTGTACGGCCGGAGACTGAAACCGAGATCAAGCAATACAGGGATTTCCTCGCCACGCTGGAGAAGGTCGTCGGATGGGAAACCGATCTTGTCGAGTTATCCTGCAAGCTCGACGATTTGCTCGAGGACACGCTCAAAAACAATTCAATGGTGTTTAAAGACGCTACCGGGACGAAGACCAACAAGAACAGGGTGGTGGGCGATATCGTCGAGCGGCGCCGAGAAACCGCGATCGACCTGGAAGTTCGTTTGCTCTTCGACCTGGCGGAGTTGAGCCTGGATCGTCTGGCTCAAGTCGATGCGAGCGTTCTGGAGCAGTATCACAACTACCTTGCCGGAGATGGCATCAAGAGCGCTGGTGCAGCCCATGGTGATCTGGCAGGTAGTGGTCTGGCACAGGTGGAGCAGATTGAAGTGCTGAACGGCATCGTTGAGGCCTATGAGGAAGCCTTGGTGCTGGTTGACTATTTGAATGCACTCGGTGGCGCAGCGATCAGAATGGACAAACTGAAGTTGTACAAGGCTGCGTTGACAGGTCTGAAACGCGCGGCGATATCCGAGTTGTCGCAGGCGGTGCGGGAAAACGAACTGGGGGTATCGCACCTGAGCAGGCCTGTGCTGTACGCAGCAAGGGGAGGCAGGCGGCGACTGGCCAGAACGCATCAAGGTCGAAGCGTTTTGGCTGAAGAGCTGGAAGTTGATGGGGTTTCGGTTATCCAGCAGCGGGAAAGCCGCACGGGAAAGGTATTGAAGAAGTTCCACCGGCAGGGTTCGGAGTTGGTTGAGGATGTTCGCAACCCTGCCGATGAGATGCCGCCCACCTCCCCGAAGCATCCCGATGTCGACAGGAAGCGCGCCCGGGTCTTGCTCACTGAGGTCGATGCCGTGATCAGGCTGGCCTATACCTACAGTCCCGATGAGCCCCTTGGCCTGTCGTCGGTGATTGAGGGGCATGTGGAGAAATTGAACAAGGCCCTTGTAACGTTGCCGCGAATTGCTTCCGACGAAGAGCTGATCGAGGATCTGGACAGCAATATCCGACGCTTGAGCAATGCACGGCGCGACATGCTGACCAGCCTCTACCTGAACACCCAACACCCGACGGCAAATAGCCTGCGGTACCTGTATCAGGAACGGCGGATCACCATCGAACCGACAGTACGGCGCAAAGCGCTGTCCTCCAACGATTACCTGGACATCTATGAAATCCGGCGACTTGCCGAGCCGGGGCAGCAAAAAGGCGATGGCTTATGGGAAGCGCATTTCCATTATCCGAGCGCCGAGACGCCTGCCCGGCAATTCAGCAGAGGTCATCTGAAGGTTTGGTGGCAGCGCAAGCTGGGCCGCAAGGCGCAATTGAGTGCAGCCGCCTCCGGGCAAGAGCTACTGGAGGTCTACCGCAGTGAATTGCGTCTGAAGGATGTGGACGACATCATCCCCTTTCCCTGAAGCATTCATCGGTTGGTGTAGCGACCCTGCCGGCCATGCGCCGGCATGGCCTGGTTGCCGCGCTCGGCAATCATCTGCCGAAGGCTGATCAACTCGATGCCCTGGCGCTGGAGCCGGGGCATTTCACGTTCCAGTACGTCGAGGGTTTGCGGGTAAGGGTGGCCAATCAACACGGCTGAGCCCTGTTTGCGCGCCAGCTCGACCCCCAACTGCAATTGCCCGGCAATGGCCTCGGGGGTGCGTACATCATCGAGGAACACATCGCGGGAAACATGCGCCAGGTCGAGCTCTTGGGCCTTGGCCGCAGCCACGGTGGCGGCGCTGGTGCGGCTGTCGACGAAGAACAGATGGCGGCGCTGCAGTTCACCCATCAGCCAGGCCATTGGCTCGGCTTGCGAGGTCATGCGGCTGCCCATGTGGTTGTTGATCCCGGCGGCGTAGGGCACCTTGGCCAGGGCTGCATCCAGACGTTGCGCCAGTTCCGCTATCGGTGTGCCGGGGTGCCAGGCAAAGGGGCCGGTGGCCGGGTCCATGGGCATGTGCAGGATCACCGTCTTGCCCGCCTTGTGGGCCTGGCGGGCAAATTCAGTGGCATGGGGAGTGTCGGGCATGATCGCCATGGTCACCGGCCCTGGCAGCGCCAGGGTGCGGCTGTCGCGGGCGCTGCTCTGGCCCAGGTCGTCGATGATCAGGCTCATGTAGGCCTTGCCCTGTTGGGCGGGCGCCGCAAACACGGTTCCGCTCAACAGGTACAGCAGGACACACAACAGGTAACGCATGCAGGCAATCACTTGCTGTGGGTAATGCTCAAGCCCTTGAGCAGGCTGAGGGCCTGGCTCAGCTGGAAGTCATTGTCCTGCGGGCGCTCTTTGCGTTTGGCGCTGCCTGTTGGTCGGTCAGCGCCGCCGTTGCCGTTGCCCAGGTGACCTTGCAGGTCGGCTTCCTTGAAGTTGTCGTTGTCCACTTCGGCGGTCAGCTTGGCCTGACGCACCTCGATGTCCGGAATAATGCCCTGGGCCTGGATCGAACGGCCGTTCGGGGTGTAGTACAAGGCGGTGGTGAGCTTGAGCGCACGATCGTTGTTCAGCGGCAGCACGGTTTGCACCGAGCCTTTGCCGAAACTGTCGGTGCCCATCAGCACGCCGCGTTTATGGTCCTGCAGGGCGCCAGCGACAATTTCCGAGGCCGAAGCACTGCCGCCGTTGATCAGCACCACCAATGGCACGCCTTCGCTGGCGTCGGCCGGGTCGGCCGAGAAGCGCAGCTCGGAGTTGGCAATGCGGCCCTTGGTGTAGACGATCAGGCCTTTGGTCAGGAAGTGGTCAGCCACTTCCACCGCCGACTGCAACACGCCACCGGGGTTGTTGCGCAGGTCGAGGACCAGGCCGCGCAGCTTCTTGCCGTTGTCCTTGCGCAGCTTGGCCAGGGCCTTGCCGACTTCTTCGCCGGTCTTGACCTGGAACTGGGTGATGCGGATATAGCCGTAGCCGTCTTCGAGCAGCTGGCTCTTGACGCTCTTGACCTGAATCACTGCACGGGCAAGGGTCACGTCGAACGGCGTGCCGCCGTCGCGTACCAGGGTCAGGGTGATCTTCTCGCCGATCTTGCCGCGCATCTTGTCGACCGCTTCGGTCATGGTCTGGCCGCGGGTCGGCTGGCCGTTGATCTTGACGATCAGGTCACCGGCCTCGATCCCGGCGCGCGAGGCCGGGGTGTCATCGATCGGCGATACCACTTTGACGAAGCCGTCTTCCATGCCGACTTCGATACCCAGGCCGCCGAACTCGCCGCTGGTGCTTTCCTGCAGTTCCTGGAAGTCTTCCGGGCCGAGGTAGGCCGAATGCGGGTCGAGGTTGCTGAGCATGCCCTTGATGGCGTTTTCCAGCAGGGTCTTGTCATCAACCGGTTCGACATAGGCCGCCTTGATGCGGTCCATGACCTCGGCGAAGGTGCGCAGCTCGTCCAGCGGCAGTGGCGCCTTGGCAGGGGCCGATACCGTCGTGGCCGGCACCGCGGTCGGCTTGGCGGGCTCGGCCGCACGGGCCAGGGGCGCGCCGAGGACCAGGGCGATGGTCAGGGCCAGCGAGGTGAGGCGAGGCGAATGCAGCATGTCGAACGAACTCCTGATCCTGGTAGCGCTCCGGCTGGAGCCTCGGCGTAGCCCGATATCGCGCTACGCCGTCAAATACGGGTGGTGGTACCTATCCCTGGGCACGGCACCATTGTGCGGGGTCGCTGGGACGACCTTGCTGGCGGATGGCGAAGTACAACCCCGAGCTGTCCTGGCCGCCGCTGTTGCCGACGGTGGAAATGGCCTCGCCGGCCTTGACGACGTCTCCGGCGCTCTTGAGCAGGCTCTGGTTATGGCCGTAGAGGCTCAGGTAACCATTACCATGGTCGAGAATGACCAGAAGTCCAGCGCCGCGCAACCAGTCGGCAAACACCACCCGGCCACCGTGCACGGCACGCACCTGGCTGCCTGGGGAGGCGCTGATCATCACACCGTCCCATTTGGTCCGCGCATCACCGCCGCGGGTTTCGCCAAAGCGCGCCAGCAATCGACCATTGACTGGCCATGGAAGTTTGCCGCGGGCTGAAGAAAAAGCGCCGCCAAAGGTCTCGCCGCTGCTGGAAACCAGCGGGCCGGGGATGCTCTTGGGCTTGCTCGGCGCATCATCCTTGGCTGCCAGGGCTTCGCGCTGGCGCTGCTTTTCCGCCTCCTGGGCCGCCAGCAGGGCCTTCTGCCGCGCTTCTTCGGCTTCACGGGCCTGGCGGGCGAGGGTTTCCTCGATGGTCTTGAGCACCTTGCTCAGATCGGCCTGGTCTTGCTCACGGGCTTGCAGTTTCTGGTCGCGGGCCTTGACGTCGTTGTTCAGTTTGGCCAGCACTTGCTGGCGTTCGGCGCGGACTTTTTCCAGCGCCTGGCGCTGGGCATCGAGGTTGCCTTGCTGGGCCAGCAACTGGGCCTGCTGCAGGCTGATGTCCTGCTCGACGTTGGCCAGCTGACGCAAGGTCTCATTGAAGCTGCGCAACTGCTCCAGGCGCGCCTGGCTCAGGTAATCGTAATAGGTCAGGGTGCGCGCGAATTTCTCGGGGTTCTGCTGGTTGAGCAGCAGCTTGAGGTATTCCTCGCGACCGTTCTGGTAGGCCGAACGGGCCTGGATGGCAATCAGGCGTTGTTGTTCAACGCGGGCGCTCTGGAGTTTTTTTTTCTCGTGATCAAGGCGCTCCAGCTCGCCCTGAGTCTTTTTTAGTTCCTGTTGCAGGGCCTCCACCTGCTTTTCCAGCTTACCGATGTCGGTTTCTGTGCTGCGCAGGTCTTTCTGCACACCGGATTTTTCCTGCTGCAACTGGCCAAGCATTTTCTTCAGCTCGGCAATGTCCTGACGCGTGGCGTCGAGTTGCTGTTGGGTTTGCGCGCGCTCGTCGGCAAACGCCGGGCTGAGCAGGCAAGACAAGGCTAGGACAATCAGGGCGCGAAACATGGAGTGGGCGACACCAGGGATAGAGACTGGCCTAGTATGCCCGCCGCAGCTTGCAAAAAAAACGCCTCAAGGCAACTGCGTTGAGGCGTTTGTCTGGAAAACCGAGCGTTGAGGCCGGTTTAGCGGCTTCAGCCGTCGATCAGAATCGAGGTGCCGGTCATTTCTGCCGGTTTTTCCAGGCCCAGCAGTTTCAGCATGGTCGGCGCCACGTCAGCCAGCACGCCGCCTTCGCGGACCTGCAGGTTACGCTTGCCGACATAGATGAACGGCACCGGCTCGGTGGTGTGCGCGGTGTGCGCCTGGCCGGTGCAGGCGTCTTCCATCTGCTCGACGTTGCCGTGGTCGGCGGTGATCAGGGCTTCGCCACCGACCTTGTCCAGCGCCTCGACGATACGCCCGACACACAGGTCCAGGGCTTCGACCGCCTTGACCGCGGCTGCGAACACGCCGCTGTGGCCGACCATGTCGCCGTTGGCATAGTTGACCACGATCACGTCGTAGCGCTGCTGTTCGATGGCTTCGACGATGCGGTCGGTGACTTCCGGGGCGCTCATTTCCGGCTGCAGGTCATAGGTGGCGACCTTCGGCGACGGGATCAGGATGCGCTCTTCGCCTTCGAACGGCTCTTCACGGCCGCCGGAGAAGAAGAAGGTGACGTGGGCGTATTTCTCGGTTTCGGCGATGCGCAGCTGGGTCTTGCCGTTTTTCGCCAGGTATTCGCCGAGCACGTTGTCCAGGCTGCCCGGGGCGAACGCGGCAGGCGCCGGGATCTTGGCCGAGTACTGGGTCAGGCCGATATAGGCGGCCAGTTTCGGCAGGCGCGCGCGTGGGAACTCATTGAAGTCGGCTTCGACGAACACCCGCGACAGTTCGCGGGCACGGTCGGCGCGGAAGTTCATGAAGATTACCGCGTCGCCGTCTTCGACCGTGACGGCTTCGCCAACGCGTGTGGCCTTGACGAATTCATCGCTCTCGCCACGGGCGTAGGCCGCTTCCAGGCCGGCCAGGGCGTTGTCGGCGGTGTATTCGGCGGCGCTGTCGACAATCAGGTTGTAGGCCGCCGAGACGCGGTCCCAGCGGTTGTCGCGGTCCATGGCGAAGTAGCGGCCGATCAGGCTGGCGATGCGGCCCTTGCCGAGCTTGGCGAAGGTCGCGTCGAGCAGCTCGATCGACGATTGCGCGCTTTTCGGCGGGGTATCGCGACCGTCGAGGAAGGCGTGCAGGTAGATCTTCTCGGCGCCACGCTTGGCGGCCAGTTCGGCCATGGCGATCAGGTGATCCTGGTGACTGTGCACGCCGCCATCGGAGAGCAGGCCGAGGATGTGCACAGCCTTGCCGGCTCCTGCAGCCTTGTCGACCGCGCCGCAGAGCACGGCATTGTCGAAGAACTCGCCGTCCTTGATGGCCTTGGTGACCCGGGTGAAGTCCTGGTACACCACGCGACCGGCGCCGAGGTTCATGTGCCCGACCTCGGAGTTGCCCATCTGCCCGTCAGGCAGGCCGACGTCCATGCCGGAGCCGGAGATCAAGCCGTGCGGCTGGGTAGCGCGCAGGCGATCGTAGACCGGCGTGCTGGCCGAGTAGATGGCGTTGTATTCGTGGCTTTCGCTGTGACCGAAACCATCCAGGATGATCAGGACCAAAGGTTTTGGCGTGCTCGTCATCAATCCCACTCACGGTTGTTCAGATGATAAAGACACGCATTTTAGGGCAAATTGGTCATCAATGACGAATTAACCTTGTTCGCCAGCGGCTGCTGGCCGACGGACTGCAGGGGCTGGATGGGAATTACTGCCGACAAGCCGGTCGGGCGGGCTTTGGCCGACCTTGGGGGCTGTGTATACTGGCCAACATTTTTAATGGCCTGGAACACCCTCCAATGGTTGCTCACCTGATTGAATTCGCAACAAATCACTATCTGCTGGTTGGTATCTTCGTCGTTCTGCTGGTGCTGTTGATTGTCACCGAAGCGCGCAAAGGTGGCCGCAGCCTGAGCACTGGCGAGCTGACCGCGCTGGTCAACAGCGACAAAGGCCTGGTGATCGACATTCGTTCGACCAAGGATTACGCGGCTGGCCACATCGTTGGCGCCCTGAACATTCCGCAGGACAAGTTCGCCGCGCGTATCGGCGAGCTGGAAAAGCACAAGGCCAACAAGACCCTGATCGTTGTCGATGCCATGGGTCAGCACGCTGGCACCACCGCCCGCGAACTGCTCAAAGCCGGTTTCACCGCTGCCAAGCTGTCGGGTGGCGTGTCGAGCTGGAAAGCCGATAACCTGCCATTGGTGAAGTGAAATGAGCGACGTCATCGTCTATTCCAGCGATTACTGCCCTTATTGCTCGCAGGCCAAGCGCCTGCTGCAGAGCAAAGGCGTGGCCTTCGAAGAGATCAAGGTCGATGGCAAGCCGCAGGTGCGCGCCGAAATGAGCCAGAAGGCCGGCCGTACCTCGGTGCCGCAGATCTGGATTGGCAGTACCCACGTCGGCGGTTGCGACGACCTGTATGCCCTTGAGCGCGCCGGTAAACTCGACGGCTTGCTCAAGGCCTGAACCAGAACCCCTATTTAAGACCCTGGAAAGAAGGATCTGTCATGACTGATCAACAGAACAACGAAGCAGCCGCAGCCGACGAAAGCACCCCGCAATTCTCCCTGCAGCGCATCTATGTGCGCGACCTGTCGTTCGAAGCGCCGAAAAGCCCGGCGATCTTCCGTCAGCAGTGGGAGCCGAGTGTTGCCCTGGACCTGAACACCAAGCAGAAAGGTCTGGAAGGCGACTTCCACGAAGTCGTACTGACCCTGTCGGTGACCGTCAAGAACGGCGACGAAGTGGCCTTCATTGCTGAAGTCCAGCAGGCCGGTATCTTCCTGATCAAGAACCTCGACGCGCCTTCGATGAGCCACACCCTGGGGGCGTTCTGTCCGAACATCCTGTTCCCGTACGCGCGTGAAGCGCTGGACAGCCTGGTGACCCGTGGATCGTTCCCGGCGCTGATGCTGTCTCCGGTCAACTTCGACGCCTTGTACGCCCAGGAAATGCAGCGCATGCAGGAAGCTGGCGAAGCGCCTTCGCTGCAATAAGCCTGTTGCGATGTAGCAAAAAGCGCCCCGAGGGGCGCTTTTTTCTTGGCTCAGGCAAACCCTTGCTGGCGCCAGGCCTCATACACGGTCACTGCCACGGTATTGGACAGATTCAGGCTGCGGCATCCCGGCCGCATGGGCAAACGCAGGCGCTGCTCGGCGGGCAGGGTGTCGAGCACCTCGGCCGGCAGGCCACGGCTTTCCGGACCGAACAGGAAGGCGTCGCCAGGTTGGAACGCCGTTTCGTGGTAAGGGTGCGAGGCCTTGGTGGTGAAGGCGAACAGGCGCGGCTGGCCGAGGCTTTCCAGGCAGCTGGGCAGGTCGGCATGGCGCTTGAGGGTGGCATACTCGTGGTAGTCCAGCCCGGCGCGGCGCAGGCGCTTGTCGTCCAGCTCGAAGCCGATCGGCTCGATCAGGTGCAAGTGACAGCCGCTGTTGGCGCACAGCCTTATAATATTGCCAGTATTCGGCGGAATTTCTGGTTGAAAGAGGATGACGTGAAACATGCACGGCTCCGAGCATAAAGATGGCGAGCATTCTACTCCTGAACCGGACCCGCGTTCGCAGCAATGGCCGCGTGTGCTGTTTTCCCTGGCCATTTTCGGCATGTTGGTGGGCTTGATGATCGGTCGCCTGACCGCGCCCGAGCCGCGGATGCTGGAGCAGGTGCAGGTGGTCGAGGGCGGGCTGGACCTGGTCTTCAACGAAGAACCCAAGCTGCACGGCGAAGAAGTCGATGGCACCCTGGCCTTGCTGTTCGAGGCCGAAGGCAAGGCTGCGCGGGGTCAGTTGCGCCAGCAGGGTAAACCGGTCAGCTGGCGGGTCCAGAAGAGTGATGGCGGGTTGCTGGTGACCCTGGTCGCGGCGCGTCCACTGCACGGCAACTGGGCCGGAGCAGAGGACGATGGGCGCTGGCGTGTGCAGGTGAGGCTGCACGAATAAAAGAGGGGAATCCCCGGCCTGCCTGTACCAAGGCCCCCAAAACTGGAAGTACTGATACTAATGCAGGGTGTGTGCCAGTTTTATTGCAGCCCGAAAATAGGCGTGTTTGAGGGGTTGGAGCGGGTTTCACCGGGGATTTTTTGCCTTGCTGCGGTGCATCGGGCACAGGTTCGGTGCATGTGGGGGCGGTGGGAGCGGGCTTGCCCCGCGATACGATGGGGCTGACAAACCGCTATCGCGGGGCAAGCCCGCTCCCACCAGTCGCCCGGATCAGGTTTCGTCGTCGCCTTCCTCTTCGCCACCGGCGACCTTCATTCCCAACTCTTTGATCTTGCGCGTCAAGGTATTGCGGCCCCAACCGAGCAGTACTGCGGCATCGCGACGGCGGCCTGCAGTGTGCTTGAGGGCAATTTCGATCATGATCCGTTCGAAGCTTGGCACGGCGCTGTCGAGCAGGCTGGTTTGACCGCGGGCCAGGGCCTGGTCGGCCCATTGACGCAGCGCCTGCTCCCAGTTGGTCACCGGCGTGCTGTCCTGCGGCAGGTTGAGCAGTTCCGGCGGCAGGTCGCCGATATGCACTTCGCGGCCCGAAGCCATCACCGTGATCCAGCGGCAGGTGTTCTCCAGCTGGCGCACGTTACCCGGCCACGGCAGGTTGCGCATGAACTCTTCGGTCTCGGCCTTGAGCAGCTTGGGTTCAACCGCCAGTTCCTGAGCGGCGCGTCCAAGGAAGTGGCGGGCCAAGGTCGGGATGTCTTCGCGGCGGTCGGCCAGGCGCGGGATATGGATGCGGATCACGTTCAGGCGATGGAACAGGTCTTCGCGGAACTTGCCGGCCTGCACCAGGGTTTCCAGATTCTGGTGAGTCGCAGCGATGATGCGTACGTCGACCTTCACCGGTACATGCCCACCGACTCGGTAGAACTCGCCATCGGCCAGGACCCGCAGCAGACGGGTCTGGGTGTCGGCCGGCATGTCGCCGATCTCGTCGAGGAACAAGGTACCGCCATCGGCCTGTTCGAAGCGCCCGCGCCGCAGGTTGGCGGCGCCGGTGAACGCGCCTTTTTCATGGCCGAACAGTTCGGACTCCATCAGGTCCTTGGGAATCGCCGCCATGTTCAGGGCGATGAACGGTGAAGCCGCCCGTGGACTGTGACGGTGCAGGGCATGGGCGACCAGCTCTTTACCGGTACCCGACTCGCCGTTGATCAGCACGGTGATGTTGGAGTGACTCAGGCGGCCGATGGCGCGAAACACCTCCTGCATCGCCGGCGCCTCGCCGATGATCTCCGGGGTGCGGGTCAGGCTCGGCGCGACATCCAAGCCCTGTTGCTCCTGAGCGTGCTGGTTGGCGCGCTTGACCAGCGACACCGCCTCATCGACGTCGAACGGTTTGGGCAGGTATTCGAATGCGCCGCCCTGATAGGACGCCACCGCGCTGTCGAGGTCCGAGTGGGCGGTCATGATAATCACTGGCAGGCGCGGGTGCTGCTCGCGAATCTGCGCCAGCAGGTCCAGGCCGCTGGCTCCGGGCATGCGGATGTCGGAGATGATCACGTCCGGCTGTTGCCGGGCCAGGCGGCTCATGACACCGTCGGCGCTGTCGAAACTCTGGGTGGTCATGCCTTCTTGTTGCAGGGCTTTTTCCAGGACCCAGCGGATGGAGCGATCATCATCGACGATCCAGACGGTTTCACTTCGGCTCATGAGGCGGTGGCTCCTTGTTCCAGCGGCAGAAAGATCGAGAAGGTGGTGTGGCCTGGATGGCTGTCACATTCGATCAGGCCCTGGTGCTGGCTGATGATGTTCTGGGTAATGGCCAGGCCCAGCCCGGTACCGTCCGGACGGCCGCTGACCATGGGGTAGAAGATGGTTTCCTGCAGTTCGTGGGGGATGCCCGGGCCGTTGTCGATGATCTCGACCTTGGCCACCAGGCGATGGCGGGTGTGGCCGATGGTGAACTGACGCATGGCGCGGCTGCGCAGGGTGATACGGCCCAGGCGCAATTCGTTCTGGCCGCTGATGGCCTGCATGGCGTTGCGCACGATATTGAGCACGGCCTGGATCATCTGCTCGCGGTCGATCAGCACGTCCGGCAGGCTCGGGTCGTAATCACGCACCAGGGTGATGCCGCCCTGGCTTTCGGCCTCGACCAGGCTGCAGACCCGTTCGAGTACTTCGTGGATGTTGGTCATTGCCAGCGACGGCAGCTTGTTCGAACCGAGCATGCGATCGACCAGGTTGCGCAGGCGGTCCGCCTCCTCAATGATCACATTGGTGTAATCCTTGAGACTTTCCTCGGGCAATTCCCGCGAGAGCAGTTGCGCGGCGCCGCGAATGCCGCCCAGCGGATTCTTGATTTCATGGGCCAGGCCGCGCACCAGCAACTTGGTGGTTTCCTGCTTGGACAGCTGGGCCTCTTCCTTGGTGATACGCAGCAGCCGGTCGCGGGGATGGACCTCAAGCAGCAGCAAAGTCCGGCCACTGCTGAGGATCGGCGTTACCGCATAGTCGACGGTCTGGGTCTGCCCGGTCAGCGAGGTCAGTTGCGCTTCGCGCTTGGTGAACGGGTGCGCGTGCTCCACCGCCTGGCGCAGGGAATTGAGCGCTTCCGGCGATTCGGTGAACAACTCGCTGATGAATTGCCCATGGCTGCGCTGGCCGCTGATGGCCAGGAGCATTTCCGCTGCCGGGTTCATGTACTCAAGGCGCAATTCGGCATTGAGCAGGATGGTGGCAGTGGTCAGGTTGTCCAGTAGCAGTCGGTGCAGGGCATCGCTGATGGTCATGGGGCGTCGGTGACCTCTTTTGGCTCATGACGACCCCGGCTGGGCCAGGGTCGCGGGCGCTGGTTGTCTGCTGGTGAGAAGAAAATGCAAAAAACAAACCAAGGCTCCGAAAAGAAGCGGATTCGCCTGATAAAGACCTGAATTTGCGCTAAATATGGCTACAAAACCCTGATCTGGCGGTTTTCTTGAACCAAAATGGGCTGATTTGCTTTAGTGCACGCGGTTGTGTGCACCAATATAGAGCATAGAGGATGAATTACGCCGCAGCGCATAAATGGGCGGTGGCACGGATCAGCGCCAGGGTGCGTTGTGGGTTGGTTTCGCGCTGCTCAATGGCCTGGGCCAATGCAGGCTGACAAGGCACCGGGCGGCTGCGGTCGAATGCCGCCAGGTCGCTGAGCAGGGTGCGCTGCAAGCTGTCCAGCTGAGGGCGCAACTGCCTGGCCAGATCGACACGCGGGGTTTGCGGTGCGCTGCCTGCCGCCTGCCAGCGTGACAGTGCGCTGTATTGGAGCAGCTTGTTGGCTTCGATCTGATCGGTAAAGAACGCGGCTGCACGCTGGCCGTCGACACCGAAGCGCGTGGCCTGGGCCTGGGCGTTGGCTACCACCTGTTGTTCGCGCTCGCTGGCCTGTACCGGCTGGCCAGTGTCCCATTTGTTCAAGGCCACGGCTTCGGCGATGTCCAGGCGTTGTTCGACACTGTCGAGCAATCGCTGCAGTGGGCTGTTGGCTGGCGGCGTCGATGTGCAGCCCTGGGTGAGCAGCAGCGGGGTGAGCAGCAGGGCAATTAGCGGTGTGCGCATGATGGGGTGTCCTTAAGGGAAAAAGACCAGTGTGGCGTCTTGTCAGCGTTTTACCTGTCGGCTGTGGCCTATGCATGTGTCAGAAAAAGAAAAGGCCTCCCGAAGGAGGCCTCTCTTTGATGGCGTTACACCGTCACGGAATTAGCAGCTGTAGTACAGCTCGTATTCCAGTGGGTGTACGAAGGTGCGAACCTTGATCTCTTCTTCGCTCTTCAGCTCGATGAAGGCATCGATGAAGTCGTCGGAGAACACGCCGCCCTTGGTCAGGAACGCACGGCCCTTGTCCAGCTCTTCCAGGGCTTCTTTCAGGCTGCCGCAAACCTGCGGGATGTCCTTGGCCTCTTCAGGCGGCAGGTCATACAGGTTCTTGTCGGCGGCATCGCCTGGGTGGATCTTGTTCTGGATACCGTCCAGGCCGGCCATCAGCAGCGCGGCGAAGGCCAGGTACGGGTTGGCCGACGGGTCCGGGAAGCGCGCTTCGATACGGCGGGCTTTCGGGCTGGAAACGTAAGGGATACGGATCGAAGCGGAACGGTTGCGAGCCGAGTAGGCCAGCATGACCGGCGCTTCGAAGCCTGGCACCAGACGCTTGTAGGAGTTGGTCGACGGGTTGGTGAAGCCGTTCAGGGCCTTACCGTGCTTGATGATACCGCCGATGAAGTACAGGGCGGTGTCGGACAGGCCGGCATAGCCTTCGCCTGCGAAGGTGTTCTTGCCTTCTTTCCAGATCGACATGTGCACGTGCATGCCCGAGCCGTTGTCGCCGTACAGTGGCTTGGGCATGAAGGTGGCAGTGCGGCCGTAAGCGTCGGCAACGTTGTGCACGACGTATTTCAGGGCCATTACTTCGTCAGCCTTCTTCACCAGGGTGTTGAACTTGACGCCGATTTCGTTCTGGCCGGCAGTCGCCACTTCGTGGTGGTGGACTTCGACGGTCTGACCCATTTCCTCCAGTGCGTTGCACATGGCCGTACGGATTTCGTGGTCGTGGTCGAACGGCGGAACCGGGAAGTAGCCGCCTTTCACGCCTGGACGGTGGCCTTTGTTGCCGCCTTCAACGTCCTGGTCGGACATCCACGAGCCTTGCTCGGAGAAGATCTTGAACATCGAGCCGGAGATGTCCGACTTGAACTTCACTTCGTCGAAGATGAAGAACTCAGGCTCTGGACCGGCGAACACGGTGTCACCGATGCCGGTGCTCTTGAGGTACTCTTCGGCACGCTTGGCGATCGCGCGCGGGTCACGGTCGTAACCCTGCATGCTCGATGGGTCGACGATGTCACAGGTCAGGATCAGGGTCGGCTCTTCGGTGAACGGGTCCAGCACGGCGGTTTCGTCGACCGGCATCAGGATCATGTCGGAGGCTTCGATGCCTTTCCAGCCAGCGATGGAGGAACCGTCGAACATCTTGCCGACTTCGAAGAAGTCGTCTTCCAGCGCATCACGGGCCGGCATGGTCACGTGGTGCTGTACGCCCTTGGTGTCAGTGAAGCGCAGATCAATCCATTTGACGTCATGATCTTTGATGAGTTGAACCGACTTCGACATAGTGTCCTCCGGGTGGGGTAGAGCTTGCCTGTGCAGCCCTTGAATTTGGGTGATGCCGGGCGCGAATAGTCGGCCAAGGCAACCTGCCTCACAAGGGAGCAAATTGCATGCCAGTGCCCTGGTTTGGATTTTTTGCCCGATTCCCAAGCATTCCAGGGGTGTCAGCCTGAAAAAGGGGTGGTTTTCTGCACTTTTAAGAGGCGCAGAACAAGCATGATGCCTCATTTTGGTGCGCGCAAAACCTTCTGTAGATTAATTGGTTAAACCTTGAGCAATTTCCGCTATAATCCGCGCCCCACTTTTTTAGTCGGCACCTCGCGCGCTGTAATTCATGAAACTAATCGTAAAAGTCTTCCCAGAGATCACCATCAAGAGCCGCCCGGTTCGCAAGCGCTTCATCCGTCAGCTGGGCCGCAACATCCGTACCGTGCTCAAGGACCTCGATCCTGCGCTCGCGGTTGACGGTGTCTGGGACAACCTCGAGGTGGTCACCCGCATCGAGGACGAGAAGGTCCTGCGCGAGATGACCGAGCGTCTGACCTGCATGCCGGGCATTGCCCACTTCCTGCAGGTCGACGAGTACCCGCTGGGTGACTTCGACGACATCGTCGCCAAGTGCAAGGCGCACTTCGGTCACTTGCTGGCCGGCAAGCGCTTCGCCGTACGCTGCAAGCGTGGTGGCCACCACGACTTCACTTCGATGGACGTCGACCGCTATGTCGGCAGCCAGCTGCGGCAGCAGTGTGGCGCCGCCGGTATCGACCTGCGCAACCCCGAGGTCGAGGTGCGCATCGAGGTGCGCGACAAGCGTCTGTACGTGATTCACAACCAGCACAAGGGCATCGGCGGCTACCCGCTGGGCGCGCTGGAGCAGACCCTGGTGCTGATGTCCGGTGGTTTCGACTCCACCGTGGCGGCTTACCAGATGATGCGCCGCGGCCTGATGACCCACTTCTGCTTCTTCAACCTTGGCGGCCGCGCCCACGAGCTGGGGGTGATGGAAGTCGCCCACTTCCTGTGGAAGAAATACGGCAGCAGCCAGCGCGTGCTGTTCGTCAGCGTGCCGTTCGAAGAAGTGGTCGGCGAGATTCTCGGCAAGGTCGACAACAGCTACATGGGCGTGACCCTCAAGCGCATGATGCTGCGCGCGGCGACCAACATTGCCGACCGTCTCGAGATTGATGCGCTGGTCACCGGCGAAGCGATCTCCCAGGTGTCGAGCCAGACCCTGCCGAACCTCGCGGTGATCGACTCGGCCACCGAGAAGCTGGTACTGCGCCCGCTGCTGGCCAGCCACAAGCAGGACATCATCGACCAGGCCAACCAGATCGGCACTGCCGAGTTTGCCAAGCACATGCCTGAATACTGCGGCGTGATCTCGGTGAACCCGACCACCTGTGCCAAGCGTCACCGCGTCGACCATGAAGAGAAACAGTTCGACATGGCCGTGCTCGAGCGTGCCCTGGAGCGCGCTCGCCTGATCTCCATCGACCATGTGATCGATGAACTCAGCCAGGATATTCAGATCGAAGAAGTCAGCCAGGCGCTGGCCGGGCAGGTGGTGATCGACATTCGTCACCCCGATGCCCAGGAAGACCAGCCCCTGGAACTGGACGGCATCGAGGTCAAGGCCTTGCCGTTCTACGCCCTGAACAGTCGCTTCAAGGAGCTGGACCACACGCGCCAGTACCTGCTGTATTGCGACAAGGGTGTGATGAGTCGCCTGCATGCCCATCATTTGCTCAGTGAGGGACATGCCAATGTGCGCGTTTATCGTCCGACATAAAACGCCGGGGCTATATGGCGGGAGCATCCGCCATCGCCCCCCCGACCTGCGGGCCCGTTGAGCGCCATTCATTCATATTCGCCGCCTAGACTGGGCGGCAACCCGAATCCTCTGATCGAGATACACACGTGATCGAAAATCTGCGTAACATCGCCATCATCGCCCACGTTGACCATGGTAAAACCACCCTGGTCGACAAACTCCTGCGTCAGTCCGGCACTCTGGAGCGTAACGAGCTCAACGACGAGCGCGTCATGGACTCCAACGACCAGGAAAAAGAGCGCGGTATTACCATTCTGGCGAAAAACACCGCCATCAACTGGAACGGCTACCACATCAACATCGTCGACACCCCCGGCCACGCCGACTTCGGTGGCGAGGTTGAGCGTGTAATGTCGATGGTTGACTCCGTGCTGCTGCTGGTCGACGCCCAGGACGGCCCTATGCCGCAAACCCGTTTCGTGACCAAGAAGGCGTTCGAAGCCGGCCTGCGTCCGATCGTGGTGATCAACAAGGTCGACCGTCCGGGCGCGCGTCCTGACTGGGTTCTGGACCAGATCTTCGACCTGTTCGACAACCTCGGTGCCACCGAAGAACAGCTGGACTTCAAAGTCGTCTACGCCTCGGCCCTGAACGGCATTGCCGGTCTGGACCACACCGAAATGGCCGAAGACATGACCCCGCTGTACCAGTCGATCATCGACAACGTTCCAGCGCCAGCTGTTGACCGTGACGGTCCGTTCCAGATGCAGATCTCGGCACTGGACTACAACAGCTTCCTCGGTGTTATCGGCGTTGGCCGTATCGCCCGTGGTCGCGTCAAGCCGAACACCCCGGTTGTCGCTATCGACGTCGACGGCAAGAAGCGTAACGGCCGTATCCTCAAGCTGATGGGTCACCACGGTCTGCACCGCGTTGACGTCGAAGAAGCCCAGGCTGGCGACATCGTCTGCATCAGCGGTTTCGACGAGCTGTTCATCTCCGACACCCTGTGCTCTCCGGACGCAGTTGAAGCGATGAAGCCGCTGACCGTTGACGAGCCAACCGTTTCGATGACCTTCCAGGTCAACGACTCGCCGTTCTGCGGTAAAGAAGGCAAGTTCGTGACTTCCCGTAACATCAAGGAACGTCTGGACAAAGAGCTGCTGTACAACGTTGCACTGCGCGTTGAAGAAGGCGACTCGGCTGACAAGTTCAAGGTTTCCGGCCGTGGTGAGTTGCACCTGTCGGTACTGATCGAAACCATGCGTCGCGAAGGCTTCGAAATGGGCGTTGGTCGTCCGGAAGTGATCATCCGCGAAATCGACGGCGTCAAGCACGAGCCGTTCGAGAACGTCACCATCGACATCCCTGAAGATTCGCAGGGCAAGGTCATGGAAGAAATGGGTCTGCGTAAAGGCGACCTGACCAACATGGTTCCGGATGGCAAGGGCCGTGTACGCCTGGAATACAACATTCCAGCCCGTGGTCTGATCGGTTTCCGTAACCAGTTCCTGACCCTGACCAACGGTGCAGGCATCCTGACCTCGATCTTCGACCGCTACGCGCCGATGAAGTCCGGTCACATGTCCGGCCGTCAGAACGGTGTACTGGTATCGGTAGAAACCGGTAAGGCACTGACCTACTCGCTGGAAACCCTGCAGGCTCGTGGCAAGCTGTTCGTCGAACACGGTCAGGAGATCTACAACGGTCAGATCGTTGGTCTGAACAGCCGTGACAACGACCTGGGCGTCAACCCTACCAAGGGCAAGAAGCTCGACAACATGCGTGCTTCGGGTAAAGACGAAACCATCGCTCTGGTTCCACCTGTTCGCTTCACCCTGGAACAGGCGCTGGAATTCATCCAGGACGACGAGCTGTGCGAAGTCACTCCTAAGTCGATCCGTCTGCGCAAGAAGATCCTCGACGAAGGCGAGCGTACCCGCGCTGCCAAGAAAGCCAAGGCTAACTAAGCCCGGCTGAAATGAAAAACGCCCCCGGTCGCAAGGCCGGGGGCGTTTTTGTTTGTCTGCAGTAAATGTGGGTTAACTCAAGGCTTGCTGCCCAGGCCATCGGTGGGAGCAACTGTCTGTGGGAGCGGGCTTGCCCCGCGATGCGGTGTGTCAGTCACATCGCAATCGCGGGGCAAGCCCGCTCCCACCGCAATGTTTAGCGGCGGGCCGCAGGTTTTGGGATGTACGCGCAATAGCCCGGCCGCGGTCCGATCCGCGGGTGGTTGCGGCAGGTGTCCGGGCGCTTGTCATAAATGGTGCACATGCGGCTTTTACGATCCAGATAGAGGCAATCGTCGTTGCTCATCTGCGCCAGGGTGAATATCCCCGACTTCTGGTTGAAGCGCTGGATGATCCCGTCTTTCTGCAAACGCTTGGCAATGTTCTTCGGCGGCTCACCCACCTCGAACTCATCCACCACGCCCATGCGGATCAGGTCTTTGATTTTCACTTCCGTCGGCAAGGTGCAGCAGGTCGAGTTGCAGCCTCCGCACATATGGCTTTGGTACTTCTGCCAGGTTTCCAGGCGGTCGACTTCGGCGGCGGCAATCAGGGTCGGTTTCATCAGGTTCAGGTTTTAGATGTTCGGGTGGGCGCGCGATCATACCGGAGTTGGTCAAAATGTGAACAACCATTTGCCGGTTCCAGCCGTCATGGCCGCGGTTTTTACACAGAAACTCCCGAACCTGCGCTTTCGCTCTGTGTCGAACGGTCTAGGCTGAGAAATCTCCATCCGCATTCGTCAACCTGGTCGAGGACGTCGCATGTCTCAGGAACCACTCGCTCGTGACGCAGAGGTGGCCGCTTTTCGCACCGCTGTACTGGACAAATTGACCTACGCGGTCGGCAAAGACCCGGAACACGCCTTCGAACATGACTGGTTCGAAGCCATCGCCCTGGCAGCCCGTGATCACATGGTCGATCACTGGATGGACCACACCCGGCAGATTTATCGCAAGAGCCAGAAGCGGGTGTATTACCTTTCGCTGGAATTTCTCATCGGTCGCTTGCTGTACGACAGTTTGAGCAATCTTGGTTTACTGGATATCGCCCGCGAGGCCCTCAGTGGCCTGAACGTCGACCTCGAGCGCATTCGCCTGCTCGAGCCTGATGCAGCCCTGGGCAACGGTGGCCTCGGGCGTCTGGCCGCCTGCTTCATGGAGAGCATGTCGACCCTGGGCATTGCTGCCCACGGCTATGGCATCCGCTACGAGCACGGCCTGTTCCGCCAGGCGGTGGTCGATGGCTGGCAGCAGGAGCAGACCGAGAACTGGCTGGATTTCGGCAACCCCTGGGAGTTCGAGCGGGCCGAGGTGATCTATCCGATCAGTTTCGGCGGCAGCGTCGAAACCGTGCATGACGCCAATGGCCAGCAACGCCAGGTGTGGTCACCGGCTGAGACCGTACGCGCGGTTGCCTATGACACGCCTGTGGTCGGCTGGCGTGGTGCCAGCGTCAACACCTTGCGCCTGTGGCGGGCGCGGGCGCTGGAAGAGTTGCACCTGGAACGCTTCAACGCCGGTGACCACCTGGGTGCGGTGGCCGAGGTGGCCCGCGCCGAAAGCATTTCACGCGTGCTGTACCCGGCCGACAGCACCGAGGCCGGCCAGGAACTGCGTCTGCGTCAGGAGTACTTCTTCGTCTGTGCATCGCTGCAGGATCTGCTGCGCCGCCACCTGAACATGCACGACAGCCTGCTCAACCTGCACGAGTCGGCGGCGATCCAGCTCAACGATACCCACCCCTCGATTGCCGTCGCCGAGTTGATGCGCTTGCTGGTGGATCAGCACGAAGTGCCCTGGGACACGGCCTGGCAACTGACCGTCGAGACCCTGGCCTACACCAACCACACGCTGCTGCCCGAAGCCCTGGAAACCTGGCCGGTCGGTCTGATGGAGCGCATGCTGCCGCGGCACATGCAGATCATTTACCTGATCAACGCGTTTCACATCGATGCCCTGCGGGCCAAGGGCATCCATGATTTCGATGTGTTGCGCGCAGTTTCACTGATCGAGGAAGACAATGGCCGGCGTGTGCGCATGGGCAATCTGGCGTTTCTCGGATCGCACAGCGTCAATGGCGTGTCGGCGTTGCACAGCAAGTTGATGCGCAGCACGGTGTTCGCCGAGCTGCACAAGCTGTATCCAGAACGGATCAACAACAAGACCAACGGCATCACCTTCCGTCGCTGGTTGTACCAGGCCAACCCGCAGCTCACCGGCATGCTGGTCGAGGCCCTGGGTGAGGATGTGCTCGACAACCCGCAAGGGCGCTTGCGCGACCTCGACCCCTTTGCCGACAAGGCGGCGTTCCGTAAACAGTTCGCCGAGCAGCGCCTGCACAGCAAGAAGGCCTTGGCCAACCTGATCCAGGAGCGTCTGGGGATCACCGTCAACCCTGAAGCGATGTTCGATGTGCAGGTCAAACGCATCCACGAGTACAAGCGCCAGTTGCTCAACCTCCTGCACACCGTGGCCTTGTACCAGGCGATACGGGCCGAACCCGGGACCAACTGGGCGCCACGGGTGAAAATTTTCGCCGGTAAGGCGGCGGCCAGCTATCACCAGGCCAAGTTGATCATCAAGCTGAGTAACGACATCGCCCGGGTGGTGAACAACGACCCGACCGTGCGCGGCCTGCTCAAGGTGGTGTTTCTGCCCAACTACAACGTCAGCCTGGCGGAAAGCATCATCCCGGCAGCGGACCTGTCCGAGCAGATTTCCACCGCCGGTTACGAAGCCTCGGGTACCAGCAACATGAAGTTCGGGCTCAATGGCGCCCTGACCATCGGCACCCTGGACGGCGCCAATGTCGAGATGTGCGAGCAGGTCGGTGCCGAAAACATGTTCATCTTCGGCCTGACCGCGCAGCAGGTGGAGGCGCGCAAGCGAAGTGGCGACTTTGGCGCCCATGCGGCGATCAGCGCCTCTCACCGCCTCAATGATGTGCTTCAGGCGATTCGCAGCGGGGTGTTCTCCCCGGATGACCCGGCCCGTTACGTGGGCCTGGTGGATTCGCTGGTGGCCCATGACCGCTTTCTGGTCTGCGCCGACTTCGATGCCTACTGGGACGCTCAGTTGCGCGTCGAAGCGCTCTGGCACGATCCCAAGCAGTGGTGGCGTATCGCAGTGCTCAACACCGCGCGGATGGGCTGGTTCTCTTCGGACCGGACCATTCGCGAGTACGCCACACAGATCTGGAAAGCCCTCGACTAAGCCGTGCATGACGGCCCGGGAGCGCTGAACTCTCGGGTCAAAGTGCCGTCTGATCGGGCAAGCGTGTCGGATAGCTCGCTAGCGCTGCACTCTCCCTGTAAACTGCGGGGGTTTTTACTACCCCCTTCCTTCGGAGCCATACATGTCCCGCGTTACCCTGAGTCGCTATTTGATTGAGCAGACCCGCAGCAACAGTACCCCTGCCGATCTGCGCTTCCTGATCGAAGTGGTGGCGCGTGCGTGCAAGGAGATCAGCCATAACGTTTCCAAGGGCGCCCTGGGTGGTGTTCTGGGCAGCATGGGCACGGAAAACGTGCAGGGCGAAGTCCAGAAGAAACTGGACGTGATTTCCAACGACATCCTGCTCGAAGCCAACGAGTGGGGCGGCCACCTGGCCGGCATGGCGTCCGAAGAAATGGACAATGCCTACCAGATCCCGGGCAAATACCCGAAAGGCGCCTACCTGCTGGTATTCGACCCGCTGGACGGTTCGTCGAACATCGACGTCAACGTTTCGGTCGGTACCATCTTCTCGGTGCTGCGTTGCCCTAACGAGTACCTGAGCCAGAACGAAAGCCTCAACGAACAGGCCTTCCTGCAGCCGGGCACCAAGCAGGTTGCCGCCGGTTACGCGATCTATGGCCCGCAGACCATGCTGATCCTGACCCTGGGCAATGGCGTCAAGGGTTTCACCCTGGACCGCGAACTGGGCAGCTTCGTGCTGACCCACGAGAACATCCAGGTGCCGGAAGCCACCGCCGAGTTCGCCATCAACATGTCCAACCAGCGTCACTGGGAAGCGCCGGTGACCCGCTATGTGGGCGAGCTGCTGGCCGGTGAGACCGGTCCGCTGAAAAAGAACTACAACATGCGCTGGATCGCCTCGATGGTAGCCGACGTGCATCGCATCCTGACCCGTGGCGGCCTGTTCATGTACCCGCGTGACGCGCGCGAGCCGTCCAAGCCGGGCAAGCTGCGTCTGATGTACGAAGCCAATCCGATGTCGTTCATCATCGAACAGGCTGGCGGTGCTTCCACCGACGGCAAACAGCGCATCCTCGACATCCAGCCTGATAGCCTGCACCAGCGCGTGGCGGTGTTCCTCGGCTCCAAGCAGGAAGTCGAGCGCGTTACCGGTTATCACCAGGAGTAAGTCATGCTCGCACCTTGGCAGCCGTTACTGGAGTGGTGGTTCGGATGGGGCACCAGCCCTCAGGACGTCGCTGACGAGAAGAGCACGCTGTGGTTCGGCAAGCACCACGACGACGAGGCGCAAGAGCGCTTCGGCGATCTGGTTGCCCAGGCACTGGCGGGCGGTCTGGACGAGTGGCTGCAAAGCCCGCAGGGCTGGTTGGCTCTGGTCCTGCTGCTCGATCAGTTGCCGCGCATGATCCACCGCGACACGCCGCGTGCCTTCGATGGCGACCGGCGTGCCCAGGTGCTGGTGATGCAGGGGCTGGACAAGGCCTGGGACTACCAGTTGCTGCCGATCCAGCGGGTGTTCATCCTGCTGGTGCTGGAGCATGCCGAAGTGCTGGATTGGCAGAATATCAGTGTCGAGCGCTATCAGCTGTTGCTCGATGCCCAGCCGGAGAGAGACCGACGTCTGTTCGAAGGTTTTCTTGATTATGCCGAGCAGCACCAGCGGGTGATTGCCCGTTTTGGCCGCTTCCCGCATCGCAATCTGGTGCTGAATCGGCCGAGTACCGATGAAGAAATGGATTTTCTGCTGGAGCCCGGCTCGCGGTTTTGAGTTGAATTCAATCGCGGGACAAGCCCGCTCCCACCGGTCCTGTGGGAGCGGGCTTGCCCCGCGATAAATGTCAGATCAAATCCTGAAACTTCCCACCAGGTGCTTCAACCGGCTGGCCTGATTCTCCAGGTCGGTGCAGGCCCGCAAGGTCGCCTGCAGGTTCTCCACCCCTTCCTGATTCAACATATTGATCTCGGTAATGTCGACATTGATCGACTCGACCACGGCTGTCTGTTCTTCAGTGGCGGTGGCCACCGACTGGTTCATGCCGTCGATCTCGCCGATGCGCTGAGTCACGCTGCCCAGACGCTCACCGGCCTGGTTGGCAATGCCGACGCTGTGCTGGCTGTGGCTCTGGCTTTCGGTCATGGTGCTGACCGCGACGCGGGCGCCGGCCTGCAGCTCTTCGATAATGCGCTGCACCTGTTGCGCCGAGTCCTGGGTGCGGTGAGCCAGGTTGCGCACCTCATCAGCCACCACAGCAAAACCGCGGCCGGCTTCACCGGCACGCGCCGCTTCGATGGCAGCATTGAGCGCCAGCAGGTTGGTCTGCTGGGAAATGCCGCTGATCACTTCGAGGATCTGGCCAATGTTCACCGTGTTGGCATTCAGCGTCTCGATGTTGTCGCACGAGTCGCTGATCCTGGTCGACAGCTGGTTCATTACCTCGATTGTCTGCTCGACCACCTGCTGACCTTCTGCGGCCAGGTTGCGCGCATCGCTGGAGTGCTGCGAAGCGAGGGCGGCGTTCTGGGCGATCTCCTGGGCGGCGGCACCGAGCTGGTTGATGGCGGCGGCAACGCTGCTGGTGCGGCTCGATTGCTGGTCGGCGTTATGGATCGAGGCATTCGAAGCACTGATCACGCGCAGGGCCACTTCGTTGACCTGGCCGGTGGCCGAGGACACTTCACGGATCGACTCATGGATGCGTTCGACAAAACGGTTGAATGACTGGCCGAGGCTGCCGAATTCGTCCTGAGCATGAATGCGCAGGCGGCGGGTCAGATCGCCTTCGCCTTCAGCGATGTCATGCATCGCCCGGCCCATGACGTGCAGCGGTTCCATCAACACGCGGATCAGCAAGCCCAGCAGGGCGATGATGATCAGTACTGCAATCACCGTGGCGACAATCGCCGAGGTGCGCAGTTCGCTGAGCATGGCGAAGGCGAAATCCTGGTCGAGCACCAGCGCCACATACCAATCGGCCGACGGCACGCCATTGACCTTGGTGAAGGTGATGAACTGCTGCTGACCGCCTTGCTCAGCCTCCTTGAGGCCGCTGCCGATCTGCGGGGTGTTCTGCGGGTAGGCTTCGCTGAGGTTTTTCAGCACCAGCCTGCTGTCGGGATGGACCAGGATTTTGCCGTCGCCGTTGACGATGAAAGCCTGGCCGTGACCGTCGAAGTTCAGCGCGTTGATGATTGCGCTGATGCTGTCCAGGTCGGTGTCGGCACCGTTGACGCCGATCAGCCGGCCTTGCTGCTGCACTGGCGTGGCCAGGGTGATCACCAGCTTGTTGGCGGAGGTGGAAATGTACGGTTCGGTGACGATGGTCTGGCCGGCGCTGCTGGCAGCCTTGTACCAGCCACGCACACGCGGATCGTAATCGGCCGGGCGGCTGCCCAGCGGCACCGACTGCATGTAGCCATCCTGGCCGCCGAAATAGGTCAGGAGGAAATTGTTGCCGTACACCGGCAGGTTCAGGCTGCGGGTCAGGCTGTCCTGGCTCGCGCCATCGACGGTCACTTGCTGGGACAGCGACTGCAGGATCTGGATGCGGCTTTGCAGCCAGGTCTGGATGTTGCTGCTGGTCAGACTGCCGAGTTCGCGCATGGAGGCCTCGGTATTGCTACGCAGGGTCTGACGCTGGCGGTAATCGTTGAACAGGACAAAGCAGGTAAAGGCGACAGCGACCACCAGGGCGGCGGCGAGCAGAATCTTGTGGCTGAATTTCAGGTTTTTTGTCATTGCGGGGTCTGTCTGCACAAGGCGGGTCAACGGGGAGGGCGCGGCAATACGTCGCAGCGCGCCCCTGTGTCGTCCGCTTTGGGCAAAAGATTAATGCGCAGGGGGCGTAATACGACCAAAGGCAGTGAATTGGCGTCAGGAAAGCGCTGCGGCCGGGGAACCAGACTCGGTTTTCCCCTTCTAAGCTGTCGGTAGGCCATCGCGCCTGCACCCTCATGTCCAGGAGTGACCTTTCATGTCGTTGCGTTCCCTCGCCTTGTTGTCCTTGTGCGTATTTCTGACTGCGTGCAACAAAATCAACCAGGAAAACTATTCAAAGCTCAAGGCAGGCATGGCCAAGGCCGAGGTCGAAACACTGCTCGGCACGCCCAAGGAGTGCTCCGGCGCGCTGGGCATGTCCAGTTGCACCTGGGGTGACGAGAAGAGCTTCATCAGCGTGCAATACGCCGCCGACAAGGTGCTGATGTACTCAGGGCAGGGGCTCAAATGAAACCGCTACACCTGCTGCTGGCCCTGTGTATCGGCCTGATCCTGGGCGGCTGTGCCAACTCGGGCGCCGGGCCGATTCCGCCGAAGACGGTCGATAGCGTGGACCTCAAGCGCTACCAGGGCAAGTGGTTTGAATTGGCGCGCCTGCCGATGTTTTTCCAGCGCGACTGCGCCCAGTCCGAGGCCCATTACAACCTCAAGCCTGATGGTACGGTCGGTGTGCTCAACCGTTGCCAGACCCTTGAGGGTGAATGGCAGGAAGCCAGCGGCAACGCCACGCCACAGGTGCCTGGCAAGACCGACAAGCTCTGGGTGGAGTTCGACAACTGGTTCTCGACCGTGCTGCCGGGAGTAGCCAAGGGCGAATACTGGGTGCTGTATGTCGGCGACGACTACCAGACCGCGCTGGTCGGTAACCCGGATCGCAAATACTTGTGGATACTTTCGCGCACGCCGACGGTGCCGGCCTGGCAAAGGGAAAGCCTGCTGGCCAAGGCGCGGCAGCAAGGGTATGACACCAATCGGCTGATCTGGCGGGTGGCGGACAAGGACATGCTTGCTCATAAGCCTTGAGGGCTTTTTCGTGGGGCAAGCCCGCTCCTACAGGATATGTGTGTGCCTGTGGGAGCGAGCTTGCCTCGCGATAGCTCAGCCCAGCAAAGCCCGCAGCACCCCGGCAAATGCCCGTGCGCTGTCTTCTTCCTGGGCATGCCGCCCCTGGCGCACCACCCAGTGGCCGTTGACCATTACATCCCGCACCTGACGGTCCCCACCGGCAAACAGCCAGCGATTGAGAATGCCATCCTCGCTGGCAGTCGCCAGATACGGATCGTTGCCATCGAGCACCAGCCAGTCTGCCCGTTTACCGACCGCCAGCTCGCCAATTGGCTGCCCCAGCGCCTGCGCGCCACCGCTCAGCGCCGCGTCGTACAAGGTTCGCCCGACCATCGGCTGGTCGCCGCGATATAGACGGTTGCGGCGCTGATCGCGCAGACGTTGGCCATATTCCAGCCAGCGCAGTTCTTCAACCACGCTCAACGACACATGGCTGTCGGAGCCAATCCCCAGACGTCCGCCCTGGGCCAGGTAGTCCACTGCCGGGAAGATGCCGTCGCCGAGGTTGGCTTCGGTGGTCAGGCACAGGCCGGCGATTGCGCCGCTGCGGGCCATCAGCTCGACTTCATCGGGCTCGGCATGGGTGGCGTGGACCAGGCACCAGCGCTGGTCGACTTCGGTGTTTTCGTACAGCCATTGCAGCGGGCGGCGGCCGCTCCAGGCCAGGCAATCGTCGACTTCCTTCTGTTGCTCGGCGATATGGATATGCACCGGGCAAGCCTTGTCGCTGGCGGCCATGACCTCGGCGATCTGCTCCGGGGTGACCGCACGCAGGGAGTGGAAGCACAGGCCCAGGGCTTGTGCGGGCTGTTCGGCCAGCACTGGTGCCAGGCGCGACTGCAGATTCAGGTACTGTTCAGTGCTGTTGATGAAGCGCCGCTGGCCTTCGTTCGGCGTCTGGCCGCCAAAGCCGGAGTGGCTGTACAGCACCGGCAATAAGGTCAGGCCGATGCCGCTGGCACTGGCCGCCTGACTGATGCGCAAGGACAGTTCGGCCGGATCGGCATAGGCCTGGCCCTGGGTGTCATGATGCACATAGTGGAATTCGGCAACCGAGGTGTAACCGGCCTTGAGCATTTCGATGTACAGCTGACGGGCGATGATCTGCAATTGCTCGGGGCTGATCTTGCCGACCAGGCGGTACATCAGCTCGCGCCAGGTCCAGAAGCTGTCGTTGGGATTGCCAGCCACTTCGGCCAGCCCGGCCATGGCGCGCTGGAAGGCATGCGAGTGCAGGTTGGGCATGCCAGGCAGCAGCGGGCCGGCAAGGCGCTCGGCACCTTCGGCTGAGCCATTGGCCTGGACACTGGCCAGCAGGCCGTCGGCACCGACCTCGATTCGGACGTTTTCGGCCCAGCCCGTAGGCAGCAGAGCGCGCTCGGCAAAGAAGACGGACATCGACGCAACACCTCATTGTGATTATTTGTATATACATATACAGACGTTTGCCTGCTGGGTAAACTCCGGCAAGCTACCGTTCATTCAACCGAACAAGGATATTTTCCGTGCCGACACCTCCTGTCTCCGCGCTGGTTGCCCAGATGGGCGAGGGGCCGGCGCCGTTGTATGCCCGGGTCAAACAAATGATTGCCCAGCAGATCCAGAATGGCAGCTGGCCGCCTCATCACCGCGTGCCTTCGGAGAGCGAGCTGGTCAACGAACTGGGCTTCAGCCGTATGACCATTAACCGCGCGTTGCGCGAGCTGACTGCCGAAGGCCTGCTGGTGCGCATGCAGGGCGTCGGCACCTTCGTTGCCGAGCCCAAGACCCGCTCAGCGCTGTTCGAGGTCAACAACATTGCCGATGAGATCGCCGCCCGCGGTCATCAGCATACCTGCAAGGTGGTCACCCTCGCCGAGGAGGCCGCCGGTTCCGAGCGGGCCCTGGCCCTGGACATGCGTGAAGGCCAGCGGGTGTTCCACTCGCTGATCGTGCATTACGAGAACGGCATTGCCGTGCAGATCGAAGACCGCTTCGTCAACGCGCAGATCGCTCCGGACTACCTCAAGCAGGACTTCACCCTGCAGACCCCTTACGCCTACCTGTCCCAGGTGGCGCCGCTGACCGAGGGCGAGCACGTGGTCGAGGCGATCCTCGCCGAGCCGGAGGAATGCCGCCTGTTGCAAATCGAACAAGGCGAGCCCTGCCTGCTGATCCGTCGCCGTACCTGGTCGGGACGTCAGCCGGTGACTGCCGCTCGTCTGATTCATCCCGGTTCCCGTCATCGTCTGGAAGGACGCTTCAGCAAATGAGCCAGTTGCAGGTTTTACGCGCCAAAGACTACCCCCGCATGCCGTGGAAAAACGGCGGCGGCAGTACCGAAGAAATCACCCGTGATGCCGGCGAAGGCCTGGACGGTTTCGGCTGGCGCCTGTCGATCGCCGACATCGCCGAGTCGGGCGGGTTTTCCAGTTTCGCCGGTTATCAGCGCATCATCACCGTGCTTGAAGGCGAGGGCATGCGCTTGCAGGTCGATGGCCAGGCCACGCGGCCGCTGTTGCCTTACGATGCCTTTGCCTTCAGGGGCGAAAGCCAGGTCAGTTGCACCTTGCTCGGTGGTTCGATTCGCGATTTCAACCTGATCTATTCGCCTGAGCGTTACCGTGCGCGCCTGCAATGGCTCGATGGCAGCCAGCGGGTGTTCAGCTCGGCCTCGACCCTGCTGCTGTTTGCCGCCGCTTCCCAGGTGGAGGTGGCACTGGCCGGGCAGGGTGAACAGATCCTCGGACGCTACGACTGCCTGCAGCTGCAAGATAACGCCAGCCTGCAGACTTTGAATGTGCAGGGCCGCTGCTGCCTGATCGAGTTGACGCCGCAATGAAATAGTTACGCCTCGGCCGCGCATTTCGGCCGAGGGTGTTACCGATTGTCCCAATGTGGTGCAACGCCACTGGTCGGCTCCTCTTCACCGTTGATCCCCTGAAATTTTTTTCTGCTTGCCAAAGCCAGGCGCTGCGGGGCTCTGGCGCCTGCATTTCAGCCTGGCACTGAGTTGCCTCGACAAGTTGGCATTTCAATTGCCTATGCTTGTACATACAAGTAAAGATGTGTTTGTATAAGCACCATCACACACCCAATGCCTGGGTTGGTTTGGACTGATCGCTTAGGAGCCATTTCCGTGACTGACAACAACTTCAAAAAATTCCGTGACGTCGAAATCCGCGCTGCCCGCGGCAACAAGCTCACCGCCAAGAGCTGGCTGACTGAAGCGCCGCTGCGCATGCTGATGAACAACCTCGACCCGGAAGTCGCAGAAAACCCGAAAGAACTGGTGGTTTACGGTGGTATTGGCCGTGCCGCACGTAACTGGGAGTGCTACGACAAGATCGTCGAGAGCCTGACCAACCTCAACGAAGACGAAACCCTGCTGGTGCAGTCGGGCAAGCCGGTCGGCGTGTTCAAGACCCACAGCAACGCCCCGCGCGTACTGATCGCCAACTCCAACCTGGTACCCCACTGGGCCAACTGGGAGCACTTCAACGAACTGGATGCCAAGGGCCTGGCCATGTACGGCCAGATGACCGCCGGCAGCTGGATCTACATCGGTAGCCAGGGCATTGTTCAGGGCACCTACGAAACCTTCGTCGAAGCCGGCCGCCAGCACTACAACGGCAGCCTCAAGGGCAAGTGGGTACTGACCGCAGGCCTCGGTGGCATGGGCGGCGCCCAGCCACTGGCCGCGACCCTGGCCGGCGCCTGCTCGCTGAACATCGAATGTCAGCAGAGCCGCATCGACTTCCGCCTGAGCAGCCGTTATGTCGACGAGCAAGCCAAGGATCTCGATGACGCCCTGGCCCGCATCGCCAAGTACACCGCCGAAGGCAAAGCCATCTCCATCGCCCTGCTGGGCAACGCCGCCGAAATTCTGCCGGAGCTGATCAAGCGTGGCGTGCGTCCGGACATGGTCACCGACCAGACCAGCGCCCACGACCCGCTCAACGGTTACCTGCCTGCCGGCTGGACCTGGGAACAGTACCGCGACCGCGCGCAGACCGAGCCGGCTGCAGTGGTCAAAGCCGCCAAGCAATCGATGGCCGTGCACGTCAAAGCCATGCTCGAGTTCCAGAAGCAGGGCGTGCCGACCTTCGACTACGGCAACAACATCCGCCAGATGGCCAAGGAAGAGGGCGTCAGCAATGCCTTCGACTTCCCGGGCTTCGTACCGGCCTACATCCGTCCGCTGTTCTGCCGCGGTATCGGTCCATTCCGCTGGGCGGCGTTGTCGGGCAATGCCGAAGACATCTACAAGACCGACGCCAAGGTCAAGGAACTGATCCCGGACGACGCGCACCTGCACAACTGGCTGGACATGGCCCGCGAGCGCATCAGCTTCCAGGGCTTGCCAGCGCGTATCTGCTGGGTCGGCCTGGGCCTGCGTGCCAAGCTCGGCCTGGCGTTCAACGAAATGGTGCGCAGCGGTGAGCTGTCGGCGCCTATCGTTATTGGCCGCGACCACCTCGACTCCGGCTCGGTTTCCAGCCCTAACCGCGAAACCGAGTCGATGCAGGATGGCTCCGACGCCGTCTCCGACTGGCCGCTGCTCAACGCCCTGCTCAACACCGCCAGCGGCGCGACCTGGGTCTCCCTGCACCACGGTGGTGGCGTCGGCATGGGCTTCTCCCAGCACTCGGGCATGGTCATCGTCTGCGACGGTACCGACGAGGCTGCCGAGCGTATCGCCCGCGTCCTGCACAACGACCCGGCCACCGGTGTCATGCGTCACGCCGATGCCGGTTACCAGATCGCCATCGACTGCGCCAAAGAACAAGGCTTGAACCTGCCGATGATCACAGGCTGATCTGCGGTAAATGGTTGATACTGATATCTATGCAGGCGCATACGCCTCACGAGTACGGAGCATTAACGTGACTGAATTGACCCTGAAGCCCGGCACCCTGACCCTGGCTCAGCTGCGTGCGATCTACCAGCAGCCGGTAACCCTCAAGCTGGATGCCAGCGCCGATCAGCAGATCGACGACAGCGTCGCTTGTGTCGAGCAGATCCTCGCGGAGAACCGCACCGCCTACGGCATCAACACCGGTTTCGGCCTGCTGGCCTCGACCCGCATCGCCAGCCATGACCTGGAAAACCTGCAGCGTTCGCTGGTGCTGTCGCACGCTGCTGGCGTTGGCCAGCCGATCGACGATGCCCTGGTGCGACTGATCATGGTGCTCAAGGTCAACAGCCTGAGCCGTGGCTTCTCCGGGATTCGCCGCAAGGTGATCGACGCGCTGATCGCGCTGATCAACGCCGAAGTCTATCCGCACATCCCGCTCAAAGGTTCGGTGGGCGCTTCCGGCGACCTGGCACCGCTGGCGCATATGTCGCTGGTACTGCTCGGTGAAGGCAAGGCGCGCCACAACGGCCAATGGCTGTCGGCTACCGAAGCCCTGGCGGTTGCCGGTCTCGAGCCGCTGACCCTGGCGGCCAAGGAAGGTCTGGCACTGCTCAACGGCACCCAGGCATCTACCGCCTATGCCCTGCGCGGTCTGTTCGAAGGTGAAGACCTGTTCGCCGCCGCCACCTCGATCGGTGCCTTGACGGTCGAAGCGGTACTGGGTTCGCGTTCGCCGTTCGACGCCCGCATCCATGCCGCCCGTGGTCAACGTGGTCAGATCGATGCCGCCGCCTGCTACCGCGACCTACTCGGTGACGGCAGCGAAGTCTCGGCCTCCCACGAAAACTGCGGCAAGGTCCAGGACCCGTACTCGCTGCGCTGCCAGCCACAGGTCATGGGCGCTTGCCTGACCCAGTTGCGTCAGGCTGCCGAAGTGCTGGTGATCGAAGCCAACGCCGTGTCCGACAACCCGCTGGTGTTCGCTGCCGAAGGTGATGTGATCTCCGGTGGTAACTTCCACGCCGAGCCGGTGGCCATGGCCGCCGACAACATGGCTCTGGCGATTGCCGAGATCGGTTCGCTGAGCGAGCGCCGCATCTCGCTGATGATGGACAAGCACATGTCGCAGCTGCCGCCGTTCCTGGTGGCCAACGGCGGGGTCAACTCCGGCTTCATGATCGCCCAGGTCACCGCGGCCGCACTGGCCAGCGAGAACAAGGCCCTGGCGCACCCGCACAGCGTCGACAGCCTGCCGACTTCGGCCAACCAGGAAGACCACGTGTCGATGGCCCCGGCCGCCGGCAAGCGTCTGTGGGAAATGGCTGAAAACACCCGCGGTGTGCTCGCCGTGGAATGGCTGGCCGCCGCCCAGGGCCTGGACCTGCGCGAAGGCCTGAAAACTTCGCCGAAGCTGGAGCAGGCGCGTAAGGCCCTGCGTGGCAAGGTCGCCTTCTACGAGAAGGACCGTTTCTTCGCGCCGGACATCGAGGCGGCTATCGCCCTGCTGGCCGAAGGTTCCCTGACCGCGCTGCTGCCGGCCAAGGTCCTGCCTAGCCTGTGACACTTCATCGCCGGCTTTCGCCAGCTCCCACAGGAACATTGTGGGAGCTGGCGGAGCCGGCGATGGGCTGCATAGCAGCCCCCTGTCATTGAGCAACACCCCAAGAACAAGAATAAGGACGCGACATGCAACAAGCAGAAGGGCTCAAACGCGGCCTGACGGCCCGTCATATCCGTTTCATGGCGCTCGGTTCGGCCATTGGCACCGGGTTGTTCTATGGCTCTGCCTCGGCCATCCAGATGGCCGGCCCCGCCGTGCTGCTGGCCTACCTGATCGGTGGCGCCGCGGTGTTCATGGTCATGCGCGCACTGGGCGAGATGGCCGTGCACAATCCGGTGTCCGGTTCCTTTGGCAGCTACGCCAGCACCTACCTGGGGCCGATGTCGGGTTTCATCCTGGGCTGGACCTACGCCTTCGAAATGATCATCGTCTGCCTGGCCGACGTGACCGCCTTCGGCATCTATATGGGCTTCTGGTTTCCGGAGGTGGCCCGCTGGATCTGGGTGCTGGGCATCGTCTTCCTGATTGGCGGCCTGAACCTGTGTAACGTCAAAGTCTTCGGCGAGATGGAATTCTGGCTGTCGCTGCTCAAGGTCAGCGCCATCGTCGCGATGATCCTGGCCGGCTTCGGCATCATGATCTTCGGCCTGAGCAACGCCAGTGCCGACAACGCTGTGGGTATCAGCAACCTGTTCGAGCATGGCGGCTTCATGCCCAATGGCATTGGCGGTCTGATCGCTTCGTTCGCCGTGGTGATGTTTGCCTTCGGTGGCATCGAAATCATCGGTATCACCGCCGGTGAGGCCAAGGATCCGCAGCGCGTGTTGCCCAAGGCGATCAACGCCGTGCCGATGCGCATCCTGCTGTTCTATGTGCTGACCCTGTTCGTGCTGATGTGCCTGTACCCATGGCCGCAGATCGGCAGCCAGGGCAGCCCGTTCGTGCAGATCTTCAGTAACCTGGGGATCGGCTCGGCGGCGACAGTGCTGAACATCGTGGTGATCTCGGCAGCAGTGTCGGCGATCAACAGCGATATCTTCGGCGCCGGCCGCATGATGTACGGTCTGGCCGAACAAGGGCATGCACCGAAGGGCTTTGCGAAAATCTCCCGCCATGGCGTGCCATGGATGACCGTGCTGGTCATGGGCGCAGCCTTGCTCGGTGGCGTAGTGCTCAACTACCTGATCCCGGAAAACGTGTTCCTGCTGATCGCCTCGATCGCTACCTTTGCGACCGTCTGGGTGTGGCTGATGATCCTGGTCACCCAGGTCGCCATGCGTCGCAGCATGAGCCGTGAAGAAGTCGCCGAGCTGAAGTTCCCGGTGCCGTTCTGGCCTTATGGTCCGGCAGCGGCGATTGCCTTCATGCTGTTCGTGTTCGGCGTGCTCGGTTACTTCCCTGATACTCAGGCAGCGCTGCTGGTCGGCGTGGTCTGGGTGCTGTTCCTGGTCGCCTCCTACCTGCTGTGGTGCAAGCCGCGGGCAGCGAAGGGCGAAGCGCCGCTGGCCCAGGATCCGTCCCAACTTCACCGCTAGAAACGGAGACATTGCATGAGAACCCTCTGGCAGCACTGCCATGTGGCGAGCATGGCCCAAGGCACTTACTCGATCATCGAGGATGCGGCGATCGTTACCAGTGCCGGCCACATCGAGTGGATCGGCCCGCGCCAGTCGCTGCCAAGCCTGAGCGCTGACAGGACCGTGGACCTGGGCGGCGCCTGGGTTACCCCGGGGCTGGTCGATTGCCATAGCCACGCGGTGTTCGGCGGCAATCGCAGCAGCGAGTTCGAGCAGCGCCTGCAAGGGGTCAGCTATGCCGAGATCGCCGCCCAGGGCGGCGGTATTGCCAGCACCGTACGGGCGACCCGCGCGGCCAGTGAAGATGAACTGTTCGCCAGTGCCCGCCAGCGGGTCCAGGCGTTGATGCGCGATGGCGTCACCACTCTGGAGATCAAGTCTGGCTACGGCCTGGACCTGGCCAACGAGCGCAAGATGCTCAAGGTCATTCGCCGCCTCGGCGAAGAGTTGCCGCTGACCGTGCGCAGTACCTGCCTGGCCGCCCATGCCTTGCCGCCGGAGTACAAGGACCGGGCTGACGACTACATCAGCCATATCTGCGACGAGATGCTCCCGGCCCTGGCGGCCGAGGGGCTGGTCGATGCCGTCGATGCGTTCTGCGAATACCTGGCGTTTTCCCCGGCGCAGGTCGAGCGCGTGTTCATCAAGGCCCAGGCGCTGAAACTGCCGGTCAAGCTGCATGCCGAGCAACTGTCGTCGCTGGCCGGCTCCAGCCTGGCGGCGCGTTACCAGGCGCTGTCGGCCGATCATCTGGAGTTCATGACCGAGGACGATGCGCTTGCCATGGCGGCAGCCGGTACGGTGGCGGTGCTGTTGCCGGGTGCGTTCTACTTCCTGCGCGAAACCCAGCTACCGCCGATGGAGGCCTTGCGCAAGCACGGGGTGAAGATCGCCATCGCCACTGACCTCAACCCCGGCACCTCGCCGGCGCTGTCGCTGCGACTGATGCTGAACATGGCCTGTACCCTGTTCCGCATGACCCCGGAAGAGGCTCTGGCGGGCGTCACCACCCATGCCGCCACTGCGCTGGGACTGGGCCACAGCCATGGCTCGCTGGAAGTCGGCAAGGTCGCGGACTTTGTCGCCTGGCAGATCGAGCGTCCGGCGGACCTGTGCTATTGGCTGGGCGGCGACCTGCCCAAGCGGGTGGTGCGTCTGGGCCGCGAAATTTTCAATTGAAGGAGCGCCTATGGACAAGGTACTGAGCTTTCACCAAGGCAGCCTGCCGCTGCTGATCAGCATGCCGCATGCCGGCCTGCGTTTGACGCCGGTGGTCAAGGCCGGGCTGGTGGCGCCGGCGCAGAGCCTGCCCGATACCGACTGGCATATCCCGCAGCTGTACGATTTTGCCCGCGAGCTGGGGGCCAGCGTGGTGGCCGCCGAGTACTCGCGCTTTGTCATCGACCTGAATCGCCCGGATGACGACAAACCGCTATATGCCGGTGCTACCACCGGCCTGTATCCAGCCACCCTGTTCGAGGGTGAACCGCTGTTCCAGGCGGGCAAGGAGCCGTCGGCAGAAGAACGGGCGGAGTACCTGGAGGGGATCTGGCGCCCTTATCACGACACGATCCGTCGTGAGCTGGCGCGCCTGCGCGAGCAGTTCGGTTACGCACTGCTGTGGGATGCCCACTCGATCCGTTCGCACATCCCGCACCTGTTCGAAGGCAAGCTGCCGGACTTCAATCTCGGCACCTTCAATGGCGCCAGTTGCGATCCGCAGCTGGCCGAGCGTCTACAGGGCGTCTGCGCCGAAGCGGGGCAATACAGCCATGTGCTCAATGGCCGCTTCAAGGGCGGGCATATCACCCGTCACTATGGCGACCCGGCCAACCACATCCATGCAGTGCAGCTGGAGCTGGCGCAGAGTACCTACATGGAAGAGGTCGAGCCGTTCAGCTATCGCGAGGACCTGGCGCAGCCGACCCAGGTGGTGTTGCGGCAATTGCTGGAAACCACGCTGGACTGGGCTAAAGGCCGGTATGGCAAATGAGGGATGAAGCCCGCCCGTCCTCGACGGGCGGGCGGGGATTGCCCGGTACCCGTGTCTAGTCCTGGCGTCTGCCGGCCTGGTTGGTCAGTTCGCGGAGCAGGGCTTGCTCCTGGTTTTGCAGGTTATCCCTGAGTATCTGCAGGGAAGGCTCCAGTGCTTCGATCGAATCATCCGGATGTTGCTCAAACAGCCGGCGTTCCTCCTCACGGTAGGTATTGGTGATTGCTTCGAAGCGTTCGGCATGGGTATCGCGCAGGTAACTCTCCCAGAGCCTGAAGCTGGCCGCGAACTGCAGGAACGACTCTCCGTCTTCGGCCTCGCGGATCCGCCTTTCAACCCTTTCGAGTTCCCCCCGCTGCAGCCTGACGGCGCTTTCATACAGCATATGGTCAGCAGGGGCAGGCAGATCCAGCACGGTGGCCAACCTGCGGTGGTAGGCCAGCCGCAGTTCTGCCTCGTCTCTGTCGTTTGCTAGCTCACGCGCGATGTTGTCAAGTTCCCGCTGGCGGTACAGACGGCGGGTTAACTGATACATGTACTGGTCGTGGTTGGCCCCGGGTATGGCCATCTCCACCTGCCTTATCAGCAGTTGCTCCTCGATCTGTTTGAACACCAGGAGTGCGCCATCGTGGCAGGTTTTCGAAGAGGCCCCGTCTTGAGCCATGCCATTGAAAAGCTGGCGCTGATCGCTGTTGTCTGCCGCCATGTCCAGTACTCGCCAGACCCGGTCAATGAATTCGGGTCTGGACGAATGGGTGCGGTAGGGGGCTGACTGCGACAAGCGTCCGACCAGCCCCAGCAGATCCTCGGCATCAGCGCTGTGCTCGAGCACTTGCCACTGGCTTCTATGGGCCGTGCGCATCTGCTCCGAGCCCTGTAACCAGCGTTCGACATTCGGCACATCCCCGGGCAGCCAGGGGACTGGACTATGGCGATGGGCGCTTGCCGCACTGCCGACGCTGCCTGGGCTGCTGCCTGGCGAGCTGTCGTCGCTGCTGAAGTGGTAGTCGAGCGGTTGCAGGTTGAGGATTTCCAGCGGCAGATCCATGTCGAAGGTATAGCTTCGATGACGGCCCTGGGAGAGGTGGGCTCGTTGCATGGTCTCGTGGCTCAGCGGATTGCCGGTGAGTGAGATGGAGGTAAAGCCATCGTCATTTTCCGGGTTGCTCAGGATCGGCTCGGGAAGCTCGGTCAGCAGGTTGTCGTCCAGCGCCAGCACATACAGGGGCATCAGGTCGCTCAACCACGCAGGCCAGCTCTGCAGCCCGACGTTGCGCAAATACAGACGATGCAGTGGCCGACTGAACTCGATCGAGCTTGGCAGGGCCGGGCTGAAGCGGTTACCGGACAGGTCCAGGGCAATCAGGCCACGCATGCGGGCCAGGTCGTCGATGACCGCTTGATCGACCACCAGGCCTTGCTCGCGAAGGTTCAACTCGCGGATCCCGGCGGCGTCGACCAGTGCCGATGGCAGGGTGCGCAGAGGCTGCACATGCCCTTCGAGGGTCAGTGAGCTGAGCGCCGGGAAGCGCCGCAGCAATTGATTGAGTTGCCCAGTGGACGCGTTGACGCGCCTGAGCCTGAGGTGTTCAACATAACCGTAGAAAAAGCCCGGCAAGCGTGAAGGAAAGTCACTCAGTGACAGGTCTTCAAGGTGCAATGGGAACAGGCTGGCACCGCGCACCCGTTGCTCCCAGAAGTCGAGGATCACCTCGGCGAGCTGGGTTCGCGAGCGTATGGTTTCGTTGCTCAGCGGCGCTGACGAGCTTGAGCTGTTCGCCCACTGGTACACCGCTTCGCGCAACGCCTGGCGCTCGTCTATCAACGCCAACAGGCGCTCTTCGATGGCCAGTGGGAGCGCCAGATTGAAACTGAATCTGCGCGCTTGCCCATCCTGGCTGAGGTACATGTCGCGCAGCTGGGCCGGGAAAATGGCATTACCGTCCAGAGACACCAGTGTCTGGTGGTCGGGGTCGATGTCGTTGTTTACCAGGAACTCAGGCACCACGGTGAAGTTGTTGCTGCGCAGCGAAACTTCGCCGATTCGTTCCAGTGCCTGACTGTCCAGCCAGGCAGGCCAGCTGGCAAACCTCATGCGCTCCAGGCCAAGGCGCTGCAGCTGCCAGTCGGGCAGACGCAAGGGCAGGTCTGGCGCCAAGGTATTGCCACTCAGATCCAGGCGGCCAAGGTGTTGGCGTGTGGCCAGCTGTTCGAAGCTTTGCGCTGTCAGCACAAGGTTCTGGTTGATGAATCTCAGCTCTGTCAGGTGGGGAAAGCTTCTGACGATCAACTCAAGACTGCTGGAGAGCTCGGAAGCTGCTGCGTTGGCACTGTAGGGGCGCTCGATCTCCAGTCTTTCAAGGAGGGGGAAGTGCTGGAAGAGATTGCTCAGCTGAGCCTCGAACTGCGCCCAGCCGAGGGAACCATCCGCCGAGTGATCGAGTGACAGGTTGATCAGCTGTAGATGCCGGGTGCGTGCCGCAATGAAGTCCGGCAGGTGCTGGGGGAACTCGGCGATGAATGTGTGCTGTAGACGTAAAGGCCGCAGCGCTTGGTTGAGCTCTGGCACTGCGCTGTGGAACCATTGTTGCCAGAGGACCGCTTCGATTTCCTGCCTGCTGGATTCGCGGCTGGCCAGGTCGGCAATTGTCCCCGGGCCTGCGCGCCATTGATCCACGCTGTCTTGCAGCTCCTGGCGTTCAGCGATCAATTGCCTGATCCGGTCCTGGATCTGCGCTGCTGACCTGCCGTCCTGTTGCAGCCTTGCCAGAATCTGCTCGGCCGAGACCGTGATCCGTTGCGGTAGCCCGCTGTCGTTGATCTGGGCCAGCAGCATGTTTCGGCTCAGTGCCCCACCGATGTTGCCATTGCCGCTCAAGGGGTAGCCGAGACGTCCATCGGCCAGGCGCATGGGCGATCTGAAACCGGGACGTTGCATGCCCAGAATCTTGCGCAGGCGCCAGCGGGGCAGCAGAGGTGCCAGCTGAACCTGCTCGCGGAGGGTTACCGCGTCTGTCACGCCGGAGGTCGCCAGCGCTGCACGCTGAGTCTCGCTCAACGCCTCGAACAATGCTCCGTAGATCGTGTCATGGCCGACAGCCGGGTTGATCGGCGTACCGGTGCGCGAGGTGATGTATCCAGCTGGATTACTGGTGATCAGCATGCGCTGCGCGCCGCTCTCCGGGCCGATACTGTCGAGCCTCCGATAGTACGGAAACGGGTGTAATTCAATGCTGACCTCGGGCGGCCAGCCTGGCAGCGTTGGCAGGGTGTGCAGGATCAACCGGTCAGTATCTGGATTGCGCACCGACGCCAGGTACAGCCCCTCGTATGCACGAGTGAGGCGGATCTGTTGCTGGTAGAGGCGGATCTCTTCGGCCAGGCGCGTTGGCACTTTTCCGGTGCTCAACGCTTGCAGTTCGGATGGCTGGGCGTTGCGTAGCAACTCCTCGGTGATGGCGCTGGGGAGCTGCGGATACACGCGCTGGATCACGCCGGCGGTCGCTGCCTGGTTTGCGGGCAAGAGGCCATATCGTTTTTCCAGCTCTGCGTTACGTATGCTTGCCTCTGCCTGGGCAAGCGACTGCATGACTTCTTTGTCCAGCGCAAAGCGCTTCATCGTGTCTTCCAGCTGGGCCGGTAGCCGTTGATTCTCGCTCAGCAGGCGACGAAGTACGTCCTCATCGGTGCCACTGACATGCAGGATCCGCATTGCCGTTTCATCGCTGAATTGCTCATTGCGATAACCCAGGCGCCGAAACAGTTGCATGCCTTGCCATTCTTGCGGCTGATCCAGCTCATGCAGCCAGGCGCCTGCGCCGTTATGGCGAATCGGCGGTTCATAGCTGTGTGCTTTGGTCGGGTGCTCAATGCTATAGCCATCAGCAGCGGGCGTTTGCTTGACTGCATAGGCCTGGCCCTCCAGGACCAGCAAGGCCTTCCCGTCGTGATGCCGTAGACCCAGCTCGTCCGGCTCGAGCTCCGCGGGAATCACGATATCCTGCACGAAGGGCACTAAGTCGGGTTTCCATAGACGGGGTTCGCCATCGGGCATCTCGACATCTTCAAGCTCTTCGATGAACGAAGGGGTTTCGACAGGGATGCGTTCAGGCCCTGGCGTCGGTGTCTCGATTTCTTTAACGCCTTCGCCCTGGCTTCCCAGCTCGGCTCCGATCGCCGCGCCGCCTAGACCTTGCAATACCAGGAGTGAGACGTTTTCCACAACGTCCAGCATGTAGCCGAAGGCAATTTCCTTGTCGTCATTGCTCCAGCTCTCGATGCCTTCATACACTTCGTTGCCCAACTGCAAGACCGTTGCGGCCAGCATCAGGTAGCCCACCTCGGGTACCACGAAGGCGACGGCATTGAGCGCGTCAAGCGCAATGGATTCAATGTAGGCCAGACGCCGGTGCAAGGTCATGGCGTCCATGGCCAGCGTTGGCACGGCATGAAACCTGGCATCATCGCGGTGCCGCACAAAGCCCTGATAGACCATTTCGGCGAGGAACGGGCGCTTGAACGCATGGGGTACTAACGGCAGCGTTGCTTGAGGGTCAGGCACCCGTTCGTAGATGTTTTTAACGGTGAACGTCAGTGGCAGCAGTCGATCCTGCAGCTTGACCGTGAGTGTTGACTTGCTGGCGTCGGGGATATGCCGGGCAATGTAAGACATGTCCCGCTGTAACCTGTCGCGCAACTGTGTGCAAAGTGCCTCGAACGAGGCGTACTCCTTGATCGGGGTGTCGACATCATGCGGGTTGTACAGCGCCACGACCTGGCTGTTCGAGTCATCAGGTTGGTGCAGGCTGATTGACACCAGGCCGGTCAGCTCGACGTCCCATAGGTTGAGGAACGCGAAGGTGCTCGGCATGCTCGACGGGGCAGCTAGTTCCTCAAGTGGTGTGGCCAGCACGGCTTCATACATTGCCTGGCTGATGTCGTTTTTCAGGTAGGCAAGGTGCACGCTTTGTTTGAATACCGATACTTCCGGGCGGCCCAGCGTTTCAATCGCAACCGCCTGGGCTGCAAGCGTGCTTTCGCCAGGTTTGGGCGTGGGGTAGTAGATGCTGTCGAGCTGGGCGTAGTAGGTACCGCCGATATCCAGGGTTCGGCACAGTGCGGCGAATTGTTCGGGGGCGATGTCGACGACGTTCTCGAAAGGCGGACCCGCTTGATAGCCACGCTGGTCGAGAATCACCGATCTGCGTATGGCCGGCGTGTAAGCATCCATCCCTCCGGGCTCCGTGGCGCTGGCCTCGAAGTTTTGCATGGCATAGTGCTTCAAGGATTTGACGCACAGCTCAGGGTTTCTAGGGCCTGAGTCGCGTTGATAGACAACGCTGTATAAAACAGCATCAAGCAGGTACGTCCTGGCGACATCAATCTCCATCCCGAACTGGTTTTTGATGGCTTCGGTCAACGCGTGACTGGCGAACGCGTCGAGATGCTTGAAATTCCTGAACAGCTTGCCAACTTCTGCCTGGTGTCCACGATAGGCCGCATGTTCCTGCGCCAGGGCCTTGGCCACCTCCGGCTTATCCCGGCAGGCTTTTTCAAGCCAGCCGGGCGCTTGTTTGTGTGCATCACGCAGCGTCTGTAACGTTTCCTTGGGCGCGGTTTTCATCCACTGGGGAATCTTGCCCTCAATGGTTGTGTAGTGAATGCTGTTACCTGTGCTATCCGTGGTCATGCGAGAGCCCTTTATGTGATTCATGGCTCCGGCACTATGTCCGGCAGGTTTGGCGCAATGTGGTAGATATGTGCGTGCCGGGGGTGAATACCGATGGCAGAGGGGCATGCTCAAAGCGCAATTCAGGTTTATGATGCCCAACGGCAGAATAATTCCCACACGGAGTGCGTAATGCAGACCTTGTACCCGCAGATCAAACCCTACGCCCGGCACGATCTGGCCGTGGAAGCACCGCATGTGCTGTACGTCGACGAGAGCGGTTCGCCGGAAGGTCTGCCGGTGCTGTTCATCCATGGTGGCCCGGGCGCCGGCTGCGATGCCCAGAGCCGTTGCTACTTTGATCCCAACCTGTACCGGATCATCACCTTCGATCAGCGCGGCTGCGGCCGCTCGACCCCGCATGCCAGCCTGGAAAACAACACCACCTGGCACCTGATCGAAGACATGGAGCGCATCCGCAAACACCTGGGGATCGAAAAGTGGCTGCTGTTCGGCGGTTCCTGGGGTTCGACCCTGGCCCTGGCCTATGCCCAGACCCACCCCGAGCGCGTGCATGGCCTGATCCTGCGCGGCATCTTCCTGTGCCGCCCGCAAGAGATCGAGTGGTTCTACCAGGCCGGTGCCAGCCGCTTGTTCCCGGACTATTGGCAGGATTACATCGCGCCGATTCCGGCGGAAGAACGTGGTGACCTGGTCAAGGCCTTCCACAAGCGTCTGACCGGCAACGACCAGATTGCCCAGATGCATGCAGCCAAGGCCTGGTCCACCTGGGAAGGGCGTACCGCAACGTTACGGCCGAACCCGCTGGTGGTCGATCGCTTCTCCGAGCCGCAGCGTGCGTTGTCGATCGCCCGTATCGAATGCCACTACTTCACCAACAATGCCTTCCTCGAACCGGACCAGCTGATCCGCGACATGCCGAAGATCGCCCATCTGCCGGCGGTCATCGTGCATGGCCGCTACGACGTGATCTGCCCGCTGGACAATGCCTGGGAACTGCACCAGGCCTGGCCGAACAGTGAGTTGAAGGTGATTCGCGACGCGGGTCACGCGGCTTCCGAACCGGGTATCACCGATGCCCTGGTGCGTGCCGCCGACCAGATGGCCCGGCGCCTGCTCGACCTGCCTCTGGAAGAAGCATGAAGGGGCTGCTGCAACGTGTGCGTGGCGCACGGGTAGATGTCGAGGGCAAAACCGTAGGGGCAATCGACCAGGGCCTGCTGGTGCTGGTCGCGGTGGAACCCGGCGATACCCGCGCGCACGCCGACAAATTGCTGCACAAGCTGCTCAACTACCGGGTGTTCAGCGATCCGCAGGGCAAGATGAACCTGTCGCTCAAGGATATTGGCGGCGGTCTGCTGCTGGTGTCGCAGTTCACCCTGGCCGCTGACACCCAGAGCGGCCTGCGCCCGAGCTTTTCCACCGCGGCGCCGCCGGCCCTCGGCGCGGAGCTTTTCGACTATTTACTGGCCCAGGCCCAGACGCTGCATGGCACGGTTGCCAGTGGTCAGTTCGGGGCTGACATGCAGGTGCACCTGGTCAATGATGGCCCCGTAACATTTATGTTACAAATCTGATGGCAAAAAACCCCTGTTTGCAGGAAAACAAGGGGTTTTGTAGCATAAATAGTTGGTTTGGCCTGATGCGTTGTAACGCCGCCTGCTGGATAATCGCGCGCTATGTGGACCTGCGTTCGTGGGTTCGTTTGACTCTGACTTGAGACTGTCCGGAACCGTTTGGGGAATCATTGCGCCCTTTCGGAGTCCGAACAGTGCTCGCCAACCTGGCATATGTCGCTGGCCGTTGGTTTATTGATCTGTTTTCGGCGAGGGTTGCTCGTGATTGTAAGTCCCTGTAATGCACCAAGAACCCCTGGCAATCGGCTGCGCAAGGCCTTTTTGACAGGCGCAACGCTGGTAGGCCTGTTCAGCGCAGGTCAGCTCTGGGCGTTCAACCTTGACGATGTTGCGGCCAAGGCGAAGGATCTTGCCGGACAGAAGTACGAGGCGCCGAAAAGCAATCTGCCAGCTGTGTTCCGTGACATGAAGTACGGCGACTACCAGCAGATCCGTTTTCTGCCGGAGAAGGCGGAGTGGGCCAAGGACAAGACCCCGTTCAAGCTGTCCTTCTATCACCAGGGCATGCATTTCGACACGCCGGTGAAAATCAACGAAGTCACCGCGACCAAGGTCGAGGAGATCAAGTACGACCCGAGCCGCTTCGATTTCGGCAGCGTGCAGTTTGATCCAAAAGCCACCGAGAACCTCGGCTACGCCGGTTTCCGCGTGCTGTACCCGATCAACAAGGCCGACAAGCAGGATGAAATCATGACCCTGCTTGGCGCCAGCTATTTCCGCGTGGTCGGCAAGGGCCATGTGTATGGCCTGTCCGCCCGTGGCCTGGCCATCGACACCGCGCTGCCGTCCGGCGAAGAGTTCCCGCGCTTCACCGAGTTCTGGATCGAGAAGCCGAAGGCCACCGACAAACACCTGGTGATCTACGCACTGCTCGACTCGCCGCGCTCCACCGGTGCCTACAAGCTGACCCTGCGTCCAGGCAGCGACACCATTGTCGACGTCAAATCCCAGGTGTTCCTGCGTGACCACGTCAGCCGTCTGGGCATTGCCCCGCTGACCAGCATGTTCCTGTTCGGCGGCAACCAGCCGTCGAAAGTGCTCAACTACCGCCCGGCCCTGCACGACTCCGAAGGCCTGTCGATCCATGCCGGTAACGGCGAATGGCTGTGGCGTCCGCTGAACAACCCGAAACACCTGGCCGTGAGCAACTTCAGCGTCGAGAACCCGCGTGGTTTTGGCTTGCTGCAGCGCCAGCGCGAGTTCAGCCAGTTCGAAGACCTCGATGACAACTACCAGAAGCGTCCAAGCGCCTGGATCGAGCCGGTTGGCGACTGGGGCAAAGGCACTGTCGACCTGGTCGAGATTCCGACCGCCGACGAAACCAACGACAACATCGTTGCCTTCTGGAGCCCGGAAAAACTGCCGGAGCCGGGCACCCCGTTCGAATACGCCTACCGCCTGCACTGGACCATCGACGAGTCCGAATTCCATTCGCCGAACCTCGGTTGGGTCAAGCAGACCCTGCGCTCGACCGGTGACGTCAAACAGTCCAACCTGATCCGTCAGCCGGACGGCAGCGTGGCCTTCCTGGTCGACTTCGAAGGCCCGGTGCTGGCTAAACTGCCAGAGGACACCGCCGTGCGTAGTCAGGTCAGCCTCGGTGACAACGCCGAGCTGGTCGAGAACAACCTGCGCTACAACCCGGAGATCAAAGGCTGGCGCCTGACCTTGCGAATGAAGGTCAAAGACCCGAGCAAGTCCGTGGAAATGCGTGCAGCACTGCTGCGTGACGTCCCGGTCGAGCCGGCCAAGCCAGCAAAACCGGCTAAACAGGACAAGGCAGCAGCGAAAACTGCCAAGGCCGAGAAGCCTGCCGAGCAACCCGCCGCCGACGCGGCATCCACCACTGGGGCACCGGCCACCACCGAACAGGTGCTGACCGAGACCTGGAGCTATCAGTTGCCTGCCGATGAGTAACTCTCAAGCACGGCCAGAATCGCTTGGCGAATACCTGGCCCACCTACCACTGAGCGATGAGCAGCGGGCAGAACTTGCCAGCTGCACCTCGTTCAGCGAGCTGCATCAACGTTTGTCGGCCCAGCCGGGCACTCGCGATGCCGAAGCCGTGCAGGCTTCGGTCGGCGAGCGCCTGACCCTGAACAGCGCCGAGGACATGCACGACGCCGAGATGCTGGCGGTGGATGGCAGTGGCCGGGTGTGTCTCAAGGCCACGCCGCCGATCCGCCGTACCCGGGTGATTCCCGAGCCATGGCGTACCAACATCCTGATTCGCGCCTGGCGCCGCCTGACCGGGCGCAGCAACGCCCCGGCACCGGAAAAGCGCGAGCTGCCCAAGGCGCGCTGGCGCTGGGTCGGCTCCATGCGCCGCTATATCCTGCTGGCGCTGATGCTCGGTCAGACCATCGTTGCCGGCTGGTACATGAAGGGCATCCTGCCGTACCAGGGCTGGTCGTTCGTCGATCTCGACGAAATCACCCATCAGTCGCTGCTGCAGACCGCCACCCAGGTTTGGCCGTATGCATTGCAGACCAGCATCCTGATCTTGTTCGGCATCCTGTTCTGCTGGGTGTCGGCCGGTTTCTGGACCGCGTTGATGGGCTTTCTCGAGCTGTTGACCGGCCGCGACAAGTACCGTATTTCCGGCAGCAGTGCCGGTAACGAGCCGATCGAAGCCGGGGCGCGTACCGCCATCGTCATGCCGATCTGCAACGAAGATGTGCCGCGGGTGTTTGCCGGCCTGCGCGCGACCTTCGAGTCGGTTGCCGCCACCGGTGATCTGGACCGCTTCGACTTCTTCGTGCTCAGTGACACCAACGACAGCGATATCGCCGTGGCTGAACAGCAGGCGTGGCTGGAAGTCTGCCGCGAGGCCAAGGGCTTCGGGCGCATCTTCTATCGCCGCCGTCGCCGCCGGGTGAAACGCAAGAGCGGCAACCTCGACGACTTCTGCCGTCGCTGGGGCGGCGACTACCGTTACATGGTGGTCCTCGACGCCGACAGCGTGATGAGTGGCGAATGCCTGACCAGCCTGGTGCGCCTGATGGAAGCCAACCCGGATGCGGGGATCATCCAGACCGCGCCGAAAGCCTCGGGCATGGATACCCTGTATGCGCGCATGCAGCAGTTCGCGACCCGCGTCTACGGCCCGCTGTTCACTGCCGGCCTGCACTTCTGGCAGCTCGGTGAGTCGCACTACTGGGGCCATAACGCGATCATCCGCATGAAGCCGTTCATCGAGCACTGCGCCCTGGCGCCGTTGCCGGGCAAAGGTGCGTTCGCCGGTGCGATCCTCTCCCACGACTTCGTCGAAGCCGCGCTGATGCGCCGTGCCGGCTGGGGCGTGTGGATTGCCTACGATCTGCCGGGCAGCTATGAAGAGTTGCCGCCGAACCTGCTCGACGAACTCAAGCGTGACCGGCGCTGGTGCCACGGCAACCTGATGAACTTCCGCCTGTTCCTGGTCAAGGGCATGCACCCGGTGCACCGCGCGGTGTTCCTTACCGGGGTGATGTCGTACCTGTCGGCGCCGTTGTGGTTCTTCTTCCTGGTGCTGTCGACGGCGTTGCTGGCGACCAACACCCTGATGGAGCCGCAGTACTTCCTTGAACCGCGTCAGCTTTATCCGTTGTGGCCACAGTGGCACCCGGAGAAGGCCATTGCGCTGTTCTCGACCACCATCGTGCTGCTGTTCCTGCCCAAGTTGCTCAGTATCATCCTGATCTGGGCCAAGGGTGCGAAAGAGTTCGGCGGGCGCTTCAAGGTGACCTTGTCGATGTTGCTGGAGATGCTGTTCTCCATGCTGCTGGCACCGGTGCGGATGATTTTCCACACCCGTTTCGTGCTGGCTGCCTTCCTCGGCTGGGCCGCGACCTGGAACTCGCCGCAGCGTGACGATGATTCCACGCCGTGGAGCGAAGCGGTGCGCCGTCATGGTCCGCAGACCTTGCTGGGCGTGGCCTGGGCCTTGCTGGTGGCGTGGCTGAACCCGAGCTTCCTGTGGTGGCTGGTGCCGATCGTCGGTTCGCTGATGCTGTCGATCCCGGTGTCGGTGATCTCCAGCCGGGTGCACCTGGGCTTGCGTGCCAAAGACGAGAGCCTGTTCCTGATCCCCGAGGAATACGCCACGCCGCACGAGCTGCTGGCAACCGACCAGTACACCCACGAAAACCGCTGGCATGCCATGCACGACGGTTTCGTCCGGGCCGTGGTCGACCCGCAGCAGAATGCCCTGGCCTGTGCCCTGGCCACGGCGCGTCATGGTGTCGCGGCACCAATCGAAGCGCTGCGTGCCGAGCGAATTGGCATGGCGCTGGACCTTGGTCCAAGCGGCCTGGACGGCAACACCCGTCTGGCCCTGCTCAGCGATCCGGTCGCTTTGGCGCGTTTGCACACACGGGTCTGGGCCGAGAACAAAGAGGCCTGGTTGGGCGTCTGGCGGCAGTCGATCGCCAACGACCCGCACTCGCCGCTGTTGCCGTTGCATCCGGAGCCTGTGGCGCAGCCTTCGCTGGCCAGCGCCTGATCGGCTGAGCGGTTGCAAAAATCGCCGGCAAGGCCGGCTCCCACAGGGTTGTATGCACAACCGACCTGGTGGGAGCCGGCCTTGCCGGCGATGCTTTTTCTGCTATCAACAGGCAACAAAGTCTTCAGTGCCTATATGTAGCGTGGCGCTCATGCGTTAGCATCCCCCCCGAATATCTCGCACCCGTCTGTAGGACGGTTCGCGCTAAAAATAAAATTCGAGCTTTCTTGCTGGGGGATCTGGTGATGTTGAAAAAGTTTCTGTCGACCCTGCTGATCGGCGTCACCGCGCTGGTCGCGGTCAATGCCGCCCAGGCGGCCGGCGCCATCGATGAAGCGGTCAAGCGTGGCACCCTGCGTGCCGGCATGGACCCTACCTACATGCCGTTCCAGATGACCAACAAGCGTGGCGAGATCGTCGGCTTCGAAGTCGACATCCTCAAGGCCATGGCCAAGTCCATGGGCGTCAAGCTGGAGATGGTCTCCACCTCCTACGATGGCATCATCCCGGCCCTGATGACCGACAAGTTCGACATCATCAGCAGCGGCATGACCCTGACCCAGGAACGCAACCTCAAGCTGAACTTCAGCGAACCCTTCATCGTTGTCGGCCAGACCCTGCTGATCCGCAAGGAGCTGGCGGGCGAGATCAAGTCCTATAAAGACTTGAACAACGAGAAATACCGCCTGACCTCCAAGCTCGGCACCACCGGCGAAATGGTCGCCAAGAAGCTGATCGGCAAAGCCAAGTACCACGGCTACGACAACGAGCAGGAAGCGGTGATGGATGTGGTCAACGGCAAGGCTGACGCCTTCGTCTACGACGCCCCTTACAACGTGGTGGCGGTGAACAAGGCCGGCGCTGGCAAGCTGCTGTTCCTCGACAAGCCGTTCACCTTCGAACCGCTGGCTTTCGGCCTGAAAAAAGGCGACTACGACAGCCTGAACTTCATCAACAACTTCCTGCACCAGATCAAGCACGACGGTACCTACGATCGCATCCACGACAAGTGGTTCAAGGACACCGCCTGGCTCAAGGACATGGAATAAGGCCGCGGCACCACGCCCGGTTTGAAACCCGACGCGCAGGCAGGTCCTGCGCGTTCGCTTTTACGGAAGTAGCCTCAAGTGATCAAACACAAGAAAGCCCAGTGGCCCTGGCACGGGCTGACCGCGCTGGTCCTGGTGGGCCTGGCGCTGAGCCTGTATTACGCGACTTCGATGATTTCCTACGAGTGGAGCTGGAACCGGGTACCGCAGTACTTCGCCTACCAGTCCGAAGTCGCCCAGCGTGCCAGCGACAATGGCACCATTGAATCGATTACCCCCAAAGGTGACATGGCAAGTGTCATCCTGCGTGACGAGAGCGGCGCCGAGCAGGTGTTCGACGTCGAGCTGGCCAGCGTCCTGCTGTCGCGTGGCGACGATGTGGCCGAAGGCGACCTGATCGGTGTGACCCATCACTGGGCTGCCGGCCCGCTGGCCTGGGGCCTGTGGACCACGGTCTGGATCTCGGTGGCCTCGGGCGTGCTGGGCCTGGTGATCGGTCTGTTTGCCGGCCTCTGCCGCCTGTCGAACAACCCGACCCTGCGTGACCTGTCCACGGTCTACGTCGAGTTGGTGCGCGGCACGCCACTGCTGGTGCAGATCTTCATTTTCTACTTCTTCATCGGCACCGTGCTCAACCTCTCCCGCGAGTTCGCCGGGGTGGCTGCACTGGCACTGTTTACCGGTGCGTACGTGGCTGAAATCGTCCGCGCCGGTGTGCAGTCGATTGCCAAGGGGCAGGGCGAAGCCGCCCGCTCGTTGGGCTTGAGCGCTGGCCAGTCGATGCGTCACGTGGTGCTGCCGCAAGCGTTCAAACGCGTGCTGCCGCCGCTGGCCGGGCAGTTCATCAGCCTGGTCAAGGACACCTCGCTGGTGTCGGTGATCGCCATCACCGAGCTGACCAAGAGCGGGCGCGAAGCGATTACCACCTCGTTCTCGACCTTCGAGATCTGGTTCTGCGTCGCTGGCCTGTACCTGTTGATCAACCTGCCGCTGTCGCACATGGCCAGCCGGCTTGAGCGGAGGCTTGCGCAAAGTGATTGAAGTCCGTGATCTGGTAAAAGTCTTCGATACCCGTGGCCAGGTGGTGCGCGCGGTCGATCATGTCAGCACCAACGTGGCCAAGGGTGAAGTGCTGGTTGTGCTTGGGCCGTCGGGCTCGGGCAAATCGACCTTCCTGCGCTGCCTCAATGGCCTGGAGTCGTTCGATGAGGGCACCGTGGCTATCGATGGCCTGCAACTGGCTGACCCGAAGACTGACGTCAACGCCTACCGCCGAGAAGTCGGCATGGTGTTCCAGCACTTCAACCTGTTCCCGCACATGACCGTGCTGGAGAACCTGTGCCTGGCGCAGAAGGTGGTGCGCAAGCGCGGCAAGGCCGAGCGTGAGGCCAAGGCCCGAGCGTTGCTGGAGAAGGTCGGCATTGGTCAGAAGGCCAATGAATACCCTTCACGCTTGTCTGGTGGCCAGCAGCAGCGGGTCGCCATTGCCCGGGCTCTGGCCATGGACCCGAAGGTGATGCTGTTCGACGAGCCGACCTCGGCGCTCGACCCGGAAATGGTTGGCGAAGTGCTCGATGTCATGAAGACCCTGGCGCTGGAAGGCATGACCATGGTCTGCGTGACCCACGAAATGGGCTTCGCCCGCGAAGTGGCGGATCGTGTGTTGTTCTTCGACCATGGCAAGTTGCTGGAAGACTCGCCACCCGAGGCGTTCTTCACCTCGCCGAAAGACCTGCGTGCCCAGGCGTTCCTGCGTCAGGTGCTGTAGCGTAACGGTGGGAGCGGGCTTGCCCCGCGATTGCGGTGTATCAGTCACATCGCATCGCGGGGCAAGCCCGCTCCCACCACAGCCAGTTGCTCCCACCGCAAGGGTTACAGACTGAAACGGCCCACCAGTGTTTGTAGCTCACGCCCCAGCCGCGCCAGCTCGACACTCGACGCCGCTGTCTCTTCACTGGCCGCACTGGTCTGATCCGACACCTCGCGCACATTGATCACGCTGCGGTTGATCTCCTCGGCCACCGCGCTTTGCTCCTCGCTGGCGGTCGCGATCTGCTGGTTCATGCCCTGGATGTTCGACACCGTGTGGGTAATCTGCCCCAATGCATCACCGGCCTTGCGGCTCAGCTCGACACTGTCACGGGTCAGGATCTTGCTGCTGTCGAGCAGGCGGGTGACTTGATCGGTACCGTCATGCAGGTTGCCAATCAGTTGTTCGATCTCCTCGGTTGACTGCTGGGTACGCTGGGCCAGGCCACGGACTTCATCAGCGACCACGGCAAACCCGCGCCCGGCCTCACCCGCCCGCGCTGCCTCGATGGCGGCGTTCAAGGCCAGCAGGTTGGTTTGCTCGGAGACCGATTTGATCACATCGAGAATGCTGCCGATGCGCTGGCTCTCACCGGCCAGTTGATGCATGGCATCGATCGAATGGTCCATCTGCTGGGCCAGCTGTTCGATCTGTGCCACGGCCTCACCGACCACCTGATCACCCAATTGCGCCTGCTGGTCAGCGGTGGTCGCCGCCTGCGAGGCAAGTTCGGCGTTCTGGGCCACTTCGTGAACCGTTGCGCTCATCTGGTTCATGGCCGTGGCGACCTGATCGGTTTCGTCTTTTTGCTGGGCGATCCTGACCTTGCTCTGCTCGCTGACTGCAGCCAGCTGTTCGACCGCCGAGGACAGCTGGGTGATGCCGCCGCCGATGCCACCAATCAGCTCGCGCAGGCTCACGATCATGGCTTGCATGCTGTTTTGCAGTTGGCCCATCTCGTCGCGCCGTGGCACGGTTTCGGTCACTTGCAGATCGCCTTGGGCAATGCGCGCGGCCAGGGCCAGGGTCTGTTTCAGCGGCGCGGTGATCTGCAGGGTAATCAACCAGGCCGCGAGGCTGCCGAACAGCAAGGCCAGTATGGCTTCGGCGGTCAGTACACGCTGGGCCTGGATGGCTTCGGCATCGCGCTGCTCGGTCTGGTGGTCGCTGAGTTTGCGGCTGGCTTCGCGAAGCTCGATGCCCAGCTGCTCCAGCGTGTCTTGCAGCGTTTCCACGGCGATGGCCGCACGGCGATACTGATCCAGGCTGTCCTGATAGCGGCTCAGTGCCGAACGCAGGTTTTCCTGGGTGCTGTCAGCCAAACCATGGGTTTTCATCAGTTGCGCCAGCTGCTCGAATGCCTGCCGAGCCGAATCCAGTGCCGGTTGGCCGACACTGTTGAACTGCTCCAGCGGTTCGAAGGTGTAGGCCGGTACCAGGCTTTGCTGATTGGCTACTTCGATATGCCGGGCGAGTGCTTCGGCGAGGTTCAGTACCCGGCTCTGGCTACTCTGCAGATCGTCGCCGCGCATTTTCTCCAGGGCCTGGTCCGTGACTTCATCGACCAGTTCGGTCAGGCGCTGTTCGGCGCCTTGCATGGCCTGTTGCCGCGCCTGACGCGAGGCCACGGCTTGTTGTAACTGTTCGAAGTCCCGGCTAAAGCGCTGCACCGTTTGCAGCTTGCCAGCAATCATCTGCCGACTCTCGGGGGCGTCATAGCGCCCCGGCATTGCCGTCAGCAGTTCTTGCAAGGCTTTCAGCGACTGCTCGATCTGAGTCTTGCTGTGCGGATCATTGAGTACCCGAAAGGTGATGCGCTCGGCCCTGAGGTCTTTGCCGATGTCGTTGAGGCGGGCGATTTCCTGGAGTTTTTCCGAGCGCAGGACGGCGTCGTCCAAGGCACGCCAGCCGCTGAGGGTGATCAATAGGGTCAGCAACAGCACCAAGGCAAAGGCCAGGGTCAGCTTCAGTCTGACGCTCATGTTGCCTAGCATCCGATTCACAGGTCCGAACATGGGGGTCTCCAGCAATTGAGGAATGACCGGCGCCAGGACGAAGGTCAGGCGCCGCCCCTTGCTCATCGGCTGGCTGCGGGGGAGCTGGACCTGCAAACGATGTAGGAGAGTTCGGCGGTTAACGTAGGGAAAATGCTTGAGGCAGCGGAGGGTGTAGGAAGGTTGCGCAAGGGCAAACAGCAGAAAATGTGCAGTATCCCAACCTGTGCTGCCCAAGCGGGCAACACAGGTTGTTTGACCTCAGAGCTGGAATTTGCCGACCAGGCCCTGCAGGTGGGTGCCCAGGCGGGCCAGCTCGACGCTGGAGGCGGCGGTTTCTTCGCTGGCGGCGGAGGTCTGGTCCGACACATCGCGCACATTCATGACGCTGCGGTTGATTTCTTCCGCCACTGCGCTTTGTTGTTCGGCCGCTGCGGCGATCTGCTGATTCATCGCCTGAATCGAGGAAACGGTATGGGTGATGGTCGTCAGCGAGCTGCCGGCGCGACGGGTCAGCTCGACGCTGCTAGCGGTCAGGTCGCGGCTGGCATCCATGCTGCTGGCAACCTGCTGGGTGCCACTTTGCAAGCCGGCGATCAACGCTTCAATCTCTTCAGTCGATTGCTGGGTGCGCTGGGCCAGGCTGCGTACTTCATCGGCGACCACGGCAAAGCCACGTCCGGCTTCCCCGGCGCGAGCGGCTTCGATCGCTGCGTTGAGGGCCAGCAGGTTGGTTTGCTGGGCCACCGACTTGATTACATCGAGCACGCTGCCGATCTTGTCGCTTTCGCTCTTGAGCTGGCCCATGGCTTCGCTGGAGTGATTCATTTCCGTCGCCAGACGCTCGATCTGGGCAATCGACTCAGCGACGACCCGATCACCCTCGCGGGCCTGCTGGTCGGCCACCAGCGCGGCCTCCGAGGCCTCTTCGGCATTGCGCGCAACTTCCTGCACGGTAGCGGCCATTTCGTTCATGGCGGTGGCCACTTGATCGGTCTCGACCTTTTGATTGTTGACCCCGGCGCTGGTCTGCTCGGTGACGGCCGACAGCTCTTCAGCAGCACTGGCGATCTGGGTAACACCATCGCCAATGCCGCCAATCAGCTCGCGCAGGCTGACCGTCATGCGTTGCATGCTGCGTTGCAGCTGGCCCAGCTCGTCGCGGCGCTCGACGTTGAGGTCGTGACGCAGGTCGCCGCTGGCGACCCGGTCGGCGGCATTCAGGGTCTGGCGCAAGGGGATGACGATCTGGCGGGTGATGGCCCAGGCAGCGAGCAGGCCGAACACCAGGGCGAGGACGGTGGCCAGGGTCAGCATCGACCTGGCGTGCTGCGATTCGGCATCGCGCAACTGGGTCAGGGTGAGGGTCAGTTGCTGGCTTTGCTCGATCAGGGTCTGGCCCTGCGCCATCATTTTTTGAGCGGCGAGTTCTGAGGCGGTTTGCGCCGTGCCGAAATCGATCACGGCGGCCCGGTAGTTGCCCAGGGCGCGTGCTGCCTGGTTGAAATGGCTGGTGTAGTTGGCCGGCAGTACTTCGGCCAGGGTCTTGAGCTGCGAAATGGCCTGGTCGATGGCCTCAAGGGCAGTCTGCTGGAATTCGGCCTTGCCGCTGTAGGTGTAACCGCGGACCTGGAAGCGCGCCTGCTGCAGCAGTTTGCCGGCGCCGACGACGCTGTTGAACAGGTTCAGGTCGTTACTGCCGAGCAGTTGCTGTTCAACCTCGGCGGTGAGTTTGCTGGCTTCATCAGCGCTACCGCCGAGTACCGAGCGACTGGCCTCGCGCTGTTGCGCAGCTTTATCGGCAGTGTCCAGCGCCTGGCGGTACTGGCGTACGGCGTCTTTCTGCTGCTCGATGCGGCGTTTGTTTTCCGGCAGGACGATACGTTGTTCGACCTGTTGCAACTGATGATCCAGTTTCGCCAGGGCGTTGTTGAGGGTCTGCGCGGCGCTCTCATCGCCCTTGATCTGGAAATTCTGCCGGGCAATGCGCAGTTCCAGGGTCGCCTCCAGCACCTGGGAGACGCCCCCCAGGGTATCGCCACGCTCGGTGACGCCGTTGATGCCCTGCCAGCCGGTCAGGGTAATGCTCAAGGTCAGCAGCAGGACCAGGCCGAAGCCGATACCGAGTTTACGATTGACGCTAACGTTACCCAGGTGCTGGGCTAACCAACGGTACATGGCGGGACTCCATTGCGATCGGCAGAGGCGATTTATTGTTCTGGTGCCCATGCATCGGCGCCGGATCGCAAAACTGAAGTCAGAACAGACGGGCGAGCAGGGCGGTAACCGCCGTCTCCACGCGCAGGATGCGTTCGCCAAGCTGCACCGGGGCCAGCCCGGCCTTGCCCAGCAGATCGATTTCGTAGGGAATCCAGCCGCCTTCGGGGCCAATCGCCAGGGTTACCGGTTGGTCCAGGCCGCGCGGGCAGGGCGGGAACGGCCCGGGATGGCCGACCAGGCCGAGGGTGCCGTGGGCAATGGCTGGCAGGCGGTCCTCGACGAAAGGCTTGAAGCGCTTCTCGATGATGACCTCGGGCAGGATAGTGTCGCGGGTCTGTTCCAGGCCGAGGATCAGTTGCTCACGAATGGCCTCGGGCTCGAGGAACGGCGTCTGCCAGAAGCTTTTCTCGACCCGGTAGCTGTTGACCAGAATCAGCTTCGGCACCCCCATGGTGGCGACGGTCTGGAACACCCGGCGCAGCATCTTCGGGCGCGGCAGGGCCAGCACCAGGGTCAGCGGCAGCTTGGCCGGCGGTTCACGCTCGAAGCTGACCGACAGCTCGGCCTCATGGCCTTCCAGGCGCAGCACCCGGGCTTCGCCCATCAGTCCGCCCAGGCGGCCGACGCGCAGGCTGTCGCCCACCGCCACGCGGTGAATCTCCTGCATGTGGGTAAAGCGCCGGTCAGTCAGAACCACGCGATCGGCCGCGATGAAGTCGGCTTCTTCGAGTAACAGCAGGTTCACGGTTGGGTCGCTGGCGGCTGGTCGTTGTGGTCGTCGGCGGCGTCGTCATGATGTTCGCTGCGTTTGCGGATCAGCCCGCCAAACAGCACGCCGATCTCGAACAGCAGCCACATCGGCACGGCCAGCAGGGTCTGCGAGAAGATGTCCGGCGGCGTGAGGATCATGCCGACCACAAAGCAGCCGATGATCACGTAAGGGCGGATCTTCTTCAGGTACTTCACATCGACCACGCCGATCCACACCAGCAGGACCACGGCCACCGGGATCTCGAAGGCCACGCCGAAGGCGAAGAACAGGGTCATGACGAAATCGAGGTAGCTGGCAATGTCGGTCATCATCGACACCCCTTCCGGAGTAGCGCTGGCGAAGAAACCGAAGATCAGCGGGAACACCAGGAAGTAGGCAAAGGCCATCCCAGCGTAGAACAGGATGATGCTGGAGATCAGCAGCGGGATGGCGATGCGCTTTTCATGACGGTACAGACCCGGCGCGATGAAGCCCCAGATCTGCTGGAGGATCAGCGGGATGGCCAGGAACAGCGAGACGATCATGGTCAGCTTGAACGGCGTCAGGAACGGTGAGGCCACATCGGTGGCGATCATCGTCGCGTTGGCCGGCAGGTGCTCACGCAAAGGCGCCGAGACCAGGGTGTAGATCTGCTGCGCGAAGGAAAACAGCCCGGCGAAGATCAGGAAGATGGCCGCGACGCAACGCAGCAGACGTGTACGCAGCTCGGTGAGGTGCGAAACCAGCGGCATCGGCTGGTCGTTTTCCGGAATATCGCTCATGGGGCTCGCGGTGGCTGTGTCGGTTCGGTGGTTGCGCTGGCGACCGGCTTGGCCTCGGCAGGTTCTGCGCTCGGTGTCGCCACGCTTTCGCTGCTGGCAACCGCGGGCGCCGGTGGCTCAGGCGTCACGCTTTGCGGGTTGAGGATCTTGCGCGCTTCCTGCTCCATGGAGAGGATGTGCTCGTTGTGCAGTTGACGGCGGATGTCATCGGCGCCGATCTCGCGCTCGACTTCCTGCTTGATCGCATTGAAGCTGCGCTTGAGGCGGCCGATCCACAACCCGGCCGTACGCGCGGCACCCGGCAAACGCTCAGGGCCGAGCACCAGCAGGGCCACCAGGCCCACGAGCAGCAGTTCGCTGAAGCTGATCCCGAACATTGATCAATCTTTCCTGATCGGCTCTTCGACCTTGTGCGCCTGGCCGTCGATGGTCTGTGGCTGGTTCAGTGGCGAAGCGGCCTGTGGTTGTACGGGTTGCACTGGAGGAGGCGTCTGCTCTGCAGGCTTGGTCTCTTCTTCGTTCATGGCTTTCTTGAAGCCCTTGATCGATTCGCCCAGGTCGCTGCCGAAGTTCTTCAGCTTCTTGGTACCGAATACCAGTACCACGACGACCAGCAGAACGATCCAGTGTTTCCAGTCAAAAATACCCATGGTGCAATCCCTCGAAATAATTCAGTTAGGCCGACGGCTGACGCGCTGCTTTCTCGGCGTGCCCGGACAGGCCGAAGCGGCGGTCCAGTTCATCCAGTACCGCCTGTGGGTGCTGGCCCAGTTGCGCAAGCATGACCAGGCTATGGAACCACAGATCGGCGGTCTCGTAGATGACATCGCTGTAATCTCCGCTGTGGGCGGCATCCTTGGCAGCAATGATGGTCTCGATCGACTCTTCGCCGAGCTTTTCCAGGATCTTGTTCAGGCCCTTGTGGTACAGGCTGGCCACGTAGGAACTGTCAGGTTCGGCGCCTTTGCGCGCTTCCAGCACTTCGGCCAGGCGGGTCAGGGTGTCGCTCATGTCAGTGTCCTGCGTTGTAGATGGCGTGGGGGTCTTTGAGGACCGGGTCGACGGTCTTCCACTCGGCGTTTTCGTAAACACGGTAGAAGCAGCTTTCGCGGCCGGTATGGCAGGCGATATGCCCCAGTTGCTCAACCATCAGGATGATCACGTCGGCGTCGCAGTCCAGGCGCATTTCATGCAGTTTTTGCACGTGCCCGGATTCCTCGCCCTTGCGCCACAGTTTGCCACGCGAACGCGACCAGTAGATGGCCCGCTGCTCGGCGGCAGTCAGGGCCAGCGCTTCGCGGTTCATCCAGGCCATCATCAGCACGCGCCCGGTTTTGTGGTCCTGGGCGATAGCCGGTACCAGGCCATCGCTGTTCCAGTTGATCTCGTCCAGCCAGTCTTTCATGTACGACTCCAAAACAAGAGGCCCGATCCTCTGCCGACCCCTTGCGCTAGTGTGCCAGTCAGCGGCCCGGCTGGCTATCGACGCACGATCAGGTAAAGGCCAGCCGCAAGCATCAGCCAGGCCGGCCAGGCGGCCGGGGCGCTGAGGCTGACGGCACCGGCGGCGAGGGTCGCGCCACCGCCGAGCAGGCCGGCGCCGAGCAGGCGCAAGGCCCAGCCATCGCCTTTCTGTTGCCAGGCGCTGGGTGGCTCGGCCAGGTGCGGCTGTGACATGCGCTCGAGCAGGTCGCGGGTCATGCCGGCCAGGTGCGGGATCTGTTCGACCTGGCCGTGCAGGTTCTGCAGCAGGGTCTTGGGGCTCACGCGGTCACGCATCCAGCGCTCCAGGAACGGCTGGGCGGTGCTCCACAGGTCCAGCTCGGGGTACAGCTGGCGGCCCAGGCCTTCGATGTTCAACAGGGTCTTTTGCAGCAGCACCAGCTGCGGCTGGACTTCCATGTTGAAGCGCCGTGCGGTCTGGAACAGGCGCATCAGCACCTGACCGAAGGAAATATCCTTTAACGGTTTTTCGAAGATCGGCTCGCAAACGGTACGGATCGCCGCCTCGAACTCGTTGAGCTTGGTGTGCGCCGGTACCCAGCCGGAATCGATATGCAGCTGGGCGACGCGGCGGTAGTCGCGCTTGAAGAAGGCAAACAGGTTGCGCGCCAGGTAGTCCTGGTCTTCAGGCGTGAGGCTGCCGACGATGCCGCAGTCGATGGCGATGTACTGCGGGCTCCACGGCTTGACGGTGCTGACGAAGATGTTGCCGGGGTGCATGTCGGCGTGAAAGAAACTGTCACGGAACACCTGGGTGAAGAAGATCTCGACACCGCGTTCGGCGAGCATTTTCATGTCGGTGCGCTGGTCGGCCAGGGTCGCCAGGTCGGTGACCTGGATGCCGTAGATGCGCTCCATCACCAGTACCTTGGGGCGGCACCAGTCCCAGTACACCTGGGGCACGTACATCATCTCCGAGCCTTCGAAGTTGCGCTTGAGCTGGCTGGCGTTGGCCGCCTCGCGCAGCAGGTCGAGCTCGTCGTAGATGGTTTTTTCGTAATCGTTGACCACTTCCACCGGGTGCAGCAGGCGGGCATCGGCCGACACCCGCTCGGCGCCACGGGCGATCAGGAACAGCCAGGCCAGGTCCTGGGCGATGACCGGCTTGAGGCCCGGGCGCACGACCTTGACCACCACCTCTTCACCGCTCTTGAGCTTGGCCGCATGCACCTGAGCCACCGAGGCCGAGGCCAGCGGTTCGACGTCGAAGCGGCTGAACACTTCGCTGATCTTCGCCCCGAGCTGCTCTTCGATCAGCGCCACGGCGTGTTGCGGATCGAACGGCGGTACGCGGTCCTGCAGCCGCATCAGCTCGTCGGCGATGTCCTCGGGGAGCAGGTCGCGACGGGTTGAAAGCAACTGGCCGAACTTGATGAAGATCGGCCCCAGGTCTTGCAGGGCCAGGCGCAGGCGCGCGCCGCGGCTGAGCTCGAGGGTCTTGCGTGGCAGCCAGCGCCAGGGCATCAGGTGCCGCAGGGCCATCAGCCACCAGGGCAGCGGCAGTTCGAACAGCAGGTCATCGAGGCGGTAGCGGATAACCACACGTTGGATGCGAAACAGACGGCGGACGGCAAGCAGCTTCATGCGTTATCGCTGGTATCAAGGGATCGGGCAAGGCGCTCAATACGCGCCTCGAGACGTTCGATGTCGACTTTGAGGGTGTCGAGTTCGCTGAAGCGGGCTTCGGCTTCGCGCTGGCCAACCAGGGTCCGGGCCTCTTCGGCGAGGTATTCGGAGAGGTTCTGGTTGAGCGCCGCCAGGCCCTGGCGCGTCCAGCTGGCGCGGCTGCGCAGATGGCCGCTGAGCAATTGCGTGGCGATTGGCCCGAGCCAGCGCGAAACTTCGTACTCCCAGTCCAGCTCCAGGTCCTGGAGCACCGCGACCAGGTCCAGCAGCACGGCGCTGTCGCCTTCGAGTTCGACCTGCGGGCTGTGCAGCACGGCACTCTTGTCCTGGCTCAAGGCCAGGCGCACCAGGCTGCTGGCCGGGGCGCGCAGGGTGCAGTCGGCCTCATTGGCCCAGTGCGCGGCGAGCATCAGGCCGTCCTCGCTGGGCAGAATGAACAGTTGCAGCGCTGGCTGGCGGCAGTCGATGGCAATTACCTTGCCATCGAGCGCGCGCAGGCGCGGCAGCGCTGTGCTGTCCAGGCGCAGGACACGGTTGAGGCCGTGTTCGACGCTGGCAAGAAGGCCGGCCAGGAGCATCAGGGCTTGATACCCCGGTGCAGGGCTACGATGCCGCTGGTCATGTTGTGGTAGGTGACGCGGTCGAAACCGGCCTCGACCATCATCGCCTTGAGGGTTTCCTGGTCCGGGTGCATGCGGATCGATTCGGCCAGGTAGCGGTAGCTTTCCGAGTCGTTGGTGATCAGCTTGCCGGCCAGTGGCATGAAGGCGAACGAATAGGCATCGTAGACCTTGGACATGAAGGTGTTGGTCGGCTTGGAGAACTCCAGCACCAGCAGCCGGCCGCCCGGCTTGAGCACCCGCAGCATCGAGCGGATGGCGTCTTCCTTGTGGGTCACGTTGCGCAGGCCGAAGGCGATGGTCACGCAATCGAAATGGTTGTCCGGGAACGGCAGCTTTTCCGCATCGGCCTGGACGAATTCGATGTTGCCGGCCACGCCGCGGTCGAGCAGGCGGTCGCGGCCGACCTTGAGCATCGATTCGTTGATGTCGGCCAGCACCACCTGACCGGTCGGGCCGACCAGTTGCGAGAACTTGGCGGCCAGGTCGCCGGTGCCACCGGCAATGTCCAGGACCCGGTTGCCGCTGCGCACGCCGGACAGTTCGATGGTGAAGCGTTTCCACAGGCGGTGCATGCCGCCGGAAAGCACATCGTTCATCAAGTCGTACTTGGCGGCTACCGAATGGAAAACCTCAGCGACTTTCTCTGCTTTCTGGCTTTCCGGCACGTTCTTGTAGCCGAAATGGGTGGTGGGTTCGGCGTGGTCGCCTTTGCGCTGATCGTTCATATCGCTTCACCGGAAAAAATTACTGGCCATTCTAGGGCGTACGGTCGGATTTGTCTTGGCGGGGTGTGTCGCAGGTCGGGGCGCGGGCATAATAGAAGTATGCCTTTGAACCCAGGATTGAATGAATGACCCAGATCAGCGTTGAGCGCAAACACAGCCTGGGCCGCGAAGCGGCTCGGGAAAAGGCCCAGACCCTGGTCGACAAGCTGGCCCGCGAGTACGACCTCAGCGCCCGCTGGAATGGCGACCGCGTCGAGGTCAAACGCAGCGGTGCCAGTGGCAGTGTGCAGATCGGTGAAGACACCATCCGGGTCGAGCTGAAGCTGGGCATGATGCTGTCGATGATGAGCACGACGATCAAGAGCGAGATCGAGCGGGCGCTGGACAAAGCTCTGGCGTGAATCTTGTGGGAGCCGGCCTTGCCGGCGATGGTATCAGCGCGGTGTCAGCTGATTGGCGTTGCCTGTATCGCTGGCAAGGCCAGCTCCCACAGTGGCCAGATCCCACAGTTTTTTCCTGCCTTAGGGTGAGGATTCTAATTTTTCTCCCTACCTTATGCTCAAGCCCAACATCCATGGGCAGTTCCTCCATATCTATTCGAGCGTGAGGTGCAGAGCATGGCCAAAGTGATCCTGAAGAAAAAAGACGACACCCAGCGCACGCTGGGTGAGGTGCGCGGCTACGCGCGCAAGATCTGGCTGGCAGGCCTGGGCGCTTACGCCCGGGTTGGTCAGGAAGGTGCCGAATACCTGAAAGAGCTGGTCAAGGCTGGCGAAACCGTCGAGAAACGTGGCAAGAAACGCATCGACCATGAACTCGATGCCGCCAACAGCCAGATCGATTCGGTCAAAGGCGAGATCAGCAGCGTCAAGGGCAAGGTCGAAGTTCAACTCGATAAAATCGAAAAAGCTTTCGACACACGGGTTGCCAGCGCCTTGAATCGCATCGGCATTCCGTCTAAACATGACGTGGAGGCACTCTCTGCCAAGCTCGATGAGCTGACGGCATTGCTTGAACGTGTCGCACGTAAACAATAAGGAGAGCGGGATGGCTGGCAAGAAGAATAGCGAAAAAGAGAGCAGCTCCTGGGTCGGGGGGATCGAGAAGTATTCCCGCAAGATCTGGCTGGCTGGACTGGGTATCTACTCCAAGATCGACCAGGACGGCAACAAGCTGTTCGAGTCCCTGGTCAAGGATGGTGAAAAGGCCGAAAAGCAGGCCAAGAGTTCCGTCGATGCGGCCAAGGCTTCGGCCAAGTCGGCCACTTCGCGGGTGGGCGATGTCAAAGACCGTGCGCTGGGCAAATGGAGCGAACTCGAAGAGGCTTTCGACAAGCGCCTGAACAGTGCCATCTCGCGTCTGGGCGTGCCGAGCCGCAATGAAGTCAAGGCGCTGCATCAGCAGGTCGACACCTTGACCAAGCAGATCGAGAAGCTGACCGGTGCATCGGTCAAGCCGGCCTCCAGCAAGCCGGCAGCGGCCAAGGCTGCAGCCAAGCCACTGGCCAAGGCGGCGCCGAAAGCGGCTGCCAAACCTGCAGCGAAACCGGCGGCAGCGAAAACCGCAGCGGCCAAACCGGCTGCCAAAGCAGCAGCCAAACCGGCAGCAGCGAAGAAACCGGCGGTGAAAAAAGCAGCGGCCAAGCCTGCTGCCAAACCTGCAGCACCTGCTGCCAGTGCCGCACCGGCACCGAGTGTGGCGCCGGTGGTAACTGCAGCACCAATCGCGCCAGTGGCTTCGGCGCCGGTAAGCCCGATCAGTCAGTCCTGATTCAGGCTTTATCGCGGGGCAAGCCCGCTCCCACTGTGGGAGCGGGCTTGCCCCGCGATGCTTTTCAGCCCTCCAGATAGCGCAAAGCGATCTGCTCGGCCGCATGCCGCGAGCCGGTATCCAGATGCGGCGCCACCAGCATCATCACCTGATACACCACGACCCCGACTTCACCCTCACGCGCCAGCACGCGCTGGTAGTCGAGGGAGAACAACAGCGTCAGGGTGATCTGTTCCACCAGTTGCCCCAACGCCCGCGTATCGCTGACCACCTGGCCCTGGGCCTTGAGACTGGCGAGCAGGGCGGCCAGGGTGCGCTTGAGGGCGTTGAGCAGATTGCGCATGCCACGGGCCAGCTTGGGCAGGCGCCCGGTCAGGTTCGACAGGTCCTGGAACAGGAAGCGGTACTGGGCCATGCGCTCGACGATCAGGTGCAGGAACAGCCAGTAGTCCTCGGCATCCAGGCGCACCTCCAGCGGTGGGTCGAGCAGCGGTGTCAGTTCGTCTTCGAAGCGCTCGAACAAACCCAGCACCAGCGGCTCCTTGCCGTGGAAGTGGTAGTACAGGTTGCCTGGACTGATCCCCATTTCATTGGCGATTTCCAGGGTCGAGACATTCGGTTCGCCCTGTTGGTTGAACAGCTGCAGGGCACACTCGAGAATTCGGTCGCGGGTTTTCATCCGTTCTACTTGTTCAACGCGCTTGCACGTAAGTGCCGGGCGCGGGGTCCATGGGAGGGTAGTTCTGGTTGCCCAGAGCCATCAGGGTTTCGCGTTGCGCGCCTGCGCGCGCCTGAATCCATTCCAGCCACTGCGGCCACCAACTGCCCTCGACCTGTTTGGCGTCGTAGAGCCAGGCCCGCGGGTCACTGCTCAGGCGCGGGTTGTCGACATAGTTCGCCTTGGGATTGCCGGGTGGGTTGAGGATGCTTTGCACATGGCCGCTGTTGGCCAGGATGAAGCGCTTGTCGCCACCGAGCAGCAAAGTCGAGCGGTAGACCGCATCCCAGGGCGTGATGTGGTCGTTGTTGCCGGCCACGCTGAAGCTGTCGACGCTGACTTTCTGCAGGTCGATCGGGGTGCCGCAGACCTCAAGGCCGGCGGCATGCGCCAGCGGGTTGTGCTTGAAGAAGTCCAGCAGGTCGCCGTGCAGGGCGGCCGGCAGGCGGGTGTTGTCGTTGTTCCAGTAGAGAATGTCGAAGGCCGGTGGCGCCTTGCCGAGCAGGTAGTTGTTGACGAAGTAGTTCCAGATCAGGTCGTTGGGGCGCATCCAGGCAAAGACCTTGGCGATTTCCCGGCCATCGAGCACGCCCTGCTGGTAGGAGCGGCGTTTCGCCGCCTCCAGGGTCTGCTCGTCGGCGAACAGGCTGGCGGGGCTGTCGATCTGGCTGTCGAGCAGGCTGACCAGGTAGGTGGCACTGCTGACCCTGCGCAATTGCCGCTTGGCCTGCAGGTGGCCTTGCAGGGCGGCCATGGTCAGGCCCCCGGCGCAGGCGCCCATCAGGTTGACCTCGCGGCTGCCGGTAATGGCCCGGCAGACATTCATAGCTTCTTCCAGCGCCTCGACGTAGCTCGACAGGCCCCATTCGCGATGACGCGGATCGGGGTTGCGCCAGCTGATCATGAAGGTCTGCAGGCCATTCTTGAGCATGTACTGGACAAAGCTGTTGGCCGGGCTCAAGTCGAAGATATAGAACTTGTTGATCTGTGGCGGTACCACCAGCACCGGCCGGGCGTACTGTTTTTCGCTCATCGGCTTGTACTGGATCAGCTCCAGCAACTCGCTGCGAAACACCACCGCGCCCGGCGTGGTGGCCAGGTTGCGGCCGACCTCGAAGGCGTTGGGGTTGACCTGGCGCGGCAAGCCATCGTTGTGGCGCAGGTCATCGACCAGGTGGTTCAGACCGCGCACCAGGCTCAGGCCGCCTGAGTTGTACAGCTCCTTGACGGCGGCGGGATTGAGCAGGGAGTTGCTCGGTGACAGCGCATCGTTGAGCAAGGCAAACAGAAAGTGTGCCCGGATGCGGTCATCGGGCTCCAGCTGGCTTTCGTCGATCCACTGCCGGGTCTGCTTCTGCCAGGCGAGATAAGCCTGCAGCCCGCGGCTGTAAAAGGGATTGAGATTCCACGCCGGGTCCTTGAAGCGATTGTCGCGCGGGTTGGGCTGGTGCGGTGTGTCGCCGAGCAGCACGCGTCCCAGCTGGTTGCCCAGGGCGAGCATGTGCTTGGCCGTGTGCAGCGGGTGGCGCAGGCTGTGGCGGCTGACATTGCGCAACGTGGACAGCAGGTCGCGGCCGCGCAGGCCGGTGATCGCACTCTGCACGTTCATATACGAGGCGGGGACCGGTACCGACCCCTTCGCGGGCTTGTCTTTCATCAGGCAACACTCCGTCGTCAGGCCAACTACAAACAGATCAATGCAAGAGCGACACCAACCTCATGTCAGCGTCTTAGCTGGGGGCGGGGCGTGGGTGCATGACGGCGCGTTGGCGCTCTTGCTCGAGAAACTTCATGATGATCGGGGCCACCGCTTCGGCCCGGGTGATCAGGAACAAGTGGCCGTCGTCGATTATGTGTAGCTGGGCATTGGGAATTCGCCAGGCCAGCAGACGCATATTGATCAGTGGAATCAACGGGTCATCGTCACCGGCCAGCACCAGGGTCGGTTGCTGGATCTTGTGCAGCCAGTGGATGCTGGTCCAGCCGAGCCCGGCGAACAGTTGCCAGTAGTAACCGAGCTTGCCTGAGGAGCGCACTTTGGCGGCGTGCGCCATGGCCAGGTCGGGGTCGCGGCGAAAGGCCCCGCCATAGATCTGCGGCGCAATGCGAATGACATGCGACGGTTGGATGTAGCGCCTGGGGCTTGCCATCAGCCACAGCACTTTCGGTTTGCCGGGCACCATGACCGCGCCCGCTGCGGTGGCCGCCAGTACCAGCTTCTTGCAGCGTTCGGGATAGTCATGGGCAAACTGCTGGGCCAGTGCCCCGCCCCAGGACACGCCGATGGCATTGACCTGCCCGTAGTCGAGGTAATCGAGCATGCGTGCGGTGAGCTTGGCCAGCCCGGGAAAACGGTACGGATGCCGAGGTGTGGACGAGCCACCGACCCCCGGCACGTCGAACGCGATGACCTCCAGGTCCGGGTCCAGGGCCTGGATGAACGGGAACACCAGCTCCAGGTTGGCACCGATGCCGTTGAAGATCAGCAAGGGCGTCAAGTGCGGCTTGCCGGGGCGAACCGCGGTGCGGATGGTCTGGCCACCCAGGTCGACGGTTCTGAATATGTACGGTTGCGGCATGCGCGAAGCCCTGTGGTGGAGCGTTCGCCGCGACCAGCAACGGGCCGCGGCGGCCGTTGTAATCAACGCTCGTGAACGTAGGTCCCCGGCGCGGCCTCGCCAGCGGGATAGGCCTTGTTACCCAGGCGTGTCGGTGCCTTTTTCAGTTCCCCGGAACGTGCCGCCATCCAGGCCTGCCAGTGCAGCCACCAGGAGTCGGTGTGCTTGTGCGCGTTTTCTTGCCATTCGCTGGCCAGTGTCGGCAGTTCACTTCCGGTCATGTAGCGTGCCTTGGGGTTGCCCGGCGGGTTGAGAATGCTCTGGATATGCCCGCTGTTGGACAGCACGAACTCGACATTGCCACCAAACAGCTGGGCCGAGCGGTAGCAGGCCTGCCAAGGGGTAATGTGATCGGTGGTACCGGCCAGGCTGAAGATGTCGGCGGTGACTTTCTTCAGGTCGATCGGCGTGCCGCACACTTCCAGTGCATCGGCACGGGTCAGTGGATTACTTTTGAACATTTCGATCAGGTCGCCATGGAAGGCGGCCGGCAGGCGTGTGGTGTCGTTGTTCCAGAACAGGATGTCGAACACCGGCGGCTCGTTGCCGAGCAGGTAGTTGTTGACCCAGTAGTTCCAGATCAGGTCGTTGGGGCGCATCCAGGCGAACACTTTGGCCATGTCGCGGCCTTCAAGCACCCCGGCCTGGTAGGAGTGGCGCTTGGCGGTTTCCAGGGTCTGCTCGTCGACGAACAGGGCGACCTGGTTGTCGAGGGTGGTGTCGAGGACGCTGACCAGCAGGGTCAGGGCATTGACCTTGGTTTCGCCCAGCGCTGCGTAGTGACCGAGCAGGGCGGTGCAGGTGATGCCACCGGAGCAGGCGCCGAGCATGTTCAGGTCTTTGCTGCCGGTGATCGCCAGGATCACGTCGACGGCTTCCTTGAGTGCATCGATATAGGTCGACAGGCCCCATTCGCGCTGGGCCTTGGTCGGGTTGCGCCAGCTGACGATGAAGGTCTGTACATTGGAGCGCAGGCAGAAGCGCGCCAGGCTCTTTTCCGGGCTCAGGTCGAAGACATAGAACTTGTTGATCTGGGGTGGCACCACCAGCAGCGGGCGGGCATGCACCTGTTCGGTGATCGGCCGGTACTGGATCAGTTCCAGCACGTCGTTGCGAAACACCACCGCGCCTTCGCTGGTCCCCAGGTTCTTGCCGACCTCGAAGGCCTCCATGTTCACCTGGCTGGGCATGCCGCCATTGTGGACCATGTCCTTGGCCAGGTTCGACAGGCCGTCGAGCAGGCTTTTGCCACCGGTTTCAAAGAAGCGTTTGACCGCCGCCGGGTTGGCCGCACTGTTGGTCGGGGCCATGGCTTCGGTCATCAGGTTGATGACGAAGTGACCGCGACCGATGTCCTGGTCAGACAGGTTGCTGGTTTCGATCCAGTCGTGAAGTTCTTTACGCCAGGCAAGGTAGGTCTGCAGGTAGCGGCGATAAAGCGGGTTCTGGCTCCAGGCCGGATCGTTGAAACGACGGTCGTCGCTCTCCGGTTGCAGGGCCGATTTGCCGAAAATCACGTTCTTGAGTTCCAGGCCGAATTGCGCGACATGCTTGGCACTGTGCAGCGGTTGGCGAACGGCCTGGCCCAGCACCATTCGCGCAGATGTCAGCAAATCCTTACGGCGCAAACCGATCACCGGGTTCAGGCCCAGTGTGTTTTCCGAGGCTTGGCGCTGCAGGTCATCGTTGTTCTTGTTACTCATCTACGACGCTCCGTTGTCCTGAGACGAGTACCGGCCTGCTGTGCGCATTACACAGACAAGTGCCCGGTACTGCTGCTCGGGTGACCAGTGATAACGAACTGCGGTCCTGTGGCCGGATGCAAACGACGAAGAGCCCTGCGGGTATTTTCTGCTTGAGAAGACTGCCTGCTTTCGCTCGCGACCTCTACATCCCGGCCTGACCCTGCTCCAAACCAATGCAGGGAACTTGCCAGATCTATTGGTTACCCGACTTTCGAGTGCTGCGCAAGACGGCCATTCATTGGCCGTTAAGCAGGCATTCAAGCAAATAGAATTAGAAAATGCGCTCTAAACCCTGGAAGGCCTGAGCTAGAGCATCAGCTTGACGATGGACTCGGACGGGTCGCGGGATTTGCCGGCTTTTTCCAGCTCGCCGAGGTAGTCATTCCAGAGATCCTGCTGGCGCAGGCACAGTTGCTCCAGGTACTCCCAGGTGAACAGGCCGCTGTCGTGGCCGTCGTCGAAGGTCAGTTTCAGGGCGTACTGGCCGGCAGGTTCCAGACCGCTCAGGCCGACGCCAAGCTTGCCGTACTGGAGGATCGGATTGCCGTGGCCCTGGACCTCGGCGGAAGGCGAGTGCACGCGCAGGAATTCGGCGGGCAGGTGGTACACCTCATCGGTCCCGTAGGTCAGGGTGAGGGTCTTGGAGGCTTTGTGCAGGTTGATGCCGGTGGGGATTCTGGCCATGTGGTTCAGGGCCGCAAGCGGCCCTGCCTGTAAGAGAATGAGGCTTACAGAATATAACGAGAAAGGTCTTCGTTCTGCGCCAATTCGCCGAGGTGGCTGTTGACGTACTCGGCGTCGATGCGGATCGGCGCTTCGGTGTGGGCGCTGGCCAGGTCGCCGGCGCTGAACGACACCTCTTCAAGCAGACGCTCGAGCAAGGTGTGCAGGCGGCGAGCACCGATGTTCTCGGTTTTCTCGTTGACCTGCCAGGCGATCTCGGCCAGGCGCTTGATGCCTTCGGCGGCGAACTCGATGTGCAGGCCTTCGGTTTTCAGCAGCTCGCGGTATTGCTCGGTCAGCGAGGCGTGCGGTTCGCTGAGGATACGCTCGAAGTCTTCCGGGCTCAGGGCCTTGAGTTCGACACGGATCGGCAGACGACCTTGCAGTTCCGGGACCAGGTCGCTCGGCTTGCTCAGGTGGAACGCGCCGGAGGCGATGAACAGGATGTGGTCAGTCTTGACCATGCCCAGCTTGGTGTTCACCGTGCAGCCTTCGATCAGCGGCAGCAGGTCGCGCTGTACGCCTTCACGCGAGACATCGGCGCCGCCGACGTTGCCACGCTTGGCGACCTTGTCGATTTCGTCGATGAACACGATGCCGTGCTGCTCGACCGCTTCCAGGGCCTTGGCCTTGAGCTCGTCTTCGTTGACCAGGCGGCTGGCTTCCTCGTCGCGTACCAGCTTGAGCGCTTCCTTGACCTTGAGCTTGCGGCTCTTGCGCTTGCCCTTGCCCATGTTGGCGAACAGGTTTTGCAGCTGGTTGGTCATCTCTTCCATGCCCGGTGGCGCGGAAATGTCGACGCCCATGGCTTCGGCCACTTCGATCTCGATTTCCTTGTCATCCAGCTGACCTTCGCGCAGACGCTTGCGGAACAGCTGGCGGGTGTTGGAGTCCTGCGAGTTGACCTGGTCTTCGTTGAAGCCGGTGCGTGCCGGTGGCAGCAGGGCATCCAGGATGCGCTCTTCGGCGGCGTCTTCGGCACGGTGGCCGACACGGACGATTTCCTGCTCGCGGAGCATCTTGATCGCGGCATCGGCCAGATCACGGATGATCGACTCGACGTCACGGCCAACGTAGCCGACTTCGGTGAACTTGGTCGCTTCGACCTTGATGAACGGGGCGTTGGCCAGTTTGGCCAGTCGCCGGGCGATTTCGGTCTTGCCGACGCCGGTCGGGCCGATCATCAGGATGTTCTTCGGCGTGACTTCAACGCGCAGCTCAGCCGGCAGCTGCATGCGCCGCCAGCGGTTGCGCAGGGCGATGGCGACGGCGCGCTTGGCGTCGTCCTGGCCGATGATGTGGCGGTTGAGTTCGTGGACGATCTCGCGGGGGGTCATGGACATGGTTGTGATGGTCCTTGGGCTCGATAAATCAGCGTGGAAAAGCCCGGCCACCGGGGCCGGGCGCCAGAACAGCTGAATTACTCGGCCAGGTCCTGCTCCTCGATAGTCAGGTGGTGGTTGGTGAACACACAGATGTCACCGGCGATGTTCAGCGCGGTCTCGGCGATTTCACGCGCCGAGAGGTCGGTTTTTTGCAGCAGGGCGCGGGCGGCGGCCTGGGCGTAGGCGCCACCGGAGCCCATGGCGATCAGGCCGTCTTCGGGTTCGACCACGTCACCGTTGCCGGTGATGATCAGCGAAGCGTCTTTGTTGGCGACCGCCAGCATGGCTTCCAGGCGGCTCAGGGAACGGTCGGTACGCCATTCCTTGGCAAGCTCCACGGCGGCACGGATCAGATGGCCCTGGTGCTTTTCCAGCTGGCCTTCAAAGCGTTCGAACAGGGTGAATGCGTCGGCGGTGGCACCGGCGAAGCCGGCGATGACCTGACCGTGGTACAGGCGGCGGACTTTCTTGGCGTTGCCTTTCATCACGGTGTTGCCGAGAGAAACCTGGCCGTCGCCGCCCATGACGACTTTGCCGTGGCGGCGAACTGAAACGATGGTGGTCAAGGGAGAGTCTCCACGCAGCGGGGCGAAAATGCCTGATGCAGACTCATATGGGGGTGGTGGGAAGGATTTCAACCTTGAAGGATGAGCGGTAAGCATCGCCGGCAAGGCCGACTCCCACAGGGACTGCATACACCGACCCTTGTGGGAGCCGGCCTTGCCGGCGATTGGGCCGCAAAGCGGCCCCAGGATCATCAGGCTTCGTGGCTGATATGCCCATCGACCAAGGTATAACGCACCGCGCCCGGCAGGCAGTGGCCGATGAACGGGCAGTTGTCGCCTTTGGAGCGCCACTGCTCGCCCGCCAAGGTCGAGGCCTTAGCATCGAACAGCACCAGGTCGGCCGCCGCGCCGACTTTCAGTTCCCCGGCCGGCAGACGCAGGGCCTGGGCAGGGCCGCTGGACAAACGCTGCAACAAAGTCGGCAGATCAAGCAGGCCATCTTCCACCAGCGTCATCGCCAGCGGCAGCAGCAACTCGACGCTGCTGATGCCCGGCTCGGTGGCTCCGAACGGTGCCAGCTTGGCGTCACGCTCGTGTGGCTGGTGATGGCTGGAGATCGCCTGGATCACCCCGGATTTCACTGCCTCGCGCAGGCCGTCACGGTCGGCCTGGGTGCGCAGCGGCGGCTGCACGTGGTAGAGGCTGGAGAAGTCGCGCAGCGCTTCGTCGGTGAGGATCAACTGGTACAGGGCGACGTCGGCGGTCACCGGCAGGCCCAGTTCCTGAGCCTGGGCAATCAGCCGCGCACCACGGGCACTGGTCAGCTGACTGAAGTGCGCACGCACGCCGGTCTGTTCGACCAACAGCAGGTTGCGCGCCAGCGCGACGGTCTCGGCAGTTTCCGGAATGCCCGGCAGGCCGAGGAAGCTGGCCATGGCGCCTTCGTGGGCCAGGCCGCCCTGGGCCAGGTCGCGGTCCTGAGAGTGGAAGATCACCGTCAGGTCGAAGGTTGCCGCGTACTCCAGGGCACGGGCCAGGGTGCGATTGTTGGCAAAGGCATTCAGGCCATTGCCGAACGCCACACAGCCGGCGTCACGCAGGGCAATCAGCTCGGCCAGCTGTTCGCCTTCCAGGCCTTTGCTCAGGGCGCCGATCGGGAACACTTTGCTGTGCCCGGCTTCGCGGGCGCGGTCGAGGATCAGCTCGGCAACCGCCGAGGTGTCGAGCACCGGTTTGGTTTGCGGTGGGCAGCACAGGCTGGTGACGCCGCCCGCGGCTGCAGCACGGGTTTCGCTGGCGATGCTGCCCTTGCGGCTGTAACCCGGTTCGCGCAAGGCGACGTTGAGGTCGACCAGGCCGGGGGCGGCGATCAGGCCCTGGGCGTCGATGCTGCGCGCCGGTTTGAAGCCGGCGGGGGCCGCGCCGATGGCAACGATCTTGCCGGCATCGATGTGCAGATCAGCGGTCTGGTCCAGGCCGCTCAGGGGGTCAATGACCCGGGCGCCGAGAATACTGAGGGTCACTGGGCGTTCTCCTGGTCGAATTGACGTTGCGCGGTCTGCCCGCTCATGGCCATGGACAGTACGGCCATGCGCACGGCGATGCCGTAGGTGACCTGGTTGAGGATCACCGAGTGGGCGCCGTCGGCCACCGCCGATTCGATTTCCACGCCACGGTTGATCGGTCCCGGGTGCATGACGATGGCATCGGGCTTGGCCCCGGCCAGGCGTGCGGTGGTCAGGCCGAACAGGCGGTAGAACTCGCCTTCGCTGGGCAACAGGCCGCCGGCCATGCGCTCACGCTGCAGGCGCAGCATGATCACCACGTCGACGTCCTTGAGGCCCTGTTCGAGGTCGGTGTAGACCTTCACGCCGTACTGCTCGATACCAATCGGCAGCAGGGTTTTCGGGCCGATCACGCGGATGTCCGGGCAGCCCAGGGTTTTCAGGGCGAGCATGTTCGAGCGCGCCACCCGCGAGTGCAGGATGTCGCCGACGATGGCCACCGAGAGATTCTCGAAGCCGCCTTTGTGGCGACGAATGGTGAGCATGTCGAGCATGCCCTGGGTCGGGTGGGCATGGCGGCCGTCGCCACCGTTGATGATCGCCACTTCCGGGCAGACGTGCTCGGCGATGAAGTGCGCGGCGCCGGAGTCGGCGTGGCGCACGACGAACATATCGGCGGCCATGGCTTCGAGGTTGCGCAGGGTGTCGAACAGGGTTTCGCCCTTGCTGGTCGAGGAGGTCGACACATTCAGGGTGATGACGTCGGCCGACAGTCGCTGGGCGGCCAGTTCGAAGGTGGTGCGGGTGCGGGTGGAGTTCTCGAAGAACACGTTGCACACGGTCTTGCCGCGCAGCAACGGGACTTTTTTAACGGCCCGGGCGCCGACTTCGAGGAAGGAGTCGGCAGTGTCGAGGATTTCGGTCAGCAGTTCGCGGGGCAAACCGTCGAGCGAGAGAAAGTGGCGCAGCTGGCCCTGATCATTGAGCTGCAGCGGGCGCTTGGCGTCGATTGGCGTCATCGCGAGGGACTCTTAAAGGGCGGAAGCGGAAGCGAGGTCCTGGCGCTCGAGGGCGAGCGGTGCGGGTCCGGTCAATTTTACCCGTTCATGGGCAGCCAGCGACAGCGTCGCGCCGACCACATTCGGGCGGATCGGCAATTCACCGGCATCCAGGTCGAGCAGGCACACCAGGGTCACGCTGGCCGGACGGCCATAGTCGAACAGTTCGTTGAGGGCGGCGCGAATGGTGCGACCGCTCATCAGCACGTCGTCGACCAGGATCAGGTGCTGACCTTCGATCTCGAACGGCAGGTCCGAGGGGCGCACCTGCGGGTGCAGGCCGTTCTGGCTGAAATCATCGCGATAGAACGAAACGTCGAGGGTGCCCAGGGCGGCATCGCTGCCCAGTTCTGCGAGCAGGGCCTGGGCAACCCAGATACCCCCGGTGCGGATGCCGATGAAGCGTGGTTCGGTAATGTTGCGCCGGGCCAGATGGGCACGAAGGTCGACAGCCATCTGCCGGATCAGTTCGGCGGGATTGGGTAGGCTCATGCTTGCTCCTCAAGAGGCCGGGGGCGCAGCGCTGGCCCGGCTTGAATCCGATGATCAGGATTGCCCGGTATTGGCCTCCAGCCAGCCCTGCAGCAGCAGGGCAGCGGCAATGGCGTCGACCGGGTTGTCGCGGTAACTGCCACGCTGGCCGCCGCGGGCCATGCGCTCGCCCTTGGCTTCGAAGGTGGTCAGGCGTTCGTCGTGAGTATGCACGGGCAGGTTGAAGCGGCCGTTCAGGCGCCGGGCGAATTTCTCGGCGCGGGCACTCATTTCGCTCGGGGTGCCGTCCATGTTCAGTGGCAGGCCAACGACGATAGCGTCGGGCTTCCACTCGTGGATGAGCTTTTCCACCTGGGTCCAGTCCGGTACACCGTTCTGGGCCTTGAGGGTACACAGCTCGCGGGCCTGGCCGGTGATGACCTGGCCGACGGCGACACCGATCTGTTTGGTGCCGTAGTCAAAGCCCAGCAGCAGACGCAGTTCGGCCATCAGGCGTGCCCCGCCTGGCTGGTCAGCAGGCTCAGATTGATGCCCAGGCTCGCCGCTGCGGCGGCCAGGCGCTGCTCGCAGGCCATGCCGAAGATGATCTCGGGGTCGAACGGGCAGTTGAGCCAGGCGTTGTCGGCCAGTTCCGCTTCCAGCTGGCCGGCTTCCCAGCCTGCGTAGCCGAGGGTGATCAGGCTCTGTTGCGGCCCGCCGCCGTCGGCGATGGCGAACAGCACATCCTGGGAGGTGGTCAGCGACAGGCCGTCCAGCTCGATGGTGGCCTGGAAGCTCTTGTCACTGGTGTGCAGGACGAAGCCGCGGTCGCTTTGCACCGGGCCACCCATGTAGATAGGTACCTGAATGCAGCTGGCCGGCGGCTCGACGTTCGGGCGCAGTTGTTCGAGGATATCGGCCAGGTTGAGCTCCTGGGGCCGATTGACCACCAGCCCCATCGCGCCATTGGCGTTGTGCTCGACGATGTAGGTCAAGGTATGCGCGAAGTTCGGGTCGGCCATGTGTGGCATGGCAATCAGGAACTGATGCTTGAGGTAACTCGGGCTGAGGTTTTTCATGGCTAATAGTGTGGCGTCGGTACGCCAGACTGACAAGCCTGAAGTGTGGGAGCGGGGCGGTCAATTGCTGGACAAACGGTCGCCACGGGCAAAGCGCCAGGTGCGAATGATCTCCAGCCGGTCGATGTCGGCCAGATCGCCGGTAAACGGTGCAAAAGGCGCCGCCAGACGGACGATGCGCTGGGCGGCCTGGTCGAGCAGCGGTTGCCCGGACGACTCCAGCACCAGCACTTCATAGAGCGAGCCGTCGTGGTTGATCGAGACCATTAGCCGCAGGCTGCCGTAGATCTGCTGGCGGCGGGCTTCGTCGGGGTAGTTGAGGTTGCCGATGCGCTCGACCTTCTTGCGCCATTCGTCCTTGTACCAGGCACCCTTGTCGCGCATGGTCGAGGCGGCATTTAGACGATGAATGCGCGGGCGCTTGGCGTACAGCTGTTGCTCGTTGGACAGCTCGGCTTCGAGGCTGGCGATCTGGCTGGACAGTTGCGAGCTGTCGAAGTCCGGGGTCGCGGCCTTGGGTTTGGGCTGCGGCTTGGCTTCCTTGGGCCGGGTTTCGACTTTTTGCGGCCTCGGCGCCTGGGTGGTGACCACGGCCTTGGGCGGTGCCGGCTGCGGCTGCACTTCAGGCTTGGCGGCCGGGGGCGGCGTTACCTTATTTATCTTGCTGTCCTGAAACGGCGCGACTTCAGTGGTTTTCGGCACAGCTTTCTTGTCCAGGGTGCCGCTGCCCTGCTGGTTGTCCTGGGCCAGGAAGTCGGCCTTCTGCGGGGCTTTCTCGCTTTTGAAGGTCGCCAGGGTGATTTCCATGGTGCGGCGGATTTCTTCCGGCTTGGCAATGGTAAAGCCCACGCCGAGGATCAGCGCCAGGTGCACCAGCGCGGCCAGGAACAAGGTAAAGCCAAGCCGGTCCGCCGGGCGAACGCGAGGCGGGTTGAAGTCGGCGGGGATGTCAGCAGGCAGCGTCATCAGGTATCCAGCAGCCACGAAGCCGGGGGAAACCGGCAGAGCGGGTGCACAGGTCAAAAAAACGACCGGCATGATACCCCACTCTGCGCGGTTGCTCCGCGTCGGCGGTCAGCGCGCCTTGAGCTTGCGATCAATGGCATCCATCAACTGCACGCCAATGCGGGTGCCAAAGGCGTTGTCGATTTCGCGGATGCAGGTCGGGCTGGTGACGTTGATTTCGGTCAGGTGCTCACCGATGACGTCCAGGCCAACGAACAACAGGCCTTTCTCGCGCAGGGTCGGGCCGACCTGTTCGGCGATCCAGCGATCGCGGTCGGTCAACGGGCGGGCTTCGCCACGGCCGCCAGCGGCCAGGTTGCCACGGGTTTCGCCACTGGCCGGAATGCGCGCCAGGCAGTAAGGCACCGGCTCGCCATCGATCATCAGGATGCGCTTGTCGCCGTCGACGATCGCCGGCAGGTAGGCCTGCACCATGATCTGCGAGGCGCCATGCAGGGTCAGGGTCTCGAGAATCACCGAAAGGTTGGGGTCGCCTGCGCGATGACGGAAGATCCCGGTACCGCCCATGCCATCCAGCGGCTTGAGGATTACGTCGCCATGTTCGGCGGCGAATTGGCGAATGATGTCCGGGCGACGGCTGACCAGGGTCGGCGGCGTGCACTGCGGGAACAGGGTGGCGAACAGCTTCTCGTTGCAGTCACGCAGGCTCTGCGGGCGGTTGACCACCAGCACGCCGGCGGCCTCGGCCTGCTCCAGCAGGTAGGTGCTGTAAACGAACTCCATGTCGAACGGCGGATCCTTGCGCATCAGGATCACGTCCAGATCGCTCAGGGCGTTGTCTTGCTCGGCTTCCAGTTCGAACCAGTGCTGCGGGTCGGCAAACACTTTCAGCGGGCGCATCCGCGCGCGGGCCTGGCCCTGGCCCTGGTAGAGGTCCTGCTGTTCCATGTAGAACAGCGACCAGCCGCGCTCCTGGGCAGCCAGCAACATGGCCAGCGAGCTGTCCTTTTTGTAGGAGATGGACGCGATGGGGTCCATGACAATCCCGAGGCGAACGCTCATGGGGTAGTTCCTCTCGGCGGCGCGATGCCGCAGTAGCTCGAATGAAAAGTGGCGTCAGGGTGGCGCTCGCAGCGCTGGCGGTCAAGGGAAAAACGCATCCGCGATGGCGTTGCGGCGGGCCGTGGCGCGGGCCGATGGAATGCACCCCCAGAGTGTGCTAAAAAGGCCTGGCACGTGGCCTGCACGGCCTTTCCAGGCGACGCTTGAGCAGCGATGGTAGAGCAATTATGGAACAGCCCGGCGCGGCACTGAAGGTGATGGTGATCGATGACTCGAAAACGATCCGTCGTACCGCACAAATGTTGCTCAATGAAGCAGGCTGCGAGGTCATCACCGCCACCGACGGCTTTGATGCGCTGGCCAAGATCGTCGACCAGCATCCGCAGATCATTTTCGTCGACGTGCTGATGCCGCGTCTGGACGGTTACCAGACCTGCGCCCTGATCAAGCACAACAGTGCCTTCAAGGACACGCCGGTGATTCTCCTGTCGTCCCGTGACGGCCTGTTCGACAAGGCCAGGGGCCGCGTGGTCGGCTCCGATCAATTTTTGACCAAACCTTTCAGCAAGGAAGAACTGCTGGACGCAATCAGGGCCCACGTGCCCGGGTTCGCCGCAGAAGAACAACACGCACCCTGACGCCGCGCCCCGGCAGCGGCGTCCAGTCCTTTGATGGGGAACAGCATGGCCCGAGTTCTGATCGTCGACGATTCGCCGACCGAAATGTACAAACTGACCGGAATGCTCGAAAAACACGGGCATCAGGTGCTCAAGGCCGAGAACGGCGCCGATGGCGTGGCGCTGGCGCGGCACGAAAAGCCGGACGCGGTGCTGATGGATATCGTCATGCCCGGCGTCAACGGTTTCCAGGCGACCCGTCAACTCAGCAAAGACCCGGAAACCGCCGCCATCCCGGTAATCATCGTCACCACCAAGGATCAGGAGACCGACAAGGTCTGGGGCAAGCGCCAGGGCGCCAGCGACTACCTGACCAAGCCGGTGGATGAAGAGACCCTGATCAAGGTGCTCAACGGCGTTCTCAAAGGTTGATTACCCAGCCCATGGGCGAGTCACTGACGGCCTTCGAACTGCTGCTGGACATCGACCGGCGCTGTCGGCTGCTGGCGGCTGACCTGCCGTTGCAGGAAACCCGCCTGCAGAGCTGGAGCGGTATCGGCTTTCGCATCGGCGAGCAGTGGTTCGTCGCGCCGATGGGCGAGGTCGCCGAAGTGCTGCACGAGCCGCGCCTGAGCCGGATTCCCGGGGTCAAAGCCTGGGTCAGCGGGGTGGCCAACCTGCGTGGGCGGCTGTTGCCGGTCATGGACCTGTGCGGCTTTCTGGGCCTCGGGCTGTCTGCACCGCGCAAGCAGCGGCGGGTGCTGGTGCTCGATCATGAGGAGCTGTTTGTCGGCCTGCTGGTCGATGAGGTGTTGGGTTTGCAGCACTTTCCCCTGCACAGCCTCGAACTGTCGCCACCCACCCCGTTGCTCAGCGGTGCGGCACCCTTTGTTCAGGGCCACTTCCAGCGGCAACGCTGCTGGGCCATTTTCAGCCCGCTGGCCCTGGCCCAGGCGCCGGGCTTTCTCGACGTGGCGTTGTAAAGGAATGCCGGATTCGTGACCAAGACCAACAGCGCTTCTCCAACCCCAGGCTCGCGCAGCAGCGCCCGGATCGCGGCGTTGTTCGTCGTGCTGATCCTGTCGATCATCCTGCTGTTCGTCAATTTTGCCTACCTCAACACCCAGGCTAACTACGACAAGCAGTACATCGGTCACGCCGGTGAGTTGCGGGTGTTGTCCCAGCGCATTGCCAAGAACGCCACCGAGGCGGCCGCGGGCAAGGCGCGGGCGTTCCGTCTGCTCAGCGAGGCGCGCAACGATTTCGAACAGCGCTGGGGCTACCTGAACAAAGGTGACGCGGCCACCGGCCTGCCTGCCGCACCCCCGGCGGTGCGCGATGAAATGGATGCGGTGCTGCGCGACTGGGAAGGCTTGCGCAAGAATACCGATACGATTCTGGCCAGTGAACAGACGGTGCTGTCGCTGCACCAGGTGGCCGCGACCCTGGCCGAGACCGTGCCGCAACTGCAGGTTGAGTACGAAAAAGTCGTCGAGATCCTGTTGCAGAGCGGCGCACCGGCCAATCAGGTGGCGGTGGCCCAGCGCCAGTCGCTGCTGGCCGAGCGTATCCTCGGTTCGGTCAATACCGTGCTGGCCGGTGACGAGACCTCGGTACAGGCGGCAGACGCCTTTGGTCGTGATGCCAGCCGTTTCGGCCAGGTGCTCGAAGGCATGCTCGGTGGCAACCCGACCCTGCAGATCACCCGTGTCCAGGACCCGGACGCGCGGGCGCGGCTGGCGGATATCGCCGAGCTGTTCCAGTTCGTTGCCGGGTCCGTGGATGAAATCCTCGAGACCTCGCCGGAACTGTTCCGCGTGCGTGAAGCGGCCGGGAACATCTTCAACCAGTCGCAGACGCTGCTCGACGAAGCTTCGCACCTGGCCAACGGCTTTGAAAATCTTGCCGGTGGGCGCACCCTGGATACCGTCGGCGGCTATGTGCTGGGCCTGCTGGCACTGGCGTCGATCATCCTCATTGGCCTGGTAATGGTCCGTGAAACCCATCGGCAATTGCGTGAAACCGCGCAGATGAATGAGCGCAACCAGCAAGCAATCATGCGCTTGCTCGACGAAATTGAAGACCTGGCCGATGGTGACCTGACGGTGATGGTGTCGGTGACGGAAGACTTCACCGGTGCGATTGCCGACTCGATCAATTACTCCATCGACCAGTTGCGTGATCTGGTGGCCACCATCAACCTCAGTGCCGAGGAAGTGGCCAGCGCCGTGCAGGACACCCAGAACACTGCCCACCAGCTGGCCAAAGCCTCGGAGCACCAGGCCGAGCAGATCACCGAAGCCTCGGTGGCGGTTGGCGACATGGCCGAGTCCATCGACCGGGTTTCCACCCATGCCTACGAGTCGGCGAAGGTTGCCGAGCGCTCGGTGGCGATTGCCAACAAGGGCAATGAAGTGGTGCACAACACCATCCGCGGTATGGACAACATTCGCGAACAGATCCAGGACACCGCCAAGCGGATCAAGCGCCTGGGCGAGTCTTCCCAGGAGATTGGCGACATCGTCAGCCTGATCGATGACATTGCCGACCAGACCAACATCCTCGCCCTCAATGCGGCGATCCAGGCGTCGCTGGCCGGCGAGGCGGGGCGCGGCTTTGCCGTGGTCGCCGACGAGGTACAACGCCTGGCTGAGCGTTCGTCCTCGGCCACCCGGCAGATCGAGGCGCTAGTGCGCACCATTCAGACCGACACCAACGAGGCAGTGATTTCCATGGAGCAGACCACCGCTGAAGTGGTGCGCGGTGCGCGCCTGGCCCAGGATGCCGGCGTTGCGCTGGAGGAGATCGAGGGCGTGTCGCAAACCCTCGCCGAACTTATCCACAGCATCTCTGATGCCGCCCAGCTGCAGACCTCATCGGCCGGGCAGATCTCGCATACCATGGCGATAATCCAGCAGATCACTTCACAGACCTCGGCCGGCTCCAGCGCGACCGCCGACAGCATTGGCAACCTGGCCCGCATGGCCAGTGAAATGCGGCGCTCGGTGTCCGGCTTCACCCTGCCACCGAATCCACCACGTTGAGCGCACGCCTGTGAGCATGGCAACGGGAGCAGATATGGCCGAGCGCCACGACACGGTAGCCCTGACTTGGGTCAAGGGCGCCATCGCCGACTGCCTGGCCCAGGCACGCCTGGCGCTGGAGCACTTCTGCGCGGAACCCGGCGATGAAGATGACCTGCTCGGGTTTATCGACAACCTGCACCAGGTGCGCGGTTGCCTGGTGATGCTCGAGCTCAGTGGCGCCGCCTTGCTCGCCGAAGAACTGGAGCAACTGGGCATAGCCTTGAAGGAAAAACGCGTCAGCCAGCGCGGTGAAGCCCTGGGCGCCTTGTTTCGCGGCCTTGAGCAATTGCCGCTGTATCTGGAGCGGCTGCGCAGCGCCCGGCGCGACTTGCCGCTGGTGGTGCTGCCGGTGCTCAACCAGCTGCGCGCCGAACGTGGGGTCGAGCCGTTGGCCCCCGGTAGCCTGTCTGGCCCGGCGCCGGTGGCGGCCGAGGAACTGGCCAATCTTGATTTATCCCTCGGCTCTTTGCGCGAGCGGCTGCAGGCGGGCTCCGATCGCGATGCCTTGCGATCAGTGGTGGCGGCGCTGTGCGAGGACCTGATGCGGGTCAAGGAGCGCCTTGACTTGTTTGTCCGCAGCGACCGTCAGCGTCTGGATGACCTGCAGCCCTTGCTCGCGCCGCTGCGCCAGATTGCCGACACGCTGGCAGTGCTTGGCTTCAGCCAGCCGCGACGGGTGATTATCGACCAGGTGCTGGTGCTGCAGAGCCTGGCCCAAGGCCAGCGCGTGCCAGACGATGCGGTGTTGATGGATATCGCTGGCGCGCTGCTCTACGTCGAGGCAACCCTGGCGGGCATGGTCGGCCCGCTGGAGCAACACCCGAACCAGAGTTCGCTGCCTGGCACCGACCTGGCTGAAATCCGCCAGCTGGTGCTCGACGAGGCCCATACGGTGTTGCAGCAGGTCAAGGATCAGCTCGGCGATTGCCTCGATGCCGGCTGGCAACCGCAGCGCCTGCTGGTGCTGCCGAACTTGCTGCAGCAGATCCGCGGCGCCCTGGCCATGCTGATGCTGCCCCGTGCAGCCGCGTTGATTGGCCAGTGTGCTGACTATGCCCAGCGTCACCTGCTCGGCGCGGCACCACCGGATGCCACAGCCCTGGCGCACCTGGCCGATGCCTTGAGCGCGGGTGAGTGCTACCTGCAATGGTTGCTCGCTGATCCACAAGCCAATCCCCGGCAGTTTCTCGACGCCGCCCAAGCCAGCCTGGCGGCGCTGGGTTATGTGACTGAGCCCGAACCCGAACCCGAGCCCGAACCTGAGGTGGTGGAGGTCGAGGCGGCTATCGAGCCGCCAGTGGTCGATGACGAATTGCGCGAGGTGTTCCTCGAAGAGGCTGATGAACTTCTGCCTCAGCTCAATCAGCAATGGGCGCGCTGGCAGGCCAACACGGCCGACCGCGATGCCCTGGTGGAGCTGCGTCGGGGCTTGCACACCCTTAAGGGCAGCGGGCGGATGGTCGCCGCGCAAGGCCTGGCGGAGCTGGCCTGGGCGGCCGAGCACCTGCTCAACCGGGTCCTTGAGGGCCGCGTCGAAGTGGGGGCTGCGCCGCTGGCCAGTCTGCAGCAGGCGTTGGCGTTGATACCGGGTTTGCTGGTGGCCTTTGCCAACGGTCAGGTGCAGGCGGGCAAAGACGTCGAACAGCTGGCCTTGCATCTGCACGCCCTGGCGATGAATGACGCACCCCATGAAGCCGACGCCAGCGAGGCCATCGACCCGCAACTGCTGGAGATTTTCCGCAACGAGGCCGAGGGGCATCTGGCCAGTCTCGACAGCTTCCTGGCCGCCGCCGATCAGCAGTTGCCGCAATCGGTCAGTGACAGTTTGCAGCGCGCGTTTCACACCCTCAAAGGCAGCGCCGCCATGGCCGGGGTGCTACCGATTGCCGAACTTGCCGCCGCGCTCGACCTGCTGGCGCGGGAGTTCAAGGCCCATCAGCTGGCCTTCGACCTTGAAGAAATCTACCTGCTGGAAAGCGCCGAACCGCTCTTGCGCCGAGGCCTGCAGCAGTTGTCCACTGCGCCGCTGGCGGTGATCAACGGCGCGGCGACGCTGATCGAGGAAATTCATCAGGTGGTTGAGGCACGCCTGCAGGCCCTGCTTCAGGCGCCGGCTCAGGGCCTGCGGATCAAACGCGATCCGCAGTTGATTGCCAGCTTCCTCGCCCAGGGCATGGATATTCTGCTCGATGCCGAATCGCTGTTGTTGCGCTGGCAAGAGCACCCGAGCGAGCGCCAGGAACTCACGGCGCTGCTCGATGAACTGACCACCCTGGGCCAGAGCGCCCACCTGGCTGACCTGTGGCAGGTGGATGAGCTGTGCGAGGCCTTGCTGGACCTGTATGGCGCGGTTGAGGAAAGCAGCCTGGCGGTCAGTGCGCGCTTTTTCGAACAGGCGCAGCACGCCCATGAGGCACTGATCGACATGCTCGACCAGCTTGCTGCCGGTCAGGAGGTGGATGCCCATCCTGAGCGTCTTGAAGCCTTGCGAGAACTGCTCGACGAAGCCTTGGCGCCCGAGGCCACCGGGCTGATCAGCCATCGTCAGGGGCAGGCGCAGATCGCCGACCTGAGCGCTGCAACGGCAGCGCTGGCGATGGATCCTGCGATGATTGAGCTGTTTCTCGAAGAGGCCAGCGATGTGCTGCAAAGTGCCAACCAGGCGCTGGAGCGCTGGTTGGCCGATACCGACAACACCTCGGCGTTGTCGTCGTTGCAGCGTGATCTGCAGACCCTCAAAGGCGGCGCGCAGATGGCCGCCATCGTTGCGGTCGAGGTGCTCGCCCAGGAACTTGAGCTGTTTTACGAAGGCCTGGTGGATCGCCGTTTCGCCCCGAGTGCTGAACTGTTCACCTTGCTGCGTAGCAGTCATGCCCAGTTGGCCGAGGTGCTGGAACAGCTGCAGGCAGGCCGCGCGCCCTCGTCGGCGGTGACCTTGCTGGCGGCGCTGCGTGACTATCGCCACAGCGCACCGCCTGTTGCGGCAGCGGACAAGCCGGCTGACCCGGTGCAGGAAGCCGGCGACAAGGAACTGCTGGAGATCTTCCTCGAAGAAAGCTTCGATATCGTCGAAAGCTCCGGGGCCGCTCTGCTGCGCTGGCAGGCCGAGCCGCGTAATGCAGTCGAGGTGGAGAACCTGCTGCGCGACCTGCATACCCTCAAGGGCGGGGCGCGCATGGTCGAGATTGCGCCGATCGGCGATCTGGCCCACGAACTGGAATTCCTCTATGAACTGCTGGCTGCCGGGCAATTGCAGCCCAGTGCAGCGCTGTTCAGTCTGCTGCAGAACTGCCATGACCGCCTGGCGCACATGCTTGACGCGGTACGCCTGCAACAACCGCTGCACGCCGCGACAGCGCTGATCGACTACATTCGCAACTTCAGCAGTGCGGCGCTGGCCGATACTGCCGCCCAGCAGTCGCATCCTGAAGCGGCCACAGCGGTGGAAGCACCGGTGACAGCGCCCGAGCGCGGGCCGGTGGACATGGTCAAGGTGGCCTCGGACCTGCTGGACGACCTGGGCAACCTGGCGGGCGAGCATTCGATCATTCGCGGACGCATCGAACAGCAGGTCAATGATGCCCAGGTCGCGCTGAATGAGATGGAAACCACCCTGGAGCGCATGCGCGACCAGTTGCGCCGCCTGGATACCGAAACCCAGGGGCGAATTCTCAGTCGTCAGCAGGGTGATGGCGATGGCCAGGTCTATGACGACTTCGACCCGCTGGAAATGGATCGTCACTCCCAGTTGCAGCAGCTGTCGCGGGCCTTGTTCGAGTCGGCCTCCGATCTGCTCGACCTCAAGGAAACCCTGACCCTGCGCGCTCAGGAGGCGCAAGGCCTGTTGCAGCAGCAGGGGCGGGTCAACAGTGAGCTGCAGGAAGGCCTGATGCGCACACGCATGGTGCCTTTCGAGCGTCTGGTGCCACGCTTGCAACGTGTCGTGCGGCAAGTGGCCAGCGAGCTCGGCAAGCAGGTCGAGCTGGTGGTCGGCAATGCCGAAGGCGAGATGGACCGCAGCGTGCTGGAGCGCATGGTGGCGCCGCTGGAGCACATGCTGCGCAACGCCGTCGACCATGGTCTGGAGTCCCGCGAAATCCGTCTGGCCGCCGGCAAGCCGGAGCAAGGGCTGATTGCGTTGACCCTGTTGCACGAAGGCGCCGACATTGTTATCGAAATGACCGACGACGGCGCGGGCGTGCCACTGGATGCGGTGCGGCGCAAGGCGATCAAGCGTGGCTTGCTCGACCCCGCGGCGGTCCTCAGTGACCATGAGGTGATGCAGTTCATCCTCCAGCCGGGGTTCTCCACCGCCGAGAAAATCACCCAGATCTCCGGACGCGGCCTGGGCATGGATGTGGTCCATGAAGAGGTCAAGCAACTCGGTGGTTCGATGGTGATCGAGTCCAGCCCGGGCAAGGGCGCGCGCTTTCTGATTCGCTTGCCGTTTACCGTGTCGGTCAACCGCGCGCTGATGGTGCACTACGGTGAAGAGCAGTACGCCGTGCCGCTCAACACCATCGAGGGCATTGTGCGCGTGCCGCCGGCCGAGCTGGAAGCCTGCTATCAGCTTGATCCGCCGCACTATGAATACGCCGGGCACCGCTACGAACTGTGCTACCTCGGCGAACTGCTGCAAGGCGCCGTGCAACCGCGCCTGCTGGGCCAGAGCCTGCCGTTACCGGTATTGCTGGTGCATTCTCACGAACAGCAGTTCGCGATCCAGGTCGACAGCCTGGCGGCCAGCCGCGAGATTGTGGTCAAAAGCCTCGGGCCGCAGTTTGCCAGCGTCCAGGGGTTGTCCGGCGCGACCTTGCTGGGCGATGGCCGGGTGGTGCTGATCCTTGATTTGCCAGGTCAGCTGCGTGGCTTGCAGCAGCATCACGTCCAGCAAGCGGGCAGCGCCATTCGTTTGCCTGCGCAACAGATCGAACAGGCGCCGAAGCGGCCGTTGCTGGTGATGGTGGTCGATGATTCGGTGACCGTGCGCAAGGTTACCGGGCGCCTGCTGGAACGTCATGGCATGAACGTACTGACCGCCAAGGACGGCGTCGATGCGATGGCGTTGCTGCAGGAGCACCGTCCTGATGTGTTGCTGCTGGACATCGAAATGCCGCGCATGGACGGCTTCGAGGTGGCCACACAGATTCGTCACGATCCGCACCTCCAGGACCTGCCGATCATCATGATCACCTCGCGAACCGGACAGAAACACCGTGATCGGGCCATGTCCATCGGGGTCAACGACTACCTGGGCAAGCCTTATCAGGAATCGGTGCTGCTGCAGAGTATTGCGCTATGGAGTAACCGTCATGCTTGAACAGCCCGTGCGCAATGGTCGTCGCAGCAGCCTGACCGGCTTGTTGCTGGCGCTGGCTGACCGCTGCCTGGTGTTGCCCAACGTCGCCGTGGCCGAACTGATCGGTTATCAGGCCGGCTCCGCGGCGCCGGAGCAGCCCGACTGGATGCTCGGCTGGATCGACTGGCGCAACCAGCGTCTGCCGTTGCTCAGTTTCGAGGCGGCTTGCGGTGGCCAGGTGCAGGTAGGGGAGCGGGCGCGAATCGTTGTGCTCAACGCCTTGGGCGGTAGTCGTTTGCGCTTCATTGCCGTGCTGGTGCAGGGCATTCCACGCTCTTGCAAACTCGACAGCCAGCTCAACTACGTCGATGTGCCACTGGCGGCGCTGGAACTGGCGGCGGTTCAGGTTGGCGATCAGGTCGCCAGGGTGCCCGACCTGCCAGCGCTTGAGCAATTGCTTGAGGGCGCGGGACTGGTTTGAAACAGTTGCCCGTGTAGGATGGGAGGCCTGTCCGTCGTTCGGAGGACCCTGTTGCATGTATCACGGTGAACGCTTCAATGCCTGGACGCATCTGGTCGGCGCGGTGCTGGCCGGTATCGGCGCGGTCTGGTTGCTGGTGGTGGCCAGTCTGCAGGGCGATCCCTGGAAGATCGTCAGCCTGGCGATCTACGGTTTTACCCTGCTGTTGCTCTACAGCATTTCAACGATCTATCACAGCGTGCGCGGCAAGGCGAAAGTGGTGATGCGCAAGCTCGATCACCTGTCGATCTACCTGTTGATTGCCGGCAGCTACACCCCCTTTTGCCTGGTCAGCCTGCGCGGGCCCTGGGGCTGGAGCCTGTTCGGGGTGGTTTGGGGGCTGGCGGTGATCGGCATGCTGCAGGAGATCAAGCCGCGCTCCGAAGCGCGGGTGCTGTCGATCATCATCTATGCGCTGATGGGCTGGATCGTGCTGGTCGCCGTCAAGCCGTTGCTGGCCAGTCTCGGGGCTGCCGGGTTTGCCTGGCTGGCGGCCGGTGGTGCGTTCTACACCATCGGCATCATCTTCTTTGCCTATGACAGCCGCTTTCGCCATTGGCATGGCATCTGGCACCTGTTTGTCATTGCCGGCAGCCTGTTGCATTTCATCGCTGTATTTTTCTACGTGCTCTAGAAGTCGCCCCACAGCTGCTGGGCAACCGCCAAGGCCACCACCGGTGCGGTTTCGGTGCGCAGGACCCGTGGGCCGAGGCGCGCGGCGTGGAAACCGGCGGCCTTGGCGTGTTCGACTTCGGCCTCGCTCAAGCCGCCTTCCGGGCCGATCAGGAATGCCAGGCTCTGCGGCTTCTGGTGGCTGAGCAGCGGCTCGGCCACCGGATGCAGAACCAGCTTGAGCTGTTCATCACAGGCCTTGAGCCAGTCGGCCAGCAGTACCGGTGGGTTGATCAGCGGCACGCTGGAGCGACCGCATTGTTCACAGGCACTGATCGCCACCTGACGCCAGTGGGCCAGGCGTTTGTCGGCGCGCTCGTCCTTGAGGCGTACTTCACAGCGCTCGCTGACGATCGGGGTGATGACGGTCGCCCCCAGTTCGGTGGCTTTCTGGATCGCCCAGTCCATCCGTTCGCCACGCGACAGGCCCTGGCCGAGGTGGACCTTGAGGCCGGAGTCTGCTTGGCCGGCGAAGGATTCGCTCAGTTGCACCCGCACGGTTTTCTTGCCGACTTCGAGTAAGTGGCCAAGGAATTCCTGGCCGCTGCCGTCGAACAGTTGCACGGCGTCGCCAGCGGCCATGCGCAGCACCCGGCCGATGTAGTGGGCCTGGGCTTCGGGCAGGTCGTGCTCGCCGAGGCTCAGGGGGGCATCAATGAAGAAGCGGGACAGTCTCATTTCAAAACTCGGAATATGTGTTGGTCTATCGCGGGGCAAGCCCGCTCCCACAGGGGATGTGTGAAGCCTGTGGGAGCGGGCTTGCCCCGCGATGCTTTTTAGCCCGGATCGCGAAAATCAGGATGGAAATTACCCGGAACCGCCACGCTGACACTGTCGCGTGTAGCGATATCAATACCTTCGCTGGCCACTTCAGCAAGGAAATCGATCTGTTCCGGGGTAACCACATACGGCGGCAGGAAGTACACCACGCTACCCAGCGGGCGTAGCAGGGCGCCGCGGGTCAGGGCGTGTTCGAAGACTTTCAGGCCGCGGCGTTCCTGCCACGGGTAGGCGGTCTTGCTGGCCTTGTCCTGGACCATCTCGATGGCCAGGGCCATGCCGGTCTGGCGCACTTCAGCGACGTTCGGGTGATCGACCAGGTGGGCCGTGGCGCTGGCCATGCGCGTGGCCAGCGCCTTGTTGTTCTCGATCACGTTGTCTTGCTCGAAGATATCCAGGGTCGCCAGTGCCGCCGCACAGGCCAGCGGGTTGCCGGTGTAGCTGTGCGAATGCAGGAAGGCGCGCAGGGTCGAGTAGTCGTCGTAGAACGCGTTGTACACCTCGTCGGTGGTCAGGCACGCGGCCAGTGGCAGGTAGCCGCCGGTCAGGGCCTTGGACAGGCACAGGAAGTCAGGGCGGATGCCGGCCTGTTCACAGGCGAACATCGTGCCGGTGCGGCCGAAGCCGACGGCGATCTCGTCATGGATCAGGTGCACGCCATAGCGGTCGCAGGCCTCGCGCAGCAGCTTGAGGTACACCGGGTGGTACATGCGCATACCGCCCGCGCCCTGGATCAGCGGCTCAACGATCACTGCGGCGAGCGTGTCGTGATGTTCAGCCAGGGTCTGCTCCATGGCTACGAACATCGTGCGCGAATGCTCTTCCCAGCTCACGCCCTCGGGGCGCAGGTAGCAGTCCGGACTTGGCACCTTGATGGTGTCGAGCAACAGCGCCTTGTAGGTCTCGGTGAACAGTGGCACGTCGCCCACCGACATCGCTGCGATGGTCTCGCCGTGGTAGCTGTTGCTCAGGGTGACGAAGCGCTTCTTGTCTGGCAGGCCTTTGTTGAGCCAGTAGTGAAAGCTCATTTTCAGCGCCACTTCGATGCAGGACGAACCATTATCAGCGTAGAAGCATCGGGTCAGGCCTTCAGGAGTGATCTGTACCAGGCGCTCGGACAGCTCGATCACCGGCTGATGGCTGAAGCCGGCAAGGATCACATGCTCAAGCTGATCGACCTGGTCCTTGATGCGCTGGTTGATGCGCGGATTGGCATGGCCGAAGACGTTGACCCACCAGGAGCTGACCGCGTCGAGATAGCGTTTGCCTTCGAAGTCTTCCAGCCATACGCCTTCGCCGCGCTTGATCGGGATCAGCGGCAGTTGTTCATGGTCTTTCATCTGGGTGCAGGGGTGCCACAGGACCTTCAGGTCACGTTGCATCCACTGTTGGTTGAGGCCCATTTCTCTTCTCCTGGCGACGACAGCGCGGACATGCGGCGCAAGCCTATGCAATGCGCCGGTCGAGGACAACCCGTGACATGCAATCAGGCGCTGGCGTCGCTAGCCGGGGGACTTGGCCTCGCGTATTCTTCGGCTACTCTTTCCAGGGGGAATCCCCCCCTCTTTCTGCTTTGATCCGGAGTTCGCCAACATGTCTGCTGGGTGGCTGCGCGCCTGTGCGCTGGTAATGATAGGACTGTTCAGCGGCGCTGCGCTGGCCAAGGACAAAACCCCGACTGCGATCGTCGTTGGCGGTGGTCTGGCTGGCCTGACCGCCGCTTATGAATTGCAGGGCAAGGGCTGGCAGGTGACCCTGCTCGAAGCCAAGTCGGGCATGGGCGGGCGTTCCGGCCTGGCCACCAGCGAGTGGATCGGCAACAGCAAGGCCCAGCCGATCCTCAACCAGTACCTGGATACCTTCAAGATCAGCACCCTGCCGGCGCCGGAATTCGTCCGTACCCCGGGTTACCTGATCGATGGCGAGTATTTCAGCTCGAGCGACCTTGCGACCAAGCAGCCGGCGACCGCCGAGGCGCTCAAGCGCTATGAAAAGACCCTCGACGATCTGGCGCGTTCGATTGACGATCCGCAGAACCCTGCGGCCAACAGCACTCTGTTCGCCCTCGACCAGTTGAACGTGTCCGGCTGGCTGGACAAGCTGCAGTTGCCGACCACTGCGCGCCAGTTGATTAATCAGCAGATCCGCACCCGCTACGACGAGCCATCGCGCCTGTCGCTGCTGTATTTCGCCCAGCAGACCCGTGTCTATCGTGGTGTCAGCGACCGTGACCTGCGTGCCGCACGCCTGCCAGGCGGCAGTCCGGTGCTGGCCCAGGCCTTCGTCAAGCAGTTGAAGACCATCAAGACCAGCTCGCCGGTCAGTGCCATTACCCAGGACAAGGACGGCGTGACGGTCAAAGTCGGCAGCGTCGGTTATCAGGCCGATTACGTGGTCCTGGCCGTGCCACTGCGCGCGCTGGCAAAGATTCAGATGACCCCTGGTCTGGACACCAAACACCTGGCCGCCTTGAAGGGTACCAACTATGGCTGGCGTGACCAGCTGTTGCTGAAATTCAAGACCCCGGTGTGGGAGAGCCGCGCGCGCATGTCCGGCGAAATCTACAGCAACACCGGTCTCGGCATGTTGTGGGTCGAGCCTGCGCTCAAAGGTGGTGCCAACGTCGTCATCAACCTGTCCGGCGACAACGCGCGCCTGCTGCAGGCCTTCGGCGACAAGCAGATGGTCGACCAGGTGCTGATCCGCATGCATGCGTTCTACCCGCAGGCGCGCGGTGCCTTCACCGGTTACGAAGTCCGCCGTTACAGCACCGACGCCAACATGGGCGGTGCCTACCTGGCCTATGGCCCGGGCCAGATCAGCAAATTCTGGCGCTTGTGGGAGCGTCCGGTGCAGCGTGTCGCCTTTGCCGGTGAGCACACCGATGCGCTCTATCCGGGCACCCTGGAAGGCGCCCTGCGCAGTGGCCAGCGTGCAGCCAGCCAGGTCCAGGACCTGGCGGCGGGCAAATCCTTCGACCCTGTCAGTGCGGCACCCGCAGCAGCTGCGACTGCGGTGGCGGCCAGCAAGGGCAACTTCTTCTCCAACCTGTTTGGCGGGTCGTCCGACAAGCCCGCCAAGGCAGCGGATCCGGTGAAGAAAGAAACGAACAAACCAGGCTTCTTCTCGCGGATGTTCGGCAGTGACGACAAGGCTGTTGAAAAACCTGCCGTCAAGCCGGCAGAAGCTGCTCAGGCACCGGTTGCAGCACCTGCGCCAGTAGTGCCTGCGGTGGCCAAAGAAGAGCCAGTCAAGCCTGCGCCGGTCAAGGCGGCACCCGCCAAGGCGGCCAAGCCAGCACCGGTGAAAAAGCCGGTGGCCAAGGCCGAGCAGGCGAAGAAGACCGCAGCCAAGCCGGCGCCGGTCAAGAAACCAGTGGCCAACGTGCAGGCTAAAGCGCAGTAATCGTGTTGAATTTATCGCGGGGCAAGCCCGCTCCCACAGTGGTGTATCCAATCCTGTGGGAGCGGGCTTGCCCCGCGATGCCGCTACACCTTCCCTTACAGTTAATGTTTCCTTAATAGCACTGTTAAACACTAACAATCGTCTTTCTCGATCGTTCATAGCGAAATTTTGCGCTTTAATTCGATAGATAACCCGTTAGTCTTGAGCACAGTTCTTACAGGGAAACACGGCAATGCAACTGCGCAATTCATCTTCTCGCTACGGCCTGGTCAGCATCGTCATGCACTGGGGTGTGGCACTGGCAGTGTTCGGATTGTTTGGCCTGGGTCTGTGGATGATGGGCCTGGACTACTACAGTCCATGGCGCAAAGAAGCCCCCGACCTGCACAAGAGCATCGGCCTGGTGTTGCTGGCGGTGATGCTGGTACGCGTGGCCTGGCGCTTCATCAGCCCGCCACCACCGGCGCTGCCGAACCACGGCAAGCTGACCCGCGTAGCCTCCAAAGCCGGACATGGTCTGCTTTACGTCGGCCTGTTCGCGGTGATGACCGCCGGCTACCTGATTTCCACCGCCGATGGCGTGGGTATCCCGGTGTTCGGTCTTTTTGAAGTGCCAGCGCTGGTCAGCGACTTGCCTGATCAGGCGGATGTCGCCGGTGCAATCCATTTCTACCTGGCCTGGGGCCTGGTGATTTTTGCCGGCCTGCACGGACTGGCAGCCCTGAAGCACCACTTTATCGACCGTGACGCGACCCTCAAGCGCATGCTGGGCCGCAAAGCTTGATGTTCAACCTCAACTCCAAAGGGATATAGACGCATGTTGAAAAAGACTTTTGCCGCTCTGGCGCTCGGTACCGCACTGCTTTCGGCCGGCCAGGCCATGGCTGCAGACTACAAGATCGACAAGGAAGGCCAGCATGCCTTCGTAGACTGGAAGATCAGCCACCTGGGCTATAGCTTCATTCACGGTACCTTCAAGGACTTCGACGGCTCCTTCAGCTGGGATGCTGCCAAACCTGAAGCCAGCAAGATCGCTGTCGACCTGAAAACTGCCAGCCTGTGGTCCAACCACGCTGAGCGTGACAAGCACATCGCCAGCAAAGACTTCCTCGATGTGGGCAAGTACCCAATGGCCAAGTTCGTCTCCACCAGCGTCAAGTCGACTGGCGAGAAAACCGCTGACGTGACCGGCGACCTGACCATGCACGGCGTGACCAAGCCGGTCACCTTCAAGGCTACCTTCGTCGGCGAAGGCAAGGATCCATGGGGCGGCGAACGTGCAGGTTTCAACGCTACCACCACGCTGAACCTGAACGACTTCGGTATCAAAGGCCCAGGCCCTGCTTCGCAGACCCTGGACCTGGATATCTCGGTCGAAGGCATCAAGCAGAAGTAATTGTTGCCCAGCCAACAAAAACGCCGCCCCTAGGGGCGGCGTTTTTGTTGGTGCATAGGCTGAATCAGCGATTACGCGTCAGCAGCGCAGGCTTCTCGCCACGTGGACGGCTTGGCAGTTGCTCAAGCTGTTCGGCAGTCGGGAAGCGGTCGATCTTCGACTCTTTGTGCATGATCTTCGGCTGCGGCTGGCCTTCACGCGGATTGCGCACGGCTGGCTCGCCCGATTGATTGTCACTGTTGGGCCGGCGATTACGGGCTCCACCGCCGTCACGGCGCGGCTGACCACCGCCACCATTACGCGGACCACCGCGTTTTTCGCCGTTGGCCGAACCACCCGTACCGGTGCGCGGGCCATTGTTGTTGCGACCTTGGCCGCCACCGCTACGCGGCTGGCCAGTAGCGCCGGCACCTGCCTGGGCGGGTGCGCCAGGACGACGGTTGCGACCCTGGTTGCCCTTGTTCTGGTAAGGGCTGACGTAGTCGGCGCGGTTACCAAAGTTGTCCACTTCGTCATCCAGGAACTCTTCCGGGTCACGATTTGCGGGTACCGATGGTACGCCGGCTTGTGCGGACTGTTGCGGGCGCGGCTTTTTGTTGTCGCGTGGTTTGCGATCCTGGCGGCCACCGGCAGACTTCTCTGCGGTTTTTTCCTTGTCTTTGTCGCGACCTTTTTCCTTGCCCTGATCCTTGCCTTTGTCTTTGCGTCCGCCGTTGCCGGTGTTGGTGCCGTCAGCACGCTGACCACGGCCACCACGCGGGTTGTTTTGTGGACGCTCGCGGACTTCAGGCTTCTCGGCTTCAACCTTGGAGGCATCAAAGCCCATCAGGTCGCCATCCGGGATCTTCTGGCGGGTGACGCGTTCGATGCTCTTGAGCAGCTTTTCTTCATCCGGGGCGACCAGCGAGATCGCTTCACCCGAGCGACCGGCACGGCCGGTACGACCGATCCGGTGCACGTAATCTTCTTCGACGTTCGGCAGCTCGAAGTTGACCACATGCGGCAGTTGGTCGATGTCCAGGCCACGGGCCGCGATATCGGTGGCAACCATGATGCGCACGGTGCCGGCCTTGAAGTCGGCCAGGGCTTTGGTGCGGGCATTCTGGCTCTTGTTGCCGTGGATCGCGGCGGCGGTCAGGCCGTGCTTTTCCAGGTATTCGGCCAGGCGGTTGGCGCCGTGCTTGGTGCGGGTGAAGACCAGTACCTGTTCCCAGGCGCCGGTGGTGATCAGGTGCGCCAGCAGGGCGCGCTTGTGGCTGGCCGGCAGGCGGTAGACACGCTGTTCGATCCGCTCGACCGTGGTGTTCGGCGGGGTAACCTCGATGCGCTCGGGGTTGTGCAGCAGCTTGTCGGCAAGGTCGGTGATGTCCTTGGAGAAGGTCGCCGAGAACAGCAGGTTCTGACGCTTGGCCGGCAGCCGTGCGAGGACTTTCTTCACGTCGTGGATGAAGCCCATGTCGAGCATGCGGTCGGCTTCGTCCAGTACCAGGGTTTCGACGTGGGAAAGGTCGACACTGCCTTGGCCGGCGAGGTCGAGCAGGCGGCCCGGGCAGGCCACAAGCACGTCAACGCCACGGGCCATGGCCTGAACCTGCGGGTTCATGCCGACGCCACCGAAGATGCAGGCGCTGACGAATTTGAGGTCGCGGGCATAAACCTTGAAGCTGTCGTGCACCTGGGCGGCCAGTTCGCGCGTCGGGGTCAGCACCAGAACCCGCGGCTGGCGTGGGCCATGACGCTGGGATTTGTCTGGGTGACCACCTGGAAACAGGCGCTCGAGGATCGGCAGGGCGAAACCACCGGTTTTACCAGTACCTGTCTGGGCGGCAACCATCAGGTCGCGACCTTGCAACACGGCGGGAATGGCCCGCTGTTGCACCGGAGTGGGCTGGGTATAGCCAGCAGCCTCGATGGCACTGACTAGAGCCTCGGAGAGACCGAGGGAAGCAAAGGACATGAGCAATCCTGTTCTTAGTGGGGGCTAAGCCCGATGGGATAATCTTGCCTGGCGCGACGGGCATCGGGTGATGCTATCGCGTCCGGTCCAGCAGGGTCTTCAATGCGCATCCGGAGTATGGCGGGCGGGCTCTTGGCCGCGCTGTCCTGCCGTCGGGATGCCTTTTGCAAGGCCGAGCGTCCGGGCGTAAGCCTGGCGGGAAGGCCCGAGTATAACAGAGCAATCAGGGCGTGCTGCGTTCCTGCTGCTCAACGGTGGTTCGAAAGTTTTCACCGGCATCGACATAACGAGCATTCAAGGCCGCGTAGGCAGGCTCTTGTTTGAAGCGGCGCAGCTCAGTGGCAAAGCGCTGCATCAGCTCGTACCGACCGGCATTACGGCGTACCGCCAGGTATTGGCTCTGGCGGCTGACCACCAACGGCAGCTCGCTGATTTGCTGATCCAGGCCCAGATATCGGCTGAGGTAGCGTCCGACGCGGCGGTCGGTGATCAGCAAGTCGATGCGCCCGCGCTGCAGTTTGCCGAAGTTGGCTTCATGGGTTGGCGCCGGCTCGCGGGTGAACAGTGGCGAATCGCTGAACGCTGGTGCATAGGAATAACCAGGCGAGGTGCCGACGGTCAAGCCGCGAAGGTCGTGCAGGCTGTTGACCGGATAGGGGCGGGCGTTGGCGTAAAACAGCACAAACTCCACGCCCGATAACGGTTCGTTGGGGTAGTAGAGCTGATTGGCGCGCTGCTCGGTATAGAAAATATCCAGGATACCGTCCGCCAGGCCTTGATCGATCATCGCCAGACAACGCTTCCAGGGCAGGAACTGCCAGTCCACTTCCACACCCAGACGCTTGAACACTTCGACAGTGACGTCGTAGTCGATACCTTTGGCCTCACCGTTTTCCATATAGACATAGGGTGCCCAGGGTTCGGTGACGATACGCAGCCTCTCGCCATGGGCAAACGCACTCAGGCAAGTGAGCAACAGGGCGGATAACAAACGGGTGAAATCAGGCATGGCTGGAGAGTACGACGTGCGCACGACGATGGCTAGTCGAGGTGCGCATTACCCTTGCCGGGTATTCAGCGTTGTGATCGTTTTATCAGCGAGTCACGGACAGTACTGTGCTTGTTGCCCAGGCTCAGGCGCATGCCAGGGTGCTTGAACCACTGGTGCAATTTGTCGTGGCACAACGGGCGCGAATGACGGGCATTGGCATTTTCCAGCGCTTTGTCCCACCAGGCGGGGCCACAAGCGCGGTCGAACTCGTTGGGGTATTCGTAGCAGCCGTTCATCAATTCACGCAGGAACTGACGCTGTTCGCTGGGCAGGGTCAGGCTCAGTACCTTGTAGCCCAGGCGTTGCAGGGCTGGCGGCTTTGGCAGCTGGGCGTTGACCAGGGCTACATCCTGCAGCGCCTGGCCGCTCAGCGGCGCGTGCTGGTGCTTGGCCAGCCAGGCCTGGACCTTGGCCCTGAACAACTGTTTGCGGCTCCAATAATGATGCAGCAGGTCGGTGCACTGGTTGACCTGCACGCGGCGATAGGCCGCCACCGCCAGGCAGAACTCTTCCAGGGTGTACGCGCCGTTGGCATGCGGGTAGTACTCGTCCATCAGGGCGATGGAGTGGTCGAGCAGTGGCGCATCTTCTTGCGTCAGGCCGATGACGCCAGAGTTAAGCTGGGGCATCTGGCGGTCAGCCAGCCCGCGCGCTTCAAGCAGCGATGCCAGGCCCTGGTACAGCCGGCACTTCGGGTTGTGCCCGAAGTTGGCGCCGATGGCATTGCACAGCAGGGTGCCTGGCTTGATGCGCCGGAACAGCTCAATGGGCGATTGGTGGAAGAATGTGTCGGTATCGATCAGTGCGGCCACGGGCGCGTTGGCCAGCACCTGGCGCATGACTACGTGCTTGCTGCGAAAGTGATAACCATAAGGCTGGTTCCAGGCTTCGCGGGTGGCGGCATCCAGCGTGTGGACGGTTACCGGAAGGTGCTGGTAGGGCTCGGGATTATCGCTGTAGACCTGAATATCCAGTGCTTCGCCCGGGGTTTTGCGCAGGTTGGCCAGGGCGCTGACGATGCTGAACTGAGCTTCCTGATGATACGTCTGGGCACCGAAGACCAGGTAAACCAGTTGTGGGCGAGGCGGGGTATGTCCGTATGGCATGAAGCACGTTAGTCCATTGGCTGGGGGATGCAAAAAGGCCTTAGCGTAAACCAAGGCCTTTTCAGTATCCCACAGTATTTGTTACCGGCGATGTAGCTTGTCGATCAGCGCGGCAACTTGAGGTTGTTCCAGATCGCCAGGCTCGGGTCGGCCTGGTTCAGGGTGTAGAAGTGCAGCCCGGGTGCGCCGCCTTGCAGCAGTTGTTCGCACATGCGGGTGATGACCTCTTCACCGAACTTCTGGATGCTGTTGACGTCATCGCCATAGGCTTCCAGCTGTTTGCGGATCCAGCGTGGGATCTCGGCGCCGCAGGCGTCGGAGAAACGCGCCAGCTTGCTGTAGTTGGTGATCGGCATGATCCCCGGAACCACAGGAATATCCACACCCATCTGCTGCACGCGCTCGACGAAGTAGAAGTAGCTGTCGGCGTTGAAGAAGTACTGGGTGATGGCGCTGTCGGCGCCGGCATTGGCCTTGCGCACGAAATTCTTCAGGTCATCTTCGAAGTTGCGCGCCTGGGGATGCATCTCCGGGTAGGCGGCGATTTCGATATGGAAGTGATCGCCGCTTTCCTGGCGGATGAACTCGACCAGTTCGTTGGCGTAGCGCAGCTCGCCGCTGGCCATGCCCATACCCGAGGGCAGGTCGCCGCGCAGGGCAACGATGCGCTGGATGCCGGCGGCCTTGTACTGGCTCAGCAGGCTGCGCAGGTCTTCCTTGCTGTCACCGACGCACGACAGGTGCGGGGCGGCAGGAATCTTCACTTCGCTTTCCAGCTGCAGCACGGTGTTCAGCGTGCGGTCGCGGGTCGAGCCTCCGGCACCGTAGGTGCAGGAGAAGAAATCCGGGTTGTAGCTGGCCAGCTGGCGGGCAGTGACGAGCAGTTTTTCATGTCCAGCATCGGTCTTGGTCGGGAAGAACTCGAAGCTGTAACGACGTTCCTGAGACATGGCGAAATCCTGGTAAACCGATCAAGCAGGCCGGCCCTGAGGCTGGCGTACAGAAAAAAGCCGGTGACGCTTGGCAGCGACACCGGCTCTGGCCCATCAGTAGCGGTAGGCGTGTGGCTTGAACGGCCCTTCAACAGTAACGCCGATGTACTCGGCTTGCTGAGGCGTCAGTTGGGTCACCACGCCGCCGAAGCCGCGGACCATTTCCAGGGCCACTTCTTCGTCGAGTTTCTTCGGCAGCACTTCGACCGTCAGGCGCTCGGCTTTCTGCGCGGCTGGCAGGTCGGCGTACTTCTGGCCGAACAAGAAGATCTGCGCCAGCACCTGGTTGGCGAACGAACCGTCCATGATGCGGCTTGGGTGGCCGGTGGCGTTACCCAGGTTGACCAGACGGCCTTCGGCCAGCAGGATCAGGTAGTCGTCGTTCTGCGGGTCGAAAGCGCCAGCGCCGGTACGGTGGATCTTGTGTACCTGCGGCTTGACCTCTTCCCAGGCCCAGTTCTTGCGCATGAAAGCGGTGTCGATTTCATTGTCGAAGTGACCGATGTTGCAGACCACAGCGCGCTTTTTCAGGGCTTTGAGCATGTTGGCGTCGCAGACATTGACGTTGCCGGTGGTGGTCACGATCAGGTCGATCTTGCCCAGCAGCGCTTTGTCGATGCTTGCTTCGGTGCCGGTGTTGATACCGTCGATGAACGGCGAAACCAGTTCGAAGCCGTCCATGCAAGCTTGCATGGCGCAGATCGGGTCGACTTCAGTGACCTTGACGATCATGCCTTCCTGACGCAGCGACTGGGCCGAGCCCTTGCCGACGTCACCGTAGCCGATGACCAGGGCTTGCTTGCCCGACAGCAGGTGGTCGGTACCACGCTTGATCGCGTCGTTGAGGCTGTGACGGCAGCCGTACTTGTTGTCGTTCTTGCTCTTGGTGACCGAGTCGTTGACGTTGATCGCCGGGATTTTCAGCTCGCCCTTGGCCAGCATGTCCAGCAGGCGGTGAACGCCGGTGGTGGTTTCTTCGGTCACGCCGTGAACGCGGTCGAGAACAGCCGGGTATTTTTTGTGCAGCAGCTCGGTCAGGTCACCGCCGTCGTCGAGGATCATGTTGGCATCCCATGGCGCGCCATCCTTGAGGATGGTTTGCTCCAGGCACCACTCGTACTCTTCTTCGGTTTCACCTTTCCAGGCGAACACCGGGATGCCGGCAGCGGCGATCGAGGCAGCGGCCTGGTCCTGGGTGGAGAAAATGTTGCAGGACGACCAGCGTACTTCGGCACCCAGGGCAACCAGGGTTTCGATCAGCACGGCAGTCTGGATGGTCATGTGGATGCAGCCGAGGATCTTCGCACCCTTGAGCGGTTGCTCTTGCAGGTACTTGCGGCGCAGGCCCATCAGTGCAGGCATTTCCGATTCGGCGATGATGGTTTCGCGACGACCCCAGGCAGCCAGGGAAATGTCAGCGACTTTGAAATCGGTAAAACCGGCAGGCGTGTTTACAGCGCTCATGAAGAGCCTCCATTCGTAGTGTGCGAATGGGCGCCGTTGTGCGTTTAGTGTCGGCAGGCAAGCCTGGCCAGACAACGCCCCATCCGAGCCTGACAGGTTGAACCTGCTGCAGCGCCCCTCGGACAGGTGGCGGGAACGGTATCAAGTGCAGATGACCGTTTTAAAGCGATGGCGATTATAGCCGCGCCTGCGCATCTGCCCAAGGTTTTCTGTCGATTAATCGAGACGATAGTCGATGTTAAATGGAGGAGGGGGGCTGCCTCTGCCATCATTACCCCCAACGAATGGCAAGACGCTCAGGAGTCGATATGAATTTTCACACCCGCAAATGGGTCAAGCCCGAAGATCTCAATCCCAATGGCACGCTGTTCGGCGGCAGCCTGCTGCGCTGGATCGATGAAGAGGCGGCGATCTACGCGATCGTGCAACTGGGCAACCAGCGTGTGGTGACCAAGTACATTTCGGAGATCAACTTCGTCAGCGCCTCGCGCCAGGGCGACATCATCGAGCTGGGTATTACCGCCACCGAATTCGGCCGTACCTCGATCACCCTCAAATGTGAAGTGCGCAACAAGATTACCCGCAAGAGCATCCTGACCGTTGACCGCATGGTCTTCGTCAACCTCGGTGAAGACGGCTTGCCGGCGGCGCATGGGCGGACCGAGATCAAGTATGTCCAGGACCAGTTCCCGGATAGCGCGGTGGAGTAGTAAAAGCA
>NZ_JANHLE010000100.1 GCF_028682475.1 Pseudomonas putida
TCAACCCGCCTGAAAGTCCGGCCGCCAGCGTCGACAGCGCCGAAACCGTCTGCTTTTGCTCCTCGCTCAGGGCATTGCTATCGCTCGTACCGTACAGCTGCTGGGTGATCAGACGCGCCACCAGCTCGCCCCCGGCGGCACCGGCGGCACCCGCAGCGGCCGAGTTGCCCTGGGCCTGGGCGACCACGGCGCCCAGCACGGCGTGAGCCATGACATTGAGGGCGGCGTTGTCGCCCGTGGACTTTTTGATGAGCTGCGCCAGATACGGTGCCGAGGCCCCAGCCAACGCCGAGCCGATATCGCCACCGGCCAGCCCCTGCAAGGCAGCCGTCACCGCTTGGGTGACACGTTGGTAATCACCACTGGTGCCGTATTTGCCCATGATCCGCTGGTAGGCGTCGGTGGCAACCAGTTGCTCCTGGTAGGCCTGAACAGCTTCCGGGCTGGCGCCTTCACTCGGGGCCTTCACACCCCGCGCGTCAAGTTCGGCGCGCGCCTCTTTGTTGGCCTTGAGCTGGCCTTCGGTGCGGACGATGTCCGACACCTGGGTACCG
>NZ_JANHLE010000101.1 GCF_028682475.1 Pseudomonas putida
CCGCGCAGCGGGCAGACACTCTGCAGGTCGACCCGTTGCATCAAACGCTGGCGGTCGTCCCTGGACTTGAGCACTTGCGCGCATTTGAACGCCGTCCACTGGATTTCGGAGTAGCAGGCGTACAAGGTGTTCTGCCGGGGGAAGACCAGGTGCGGTTCACCCACCGCCGTGCTGCGCGTATCCGTGCGGACCTCGTTACTGTTCCACAGCAGCTTGGCGATCTGGCCGTTTTCAACGCTGTACTCGTGCAGATAACCGCGGGTGCCATCGACGATGTACAGATAACCGTCGCGCAGCAGGCGGATGCCCAGCGGCTGGCTCCTGGTCTTGAACGGCATGCCCAGCTCGCTCGCCGGATCGAGGTGTTCGACCAGTCCATAGCGTAGCGGCAGCAACTGCAGGTCTTTCTTCATCAACGGGCACACCCCGAGAGGCGAGCGTACGTCCTTGGCACTCTTTGCCATGGCGGCGGTATTGGCGCTGATTCTGGGGGGTTGTTGAGTAGTCACAGCAGGCTTCCTTGTCGGTCAGCGGCGCGGCATTCGGCCA
>NZ_JANHLE010000102.1 GCF_028682475.1 Pseudomonas putida
GGGCTAAGGCTCTGTGATCGACGCACCGCATGGTTAATGCCTTGGGCTGGCCATGCGTGTGCCCATCCCTTTCACGCTTCGCTTAAGGACAAGCCTATGTTTGCACCGGCCAATAGCGTGCAATTCGAACTACTCATTCCTACGGTCCCTCACGACTTCAAGGTCCTGGCGTTTAACGGCACGGAAGCCATCAGCACCTTGTACGCGATCCACATTGAACTGGTCAGCGAGTACCCCGATTTCGATCTTGAAAGCCTGCTCAGTCAACCGGCGTTTCTGCGCTTCGGATTGAACGGGGAAGGGCTGCATGGCCGCATCGAAGACGTTCGGGTGGAGGAGCCCGGTACACGCCTGACCCGCTACCACCTGACCCTGGTCCCGGCGCTGCACTACTTGCAGTTCAGCCACAACCAGCGGATTTTCCAGCACCTGACGGTGCCGCAGATCATCGCCCAGGTGCTCCAGGGACATGGCATTCAAGCCGATGCCTATAGCTTCCATGTTCGCAACAGCCCCGTGCGCGAATACTGCACTCAATACTTCGAAAA
>NZ_JANHLE010000103.1 GCF_028682475.1 Pseudomonas putida
GCCGGGCACCTCTATTTTTCAGCAAGGAGCATTCATGGCTACCCCCGCATATATGTCCGTTACCGGCACCAAACAAGGCTTGATCACCGCCGGTGCCTTCACCGCCGATTCGGTCGGCAACACCTACCAGGAAGGTCATGAAGACCAGGTCATGGTTCAGGGTTTCCAGCACGAAGTGATCATCCCGCGTGACCCGCAGTCCGGCCAACCCACCGGCCAGCGCGTGCACAAGCCAGTGGTCATCACCAAGGTCTTCGACAAGGCCTCGCCGCTGCTGCTGGCGGCGCTGACCTCCGGCGAGCGCCTGACCAAGATCGAAATCCAGTGGTACCGCACCTCCGCGGCCGGCACCCAGGAGCACTACTACACCACCACCCTGGAAGACGCGATCATCGTCGACATCAAGGACTACATGCACAACTGCCAGGACCCATCGAACGCGCACTTCACCCACCTGGAAGACGTGCACTTCACCTACCGCAAAATCACCTGGACCCATGAGGTCTCCGGTACTTCCGGTTCCGATGACTGGCGTTCTCCGGTCGC
>NZ_JANHLE010000104.1 GCF_028682475.1 Pseudomonas putida
AACGTCGATGACGTCGCCCATGTTCAGGTTCGAGACGTCGAACTCGATCGGCAGGGCGCCGGCGTCTTCCATGGTGTTGTAGAAGATCGGGGCGATTTTCGAGCCGAAGCAGAAGCCGCCAGCGCGCTTGTTCGGTACGTACGGGATGTCGTCGCCGAAGAACCACAGCACCGAGTTGGTGGCGGATTTACGCGAAGAACCGGTACCGACCACGTCACCGACGTAGGCAACCGGGAAGCCTTTGGCTTTGACTTCTTCGATCTGCTTGAGCGGGCCGATGGCGCCTTGTTGCTCAGGCACGATGCCGTCACGGGCCATTTTCAGCATGGCCAGGGCGTGCAGCGGGATGTCAGGGCGCGACCAGGCGTCTGGGGCAGGGGACAGGTCGTCGGTGTTGGTTTCGCCAGGGACCTTGAACACGGTCAGGCTGTATTTCTCAGCGATGGCAGGCTTGCTGGTGAACCACTCACCGGCGGCCCAGGAATCCAGTACGGCCTTGGCGTGGACATTGCCCGCCTTGGCTTTTTCGGCGACGTCGTGGAAA
>NZ_JANHLE010000105.1 GCF_028682475.1 Pseudomonas putida
GACGTCGATGACGTCGCCCATGTTCAGGTTCGAGACGTCGAACTCGATCGGCAGGGCGCCGGCGTCTTCCATGGTGTTGTAGAAGATCGGGGCGATTTTTGAGCCGAAGCAGAAGCCGCCAGCGCGCTTGTTCGGCACGTACGGGATGTCGTCGCCGAAGAACCACAGCACCGAGTTGGTGGCGGATTTACGCGAAGAACCGGTACCGACCACGTCACCGACGTAGGCGACCGGGAAGCCTTTGGCTTTGACTTCTTCGATCTGCTTGAGTGGGCCGATGGCGCCTTGTTGCTCAGGCACGATACCGTCACGGGCCATTTTCAGCATGGCCAGGGCGTGCAGCGGGATGTCAGGGCGCGACCAGGCATCCGGGGCAGGGGACAGGTCGTCGGTGTTGGTTTCGCCAGGGACCTTGAACACGGTCAGGCTGTATTTCTCAGCGATGGCTGGCTTGCTGGTGAACCACTCACCGGCGGCCCAGGAATCCAGCACGGCCTTGGCGTGGACATTGCCCGCCTTGGCTTTTTCGGCGACGTCGTGGAAG
>NZ_JANHLE010000106.1 GCF_028682475.1 Pseudomonas putida
TCCGCTAATACGGCTGCATCAATGGGATCGGTCTTGGCGTTCTTGCCCATTGCCACGGCGAAAGCCCTGGCCCGACGAGGATTGATCCTCAGTACATTGAAGTTCGCGCTTTGCAGCGCGGCCATCACCTTGCGCTCGTAGCCGCCTGTGGCCTCAAGCAGAACCCGGCCAACCTCGTAACGGCTCAAGCACTCGATCAATTCATCAAAGCCTTGCGAAGTGTTGGAAACGTCGAAACCTTCATTCTGGGGTTGAACCCACACAACCAGGTTTGATTTGGAAATATCGATGCCGACCCAGGAAATCATGGCAAAACCCTCGTACACTCAGGAGTGAGAGCGCTCTGGCCTTGCCCACGCTTGTGATTCGAGTGGCGCTCATCCAACTGTTCGGGCTTATGGGTCAGAGTGGAAAGGTGGATGGCAGCTTGGCTCCCACTCGTGCTTCAAGCACCGCGGACTCACAGCTTGCCATCCACCCCTCTCACCTCAGAGTGTATTCCCTGTCGCTAGACACAAGCGGGCTTGCCCCGCGA
>NZ_JANHLE010000107.1 GCF_028682475.1 Pseudomonas putida
TCCTGATGCGCCAGGGTACTGATCTTATCGTCACTTAACCCTTGCCGTTTCCATTCCGCGATTTGCTCACTGGCCCTCATCGCACCAAGATGCGGATTGGTAATGCCTCCCAAGGGTGACCAATCCTGGCCCGACAACGCATAGATATCGAATGCACCGGCACCCTCGCCATTGCGTTGCCCGTCTTGCACCCCTCGCATCATGGCAATGGCATAATCCGTCACCAGGATTTGATATTCCTCCCGGCTCAGCCTGCCGCTCTGGTACAGGTCAGCAAGTTTTTCTCCTGCCTGATTTTCCTGCTGTCGGTACTCGTTGCGAATACCCCGCTCGCAGTCACCTTTACCCGCGCAAGCCTTGTACCGCTCCTGCAACTCATCGACGCTGCCGATGCCGGCGGCCTTGAGTTTTTCGTACAACGCCCGGCTGGTTTGATCCAGTCGCTCGACGCCGTACTTGTTCGCCAGCAGGTTGTTTTCCACGGCATTGCGGCCCGCCCCAGCGCCCGCGACGGCGCCAGCGCTGTTGCCTTCCA
>NZ_JANHLE010000108.1 GCF_028682475.1 Pseudomonas putida
CGCCGCCAGCCGTCTACAGCGAGCTTCAGAGCCTGTTGCGCCGCCGAGCCGTGATGGTGGCTTCGCGGACCAGCATGTTGCAGAGCTGGACCAACGAGAAATCGATGCGAAAGGCATTCGACGGTGTTCTCAAAGAGATGGCCAAGGTGGATCTGCTCCTGCGCAAGAGGATCAAAGATCTGCTGCGCGAGGCTGATTTACTTGAGCAAGTCGAACGCTGTCAGGCGATTGAAGGTATCGGTTTTCTGACCGCTACTGCGCTGGTGATGAACTTCATCCGAGGCGACTTCAGGAACAGCGACGCGTTTATCGCCTTCCTGGGTATGGACTTGAAAGTGTCGGACTCCGGCCAGCATGCAGGTCGTCGCCGCCTGACCAAAAGAGGCTGTTCGGAAACACGTCGGCTACTGCATAACGCCTCGATGTCGGCCAGCCGCACAGCAGCCTGGAAAGGCAATTATGAGCACAGCCGGAACAGGGGCAAGGCGACCACCGAAGCGTTGGTGATCCTGGCCCG
>NZ_JANHLE010000109.1 GCF_028682475.1 Pseudomonas putida
TTCTGATGGGTCATGGAAGAAACCACAGACAACATAAGAACATAAAAGAAAACACAAGATAATATTCGCCAAGGCTGCCCCATCCCCTCATACACCGAATACATAATAAAAGCACCACCCAATATCAATATAGCCATGAATAAAAACATGCCATTAGCCACAAAAGTATTGTAGTTGCGCGCCCGGATCGTCCAAGCCATTAATTCAGGTTCATGCGCAAATTTCCACTCAAGCTGCGGCGGCAGCTCAAGGGATTTATTAAGATTCAACATTATAGTGCTCAACGACCGTTTGAATTGGGGACGGCTAACTTAAGTAGCTCTGTGCTTTGGTGTGTCAGCACAATGACATCTTTTTCAATCAGTTCACTGCCAGGTGTACTGTTGACTCGATCAGCCTCGTTCGCTGTCCATTCCAGCGCTAGTCGGAACATGTAGCCGCGGCCGTCTGACCGCTGCCGCACGTCGCGCGGGTATTTAATCTCCAACTCAAGGATCGGA
>NZ_JANHLE010000011.1 GCF_028682475.1 Pseudomonas putida
GGGCAGCAATAGCCGGTGGGAGCGGGCTTGCCCCGCGATCGAAACTCAGTACTCGCTCAGCGAGAACGCGGTCAGGCAGAAAGTTGGAACACCCAGGTCCTGCAGTTTCTGCGAGCCACCCAGTTCCGGCAGGTCGATAATCGCCGCGGCCTCGAACACTTGCGCGCCCATGCGGCGCACCAGGTTGGTTGCTGCCACGAAGGTCCCGCCAGTGGCGATCAGGTCATCGAAAATCAGCACCGAATCGCCTTCGCACAGGCTGTCGGCGTGCACTTCAAGGAAGGCTTCGCCGTATTCGGTCTGGTAGCCTTCGGCGAGCACGTCAGCCGGCAGCTTGCCCTGCTTGCGGAACAGGATCAGCGGCTTGTTCAGTTGGTGGGCAATGATCGAGCCGATCAGGAAGCCGCGGGCGTCCATGGCACCGATGTGGCTGAAGTCGGCCTCGACATAGCGCTCGATGAAGGCGTCAGCCACATGGCGCAAGCCCCGTGGCGACTGGAACAGCGGCGTGATGTCGCGAAAGATCACGCCGGCTTTGGGGAAGTCCGGTACGGGGCGGATCAGGGCTTTGAGGTCGAAGGTATCGCTGTGCATGGGGCGGGTATCCTGAAAAACGAATGCCCGCCAGTATACCCTTATCCCGTGGCCTCAGCTCTCCAGTGCACCACCGGCCAGCGCGCACAGCTGGATCGGATCGAGGATGTGGATTTCCTTGCCTTCGGCGGCGATCAGGCCGTTCTGCTGGAAGCGGGTGAAAACCCGTGAAACAGTTTCCACAGCCAGGCCCAGGTAGTTGCCGATTTCGTTGCGCGACATGCTCAGGCGGAACTGATTGGCCGAATAACCCCGGGCCCGGAAGCGCGCCGAGAGGTTGACCAGGAAGGTGGCGATCCGCTCGTCGGCGGTTTTCTTCGACAACAGCAGCATCATCTGCTGGTCATCGCGAATCTCGCGGCTCATCACCCGCATCAGCTGGCGACGCAGCTGCGGCAGCTGAACCGAGAGCTCATCGAGGCGTTCGAAGGGGATTTCGCAGACCGACGTGGTTTCCTGGGCCTGGGCCGATACCGGATAGGTTTCGGTGTCCATGCCGGACAGGCCGACCAGTTCGCTGGGCAGGTGAAAGCCGGTGATCTGTTCTTCGCCGCCGTCGCTCAGGCTGAAGGTTTTCAGGGCGCCGGAGCGCACTGCGTAGACCGAAGCGAAGTTGTCACCCTGGCGGAACAGAAACTCGCCTTTCTTCAGCGGTCGCCCGCGTTTGACGATGTCATCCAATGCATCCATGTCTTCCATGTTCAACGACAATGGCAGGCACAGAGGCGCCAGGCTGCAATCCTTGCAGTGGGCCTGGTTATGGGGGCGCAGTTTGACTGGCTCGGACATTTCTTCATTCCTTGGGGGAAAGCACACATAAGCCGTAAGGGTAACTCAGGGCATGGGGTTTCGGCCAGCCCGCACCCGGGTAGGGTGGGCTGGATGAGGTGCGGCGTATCGTCCGACCTCCGATAAACATAGTGTGCTTTACAAATATGACTGTAAACAGTGTCCGTGCCTTGCGGCTCATATGACCCGGGAGAAGCGTTGCTGGCTGTGCAGGCCGAGGTAGGCATCAAAAACCATGCACACCGAGCGGACCAGCAGGCGACCGGCGGGCAATACCTGGATGCCCTGGTTGCTGAGGGTGATCAGGCCGTCGTCGTGCATGGCTTGCAGGGCGGGCCACTGGTCCTTGAAGTAGCCACGAAAATCGATGGTGAAGGCTTGTTCGATAGTCTCGAAATTCAGTTCGAAGTGGCAGATCAATTGCTGTATCACCGCGCGGCGCAGGCGGTCGTCGGCGCTGCAGACCAGGCCGCGGCTGGTGGCCAGCTGGGCGCTGGACAGGGTGTCCTGATAGGTGTTCAGGTCGCTGGTGTTCTGGCAGTACAGGTCATCGATCTGGCTGATGGCCGAGACGCCGAGGCCGATCAGGTCGCAGTGGCCGTGGGTGGTGTAGCCCTGGAAGTTGCGTTGCAGGGTCGACTCTTCCTGGGCAATGGCCAACTCGTCGTCGGGCAGGGCGAAATGATCCATGCCGATGTAGCGGTAGCCGGCAGCGGTCAGCTGTTCAATGGTTCTGTGCAGCATCTCCAGCTTGGCGGCGGGCGCCGGCAGGTCGTTGCTGTCGATGCGCCGCTGGGGCATGAAGCGTTCCGGCAGGTGGGCATAGTTGAATACCGACAGGCGGTCCGGTTGCAGCTTGATGACTTCGTCCACGGTGCGGGCAAAGCCCTCCGGCGTCTGCTTGGGCAGGCCATAGATCAGGTCGAGGTTGATCGAGCGAAATTGCAGGGTGCGTGCCGCGTCGATGATCGCCCGGGTCTGCTCCAGGGTCTGCAGGCGGTTGATCGCCCGTTGCACGGCTGGTTCGAGGTCCTGTACACCCAGGCTGACGCGGTTGAAGCCCAGTTCGCGCAGCAGGCCCATGGTCGGCCAGTCGGCTTCGCGCGGGTCGATCTCGATGCCGTAGTCGCCGGAATCGTCGTCCAGCAGGTTGAAATGCTGGCGCAAATGCACCATCAGCTGGCGCAGTTCGACGTGGCTGAGAAAGGTCGGGGTGCCGCCACCGAAGTGCAATTGCTCGACGCTCTGCTTGGGGTCCAGGTGACAGGCGATCAGCTGGATTTCCTGCTCCAGGCGCTGCAGGTAGGGCTGGGCGCGGGCGCGGTCTTTGGTGATGACCTTGTTGCAGGCGCAGTAGTAGCAGATGTTGGCGCAGAACGGCACGTGCACGTAGAGCGACAATGGGCGCACGGCACGACGGCTGTCACGCAGGGCGTGCAGCAGGTCGAAGGAGCCGACTTCGCTGTGCAGTTGCACCGCGGTTGGATAGGAGGTGTAGCGTGGGCCGGACAGGTCGTAGCGACGGATCAGGTCGGAGTCCCAACGGAGTGCGTCGAGCATGTGGGCAATCCCCAGAATGAGCAGCAGTGCCCGAAGTCTAGGGGGCGAGGAAACATCCCGTCTTGATTTGTATCAACGGCGCTTCAGTGGCCCATCAGCCAGTGCTGGTGCGGCCCCGGCAGGGTCCAGAGGCCGAACAGGATTACCAGCATACCGCCAGCGATCCGTATGCCACGTTTGCGTAACAGGGCGCTGGTGCGTTCGGCGGCAAGCCCGGTGGCCAACAGCACCGGCCAGGTGCCAAGGCCGAAGGCCAGCATCAGCAAGGCGCTGTCAGCGGCGTTGCCCTGACTCGCGGCCCACAGCAGGGTGCTGTAGACCAGGCCGCACGGCAGCCAGCCCCACAGGGCGCCGAGCAGCAGGGCGCGGGGCAGGCTTGAGACCGGCAGCAGGCGGTTGGCCACAGGCTGTATGTGGCGCCACAGGCCGCGTCCGAGGCCTTCGATGCGGGTCAGGCCGCTCCACCAGCCGGCCAGGTACAGGCCCATGCTGATCAACAGCAGCGCCGCGACCACGCGCATGCCCAGGGCTACCGGGCTGTTGGCCACGGCCCAGCCGGCCAGGCCCAGCAGCAAGCCGGCCAGGGCATAACTGAAGATGCGTCCCAGGTTGTAGGCCAGCAGCAGGCGAAAGCGGCGGCTGCGCTGTTCTTTGGGAATCGCCAGGGTCAGGGCACCCATCAGCCCACCGCACATGCCCAGGCAATGGCCGCCGCCGAGCAGGCCGAGGATCAGCGCCGAGCTGAGCAGAGGCAGCAGTTCAAACACGGGGTGGGGCGCCGTCGTCGGGTTTCTTGCCGTCGGCTTCGTCCATCGCGGCGGTGTGCTGTGGGTCCTGATCGTCGAACAGGATGCTGTGGGCCGGGCTGTCGAGGTCGTCGTACTGACCACTGTCCACCGCCCAGAAGAAGATGTAGATGGCGATGGCAACGATCAGCAGCGCGGCCGGAATCATGATGTATAGCGCGGGCATGGAAGCTCCTGATCAGGCCGTGGCCGGGTGTGAGTCGCGGGTCGCTGTGACGCCGGCGGCCGGAGCGCTGATGCGGGTCAGGCGCAGGGCGTTGAGCACCACGATCAGCGAGCTGACGGACATGCCGATGGCCGCCCACACCGGGGTGATCCAACCGAGGGCGGCAAAGGGCAACATCAGGCCATTATACAGCGCTGCCCAGAGCAGGTTCTCGATAATGATCCGGCGGGTGCGCCGGGCCAGGCTGAAGGCCTGTACCAGGGCGTCGAGGCGATTGGACAGCAGCACCGCGTCGGCGCTGGTCTTGGCCAGGTCGGTGGCTGAGCCCATGGCGATGCTGATATCGGCGGCGGCCAACACCGGTACGTCGTTGACCCCGTCGCCAAGCATCAGCACTTTGCGGCCCTGCTGTTGCAGGGCTTTGAGTTTTTCCAGTTTGTCGTCCGGGCGCAAGCCGCCGATGGCCTGGTCGATCTGCAGTTCGGCGGCCACGCTCTGCACCATCGGCGAGCTGTCGCCGGACAGCAGCAGGGTTTGCCAGCCACGGGCACGGCAGGCGGCGAGCAGGTCGGCGGCGTCATTGCGCAGACGGTCGTCGAGCACCAGCCAGGCCAGAGCACCCTGGGTGTCCCCCAGCAACAGCCACTGACCGGGTTCGGCGGGCATCTCGGGAGCCGCAGTGTGGCTCAAGGCGCAAACGAAACCCGCTTCGCCGATGCGCAGGCGTTGCCCTTGTACGACGCCTTCAAGTCCCAGACCAGGTTCGGCGTGCACTTCGTCGGCGGCCACGCTGGCGCGCCCGAAGGCACGGGCAATCGGGTGCTCGGAGCGGTTTTCCAGGGCGGCAGCAAGCATCAGGCACTGATCGGCGTCGGCAGCGGCCAACGGACGAATGGCGCGCAAGGTCAGGCGGCCTTCGGTGAGGGTGCCGGTCTTGTCGAAAATCACTGTGTCGATCTGGTTCAGACCTTCAAGAACGTGGCCGCGGGTCAGCAACAGGCCGAGCTTGTGCAGGGTGCCGGTGGCAGCGGTCAGCGCGGTTGGCGTGGCCAGTGACAGGGCGCAGGGGCAGGTGGCGACCAGCATTGCCAGGACAATCCAGAACGCCCGCGACGGGTCCAGTTGCCACCAGAGCAGGCCGATGGCCGCGGCAGCGACCAGGGAGAACAGCAGGAACCACTGTGAGGCGCGGTCGGCGATTTCCGCCAGGCGCGGTTTTTCCGACTGCGCTCGTTCCAGCAGGCGGACGATGGCCGACAGGCGCGTGTCCTGGCCCAGGGCCTGGACTTCGACGGTCAGCGCGCTTTCCACGTTCAGGGTCCCGGCGGTCACTGCATCGCCGGCACGGCGCGGCTGGGGCAGGTATTCACCAGTGAGCAGCGACTCGTCGACACTCGACTGGCCGCTGACGATACGCCCGTCGGCTGGCACGACATGACCGGGTTGAATCAGTACGCAGTCACCCAGTTGCAGTTCGCTGAGCAGGATTCGCTCGCTCTGGCCCGCCGCGCCCAGGCGCAGGCAGGAAGCCGGCAGCAGGTTGACCAGCTGGGCAGTGGCGGCGGCAGTGCGCTCACGGGCGCGGCGTTCCAGGTAGCGGCCTGCGAGCAGGAACAGGGCGAACATGCCCACTGCATCGAAATACAGTTCGCCGCTGCCGGTGATCGCCGTCCAGATCCCGGCAGCGTAGGCCAGGCCGATGGCCAGCGAGACCGAAACGTCCATGGTCAGGTGCCGGGTGCGCAGGTCACGGGCGGCGCCACGGAAGAACGGCGCGCAGCTGTAGAAGACGATCGGGGTGGTCAGAAACATCGCGACCCAGCGCAGGATGGTGTGCAGTTCCGGGCTCAGGTCGATGTTGAATTCCGGCCAGGTGGCCATGGTCGCCATCATCGCCTGGAACCACAGCAAGCCGGCGACCCCCAGCTGGCGCAGGGCGGTGCGGTTCTCACTGGCCAGCTGTTCAGCGGCGCGGTCGGCCTGATAGGGGTGCGCGGCGTAGCCGATGTGGCGCAGTTCGGCCAGCAGTCTGGACAGCGGTAATTGGCTGTCAGCCCAGTTGACCTGCAGGCGGTGGTTGGACAGGTTCAGTCGCGCCTCGGCAACGCCGGGTAGGTTGCGCAGGTGTTTTTCGATCAGCCAGCCGCAGGCGGCGCAGCTGATACCTTCGATCAGCAGGGTGGTTTCGGCTAGCTCACCGTTGTGGCGGACGAAAGGTTTTTGCACGTCGGCACGGTCATACAGGGCCAGCTCATCGACCAGTTGCTGAGGCAGGGCATCGGGGTTGGCGCTGGCTTCGCTGCGGTGCTGGTAATAGCTTTCCAGGTTGCCGGCGACAATGGCTTCGGCCACGGCCTGGCACCCCGGGCAGCAGAACAGCCGGTCCTGGCCGAGTACCACGGCGGTGAAGTGGCTGCCGGCCGGAACGGGCAGGGCGCAGTGGTAGCAAGGCGTGGGGCTGGTCATGGCAATCTATCGCAAGGTTCGGGGGAACCTGATCGCGGGGCAAGCCCGCTCCCACAGTGTGTCTCGGTGGGAGCGGGCTTGCCCCGCGATCAAGGCCGACTCATTTTTCGAGGTGTTCAGCCCCTTGCAGCGCTTCGTCGCCCAGCTGCAGGGTTACATCATGGCCGACCTGCTCTTCTTCAAACAGGCGCCAGACATGCTCGTCCTGGCTGCCGAGCAGCTCGACGAAGCGACGGCCTTCGATCTTGTCGCTGAGCTGACCGACATAGCGTCCGGCTTCGCTGGCGCTCTGGGTCAGGACGATCTTGCGGTCCTTCTCCGGCTGGGTTGGCGAGATCAGGTTCAGTTCCAGGGTTTTCGGCTGGCTGTTACCGCTCAGGCGCAGCTCGACTTCACCGGTCAGCTCGTCCAGATGGATGCTGGCCTTGAGGTTGAGGGTCTGGCCCAGCAGTTCACGGTCCAGCGAGCGGTTGATGCCTTTGCCGGCCTCGTAGTAGTTGTCGTTGACCAGGTTGTCCGGGTTGTTGACCGCAATGTAGACCATGGTCAGGCTCAGGGTCACCGAGGTGGCCAGCACCCCGATGATGATCCATGGCCAAAGGTGCTTGTACCAGGGGCTGGCGGCTGTTGCAGAAGGCATAGACTCAATCTCTTATCGAATTTGTGGGCCGATGAAACGGCTCTTGGCTTCAACCTGGGTGGCGCTGTCGTCAGCGTCCTTGAGGACGAAGATGACTTCGTTGGTGCTCGACGGCAGTTTTTCCGGGGCCATCGACAGTTGTACCGGCAGGCTGACGATGTCGCCGGCCGCGACGCGGATTTCTTTCGCGCCCTCAAGCTTGAGGTCTGGCAGGCCAGCGGCTTCGAGCACGTAGACGTGGTCGCGCTGGTCCTTGTTCATGACCTTCAGGCTGTAGACGTTTTCGATCCGGCCCTGGGCGTTTTCGCGGTACAGCACGCGGTCTTTGCTGACGTCGAAGCCGACCAGCGAACGCATCACGAAGGCGCTGGCGAGCAGGGCGATCATGGCCAGCAAGACCACCGCATAGCCGATCAGACGCGGGCGCAACATGTGGGTTTTCTGCCCGGAGAGGTTGTGCTCGGTGGTGTAGCTGATCAGGCCTTTGGGGTAGTTCATCTTGTCCATGATGGTGTCACAGGCGTCGATGCACGCAGCGCAGCCGATGCACTCGATCTGCAGGCCGTCACGGATGTCGATGCCGGTCGGGCAGACCTGGACGCACATGGTGCAGTCGATGCAGTCACCCAGGCCCTGGGCCTTGTAGTCGAGGTCTTTCTTGCGCGGGCCGCGGGTTTCGCCGCGACGTGGATCGTAGGAAACGATCAGCGTGTCCTTGTCGAACATCACGCTCTGGAAGCGCGCATAGGGGCACATGTACACGCACACTTGCTCGCGCAGCCAGCCGGCGTTGCCGTAGGTGGCCAGGGTGAAGAAGCCGACCCAGAAATACGCCCAGCCATCGGCCTGGCCAGTGAAGAACTCCACCACCAGTTCGCGGATCGGTGAGAAGTAGCCGACGAAGGTCATGCCGGTGACAAAACCGATCAACAGCCACAGGCTGTGCTTGGCCAGTTTGCGCAGGAATTTGTTGCCGCTCATGGGCGCCTTGTCGAGCTTCATGCGCTGGTTGCGGTCACCTTCAGTGACCTTTTCGCACCACATGAAAATCCAGGTCCAGACGCTTTGCGGGCAGGTGTAGCCGCACCAGACCCGGCCGGCGAATACAGTGATGAAGAACAGGCCAAAGGCGGCAACGATCAACAGGCCGGAAAGCAGGATGAAATCCTGCGGCCAGATGGTGGCGCCGAAGATGTAGAACTTGCGCTCGGGCAAGTTCCACCAGACTGCCTGATGCTCGCCCCAGTTCAGCCACACCGTACCGAAATACAGCAGGAACAGGAGGGCGCCGCCGGCCATGCGCAAATTGCGAAACAGGCCGGTGAAGGCCCGGGTGTAGATTTTTTCCCGAGAGGCGTAGAGATCGACGCTGTCTTTGTCTTTATTGGCAGGCGGGGTGACATCATGTACTGGAATCTGCTTGCTCATCATTGAGTCCCACGGCAGTGGAATAACGCCGCGATCAGTGCGTGCCGACCGCAGTCAGAAGTTTATGCTGCTCTTGGTCGGATAATACGCCTGTAGTGGCAGCATGGGGCATGGTTGCGACCTTTAGTCGCGTTGGGTTTGCCTGGTGATTAGTGTAGTGGGCGTGTCAATTGATCTGGGTCATGCGAAGAGCCATAACCCTATGGAAGCGGAGGTGATAAAAAAGCCCCGCCAGTCTGCACTGAAGGGGCCTTTTGGCTTGCCGTGCGAATTACTTCGCGTCGGCAGTCTTCTCGCCTTGATGCGACAGGCTGTAGACATAGGCCGCCAACAGGTGGACCTTGTCGTTGCCCTGGATTGCTTCCTGGGCAGGCATCTGGCCCTGACGGCCGTAACGGATGGTCTGCTGCAGTTGCGCGAAGCTCGAACCGTAGATGAACGCCTGTGGGTGGGTCAGGTTTGGCGCGCCCATCGCTGGGGTGCCTTTACCTTCAGGACCGTGGCAGGCCACGCAGTTGGCGGCGAAGATCTTCTGGCCGTTGGCGACGTCGGCCTTCGCCCCTTCTGGCAGCTTGCGGCCATCGAGGTTGGTCAGCACGTAGGCGGCGACATCGGCAACGCCTTGCTCGCCGATCACTTCCGACCAAGCCGGCATCACCCCATGACGACCGCCCATGATGGTGGCCTTGATGGTTGCCGGATCACCGCCCCAGCGCCAGTCGTTGTCGGTCAGGTTGGGGAAGCCATAGGAACCCTTGGCGTCGGAACCGTGGCACACCGAGCAGTTGGAGGCGAACAGGCGGCCGCCCATTTTCAGGGCTTGCGGGTCCTTGGCCACTTCTTCAATGGGCATGGCTGCAAATTTGGCGAAGATCGGCCCAAATTTAGCGTCCGCGCGGGCCATTTCCTTTTCCCACTCGTGCACGCCGGTCCAGCCAGGCTGGCCGTTGGCGAACTCGGTCTTTTTCTCGTTATCCACGTACTGGTAACCCGGCAATACGCCTTTCCAGTTACCCAGGCCCGGGTACAGCACCAGGTAGCCCAGGGCGAAAACGATGGTGCCGACAAACAGCCAGAACCACCATTTTGGCAGCGGGTTGTCATATTCCTCGATGCCATCGAACGAGTGACCGACGATTTCATCGGTGGGTTCGCTGCGCTGGCCCCTACGGGTGGACAGCAGCAGCCAGGTCAGGGCGAAGATCGTGCCCAGACTCAAAACGGTGACGTACAGACTCCAGAAGGTAGTCATTCGTTGTTACTCCTAGACGCTTTCGCTTGCGCTTGCTCGACGTGCTTGCTGGCTTCGGGATCATCCGCGAAGGGCAGCATGGTCGCTTCGTCGAACTCGGACTTGCGCCGAGAACTGAACACCCACAACGCCAGGCCAATAAAGGCCACCATCACCACGACGGTGCCCAGGCCACGAATCATCCCGATATCCATCAATGTCACCGTTTGCTTTTGATGATGGTGCCCAGGCCTTGCAGGTAGGCCACCAGAGCGTCCATTTCAGTCTTGCCCTTGACCGCGTCGCGGGCACCGGCGATGTCTTCATCGGTGTACGGTGTGCCGAGGGTGCGCAAGACTTCCATTTTCTTGACGGTGTCCTTGCCATCGAGCTTGTTCTCTACCAGCCATGGGTAGGCCGGCATTTTCGACTCGGGCACGACGTTGCGCGGGTTGTACAGGTGCGCACGGTGCCAGTCATCGGAGTAACGACCGCCGACACGGGCCAGGTCCGGACCGGTACGTTTGGAACCCCACAGGAACGGGTGGTCCCAGACGCTTTCACCGGCCACCGAGTAGTGGCCGTAGCGCTCGGTTTCGGCACGGAACGGACGGATCATCTGCGAGTGGCACTGCACGCAGCCTTCGCGGATGTAGATGTCACGGCCTTCCAGCTCCAGTGCGGTGCGTGGCTTCATGCCCTCGACCGGCTTGTTGGTGACGTCCTGGAAAAACAGCGGGACGATTTGGGTCAGGCCGCCGACACTCACGGCGATGACCATGAAGAAGGCCAGCAGGCCGATATTCTTCTCGACTACTTCATGCTTCATCAGTGAGCTCCAACTACAGCGATCTGAGCGGCGGCTTCAGCTTCGGCCGGCTTCGAGGCGCGGACGGTGCGGAACACGTTGTAGGCCATCAGCAGCATGCCGGAGGCGAAGAACGCACCGCCCAGGGCGCGGACGATAAAGCCCGGATGGCTGGCCTGCAGGGCTTCGACGAAGGAGTAGGTGAGGGTGCCGTCGTCGTTGATGGCACGCCACATCAGGCCCTGGGTGATGCCGTTGACCCACATCGAGGAGATGTACAGCACGGTACCGATGGTCGCCAGCCAGAAGTGCGCGTTGATCAGGCCGATGCTGTGCATCTGCTCGCGGCCGTAGACTTTCGGGATCATGTGGTACAGGGCGCCGATCGAGATCATCGCTACCCAGCCCAAGGCGCCGGCGTGTACGTGGCCAACGGTCCAGTCGGTGTAGTGCGACAGCGAGTTGACGGTCTTGATCGCCATCATCGGACCTTCGAAGGTCGACATGCCGTAGAACGCCAGGGACACCACGAGGAAACGCAGGATCGGGTCGGTGCGCAGCTTATGCCAGGCGCCCGAGAGGGTCATCATGCCGTTGATCATGCCGCCCCAGCTTGGCGCCAGGAGAATGATCGACATGGCCATGCCCAGCGACTGCGCCCAGTCCGGCAGGGCGGTGTAGTGCAGGTGGTGGGGACCTGCCCAGATGTACAGGGTGATCAGTGCCCAGAAGTGCACGATCGACAGGCGATAGGAGTAGATCGGACGCTCGGCCTGCTTGGGCACGAAGTAGTACATCATGCCGAGGAAACCGGTGGTCAGGAAAAAGCCCACGGCGTTGTGGCCGTACCACCACTGGATCATTGCGTCGGTGGCACCCGAGTAAGCCGAGTAGGACTTGAACAGGCTGACCGGCAGCGACATGTGGTTGACGATGTGCAGCATCGCGGTGACCACGATGAACGCACCGTAGAACCAGTTACCCACATAAATGTGCTTGGTCTTGCGCTTGACGATGGTACCGAAGAACACCACACCGTAAGTGACCCAGACAATCGCCAGCAAAATGGCGATTGGCCATTCCAGCTCGGCGTATTCCTTGGTCGTGGTGTAACCCAGCGGCAGGGTGATGAGCGCGCCGACGATCACCGCTTGCCAACCCCAGAAGGTGAAGGCCGCGAGGCTGTCGGAAATCAGTCGCGTCTGGCAGGTACGCTGCACGACATAATAGGAAGTGGCAAACAGCGCACAGCCACCGAAGGCGAAAATCACCAGGTTGGTGTGCAGTGGGCGAAGACGTCCAAAGCTCGTCCATGGCAGGTCCAGGTTCAGCTGGGGCCATACCAGTTGCGAGGCGATGAAGACTCCAAGCCCCATGCCAAGGATCCCCCAGACCACCGTCATGATGGCGAACTGGCGGACGACCTTATAGTTATAAGCAGTCGGACTGATTGCTGTGCTCATTCTAAGGTTCCACGGTTTGGGTGTTTTTGTAGGTTAAAAAATCGGCGCAAGTATGTATAAACCGTGTGGTTATTGCAACGCGATGGCTCCCGCGCCGACCTTTGCCAAAGCCCGGTCTACCGCTGTTCCGGGCCTTGTTGGCGGGCAAAGTGTACACAATTATCTGTTTGATATGTGTACCGTTATTCATCTTTTCTTGTCCAATCGGTCAGGCTTGTTGCAACCGTTTTCTGTTATCCAGAAGCGGGTAGCAAGAGGTCGAGCCGATCCCATCTACCTTTGCACGCATTCTTCAACAGCCACGACCGACCAACGGGATTAGCAGGCCCCGGGTTGCGGTCGCTGTGGCAACAAGCTTAGTTCCGATCAAGGCGGGTGCAAGGCGGGGTGGTGCGGGAGGTGCGACGTTTGGTCGCAAGGGGGAAAGGGAACCGCCGCATCCGGGTGGCTGCGGCGGTTTGAGTCAAGGCTCAGTTAAGGGATGATTTTACTTGGCAGAGAGGTTATCAGCTTGAGCTGGTTCATCCTGCGACAAGCTGTAGACATAGGCGGCCAGCAGGTGGACCTTGTCGTTACCCTGGATGGCTTCCTGGGCAGGCATTTGACCCTGACGACCATAGCGGATGGTCTGTTGCAGTTGGGCGAAGCTCGAACCGTAGATGAAGGCTTGCGGGTGCGTCAGGTCCGGTGCGCCCATGGCTGGGGTGCCCTTGCCTTCAGGACCGTGGCAGGCCACACAGGTGGTCGCGAAGAGCTTCTCGCCGTTGGCGACATCGGCCTTGGTGCCTTCTGGCAGCTTGCGGCCATCCATGCTGGTGAGGACGAAAGCGGCGACGTCGGCTACACCTTGCTCACCAATCACTTCGGCCCAGGCCGGCATGACGCCGTGACGACCGCTCATGATCGACTGCTTGATGGTGTCCGGATCACCGCCCCAGCGCCAGTCCTTGTCGGTCAGGTTAGGGAAGCCGTAGGCACCCTTGGCGTCGGAACCGTGGCACACCGAGCAGTTGGAGGCGAACAGGCGGCCACCCATCTTCAGTGCTTGCGGATCCTTGGCCACTTCTTCTACCGGCATGGCCGCGAACTTGGCGAAGATCGGGCCGAATTTGGCGTCGGCCTTGTCCATTTCTTTCTGCCATTCATTGACCTGGGTCCAGCCGTCCTGATAACCCGGCAGGATGCCTTTCCAGTTGCCCAGGCCGGGATAGAGGATCAGGTAGCCGACCGAGAACACCAGGGTGCCGACGAACAGCCAGAACCACCACTTGGGCAGCGGGTTGTCGTACTCCTCGATGCCGTCGAAGCTGTGGCCCATGGTCTGGTCGCCGCCGTTGGGCTTTTCGCCCTTGCGCGTGGCCAGCAGCAGCCAGGTCAAGCCGATCAGGCTGCCGATGGTCAGTACGCAGATGTACGTACTCCAGAAGGTGGTCATTGCCCGTTACTCCTCGATGCGGGTTCGTTGGCGGCAGGTGCTAGGCGGTCATCGGCGAACGGCAACAAGCTTGCCTCGGCAAACTCGCGGTCACGCCGACCGTTGAACACCCACAGCGACAGGCCGATGAAGGCGATGGCCACCAGCAGGGTGCCCAGGCCGCGCAGCTGGCCGATATCCAGTGTGAAGTCCATGGCCCTTACCTCTTGTTCTTGATCGCAGTGCCGAGCACTTGCAGGTAGGCGACCAGTGCGTCCATCTCGGTTTTACCCTTGATCGATTCCACCGCACCGCTGATATCCGCATCGGTGTAAGGCACGCCCAGGGTACGCATGGTGCGCAGCTTGGTTTCGGTGTGGCTGCTGTCTACCGGGCTGGCGACCAGCCATGGGTAGGCCGGCATCTTCGACTCGGGCACGACGTTGCGCGGGTTGTACAGGTGCGCACGGTGCCAGTCATCGGAGTAGCGGCCGCCGACGCGGGCCAGGTCCGGACCGGTACGCTTGGAGCCCCACAGGAACGGGTGGTCCCAGACGCTTTCACCGGCGACCGAGTAGTGGCCGTAGCGCTCGGTCTCGGCGCGGAACGGACGGATCATCTGCGAGTGACACTGCACACAGCCTTCGCGGATGTAGATGTCACGGCCTTCCAGTTGCAGCGCGGTGTAGGGCTTCATGCCCTCGACCGGCTTGTTGGTAACGTCCTGGAAGAACAGTGGGACGATCTGGGTCAGGCCACCGATGCTGACGGCAAAGACCATCAACAGCACCAGCAGGAAGACGTTCTTCTCGATTACTTCGTGTTTCATCTCGATCTCCTCAGGCCAGCTGCGCAGCGGCAGGTGCAGTCGCGGTCACCGGGGCACGCACGGTGCGCCAGGTGTTCCAGGCCATCAGGAACATGCCGGTGAGGAAGATCGCCCCGCCGACGAAGCGCACGATGAAGCCAGGGTGGCTGGCCACCAGGGTTTCGACGAAGGAGTAGGTCAGCGTGCCGTCGGCGTTGACCGCGCGCCACATCAGGCCCTGGGCGATACCGTTGACCCACATCGAGGCGATGTAGAGCACGGTGCCGATGGTGGCCAGCCAGAAGTGCGCGTTGATCAGGCCCAGGCTGTACATCTGCTCGCGGCCGAAGACTTTCGGGATCATGTGGTACAGGGCGCCGATCGAAATCATCGCTACCCAGCCCAGGGCACCGGCGTGTACGTGGCCGATGGTCCAGTCGGTGTAGTGCGACAGGGCGTTGACGGTCTTGATCGCCATCATCGGACCTTCGAAGGTCGACATGCCGTAGAACGCCAGGGACACCACGAGGAAGCGCAGGATCGGGTCGCTGCGCAGCTTATGCCAGGCGCCCGAGAGGGTCATCATGCCGTTGATCATGCCACCCCAGCTCGGGGCGAGGAGGATCAGCGACATGATCATGCCCAGCGACTGTGCCCAGTCGGGCAGGGCGGTGTAGTGCAGGTGGTGGGGACCGGCCCAGATGTACAGGGTGATCAGTGCCCAGAAGTGCACGATCGACAGGCGATAGGAATACACCGGACGCTCGGCCTGCTTGGGCACGAAGTAGTACATCATGCCGAGGAAGCCTGCGGTCAGGAAGAAGCCCACGGCGTTGTGGCCGTACCACCACTGGACCATGGCGTCAGTGGCGCCGCTGTACAGCGAATAGGACTTGGTCAGGCTGACCGGCAGTTCCAGGTTGTTGACGATGTGCAGGATCGCCACGGTGATGATGAACGCACCGAAGAACCAGTTGCCCACGTAGATGTGCTTGGTGGTGCGCTTCATCAGGGTGCCGAAGAACACCACGGCGTAGGCGACCCAGACAATGGTGATCAGGATATCGATCGGCCATTCCAGTTCGGCGTACTCCTTGGAGCTGGTATAACCCAGCGGCAGGCTGACGGCGGCCAGGACGATCACCAGTTGCCAGGCCCAGAAGGTGAAGGCGGCAAGGCGTGGTGAGAACAGGGTGGTCTGGCAGGTGCGCTGGACCGAGTAGTAGGAGGCGGCGAACAGCGCGCAACCACCGAAGGCGAAGATCACCGCGTTGGTGTGCAGCGGGCGCAGGCGCCCGAAGCTGGTCCAGGGGAGGTCGAAGTTGAGCGAAGGCCAGACGAGTTGCGCGGCAAGAAAAACGCCGAGCCCCATCCCGACGATTCCCCACACCACCGTCATAATGGCGAATTGGCGGACCACCTGGTAGTTGTAGGCGGTACTGCTGGTTGTGTTCATGTATGGGTTCCCATCCACGGTTATAGGCAGGCTAAATAGCGAGGCAAGCATGATTAATGGGCAAGTGGCCGGTATTGACGGGGATCAATGGGCGCGGTTGATCGAAAGCCGTGGCTGGCGCTGGAATGCCCCGCAAAATCAGGGGGATGGCGAACATTTACGCTGTCTGATTCTGGCGCATGGCGCGGGTGCGCCGATGGACAGCGGGTTCATGGAAGAAATCGCGCAAAGGCTGGCGGCACAAGGGCTGGGAGTGGTGCGCTTCGAGTTTCCCTACATGGCGCAGCGGCGCCTCGATGGTGGCAAAAGGCCCCCAAATCCGCAGGCCAAGTTGCTCGAATGCTGGCAAGAGGTGTACCAACAGGTGCGACCATTGGTCACTGGAACGCTGGCCATCGGCGGCAAGTCCATGGGTGGTCGTATGGCGAGCCTGTTGGCCGATGAGCTGGGTGCGGATGCGCTGGTGTGCCTGGGTTATCCCTTTTATGCCGCCGGCAAGCCGGAAAAGCCGCGGGTGGCGCATCTGGCCGAGCTGAAGACGCCGACGCTGATCATCCAGGGCGAACGCGATGCGTTGGGTAATCGGCAGACGGTGGAAGGCTATGCGCTATCGCCATCGATCGAGCTGTGCTGGCTGCAGGCGGGGGATCATGATCTGAAGCCGTTGAAGGCTTCCGGGTTCAGTCAGGGTGATCATCTGCAGACGGCTGCAGATCGGATTGCGGCGTTTGTGCGCTGAGTTTGCTTTTCCAGTTACATCGCATCGCGGGGCAAGCCCGCTCCCACAGGGTGTAGGTACACGCAGTGGAAGCGGGCTTGCCCCGCGAATTTTTTGAATCAGCCGCGGTACTCACACAGGTAGGCGGTATCCACGGCCACCTTCAGCTGGAACTTGCTGTTGGCCGGCACGTTGAACTGGCTGCCTGCCGAGAAAGTCTCCCAGTTGTCGCTGTCAGGCAGCTTGACGGTCAGGGCGCCGGACACCACGTGCATGATTTCACGCTGGGCAGTGCCGAATTCGTACTCGCCGGGGGCCATCACGCCAACCGTGGCCGGGCCTTCGGCGGTGCCGAAGGCGATCGACTTGACGGTGCCATCAAAGTACTCGTTGACCTTAAACATGGGCGACTCCTGAAAAGGGGCTGAAAAGGCTGGCCAGTATGCCCAAGGCGTATGGCGCCGTCATCCGCTTTCAGGTGCCGTTGACCGGCAGGGACAGGGGTAGCAGCCGTGCGGTATTGCGGGCATCTTCCAGGGCGCGGTGCTGCTGGCCGCTGAACTGCAGGCCAGCCAGTTGCAAGGCGCCGTTGAGGCCGAGTGGCCGTTGCAGTTGACGGGTCTTGGCGAAACGTTGCTTGAGGTTGATGTGCGGCAGGTCGGCGAGCACGCTGTGCACGTGATGCAACTGCCATTCCTGCAGCAATTGCTGACGGTCGTAGTCGCCCCAGCTGACCCAGGCCTGCAGATGCCCCCGATGATGGCCGATCCAGCGTTCGAACTGTCCCCAGACTTCAGCGAAGGAGGCGGCCGTGTCGACATTGGCCTGGCTGATATGCGTCAGCTCACGGCAAAAAGGTGTCAGTTGCGGGCGTCGTCGTGGTTTGACGAAGCGCTGGAAATGATCGACCTCCCGGCCCTGTCGATTGACCAGCGTCGCACCGATTTCGATAACTTCCATATCCGTGACCGGCCAGCCCCCATCGTCTGTGGTTGCTTCCAGGTCGATCACCAGCCAATGCCCCATAGTAGGCTCCCTTGCAAGACTCGCTAGAGCGTAGCCAAACTTCAACGCTTGGGGTATCCCCTGGCCTTTTGCCGGTAACTGGAATTTGGCACAATCGATAGTTGTACAGCGCCAGGAAAACGCCTAGCTTAGGCGAATTCCGGTTAAAACCCGCAAAGAGTGTGTTGCTTTGACTCCAACGCCCATGCCGCAGGCTGTGTCTTTCCTGTTCATGCTTGCCACCCTGTGGCTGGCGTCGCCGGTCCAGGCATTCGAGGCGATCGAGGTCAAGGTCGGCGCCACGCATTTCCCTCCTTATACCGTGCGTCCCGAGAAGGGCGCCGAGACCGGGCTGTTGCCGCAGCTGGTCGAGGCATTGAACAACGCCCAGCCGCACTACCGTTTCATTCTGGTGCCTACCTCGATTCCGCGTCGATTCGGCGATTTGCGCCAGGGGCGCACCGACATGGCGATCTTCGAGAACCCGCAGTGGGGATGGCAGGGCATCGAGCATGTAGCGGTCGATATGGGCCTGGAGGATGCCGAAGTATTCGTCACCCACCTTCAACCCGACCGTGACGAGCGCTATTTTGCCGACCTCAACGGCAAGCGTCTGGCCCTGTACAGCGGCTATCACTACGCCTTTGCCGGCTTCAATCCGGACCCGCAATATCTCGCCGATCACTACAATGCGACCTTGACCTACTCCCACGACAGTAACCTGCTGATGGTTCAGCGCGGTCGGGCCGATATCGCCCTGGTGACCCGTTCCTACCTCAGCGACTTCCTCGCGCGCAATCCGGGCAGCGTCGGCAAATTGCTGACGTCCCAGCGGGTCGATCAGATCTATCACCATTTCGCGTTGTTGCGCCCAGGCGCGCCGATCAGTGGCCCGGCCTTTGCCGGCCTGTTGCAGCAATTGCGCGACAAGGGTGAACTGTTGCGGATCTTCCAGCCTTATCGCATCAGCGTAAGCACCCCTCAGGCACACTAAATTTCCCCCGGGCGGCCACGTTCACAACGGTGAGCATTTTTCCTTCGTGAGCCAAGACCATGCCCTTCGACACTCCTTCGCAACCGTTATCCTTACCCCGCTGGCTTAGCCTGGACGCCGATGAAAGTGATTGCCACCTGAGCCTTGTGCTTGAAGGCAGCCCGTTGATCCGGGTGCGTCTGGTGCGTGGTGAAACGCTGCAAGTTCACCTTGAAGCGTTTGCCCACGAGCGGCCACAGCAAGCCTTGTGGGCTGCATGCTATTGGCTGTTCGCCCGCGACCCTGGTTGCCAGCGCCTGACCTGGCACCTGAGTCCGGCACCGGCCGATGCACTGCTCAGCGGTTTGCTGGTCGAGCAAGACCAGAGCGGGGTGTACAGCTGTGAGAGGACGCAGTTCTGGCAATTGCCGCAGCCCTGGTTAGGTCAGGCGCTTGACGGGGTTTACCCGCAACAGATGCAGATCACCGAGGGCAAGCGCCATCCACGCCGCGCGCCGAAACCACGGGGTGAGGTGTACCGGCGTTTCGATGCGCGCCTGGGAGCCTGGGTATCGCTGCGCACGCTGGAAATCGACACCGATCTGGAACGTTTCAACCGCTGGCAGAACAACCCGCGGGTCCTGAATTTCTGGCAGGAGGGCGGCAGCCTCGAGCAGCACCGTGACTACCTGAGCAAACTGCAGGCCGACCCTCACAGCCTGACCCTGATCGGCTGTTTCGACGATCAGCCCTTTGCCTACTTCGAAGCCTATTGGGCCAAAGAAGACCGCATCGCTCCTTTCTATGCAGTTGATGACTACGATCGTGGCATTCACATGCTGGTCGGTGAAGAACATCACCGTGGCCCGCACAAGGTGGCCAGCTGGCTGTCAGCGCTGGTGCACTACCTGTTTCTCGACGATCCGCGCACCCAGCGGGTGGTGGCCGAGCCGCGTGCCGACAACAGCAAGATGATCGGCTACATGCACGATCAGTGCTTTCATTGCGAGAAGGAATTCGACTTCCCGCACAAGCGGGCGGCTTTGATGATTCTGGGGCGGGAGCGCTTCTTCGAGCGTTGCAAACTGGTGTGATCGGCAAGCTGCAAGTTGCCGGCAGGGAATGCGCAACTTGCAGCTTGAAGCGCTCAAGTCCTCTGATTCGAGACTTTGCGGCAATGCACCATGGCGTCGCGGATCATGAAGTTGACCAGGGTCGGCGAGACGCCCAGTTCTTTGGCGATGTCTTTTTGGGCAACGCCGTGCAGGCGATACATCTCGAAGGCATAGCGGGTGCGCTGCGGCAGTTCGTTCAACGCATCGGCGATGTGTTCCAGGGTGGCGAAGTTGATGTGCGTGGCTTCGGGCGAGGCGCCCTGGATGACCACGTTCAGGCCTTCCTCTTCGCTGCCGGAGTACTTGAGCTCCATGGACTGCTTGCGGTAATGGTCGATGGCCAGGTTGCGCACGATCTGAAACAGATAACTCAGCTGGGCCTTGAACGAGGAGGTGATCTGCGGCGCAGAGCTGAGCCGGAAAAAAGCGTCCTGCACCACGTCTTCAGCGCGGGAGCGGCAGCCGGTGATGCGCGCGGCGATCTTGACCAGAATGCTGCGGTTGTCGACAAACGCCTGGAGTAACGGTGAATCGCACTTACCTGTGGATAGTTGTTCCGCCATGGAAATCACCTTGTCTCTAAGAGGGAGGGGGAGCACTCCAAGCCGGGAGGCTTCCTACGACGTGCGACAAATTATTCGTAATGATAATTATTGTCAAATGAGAAAGCGGTGCGTATCAGAATAATTTGGTTATAAGTCCGACGCTGTGATCCACTTCAAAAAAGCCGCCTTCCAGCGCCCCGCCCAAGCTGTACTCAGCGCTTAATTATTTGCCCTGCCCATCCGTTCCTCTGTGTACATCACCCGGCGCTCGACAGGCGCAACGCGCAAGCGCATCGCCGCTACGCGCCACTGTCGAGCCCTGATTTCACGTACAGACTCTGGCAGGAACCCTCCCATGACGGACGCCTTCGAACTCCCGGTTACGCTGGTCCAGGCACTGGCGCAACGTGCTGCGCAAACCCCGGAGCGGGTTGCCTTGCGCTTTCTGGCCGACGACCCGCAAGAGGAGGCGGTGCTGACCTTCCGGGAACTGGACCTGCGTGCACGGACCATTGCCGCTGCCCTGCAGGCCCGTACGGCCTTTGGAGACCGGGCCATCCTGCTGTTTCCCAGCGGGCCGGATTACGTCGCTGCCTTCTTCGGCTGCCTGTACGCTGGGGTCATTGCCGTGCCGGCCTACCCGCCTGAGTCCGCCCGTCGTCATCACCAGGAGCGCCTGCTGTCGATCATCGACGATGCCGAGCCGCGCCTGCTGCTGACCACCAGCACCCTGCACGACAGCCTGCAAGCATTGGCGGTGCTGGCCGAAGAAGCGGCGCCGCAGTTGCTGGCGGTCGATCATCTGGATGCAGCACTGGCCGACGCCTGGCAGATACTCGCGCTGCAAGCGGATGACATCGCTTTCCTGCAATACACCTCCGGGTCCACGGCGCTGCCCAAAGGCGTGCAGGTCAGTCACGGTAACCTGGTGGCCAACGAGGTGTTGATCCGCCACGGTTTCGGTATCGACCTCAATCCGGACGATGTCATCGTCAGCTGGTTGCCGCTGTACCACGACATGGGCCTGATCGGCGGCTTGCTGCAACCGATCTTCAGCGGTGTGCCTTGCGTGCTGATGGCCCCGGCGTATTTTCTCGCCCGTCCGCAGCGTTGGCTGCAGGCGATCAGCGACCACGGCGGCACCATCAGTGGCGGCCCCGATTTCGCCTATCGCCTGTGCAGCGAGCGGGTCAGTAGCGCGGCGCTGGCCAAACTCGACCTGAGCCGCTGGCGGGTGGCCTATTCCGGTTCCGAGCCGATCCGCCAGGACAGCCTCCAGGCCTTTGCTGAGAAATTTGCCGAATGTGGCTTCAGCGCCCAGAGCTTCTTTGCCAGCTACGGCCTGGCGGAGGCCACCCTGTTTGTCAGCGGCAGTAGCCGTGGCCAGGGTATTGCTGCGATGACTCTGGATGCCGGTGCGCTGGCACGCAACAGCGCCGAACCTGGCAGTGATGCGGTGCAGATGAGTTGCGGGCGCAGCCAGCCCGGGCACGGCGTGCAGATCGTCGATCCGCAACAGCTGACGGTGCTGGCTGATAATCAAGTCGGCGAGATCTGGGCCTGTGGTCCGAGCATTGCCAAAGGCTACTGGCGCAACCCGCAAGCGACTGCGCAGAGCTTTGTCGAGCAAGGCGGACAGACCTGGCTGCGCACCGGCGATCTGGGTTTTGTCCGCGAGGGGGAGCTGTTTGTCACCGGCCGGCTCAAGGATTTGCTGATCGTGCGGGGGCACAACCTCTACCCGCAGGATCTGGAGAAGACCCTGGAGCGTGAGGTCGAGGTACTGCGCAAAGGGCGGGTGGCGGTGTTTGCCGTCGATGACCAGGGCGAGGAGGGCATCGGTGTCGCCGTCGAAATCAGCCGCAATGTGCAGAAGATCGTCAGCCCGCAAAGCCTGATCAAGACCTTGCGTCAGGTTATTGCCGATGCCTGCCAGCAAGCCCCGGCGGTGGTCCTGTTGCTCAATCCGGGGGCGCTGCCGAAGACGTCCAGCGGCAAGCTGCAACGTTCGGCCTGCCGTCTGCGGATGAATGATGGCAGCCTCGACTGCTATGCGCGTTTCCCGGATGCAGAGCAATCGGTGACGGTCGCTGAAACGCTGCTGGGCAACCCGTTGCGTAGTCTGATTGCGCGCCTGTGGTGCGAGCAACTGGGGGTGGAGCAGGTCGCCGACGATGACCATTTCTTTCTCCTCGGTGGCAACTCCATCGCCGCCACTCAGCTTACCGCTCGCCTGGGCGATGAACTGGACCTGCAGTTGAGCTTGCGCGTGCTGTTCGATGCGCCGCTGCTGGGCGACTTCTGCAGCGCTGTTGCCGCCGCGCAGCAGGCGGGCTTAGCGCAGGGGGGGATCGAACGTCTCGCCCGTACCCAGGCGTTGCCGCAGTCACTGGCACAAAATCGTTTGTGGCTGCTCTGGCAGCTGGAACCGCAGAGCGCTGCCTATAACATTCCGGGGGCGCTGCATTTGCGCGGCGAGCTGGACCGGGCGGCGCTGCAGTCCAGTTTCCAGGCCCTGGTCGAGCGTCATGAATCCCTGCGTACGGTATTTGCCGAGGTTGATGGCCAGGCGCTGCAGCGAATCCTGCCAGCGCTGAAGCTCACTGTGCAGCACCTGGACTTGAGCGACCTCGACAACGATGCGGTACTGGCGCGACGAGAGGCCGAAGCGCAGCAACCGTTCGATCTGCAAGCCGGTCCCTTGCTGCGGGTGACCCTGGCGCGCCTTGACAGCGAAGCGCATCAGCTGTGGGTAACGTTGCACCACATCATTGCCGATGGCTGGTCGATGAATATCCTCATCGACGAGTTCTCGCGTTTGTACGCCGCCCATTGCCAGGGGCAGCAGGCCGAGTTGCCAGCGCTGACCCTGGACTACGCCGACTATGGCAGCTGGCAACGGCAATGGCTGGCCGAGGGGGAGGCTGCACGGCAACTGAACTACTGGCAGGCGCAATTGGGCGATGAACAGCCAGTGCTCGACCTCGCCACCGACCACCCGCGCTCCAGCCAGCAGCACAAGTCGGCCGCACGCCTGAGCCTGCGTGTGCCGGCGGCGTTGACCGAAGCGCTGCGCAGTACCGCCCGGCAGCACGACAGCACCCTGTTCATGATCCTGCTGGCCGGTTTCCAGAGCCTGCTGCACCGCTACAGCGGGCAGTCCGATATTCGTGTCGGGGTACCTAACGCCAACCGTCCGCGCCTGGAAACCCAGGGGCTGGTCGGCTTTTTCATCAACACCCAGGTCCTGCGTGCGCAACTCGATTCGCGCCTGCCGTTTGTCGAGCTGCTGGCCCAGGTACGGCAGACCACCTTGCAGGCCCAAGCCCATCAGGACCTGCCGTTCGAGCAACTGCTCGCAGCCTTCCCGGATGCCCGCGAACAGGGCCTGTTCCAGGTCATGTTCAACCACCAGCAGCGCGACTTGAGTGCGTTGCGTCGCCTGCCCGGGCTGCTCGCCGAAGCGCTGCCGTGGCACAGCCGCGAGGCCAAGTTCGACCTGCAGTTGCACAGCGAGGAAGACCATCAGGGGCGCCTGTCGCTGTCGTTCGATTACGCCAGCGAGTTGTTCGACGCCGCCAGTGTGCAGCGTCTGGCGGCACACCTGCTCAGTTTGCTGGAGCTGGTGTGCGCCGAGCCGACGTTAGCCATTGGTGACTTGCAGCTGCTTGATGCACAAGGACGTGAGCAACTGCTGCAATGGGGGCAGGCCCCGGCGCCTGCAGCGCAACAGTGGGTGGTCGAGCAACTCAATGAGCAGGCACGGCTGACGCCGCTGCGTACCGCGCTGGTGTGGGACGGCGGCGCCCTCGACTATGCCAGCCTGCACCAGCAGGCCAACCGCCTGGCCCATTACCTGCGCGACAAGGGCGTCGGCCCGGATGTCTGCGTGGCCATTGCCGCCGAACGTTCGCCACAGTTGTTGATTGGCGTGCTGGCGATTCTCAAGGCCGGTGGTGCCTATGTACCGCTGGATGTCGATTACCCGGTAGAGCGCCTGGCCTACATGCTCGCCGACTGTGGCGCGAGCCTGCTGCTCAGTCACAGCGAGGTGCTGGCGCGTCTGCCGCAGGTGGACGGGGTCAGCGCCATTGCCATGGATCAGCTCAATCTCGACAGCTGGCCGTGCCAGCCACCGGGCCTGCACCTGCATGGCGATAACCTCGCCTATGTGATCTATACCTCCGGCTCCACCGGGCAACCCAAGGGCGTCGGCAACACCCATGCAGCATTGGCCGAACGCCTGCAGTGGATGCAGCAGCGCTACGCGCTGGATGAGCACGACGTGCTGATGCAGAAGGCGCCGATCAGCTTCGACGTTTCGGTCTGGGAATGCTTCTGGCCGCTGGTCACCGGCTGCAAGCTGGTGCTGGCAGGCCCGGGCGAGCACCGCGATCCGCAGCGGATTGCCGCACTGGTGCGCGAGCATGGCGTGACCACCTTGCACTTTGTTCCGGCCCTGCTGCAGGTCTTTGTTCAAGAGCCACTGGCGGCGAGCTGCACCAGCTTGCGCCGTCTGTTCTCCGGCGGTGAGGCGTTGTCGGCCGCGCTGCGTGACCGGGTGCTGCAGGTGTTGCCGCAGGTGGCGCTGGATAACCGTTATGGCCCGACCGAAACCGCGATCAACGTCACTCACTGGCAGTGCAGCGAGGCAGATGGCGCGCGTTCGCCGATTGGCCGGCCGCTGGCTAATGTTTTGTGCCGGGTCTTCGATGAGGAGCTGCAGCTCAGTGCCCCCGGTGTTCCCGGCGAGCTGTTCCTCGGTGGGGCAGGGCTGGCGCGTGGCTACCTCGGGCGTCCAGGGCTGACTGCCGAACGTTTCGTGCCCGATCCCGAGGGCGATGGCCAGCGTCTTTACCGGAGTGGGGACCGTGCCCGCTGGGTGGCGTCCCTGGGGGCACTGGAGTACCTGGGACGTCTCGACCAGCAAGTGAAACTGCGCGGTTTTCGTGTCGAGCCGGAAGAAGTTGAAGCCTGCCTGCTGAGTCAGCCGGGGGTTGAGCAGGCGCTGGTACTGATTCGCCAGACCGTCGCCGGGGCGCAACTGGTTGGTTATTACAGCGGCGTGGAAAACAACGCCGGACTGATGGCGGCACTGGGCGAACAACTGCCGGCCTATATGGTCCCGGCATTACTGATGCATTTGGCGCAGATGCCTTTGGGGCCGAGTGGCAAGGTCGAGCGCAAAGCGCTGCCGGAGCCGGTCTGGACCACCCGTGAGCACATCGAACCTAGCACCGCGCTGCAACAGCAGATCGCCGCGATCTGGCGCGAAGTGCTGGGGCTGCAGCAGGTCGGTCTGCAGGATGACTTCTTTGCCCTCGGCGGGCACTCGTTGCTGGCGACCCAGATCATTTCTCGCACCCGCCAGGCGTGCAACGTCGAGTTGCCGCTGCGGGTATTGTTTGAAGCCAGTGAGCTGTGCGCCTTTGCCCGCGAGGTCGAACGTATCCAGCACCGCGGCGAACACAACCTGCAGGGCGAGATCGCGCGGATCGACCGTCGTCAGGCTGTGCCTTTGTCTTACTCCCAACAGCGCATGTGGTTCCTCTGGCAGATGGAGCCGGACAGCCCCGCCTACAACGTCGGCGGCATGGCGCGGCTGCGTGGGGTGCTGGATGTCAGCCGCTTCGAGCAGACCTTGCAAACCCTGATCGTGCGCCATGAGACCCTGCGTACCACCTTCCCGAGCATCGACGGCGTGCCGTATCAGTGCGTGCACAGCGACAGCACGCTGCAGATGCACTGGCAGGACTTTTCCGCGCACACGCCTGCCGAACGCGAGCAACGTCTGCAGACCTTCGCCGATGAGCAGGCGCATCAACCCTTCGACCTGGAGCGCGGCCCGCTGCTGCGTGCCTGCCTGGTCAAGGCCGGCGAGCACGAGCACTATTTTGTCCTGACCCTGCACCATATCGTCACTGAAGGCTGGGCCATGGACATCTTCGCCCGCGAACTGGGCGAGCTGTACGAAGCCTTTGTCGATGAGCGTGAATCGCCGTTGCCGGCTTTGCCGGTGCAGTACCTGGACTACAGCGTCTGGCAGCGCCAGTGGCTGGAAGCCGGTGAAGGCCGGCGGCAACTGGAGTACTGGAAAGCCCGGCTCGGTGACGAGCATCCGGTGCTGGAGCTGCCCACCGACCGACCGCGGCCAGCGGTCCAAAGCCATCGGGGTGAGCTCTATCGCTTCGACCTCAGTGCGCAACTGGCGGCGCGGGTGCGTGCCTTCAATGCCGAGCGTGGCCTGACCCTGTTCATGACCATGACCGCCACCCTGGCGCTGCTGCTCTATCGCTACAGCGGCCAGCAGGACCTGCGCATCGGTGCACCGGTGGCCAACCGCATCCGCCCGGAAAGTGAAGGGCTGATTGGTGCGTTCCTCAACACCCAGGTGCTGCGTTGCCAGCTTGATGGGCAAATTCGCGTCGCCGAGCTGATCGATCAGGTCCGCCAGACCGTGATCGAAGGCCAGTCGCATCAGGACCTGCCGTTCGATCAACTGGTCGAAGCCTTGCAGCCTGCACGCAGCACCGCTTACAACCCGTTGTTCCAGGTGATGTGCAACGTGCAGCGATGGGAGTTCCAGCAGCGCCGGCAATTGTCGGGCATGCAGGTGGATTACCTGGTCAACGACGCCCGCGCGACCAAGTTTGACCTCAACCTGGAAGTCACCGACCTCGACCGGCGTCTGGGCTGCTGCCTGACCTACAGCTGCGACCTGTTCGACGAGCCACGCATCGCGCAGATGGCCGCACACTGGCAGAACCTGCTGGCGGCCATGCTCGACAATCCCGAGCAGCGTCTGTGCGAGTTGCCGATGCTGGCCAGCACTGAACAACAGCAGCTGCGTAACAGCCTCGAAGGCGACCTTGATGCAGACCTGGAGCAGACCATCGAAGGCCTGTTCAGTGCGCAAGCGGCGCGTCAGCCGCAGGCCCTGGCGCTGACCTTTGCCGGTCAGCACCTGAGCTATGCCGAGCTGGACGCCCGCGCCAACCAAATGGCCCGGGTACTGCGCGAGCGCGGGGTGGGCCCGCAGGTACGGGTAGGTCTGGCGCTGGAGCGCTCGCTGGAGATGGTCGTGGGCTTGCTGGCAATCCTCAAGGCCGGGGGCGCCTATGTGCCGCTGGACCCGGAGTACCCGCTGGAACGCCTGCACTACATGATCGAAGACAGCGGCATCAGGCTGTTGCTCGGTCAGCGCAGCCTGTTCGAGGCACTGGGCGAACTGCCGGGTCCGGTCGAACGCTGGAGTCTGGAAGATGACGGCCCGGCGCTGGCCAATGTCAGCCGCGAGCCGTTGACCGTGGCCAGTCTGCCCGGCCATCAGGCCTACCTGATCTACACCTCCGGCTCCACCGGCAAGCCCAAGGGGGTGGTGGTCAGTCGAGGCGAGATCGCCATGCACTGCCAGGCAGTTATCGAGCGCTTCGGCATGCGCAGCGACGACTGCGAATTGCACTTCTATTCGATCAACTTTGACGCCGCTACCGAGCGTTTGCTGGTGCCGCTGCTGTGTGGCGCGCGGGTGGTCCTGCGCGCCCAGGGGCAGTGGGGTGCCGAAGAGATCTGCACCCTCATTCGCGAGCAGCGGGTGTCGGTTCTTGGCTTCACCCCGAGTTATGGCAGTCAACTGGCGCAGTGGCTGGCCAGCCGTAACGAGACCCTGCCGGTGCGCCTGTGTATCACCGGTGGCGAAGCCTTGACCGCTGAGCACCTGCAGCGGATCCGTCAGGCCTTTACGCCGCAGCAGTTCTTCAATGCCTATGGGCCGACCGAAACGGTGGTCATGCCGCTGGCGTGCCTGGCACCGGAACAGTTGCCAGCCGGTGCCGGCAGTGTGCCGATCGGCAGCGTGGTCGGCGCCCGGGTGGCTTACATTCTCGATGCCGACCTGGCGCTGTTGCCCCAGGGTGGAGTTGGCGAGCTGTATGTCGGCGGTGCCGGTCTGGCCCAGGGCTACCATGAACGGCCGGGACTCAGTGCCGAACGTTTTGTCGCCGACCCGTTCAGCGCTGATGGCGGGCGTCTGTACCGCACTGGCGATCTGGTGCGGCAGGGCGCCGACGGGCTGGTTGAGTATGTGGGTCGCATCGACCATCAGGTAAAGATTCGCGGCTTCCGCATCGAGCTTGGCGAAATCGAAACGCGCCTGCTGGAGCATCCGGCGGTTCGCGAAGCAGTAGTGCTGGCCCTGGACATGCCGGGCGGCAAGCAACTGGTTGCTTATCTGGTCTGCGCGCAGGCTCAGGCCGATGCCGCAGAGCAAGCCGCGCTGCGTGATGCCCTCAAGGCGCAGTTACGGTTGCACCTGCCAGATTACATGGTGCCCAGCCATCTGGTAGTGCTGGAGCAGATGCCCTTGATGGGCAATGGCAAGCTTGACCGCCGTGCCTTGCCAGCGCCTGATCTGGAACACGGGCGTGAGCACTATGAAGCACCGCGCAACGCGCTGGAGCAGCAGTTGGCCAATCTCTGGCGCGATGTGTTGAATGTCCCGCGGGTCGGCTTGCAGGACAACTTCTTCGAACTGGGTGGTGACTCGATCCTGTCGATCCAGGTGGTCAGCCGTGCCCGTCAGGCGGGGCTGCACTTCACCCCGCGTGACCTGTTCCAGCACCAGACCATCCAGACCTTGGCCAGTGTGGTGCGCCGCAGCGACGACAACCCGGTCGATCAAGGGCCTCTGAGCGGTCGCGCGGCGCTGACGCCGATCCAGCACTGGTTCTTCGACAGCGATGTCGCGCAGCCCCAGCACTGGAACCAGTCGGTATTGCTGGCGCCGACCGAACGTCTGGTGCCCAAGGCGCTGGAACAGGCCTTGCAGCAACTGGTAGAACAGCACGACGCGCTGCGCCTGCGTTTCAGCACGCAGGATGGCCAATGGCAGGGCGACTATGTCCAGGGTGAAAGCCGCGAGCTGCTCTGGCAGGTGTCGGTCAACAGCTTTGCCGACTGCCAGCCGCTGTACAGCGACGTCCAGCGCAGCCTTGATCTGCACAATGGTCCGCTGCTGCGGGCACTGCTGGTCGAAGACGCAGAGGGGCAGCAACGCCTGCTGTGGGCAATCCATCACCTGGTGGTCGATGGCGTGTCGTGGCGGGTGCTGCTGGAAGATTTGCAGGCGCTTTACCGGGGCCAGGCACTGGCGGCGAAAACCCGCGCGATGAGCGATTGGGCCGCACGTCTGCAAGCCTATGCCGGCAGTGATTCACTGCGCGACGAACAGCACTGGTGGCAGACGCAACTGAGCACGGCTCACCGTGAGCTGCCCTGCGATCACCCGCAAGGGGCGAACCTGCACAAGCAGGCGCACACCCTGAGCGTGCGCCTGGATGCCACGCAGACCCGGCAACTGCTCAAGGAGGCGCCAGCGGCCTACCACACCCAGGTCAATGACCTGCTGCTGACCGCCCTGGCCCGGGTGCTGTGCCGCTGGAGCGGCGACACCGCGGTGCTGGTGCAACTGGAGGGGCATGGCCGGGAAAGCCTGTTCGAGGATATGGACCTGACCCGCAGTGTCGGTTGGTTCACCAGTGCCTATCCATTGAGCCTTAGCCCTGCGGCTGACGCCGCTGCGTCGATCAAGGCGATCAAGGAACAACTGCGTCAGGTGCCGCACAAGGGGCTGGGGTACGGTGTACTGCGTTACCTGGCCGATACCACGGTACGTGAAAGCATGGCGGCGTTGCCGCAGGCGCGGATCACCTTCAATTACCTCGGCCAGTTCGACCAGCAATTCCAGGCCGATGCCCTGTTCCAGCCGGTGGACGAGCCGGCCGGTGAGGCTCATGACCTGGAGGCGCCATTGCCCAACTGGTTGAGTGTCGATGGCCAGGTGTATGCCGGTGAATTGCAGCTGCGCTGGACCTTCAGCCGTGAACGCTACGATCAACGCACCATCGAGCAGTTGGCTGAAGCTTACAAAATCGAACTGCTTGGCCTGATCGAGCACTGTCTGACCCCAGGCAATGGCAGCTTCACCCCGTCGGACTTCCCGCTGGCGCAGCTGAACCAGGAGCAGATCGACAGCCTGCCAGTGCCCGCCGCGCAGATCGAAGATGTCTACCCACTGACGCCGATGCAGGAAGGGCTGTTGCTGCATACCCTGCTCGAACCCGGCACCGGCATCTACTACATGCAGGACCGCTACCGGATCAACAGCGCCCTCGACCCGCAACGTTTTGCCCAGGCCTGGCAAGCGGTGGTCGAGCGACACGAAGCCCTGCGTGCGTCGTTCAGCTGGAACGCTGGCGAAGCCATGCTACAGATCATCCACAAGCCGGGCAGCACCGCGCTCGATTATCTGGACTGGGTCGACCTTGCCGAGGACGAGCAGGAAGCGCGCCTGCAGGCCCTGCACAAGCAGGAGCGCGAAGCCGGTTTCGATCTGCTGCAACAGGCACCGTTCCAGCTGCGCCTGATCCGCGTCGGCGCGGACCGCTACTGGTTCATGATGAGCAACCATCACATTCTTATCGATGCCTGGTGCCGCTCGTTGCTGATGAACGACTTCTTCGAGCTGTACATGGCTCTGGGCGAAGGACGCGAGGCACAGTTGCCGGTGCCGCCGCGCTACCGCGACTACATCAGCTGGCTGCAGCACCAGGACCTGGACGCCGCGCGTCAGTGGTGGCGCGACAACCTGCAGGGCTTCGAACGCAGCACGGCAGTGCCGAGCGACCGGCCGCTGCTGCGTGATCACGGCGCCGAGAATACCGGGATGATCGTCGGAGACTGTCACACCCGCCTTGATGCCAGCGATGGAGCACGCCTGCGTGAGTTGGCTCAGGCCCATCAATTGACCGTCAACACCTTCGCCCAGGCGGCCTGGGCTCTGCTGTTGAGCCGTTATAGCGGCGAGCGCGACGTGCTGTTCGGGGTGACCGTGGCCGGTCGTCCGGTGAGCATGCCGCAGATGCAGCGCACGGTCGGGCTGTTCATCAACAGTATCGCCCTGCGGGTGCAGTTGCCGGCTGCCGGTGAGCCTTGCAGCGTCCGCGAATGGCTCAAGGGTCTGTTCGAACGCAACATGGAGTTGCGCGAATACGAGTACCTGCCGCTGGTGAGCATTCAGGAATGCAGTGAGCTGCCCAAGGGCCAGCCATTGTTCGACAGCCTGTTCGTGTTCGAAAACGCCCCGGTGGAAGTTGCGGTTCTGAACCGCGCACAGCACCTGAATGCCAGTTCCGATTCCGGTCGCACCCACACCAACTTCCCGCTGACCGCGGTCTGCTATCCAGGCGATGACCTTGGGCTGCACCTGTCGTTCGATCAGCGCTATTTCGACACCTCGACGGTCGAGCGCTTGCTGGCCGAGTTCAAGCGCCTGTTGCTGGCCCTGGCCGATGGTTTCCACGGCGACATGAGCGAGCTGCCGTTGCTGGGTGAGCAGGAACGCCGCCTGCTGCTGGAAGACTGCAACCGTAGCCAACGGGATTACCCGCTGGAGCAGAGTTACGTAGCGCTGTTCGAGACACAGGTTGCTGCCCATCCGCAGCGTACTGCAGCACGGTGCCTGGAGCAGTCGATCAGCTACGCACAGCTCAATCGCCAGGCCAACCGCCTGGGGCATGCGCTGGTGGCTGCCGGGGTGAGCATTGATCAGCCGGTGGCGCTGCTGGCCGAGCGTGACTTGCCGTTGCTGGGGATGATCGTCGGCAGCTTCAAGGCGGGTGCCGGTTACTTGCCGCTCGATCCGGGCTTGCCGGCGGCGCGTCTGCAACGCATCGTCGAACTCAGTCGTACGCCGGTGCTGGTCTGCAGTCAGGCCTGCGCCGAGCAGGGCCGTGCACTGCTCGATGAGCTGGCTTGCGCGGGGCGGCCGAAGTTGCTGGTCTGGGAGCAGGTGCAGAACGCCGATCTGCCCGAGGTCAACCCAGGCATCTACAGCGCGCCGGACAACCTCGCCTACGTGATCTATACCTCCGGCTCCACGGGCTTGCCGAAGGGGGTGATGGTCGAGCAGCGCGGCATGCTCAACAACCAGTTGAGCAAGGTGCCCTACCTGCAACTGGACGAGCACGACGTGATTGCCCAGACCGCTTCGCAGAGTTTCGACATTTCCGTCTGGCAGTTCCTCGCCGCGCCGTTGTTCGGTGCTCAGGTGGCGATCGTGCCCAACAGCATTGCCCACGATCCGCAGGGCTTGCTTGAGCATGTTCAGGCCTGCGGGATCACGGTGCTGGAAAGCGTGCCGTCACTGATCCAGGGCATGCTTGCCAACGAGCATCAGCAACTCGACGGCCTGCGCTGGATGCTGCCAACCGGCGAGGCGATGCCACCCGAGCTGGCGTCGCAGTGGCTGCAGCGCTATCCGCAGATCGCTCTGGTCAATGCTTATGGCCCGGCGGAATGCTCCGATGACGTGGCGTTCTTCCGCGTCGATGCGGCTTCGACTCGTGGCAGCTATCTGCCGATCGGTACGCCGACCGATAACAACCGTCTGTACCTGCTTGGCGACGATCAGCAGCTGGTGCCACTGGGAGCCGTCGGTGAACTCTGTGTGGCCGGCACCGGTGTCGGTCGCGGCTATGTCAGCGATCCGCTGCGCACCGCCCTGGCGTTCATCCCGCATCCGTTCGGCGTGGCGGGCGAGCGCCTGTACCGCACCGGTGACCTGGCGCGGCGCCGTCAGGATGGCGTGCTCGAATACGTCGGACGCATTGACCATCAAGTGAAGATCCGTGGCTACCGTATCGAGCTGGGCGAGATCGAAGCGCGACTGCATGAACAGGCCGAAGTGCGCGACGCGGCGGTGGGGGTTCAGGAGGGGGTCAATGGCAAGCACCTGGTGGGTTATCTGGTGGCCAGCGATGCGGCAGCGGACAGCAGCGTGTTGCTCGAGCTGATCAAGCAGCGCTTACGCGCAGAGCTGCCCGAATACATGGTCCCGTTACATTGGGCCTGGCTCAAGCAACTGCCGCTCAATGCCAACGGCAAGCTTGACCGCAAGGCGTTGCCGAGCGTTGATTTTGCCGCTCAGCAGGGGCAGGACTTCCTCGCTCCGCGCAGCGACCTGGAGCAGACCCTGGCGACGATCTGGGCCGAAGTGCTCAAGGTCGAACAGGTCGGGGTACGCGACAATTTCTTCGAGCTGGGCGGGCACTCCCTGCTGGCTACGCAGATCGCCTCGAGGGTGCAGAAGGCGCTGCAACTGAACGTGCCGTTGCGGGCGATGTTCGAGTGCAGCACCGTCGAAGCGCTGGCGAACTACGTGGAAGGCCTCAAGGCCAGTGAGCTGAGCGACGACAAGGTCGACCGGCTCAGTGACCTGATGGCCGAGCTCGAAGCGCTGTAGGGTCTAGGCCGTGGTGGGGCAGGTGCGTTGCAGGTCGTGTTTGAGCAAAGCGACCGAGGCGGCCAGCAGCACGGCGTCCTTGATCAGAAAGGACGTCGCGCCGCCCATGGCCGGAAATCCACCGGCACTGTTCTCCCAACCACCGGGTGTGGTCAGGATCAGGGTCAGGGTGGTCAGGTAGGTGATCGCCGAGCCGAGCGCCCCGGCCACCGCCCAACGCGGCTGCCAGAAGCCGATCAGCAACGCGGCGCCAATCGCCCACTCGGCCACGCCCAGGGCATAGCTGGCGCCCTGGATACCAAAGGCGGGATGCATCCAGGACAGCAAGGGACTGTTGTCGATCAGTGGAATGAGCGCCTGGGCTTCATAGGCGAACCACTTGGTGTAGCCGAAACCGATGAAAATCACGATCAGGCTCAGGCGCAGCAAGGTGATGTCGAGGGAGGAGCGCACAAAGGTGTCAAGGTAGGCGGGGCGGGTCATGGAGAGTTCCTTTTCGGTTAGGGGTACTCTCCAGACGCCTTGCTGGTGCTGGTGTTACAACCTGCTGTCAGCGGATCAACGCTTGCCGAGAATCTTCCCAAGCATCTCCGGACGTGGCGCGCCTTGCTGCGTTTGCAGTTGTTGTTGCTCATCCATGTAGAAGATGGCTGGCGTGGCGGCCAATCCCAGTTCCTCCATCAAGGCCTGGTTGCCATCGAGCTTGGCTTGCACGGCCGCCGGAATTTTCTCCAGTGCCTTGAGCGTGCTGGCCTTGCCGGCGCTCTCGTGTTTGAGCAGAGCCTTGACCGGATCATTGCTGGCCAACAGCGCCGCCGATTTACCCGGGCTGTCTTCGCGGATGATACCGACCATGATGTGGCGCAATTGCACCTTGCCCGACTCGACCCAGGGCCGCGCCTGCTGCCAGAACATGTTGCAGTACGGGCAGTTGGGGTCGCTGAACAGATAGACGACGCGTGGCGCATCGGCCTTGCCGTCGGCGATCCAGGCGGTCTTTTCCATCTTCGCCCAGACCTCCTTGGCCATCGGTGCGTAGACCAGCTTCTCCAGCGGTGCTTCGCTCAAGTCCTGGCCTTGTTCATCGAACAGGCTGCCGACCAGTACGTGTTTGCCATCCGGTGTCAGGTACAGGGCCATGCCCCGGTTCTGGTACTCGGCGGCGTAACCGCGCAGGCCGTTGGGGGCATCGAAGCTGCCTTTGATCTTCACGCCCTTGGCTTCCATTTGCTGCACGGCCTTGGGCAGGGTTTCGGCCAGGGCAGCCTGGCTGGCCAGCAGGCCGAAGGTCAGGGTCAGTGGCAGTTTCAGCAAAGGGTGCATGTGTCATTCCTTGAAGGGTGGGTGGCGACAGGCGCAGGCGTGCGCTCAAAGGATTCCAGGGCGTGGCTGAGGCTGGCTCGCGACAGCTCGCCCAGATGGCTGCCAACCAGGCGGCCGTCGGCGTCGTAGAACAGGGTGGTGGGCAGGGCCATGGAGCCGACCTGCTGGGCCAGCTGGCCACCGCCGTCAAACAGCACATGGGACAGGTTCAGGCCGGTGGTGGCGAGAAAGGTGCTGACCGTCTGCGGGGTTTCGCCCTGGTTGACGAACAGGAAGGTGATGTCCGGGTGTTCGTGTTGCGCCTGTTGCAACACCGGCATTTCCCGACGGCACGGCGGGCACCAGGTGGCCCAGAGGTTGATGACCAGCGGGCGGCCACGGTAGGAGGTCAACTGCACGGTCTGGCCGTCGGCCTTGTGCAGGCTCATTTCGGGCAGTTGTGTGCCTTGCTCGTAGAGATGACTGGCGAGGCTGCCGAGTAGCCAGAACAGCACGCCGCTGAACAAGCCCCAGCCCAGCGGACGGCGCAAGCTGGCGCGGCGCCAGCCTTGCCACAACGCACCGATGGCCACCACCAGCAAACCTGGCCAGAGCAGGAAGCCGCCGTCGCGCAGGTCGACTATCTGTAGCGGATCATCGCGGTACATTGGCCAGTAGCTGAGTACGAACCCCAGGCGTGCCGCCAGCAGACCCAGCAGGAACAGGCCGAACAGCACCGATTCCGGGTTGTCGCCACCGCGTTTGGCCACGCGCCAGCCGACCAGGGTGGCCAAGGCCAGTGCGCAGAGCAGCAACAGATGATCGACGGCCATGGTCAGTGGCCCGAGGTTTACCGTCAGCATCAACCTTGACTCCGGGTCTGGGCCCACTGTTCGAGGAAGTTCTTCGCATCGATTTCACCGGTGATGCGGCGGGCGCGGCGCTCGTTGCCTTCCGGGCCGATCCAGATCAGGCTGGGCGGGCCGGGCACCTGGTAACGTTGTAGTAATTCGCGGCTGGAGGGCGCATCGGCGGTCACATCCAGGCGCAGCAAGCGTACGCCGTTCAGCGCGGCCAGCACATCGGCGCGGGCGAACACCTGTTTTTCCATGACCTTGCACGACACGCACCAGTCGGCATAGTAGTCGAGCATCACCCACTGCCCTTGCGCCTTGGCTATGTCCAGCTCGCGTTGTAGCTCAGCCGGCTGGCTGACGGTGATGAAGGCATCGCTGTGGACAGCATTGGCAACCACCGTGCCGCTACCGGCGCGGAACGGCTGCAGCGGTTGCCAGGGGTCGTCGCCGCCGGCGGCGGCACCGATCACCAGCAGGCTGCCCCAGAAGCCCAGCAGCAGCGGCACCGCGCGGATTGGCCGCAGGCCATGCAATGCAGGCCATGCCGCCCAGGCCAGGGCAATCAGCCAGGCGCCGATCAGTCCCAGCCACAGCGAGGGTTCCAGCACGGTGCGCAGGGTATACAGGGCCATGGCCAGGAACACGAAGCCGAACAGGCCCTTGACCAGGTTCATCCACGGGCCGGGGCGCGGCAGGTAGCGATTGCCCAGGGTCACCAGCAGCAACAGCGGCAAGCCCATGCCGATGCCGAGTGTGAACAGCACCAGCCCGCCGTGGACGGCGTTGCCGCTCTGGGCGATGTACAGCAGGGCACCGGCCAGGGGCGCGGTCATGCACGGGCCCATCAACAGCCCCGAGAGCGCACCGAGCAAGGCCGCGCCATACAGGTTGCCGCCGCGGGTGCCGTGGCCGGCGCGTTCCAGACGATCGCGCAACCAGGCCGGCAACTGCAGCTCGAAGGCACCGAACATCGGCAGGGCCAGCAACACAAACAGGCCGGCCAGGGTGCCGAGCAACCAGGGCTGTTGCAACCAGGCCTGAAGACTTCCCCCTAGCAACGCGGCAATCACCCCGAGGGCGGCGTACACCAGCGCCATGCTCAGTACGTAAACGATAGCCAATGCCCAGCCACGGCGGGCACTCACGCCATTGCCGAGGACCAGTCCGGCGAGAATCGGCAGCATCGGCAACGAGCACGGTGTGAAGGCCAGCAGCAGGCCCAGGCCCAGAAAGGCCAGCAGGCTCCAGGCCAGGCCCGACTGCTGCAGGCCGCCGGCCAGGGCCTGATCGCTGGCTTGTTCTTGCTCATCGACAGCGGCGCTGCTCAGGCTGACCAGGTTGGTCTGTGGTGGATAGCACAACCCGGCATCGGCACAGCCTTGCCAGCCCATGCGCAACTGGCCACTGGCGGAGGCAGGCAGGATCAGTTCAAGTTCGCCGCGATACACCAGAGTCTCGCCGAAGAACTCGTCCTGATGGGGCAAGGCCTCTGGCAACGCGGGCTGCTGCTCAATGGGTAGGCCGTCGAACTTCAGGCGTTTCTGGTAAAGATAGTAACCCTCGGTGATTTTCCAGTGCAGGCGCATCTGCCCGGAGTCCAGCCGCTCGCTGCTGAACACGAATGCCTTGTCCACCGGCAGAAAGTCGCTCTGGGCGAAGGGGTTGGCCTGGGTCAGGCCGCTGAACAGAAGCATCAGGGCAATTAGTAACGTGCGCATCTCTAAGCCTTGGTAGTGCGATAAGTGCCCGATCCTGGCCGAGCACGATTAACCGAGTGTTAACCCACCGGCGTCGATTGTCGCCCGGACCGCGACGATCCGGCGCGGGCGCGGCATAATCCTGAGTTAATCCGCCTGCGCTTCACTGCCACTTTTAGCATCGAGACCGACCATGCACGTACTGCTCTGCGAGGATGACGACCTGATTGCCAGCGGTATCGCCGCGGGGTTGACCGCCCAGGGCATGACCGTGGACCGGGTCGCCACGGCGGCTGCGGCCCAGGCCATGCTCCAGGCAGCAGCCTTCGATGTCATGGTGCTGGACCTGGGCTTGCCCGATGAAGATGGTCTGAAACTGCTGCAGCGCCTGCGCCAGCAGGGTGAGAGCCTGCCGGTGCTGGTGCTCACCGCCCGCGATGCGGTCACTGACCGGGTCGACGGCCTGCAGGCCGGTGCCGACGATTACCTGTTGAAACCCTTCGACCTGCGCGAGCTGGCTGCGCGCCTGCATACCCTGTTGCGACGCTCAGCCGGGCGCGCGGTGAATATCATCGAACACGGCCCGCTCAGCTACGACCCCAGCAGCCGCGAAACCTGCCTGGGCGGGGTACCCATCGACCTGTCACGACGCGAGCAGGCGCTGTTGCAGGCGCTGTTGCACAACCGTGGCCGGGTGCTGTCCAGCGAGCAGCTCAAGGACAGCGTCTATGGCTTCGGCGACGAGGTCGAGAGCAATGCCTTGAACGTGCATATCCATCACCTGCGCCGCAAATTGGGCAACGGCATCGTTGAAACCGTACGCGGCCTGGGTTACCGCCTGGGGCCGGCGCAGGTGCCGGAGGTCGAGCAGCCATGAGCCTGCGCGTACGCCTGACGCTGATCCTCGGCACCGCCTTCGTGCTCATCTGGGCCCTGGCGGCGGCCTGGATGCTGCGCGACCTGCGCTATCAGATGATGTTTTCCCTCGACCAGCGCCTGGTGGCTTCGGCGCGCATGGTTGCCGGCCTGATCGATCAGTTGCCGCAACCGCTGACAGCCAAGGGCGAGGGCACAAAGTTGAGTGCCGACCAGCTCAGCGTGCCGGATGGCATGGCCTGTCAGGTCAGTTCGTTGCGTGGCGAGATCATTGCCCGAAATCATAGCCAGGGACACACCCTCGACGACGATCGCAGCGGTTTTCGCGACCAGACCATCGAGGGTGCACGCTGGCGTACGTTTACCTATTACCGCGGTGATGTGCGTATCACCACGGCCGACCGTCACCAGGAGCGTGAGGCGCTGAACCGCTCGATCCTGTTGGCGGCTTCGGCACCGGTGTTTGTCGCCTTGCTGGGAACGCTTGGGCTGCTATGGATCGGTATCGGCAAGGGCCTGGCACCGCTCAACCGCATGCGTGATGCGCTGCGCCGGCGTAGCCCTGATGCGCTGGAACCGTTGCAAGTGCGCGCCTTGCCCAGCGAGTTAAAGCCCCTGCTGGATACCCAGAACCAGCTGTTCTTGCGCATTGCCCAGACAATCGAGCGTGAACGGCGCCTGACCGACGACGCCGCGCATGAGCTGCGCACGCCGCTGACCGCGATCAAGACCCACCTGCAGGTGGCGCGGATGACCGATGGCGCGGTTCGTGAGCAAGCGCTGGAGCACGCAGAACAGGGCGCTGACCGTTTGCACCGGACCCTGGAGCAGTTGCTGCTGTTGGCACGGGTTGAAGGCAGCCTGTCGTTTGACGACGGGGTGCAGTGCAGCGCCGAACAGGTGGCTCGCCAGGCCATCCAGGACACCGGGGTTGGCGATTCGCAACGCATTGACCTGCAATTGGCACCAGAGGCCGCTCAGGCGTACCTCGGGATGCCCTCGCCACTGGCGGTGACCGCTTTGCGCAATCTGCTCGACAATGCGTTGCGCCACACTCGGGGCCCGGCGCCGGTGGAGCTGGCGGTGCAGATGGAAAAGGGCCAGGTGGCCTTCCGGGTGCGTGATCACGGCCCGGGAATCGTCGAGCAGGACCTTGAACACCTCACCGAGCGTTTCTGGCGCAATGGCCAAAGCGGCGGTTGCGGGCTGGGGTTGGCGATTGTTCAGGCGATTGTCCAGCGCTGTGCCGGGTCGCTGCGCTTCGACAGCCAGAGCGATGGCCTGCGGGTGTTCTTGCATATCCCTTTACGTGCGCAGTAGTTGATCGCGGGGCTAAATCCGCAAGGCGCTGAAGCGTTTTTCAAGCGATAACAACCCGACACACATCTGGTGACAGGCGCGTGACGGGCTCATCCGCTTGCTTGCGAGGGTTTCCCCAGATGTCAGTCGCTATCAGCCTTGCCCAGCCGCTGTCGGTGTCTTCGGACCTGGCCGCTGCCGAAACGCTTTATCACTTCGAAGAATCCCCCTTGCTGGCCCGACAAAAGCAGCAGGAGTCCAATGCCCGCAGTTACCCGCGACGCATTCCCCTGGCGTTGAAAAAGGCCCGTGGCCTGTATGTCGAAGATGTCGAAGGGCGTCAGTTCATCGACTGCCTGGCCGGGGCCGGGACGCTGGCGCTGGGCCACAACCACCCGGTGGTGATCGAGGCGATCCAGCAGGTATTGGCCGACGAATTGCCCCTGCACACCCTCGACCTCACTACGCCGGTCAAGGATCAGTTCGTTCAGGACCTGTTCGGCCTGTTGCCGCAGGCGCTGCGTGACGAAGCGAAGATCCAGTTCTGCGGGCCGACCGGTACCGATGCGGTGGAGGCGGCGCTGAAGCTGGTGCGCACCGCGACCGGGCGCACCACCGTGCTGTCGTTCCAGGGCGGCTACCACGGCATGTCCCAGGGGGCGTTGAGCCTGATGGGCAGCCTGGCACCGAAAAAGCCATTGGCCGGGCTGCTGAGCAATGGCGTGCAGTTTTTGCCGTATCCCTACGACTACCGTTGCCCGTTCGGACTGGGCGGTGAGGCGGGGGTCAAGGTCAACCTGCATTATCTGGAGAACCTGCTGAACGATCCGGAGGGCGGTGTGCAATTGCCGGCCGCGGTAATCGTCGAGGCGGTGCAAGGTGAAGGCGGGGTGATTCCGGCGGATCTGCGATGGCTGCGCGGCGTGCGGCGGATTACCGAGCAAGCCGGTGTGGCGTTGATCGTCGATGAGATCCAGAGTGGATTTGCGCGTACCGGCAAGATGTTTGCTTTTGAGCACGCGGGCATCGTCCCAGATGTGGTGGTGATGTCCAAAGCCATTGGTGGCAGCCTGCCCCTGGCCGTGGTGGTTTACCGTCAGTGGCTGGATACCTGGCAGCCAGGGGCGCATGCCGGCACGTTCCGCGGTAACCAGATGGCCATGGCCGCCGGTTCGGCGGTGATGAAGTACATCAAGGATCACGACCTGTGCGCTCATGCCCAGGCAATGGGAGAGCGCCTGGTTGGGCATCTGCGCCGTTTGCAGGCAGACTTCCCGCAACTGGGTGATATTCGTGGCCGTGGTTTGATGCTCGGCGTCGAGCTGGTTGATCCGGCCAGTGCCAGGGATGCCCAGGGCCACCCGGCCGTTTGCCCGCAGCTGGCACCGCTGGTTCAGCGCGAGTGCCTCAAGCGTGGTCTGATTCTTGAACTGGGAGGGCGTCAGGGTGCTGTTGTGCGCTTTCTGCCGCCGCTGGTGATTAGCGCTGAGCAAGTCGATGAAGTGGCTGCGCGGTTTGGGCGGGCGCTGGCAGCGGCTGTGGCGGGTCTCTGAGGGCACGATCGCGGGGCAAGCCCGCTCCCACAGGTTAAACGCGGGCCCTGTGGGAGCGGGCTTGCCCCGCGATCAGCATTTCAATCGAACGAGCGCCCAGCGCGCCAGTAGCCCATCAAAGTCAATGTCCTGCGGTCCAGCCCCCGCTCCTGGACCAGGAAGCGGCGGATACCCATCACCGCCGCAGATTCACCGGCAATCCAGGCGTGGAACTCACCAGCGCTGGGCACCCCGCGTTCCCAGAGAATCTGCTGGTCGATGTCGACCTCCTCAAGCGCATCGGTGGTGTCGAGCTGTCTACGCGGCAGTCGTGCCAGTTCGCGCACGGCATGAATCATCGCTTCGCCATGCTCACCGTTGAGCACATCGCGCGGTAGCCAGGTCAGCTCTGTCACCGCGCTGCAGGTCAAATCAAGACAGTCCTGTTCGCCGGGCACTTCAATGAATGCCTGCACCGGTACGTTGGGGTAGTCCAAAACCATTTGTTCAAGAATCCCGGCGATGGCGGGCAGGGCGGTTTCATCACCGACCAGCAGCAAGGTGCGCAAGTCTTTTGGCGGTCGCCATTCGTATCCACCGGGGTCGCCGGCGAAGGCGAAATTGGGTGCGACCATCTGCAGGCGATCACCGACACGGGCCTGGGTTGCCCAGGCTGAAGCAGGACCATTGACGCCATGCAGGACAAAGTCGACATCCACCTCCCGCGCCTCTCGGCGCAGAGCGCGGATGGTGTAAGTGCGCATTGGCGGGCTGCTCCGGGCATCCAGACCGCGTCGGGCTTCCTGCCAGGAGCCCTGTTTGGGCAACTGCGGTGGCTGGCCGTTGGCATTGGGAAAGAAAATCTTGATGCGCTGGTCGGCAGCCAGGGTGTGCATCTGTGCGACGTCGTCACCACTGAAAACAAAGCGGGTGAGCGACGGGCTCAGGCGAATGACTGCCTTGAGCTCGACATCGAACACACGGTAACCACTGGGCCTGGCCGGTTTGCCAACCAGCTTGCGCAGGCCGTTGCCCAAAGCGCTGGCCAAGGAGGTGGAGGAAGACATGGGCGATACCCTTTTGCAGAGAATTCACCTGAGAAACGAATCCCCGCACAGCTGAATTAGGCGCCGGTCTGGCCGTTAAATTTTCCGCTCCACGATACGTCCTAGCTTGGATAAAGCCTGCTTTATGGCGGACACGGGTAGGACAATGACGATATCGCGACGAGGATTCATAGCGGGCCTGGCAGTGGCGGGGGCAGCGGTGCCTGCGGCCTATTACGCGCACAAGGAACTGACCCATGACCCTGAGGACGATATCGTCACGCCGGGTGAGGCCAGTGTCGAACTGGCCGATGTCGCCGGTCAGCAGTTGGCGGATCAGCTCCGTGGGGTCTGGGATCTGCGCGTTTACGGCAGCCAGGGCGGACTTGCCGGCTTGCCCGAGCAAGGGCTGCAGCTGTATCTGGACGTTGCGAACAAGGGGCGCGGACTGCGTGGCTTCGTCGATGAAAAAAGCCGTCTTGAGGGACCGGGGCCTGTGGCTTACCGGGTGGTGGGTGACCTGGTCGGCGCCTCCAGCGCACAAGTGCGCTGGCGCCTGCTGAGCAATCACGGCGGCACCGATTATGAGTGTATTGCCAGCCTGGATGAAGTCTGGGGCAGTTTTGCCAATGCCGGCAGCGGCACCTTGAGTGGCCGCCTGCAGCCGCTGGACCGCTCGATGGCCTTGCCGCTGCTGGATAGCCAATTTGTTGCAGTCAAACGTCTGTTCCCCGAGGCCCGTGAGCGCTTGCCCTATACCGCGCAAATGCAGGCCTGGGTGATCAGCGCCGAGCACCGTCTGTTTCACCAGCTCTGGCATGCCACCCGGGATAAGTGGCACACCCTGTCTGAAGAAAAACGCGGCGCCTTGCGTGGACTCGGCTGGCAACCCGGGCCTCGGGACCGGGAACGCGACGCCCGTGGCCCGCGCAAACATCGCAATGGATCGGGTATCGACTTTCTGTTCATGCACCGGGACATGCTCGCTACTGCCCGCACCCTGCAGGAGCTGCCGTCCTGGACCCATTTCCCCTTGCCAAAACCCAACGTCGAACAGGACCGTCAGGGCTTCGCCCGCTACTTCGACAACCATGACGGCTATTGCGTGCCGCCAACCTGGCAGGCGCCGGGCGATGATGCCTATGGCCAGTGGGTGTCGGCGATCAAGGCCGGTGAAACGTTCTGCAGTAACTTTCAGGTCTGGGAGTCGCAGTACCAGGATCCGCTCTACCTGTCGAAACTGACGCTGGGTACGTTCGGCTCGGAGCTGGAGATGAACCTGCATGACTGGTTGCACATGTGCTGGGCCTCGATACCGCGGGATCCGGTCAACGGTGCGCCGGTACCGTTTGCCCGCGATCCGGCTGACTTTGCTTCGCGCTGGTTCGGCGCGGAAAACGACTTCCTAGGCGATCCGTTTTCTTCGCATGTGAGCCCAGTATTCTGGGGCTTTCATGGCTGGATCGACGATCGCATCGAAGACTGGTATCGCGCCCATGAGCGGCACAACCCGGGCCAGGTGCGCAGGCTTGAGGTCAATGGCGTGAAATGGTTCGCCCCGGGGCGCTGGGTCGAGGTCGAGGATCCCTGGTTGGGGCCTGTGACCCATGGCTGCAGTACCGTGCCTGGGACCTTGCCTGGCAAGTCGGTGGAGATGGATGTGGAAACCATGAAACTGGCGTTGCGTATAACTTTTGGTGAAGACGACAAAATCGCTGATTTGGTCCGCCGTGTGCCGCAACGGCCGTGGTATGCGCGGCATCTTTCGTTGCGCGGCATCATTTCCTGAACACTTGATCGCGGGGCAACCCCCGCGATGAGGTATTTACCGAGACACCTGCCAACCCCCTCCCAGCGCCTTGTACAACGCCACACTGCCTTGCAGTCGCGCCAGACGCAGCTGTGCCTGCTGGTCCTGAGCCTGGTACAAGGTGCGCTGGGTCTCCAGCACCGTCAGCAAGGTTTCGGCACCGGCCCGGTAACGGCTTTCCGACAGCGTAAAGGCCGTACGCGCTTGCTCGACTTCCTGATCCTGCCACTGGCGCTGATCGTCCACACCGCTGATAGCGTTGAGGGCTTTCTCGACGTCGGCAAAGCCGACCATGATGCTGCTGCGATAGTTTTGTAACAGCTCTTCCTGCCGGTCCCGTGCCTTGTCCCGCTCAGCCCGCAGACGGCCATTGTTGAAGATCGGCGCAGCCAGACCGGCGCTCAGGGCGTAGTAGGGGCTGCGCAGGGTCTGGGCGAAGGTGTCGGCGCCCGACCCCAGGTCAGCGCCGAGGGTCAGGCTTGGCAGCATCGCCGCGCGCGCCACCTGAACATTGGCTTGGGCGGCGGCCAGGCGTGCTTCGGCGGCGGCAATATCGGGACGACGGCTGAGCAGTTCGCTGGGCACGCCGCTACCAATCTCCGGCCAGCGCACCCCGTAGAGCGATTCCTGGATCGGCGTCAGTTGTTGTACCGGTTCACCAAGCAGGGTTGCCAGGGTGATGCGGGTTTCCTGTAGCTGTTGTTCAAACAACGGCACCTGGCGTGCCTGGCCAGCGACCAGACTGCGTTGTTGGGCTAACTCCAGGGCCGTGGCCGAGCCTGAGTCGTAGCGGGCCTGCACCAGGCGTAGCACGTCCTTGGCATTGGCCTGGTTGAGCTGGGCAATACGCACCTGCTCGGCCAGCGCCAGGCTTTGCAGGTAGCTGTTGGCGACGCCGCTGAGCAGGGTCAGTTCGACCGTTTGCCGGTCGAAACGGCTGGCCTCCAGGTCAAGCAGGGCGCTGTCACGGGCGGCGGTCTTGCCTCCCCAGAAGTCGATCTCGTAGCTGGCACTCAGGCGGGTATTGAACGAGGTGCTGGTGCGTTCGCGACTGCTGGCGTCGAGCTGGTCGAAACCATTGCCGTGCAGCAGGCGCTGGCGGCTGCCATCCAGGCCGAACTTGACCTCCGGCAGCAGCGGGGCGCCGGCGATCACCGCCGAGGCCTGGGCCTGGCGCACCCTGGCGGCGGCAGCGGCGAGGTCGAAGCTATTTTGCCGCGCTTGCGCGATCAGTTGATCGAGCGTGGCGCTGGAAAACTGCTTCCACCAGTCCTGTTGCGGCATTGGTTGAGCGAGTGTGGCGGTCTGGCTTTGCCAGGCATCCGGCGCTTGCAGACCACTTTGTGGTGGCGTGGGGCTGTTGCTGCACGCGGCGATGAACAAGCTGATGGACAACACACTGAGACGGCTGGGCACGTTCATTGATTATTCGCTGGTAAGGGCTTTGACCGGGTCGAGACGGGCGGCTTTGCGTGCCGGCATGAAACCGAACACCACCCCGGTGACCACTGCACAGGCAAAGGCGCCGAGCACGACAGGCAGAGAGAAGGCCACGGCAATGTTGCCAAGCAGCAGCGCGCCGCCTATCAGCAAGGCCAGGGCTATGCCGGTAAGGCCGCCGACCATCGACAGCAGCACCGCTTCGCTGAGGAACTGGCGCAGGATGTCGCGTTGACGGGCGCCAGTGGCCATGCGGATACCGATCTCGCGGGTGCGCTCGCGCACGGTCATCAGCATGATATTCATCACGCCGATACCGCCGACCAGCAGCGAGATTGCGGCAATCGAGCCAAGCATCAGTGACAGGGTGTTCTGCGTGCGAGCTTCGGCCTGGATCAGCGCGGCGTCGTTGCTCAACTCGAAATCGCGTTTGCCGTGGTGCAGCTTGAGCATCAATCTGTCGATCGCCGCTTCGGTTTCGGCCACCTGCCGCGAGTCGGCAGCGGCGATGGTCACGTACTCCGGGTCGTGGCTGCCGAACAAGCGGATTGCGGCTGCCGAGTAGGGCACCACGATGCGCTCATCGCTGTCCTGATCGCCTGAACTGGCGCCTTTGCCTTGCAGGATGCCGAGCACCTGGAAGGGCACGTTTCCTATCAGGATGTACTGACCGATCGGGTCGATCTGGGTGCCAAACAGCTTTTGTTTGACCTTCTGGCCGATCACCGCGACGGCAGCTGCGGCTTGCTCATCGGCTTCGGTAAAGAAACTGCCCTCAACCACCGGCCAGTTGAAAATGTTGGAGAAGTGGGTGTTGTTACCGCCGACATAGAATTCCTGGTTGTTGTTGCCGTAGCGCACCATCAACTTGTTGCCGATCACCGGCATGATCATTTTCACCTGCGGCAGGCTGCCCAGCGCGGCAACATCGTTCAGGGTGATGACCCCGGGGGGCTCACGCAGGGTGGGCATGCTGCCACCCAGGTAGAGGATGTTGGAGCCAAACGCGGCCATCTGCGCAATGACCTGGCGCTTGCTGCCTTCGCCGACGGCGAGCATGACCACCACCGAAGCCACGCCGATGACGATACCGAGCAACGTCAGGGCGGTGCGAAAACGGTTGATCCACATGATTCGCCAGGCCGCTTGCAGCGCCTCGACCATTTCGCCCTTCCAGGCCCCGCTGTGGGTGGCGCCCTGGTCCAGGCGCTGGCGCAGGTCTTCAGCCTGCAGGCCGGGTGCGCCAACGGCGGCGGGGGATTGTTCGCTGGCCGAGTCGCTGACGATCAGACCGTCACGAATCTCGATGACGCGCTTGGCCCGGGCCGCCACTTCGCGATCGTGAGTGATCAGGATCACCACATGGCCCTGGCTGGCCAGCTCATCGAGCAAGGCCATGACTTCGGCGCCGCTCTGGCTGTCGAGTGCGCCGGTGGGTTCGTCGGCCAGGATGATATGGCCACCGTTCATCAATGCGCGGGCAATCGACACGCGCTGCTGCTGGCCACCGGAGAGCTGGTGCGGGCGATTGCCGGTACGGCTGGCGAGCCCCAGGCGATCGAGCAGAGCGCTGGCGCGGGTATGGCGTTCGGCTGCGGGGGTACCGGCATAGATGGCCGGCATCTCGACGTTTTCCTGGGCCGAACCGGAGGCGATCAAGTGGTAGCCCTGGAACACGAAACCGAAGGCTTCACGGCGCAACCAGGCCAGCTCGTCGTTGTCCAGCTCGGCAACGTTCTTGCCGGCGAACAGGTAGTCCCCGGAGGTCGGACGATCCAGGCAACCGAGGATGTTCATCAAGGTGGACTTGCCGGAACCGGATGCGCCGACAATGGCAACGAACTCGCCCGGGTGGATCGCCAGGCTGATGCCTCGCACCACCTCGACCTTCGGGGTGTCGACCCCGCCGTAGGATTTGCGGATGTCACGCAGTTCGATCAGCGGCGTACTCATTCAACCTCCGCTGGCAGCAGGTGCGCCGATCAACAAGTGCTCGCCTTCGTTCAAGCCTTCAAGCACTTGTACCCGCAGGCGATCGCTCAGCCCGGTGCGTACCTGGCGTTGCTCGATCTTGCCGTTGGCATCGAGTACCTGGGCAATGCGCATGTTTTCGTTGCTGGCGTCTTCATCCAGGGCGGCCACCGGTACGGTCAGCACCTTGCTGGCGCGGCCGGCAACGAAAAACACCTGGGTGGTCATTTCCGCCATCAAGGCATTGTCAGGGTTGTCCACGTCCAGCAGCACGGTGTACAGCACCACTTTGCTGCCCGTGCCGGTGCCGCTGGCGCTGGCCGGGCTGCCGCCACCCTGACTCGACTGGTCCAGGGGCTTGGGGGGTACCGGCAGGATCTGGCGTACGCTGCTGGTCCAGCGGCGCTTGCCGCCCGCCAGGGTAGTGAAGTAGGCCGACATGCCGGGTTTGACGTGACCGATATCGGCTTCCGATACCTGTGCCCAGACGGTCATCGGCGACAGTTTGGCGATGCGCAGCATCAAGGGTGTCTGTTGCTGGGCGTTGAGGGTCTGGCCCTCGCGTGCATCCACGGCGACCACGGTCCCCGACATCGGCGCGTAGATACGCGTGTAGCCCAGTTCGGCCTCGTCGCTGCGCAGGCTGGCCTGGGCCTGACGGATCTGCGCGCGGTACATGTCGATGCGCGCCTGGGTCACCTTGAGCTGGGCCAGGGCGCTCTGGACGTCTTCCTCGCGGGTTGCGCCTCCGGCGGCCAGATTGCGCTGGCGCTTGTATTGTTGTTCGGCGAGCTGGTAATGCGCTTGCTGTTCGGCTAGCTGGGCCTTGAGGTTGTCAATCGAGAAGCGCCCGGCATCGAGCTTGGCCTGCTGGGTGGAAGGGTCGATTTCGACCAGTAACTGCCCCTCCTTGACCGGGTCGCCAACTTCCACATGCAGCTTGCGGATCTGCCCTGAAGCCTGGGCACCCACGTCCACGTAGCGTCGGGGCTGCAAAGTGCCTAGCGCGGTCACACTGCTTTCGATATCGCTGCGTGTCACTGCCACGGTGCTGAGCAAGTCACCGCCAGCGGGTAGGGCTTTCCAGGCAAGGAGGGCGCCCAAGCTGAGCAGGCCGAGGCCGCAAAGCAACAGACGGCGGGTAGTTGAAGGACGTCTCATGTGGGTTTCCAGCCAAGGGGTTGGGCCGTGGTTTCATGCTGACAGGCAGTACAGGCATGGGCGGCTCCCAGATAGACGAGCCGGTTGCCGAGGAATTTACCAGCGCCGATTTTTGCTGACAGTCATTCATGTCCGATCACTGGGCAGGAGAGGTCTGATAGGTCCGTCTTGCTGAGGAGCTGCGACAGCGCCTGCGTTGATGCAGCGTGCCCTCGGTGAGTTGAGCTAGCCCTGCCGCGACAGCTTTCTGCTGCGCATTCTCGAAGATCTGTCACATCAGGAAATCGCCGAACGTCTGGATATTTCCCGCAGCCTGGTGGAAAAACACATCGTCAATGCGATGAAACACTGCCGTGTGCGCATGCGTCAGTGGGAGTCCTGATACGGGTGGATTACCGGGGACGTGTGAAAATTTCGTTGTGGCCGCGCTTGCTTTCTGTGGATTTCCCAACAACTATCAAGAAAGACCCTATATCCGGCGAAGTGCCCGCCACCAGCCTGTAGTTGAGTTTTTGGCGCAGTAAGGTCAAGGAACGTCACTAACGCTATCAAGCCTTGGTCATAGACGATGCCAAACAAATCACTACGGATCCTGATTGCCGACGAGCATCCGATGCAATTGCTGCAGCTGGAGAAAATCCTCAATGGCATGGGCTACTATCGCATTGCTCCCGTCGAATCGTTTGAAGACTTGCAGCGCCTTGTGCAGAGCGCACTGCAGCCATTCAACCTGCTGGTGGGCAATATAGACCTGGCCAGCCATGTCGGGGTCGACCTGGAGCGTTTCTGCCGGGGTAGCGTGCAGATCCAGCACGCCCTGCTGTACCAGTCCCAGCACCTGAAAGTGCCGGCCATTCCCAGTGGCCAGCGCGAAGCGGTGAGTGTCAGCCTTCCCAAGGTCCCAGACGACGAGACCATGCATACCTTCATGGCGATCATCGACTCGCCGAAAGTCATCGGGCAGCTGCCAGGTGTGTTCGAACGGACGCCTTCTGCGGGGTATTCACCGCGGCGAATGAGTTTTGCGCCGTCGATCTTTTCCCGTCAATCCTGAGTCGTGGCATCAGCTGGCACATCCTTGCGGTGTGGTTTGCTATCCTCTGGCGTTCGCCCGGGCGCGCCGCAGAGCGCGTCGATGCCCATCGATTGACGGATGCCCTTATGACAGCCACCACGCCTGCGCCAGCGCTACGCCTGACGCGCAGTGACCACAAAACCCTGAGCCTGGCGGCCTTGGGCGGCGCACTGGAAATCTACGATTTCATCATTTTCGTGTTCTTCGCCCTGACCCTCAGCCAGTTGTTCTTCCCGCCGCAGATGCCCGAATGGCTGCGCTTGTTGCAGAGTTTCGGGATCTTTGTCACCGGCTACCTGGCCAGGCCGCTGGGCGGAATCCTGATGGCGCACTTTGCCGACCACCTGGGACGCAAGCAGGTGTTCAGCTTGAGTATCCTGATGATGGCCTTGCCGTGCCTGTTGATCGGGGTGATGCCGACCTACGCCGAAATCGGCTATTTCGCCCCGCTGATTCTGCTGGCGCTGCGGATTTTCCAGGGCGCAGCGGTAGGCGGCGAAGTGCCCAGTGCCTGGGTGTTCGTTGCCGAGCACGCACCGGCCGGACGGCGCGGCTATGCGCTGGGCTTCCTCCAGGCAGGGCTGACGTTCGGCTATCTGCTTGGCGCCTTGACGGCGACGCTGCTGGCGCAATTGTTCACCCCACAAGAGATCCTCGACTACGCCTGGCGCTTGCCGTTCCTGCTGGGTGGGGTGTTCGGGGTCATCGGCGTGTGGCTGCGCCGCTGGTTGAGCGAGACGCCGGTGTTCCTGGCCTTGCGCGAGCGCCGCGAGCAGCCGGTGGCATTTCCGTTGCGCACGGTGCTCAGTGAGCACCGGCGGGCGCTGATTCCTGCCGTGCTGTTGACCTGTGTGCTGACCTCGGCGGTGGTGGTGTTGGTGGTCATAACCCCGACGGTGATGCAGCAGCGCTTTGGCATGAGTGCCGGACACACCTTCGCCTTGAGCAGCATGGGCATCGTTTTTCTCAACATTGGTTGCGTGCTGGCCGGGCTGCTGGTCGACCGGGTCGGCGCCTGGCGCGCGCTGATGTTCTACAGTTTGCTGCTGCCGCTGGGCATTGGTGCTTTGTATGCGAGCCTGGTGGGTGGTTGGCAGTGGCCCGGGCTGGCCTATGCCCTGGCAGGATTGGCCTGTGGTGTGGTCGGTGTGGTGCCGTCGGTGATGGTCGGGCTGTTTCCGGCGTCGATCCGCGTGTCGGGGATTTCCTTTACCTACAACATCGCCTATGCACTGTGGGCCAGTACCACGCCGCTGATGTTGATTGCGCTGATGCCGTGGAGTCCGTGGGTATGCGTGGTTTTCAGTCTGGTCATGGGTGTGGTCGGGCTGTTGACGGCGGTGTATTACGGGGCGCGGGAAACGCTCGGGTTTGAGGATCAGGCCGTACGCTGCTGACGCTAACCGATGTGCAACAAAAAGCCCCCTGGCCGCCAGGCGAGGGGGCTTTTTGTTGGCAGCCTGATTTACATGTTCGGGTAAGTCGGACCACCAGCGCCTTCCGGCGTCACCCAGGTGATGTTCTGCGAAGGGTCCTTGATGTCACAGGTCTTGCAGTGCACACAGTTCTGGGCGTTGATCTGGAAGCGCTTGTTGCCGTCTTCCTGGGTCACCACCTCGTATACGCCAGCCGGGCAGTAGCGCTGGGCCGGTTCGTCATACAGCGGCAGGTTGGTGCCGATCGGGATGCTTGCGTCGGCCAGCTTCAGGTGGCAAGGCTGTTCTTCTTCATGGTTGGTGCTGGAGAGGAACACCGAGCTGAGCTTGTCGAAGCTGAGCTTGCCATCGGGCTTCGGATAATCGATTTTCTTCGAGTCGGCAGCCAGCTTCAGGCAGGCGTAGTCCGGCTTGGTGTCGTGCAGGGTGAACGGCAGTTTGCCACCGAACCAGTTCTGGTCGAGGTAGTTGAACGCCGCGCCGAGCATCGGGCCGAACTTGTGCATGGCCGGGCCGAAGTTACGGCTGGAGAACAGCTCTTCATACAGCCAGCTGGCCTTGAAGGCTTCGACGTAGCTGTTGAGTTGATCGCCGCCTTCACCACCGGCCAGCAGGGCATCGGCCACTGCGTCGGCAGCGAGCATGCCGGACTTCATGGCCGTATGGCTACCCTTGATCTTGGCCACGTTCATGGTGCCCAGGTCGCAACCGATCAAGGCGCCACCGGCGAAGACCATTTTCGGCAGCGAGTTCAAGCCGCCTTTGGCCAGGGCGCGGGCGCCATAGCTGATGCGCTTGCCGCCTTCGAGGTACTGGCTGATCACCGGGTGGTGCTTGAGGCGCTGGAATTCGTCAAACGGCGACAGGTAAGCGTTGGAGTAGGACAGGTCGACGATCAGGCCAACCACCACCTGATTGTTTTCCAGGTGATAGAGGAACGAACCGCCGGTGTTTTCCTTGGCCATGACATCCAGTGGCCAGCCAGCGGTGTGCACAACCAGACCTTGCTCATGCTTGGCCGGATCGATTTCCCAGATTTCCTTCAGGCCGATGCCGTAGTGCTGAACGTCGGATTCGTTGTCCAGGTTGAAGCGTTTGATCAGTTGCTTGCCGATGTGACCACGGCAGCCTTCGGCGAACAGGGTGTACTTGCCACGCAGTTCCATACCCGGGGTGTACAGGCCTTCTTTCGGGTTGCCTTCACGGTCGACACCCAGGTCGCCGGTGATGATCCCGCGGACTACGCCGTTCTCGTCGAACAACGCTTCCTGGGCGGCGAAGCCCGGGTAGATCTCCACGCCCAGGTTCTCGGCCTGCTGGGCCAGCCAACGGCACAGGTTGCCCAGGGAGATGATGTAGTTGCCTTCGTTGTGCATGGTCTTGGGCACGAACAGGTCCGGGACCTTGACCGAGCTGCCAGCATCCTTGAGCACGTAGATGTCGTCGCGTTTGACTTCGGTGTTGAGCGGGGCGCCGAGCTCTTTCCAGTCCGGGAACAGTTCGTTCAGGGCACGCGGTTCGAAAACCGCGCCGGAGAGGATGTGGGCACCGACTTCCGAGCCTTTCTCGACCACGCAGACGCTGATTTCGTTACCGGCTTCGGCGGCCTTCTGCTTCAGTCGGCAGGCGGCGGACAGGCCAGCCGGGCCAGCGCCGACAATGACCACGTCGAATTCCATGTATTCGCGTTCCACAGGTTCTCTCCTACTCAAGGCTCATCGGTTTTTCTTTGTTGGCGGGTGTCAGGCGGTCATTTTTTACTACGTGTAAGCTGTAGCTCGAGTGATGACGGACTACACCGCTTTCTCTTGGCCGCGCATTATATCTACACCACTCACGGGGTCCAATACAAACGTTTGTTTGAATTTGCCGCAGGCCAGTAAAATCAAAGACGCACGGCGTGAATCTGACCGGTTTGCCGTATTGACCGGATTGGGCGTTACGGTCAAGATACGAGCGGTTTTGCGCTCGCCGTAGGCTGACCGCCGGATGCAGGTGCACCCCTAAAAACCAGGCGAAAAGCAGGGCAGCTGGGCCGCGGGCCGCTTTGTAGTGGAGTTTACACACCACGACAGAAAATGACTCACGGGTTTTGCTGCTGCAAGGTCGAATTGGGACTGCTGGGTCAGGGTTAAATTCTATCGGCTGCAATCGTTTTTAGAGGTGCCCTTGTACCCACGCGCAATCGCCGGGTTTGCCCCAGGCGACATTCTTTTCACCGGAGAGTAACGAGGAATCCATGAAGGTTCTTGTAGCTGTCAAACGAGTGGTCGACTATAACGTCAAGGTTCGCGTCAAGGCGGACAACTCCGGCGTCGACCTTGCTAACGTCAAGATGTCCATGAACCCCTTCTGCGAAATCGCCGTAGAAGAAGCCGTACGCCTGAAAGAAAAGGGCGTTGCGAGCGAGATCGTCGTCGTTACCGTCGGCCCGGCCACTGCCCAGGAGCAACTGCGTACCGCCCTGGCACTGGGTGCCGACCGTGCCGTGCTGGTCGAGTCCGCTGAAGAGCTGACCTCGCTGGCCGTGGCCAAACTGCTCAAGGCTGTGGTCGACAAAGAGCAGCCGCAGCTGGTGATCCTTGGCAAGCAAGCGATCGACAGCGACAACAACCAGACCGGCCAGATGCTGGCGGCGCTGACCGGCTTCGCGCAAGGCACTTTCGCCTCCAAGGTTGAAGTGGCTGGCGACAAGGTCAACGTCACCCGTGAGATCGACGGCGGTCTGCAGACCGTGGCACTCAACCTGCCAGCAATCGTCACCACCGACCTGCGTCTGAACGAGCCGCGCTACGCGTCGCTGCCGAACATCATGAAGGCCAAGAAAAAGCCGCTGGAAACCGTTACTCCAGACGCGCTGGGCGTTTCCACCGCCTCCACCAACAAGACCCTGAAAGTCGAAGCGCCAGCTGCACGCAGCGCGGGTATCAAGGTCAAGTCGGTTGCTGAACTGGTCGAGAAACTGAAGAACGAGGCGAAGGTAATCTAAATGACTATCCTGGTTATCGCTGAACACGAAAACGGTGCCGTTGCCCCGGCCACCCTGAACACTGTTGCTGCTGCCGCTAAAATCGGTGGCGACATCCACGTGCTGGTCGCTGGCCAGAATGTCGGTGGTGTTGCTGAAGCTGCAGCCAAGATCGCTGGCGTTGCCAAGGTGCTGGTTGCCGACAACGCCGCTTACGCCCATCAACTGCCAGAGAACGTTGCTCCGCTGGTAGCCGAGCTGGGCAAGGGCTACAGCCACGTGCTGGCACCTGCCACTTCCAACGGCAAGAACATCCTGCCACGCGTTGCAGCGCTGCTGGACGTCGACCAGATCTCCGAAATCATCTCGGTGGAATCGGCTGACACCTTCAAGCGTCCGATCTATGCCGGTAACGCCATTGCCACTGTGCAGTCGAGCGCTGCCGTCAAGGTCATCACCGTGCGTGCCACCGGCTTTGATGCCGTTGCTGCTGAAGGTGGTTCGGCTGCGGTTGAAGCGGTTGCTGCTGCTCACGACGCTGGTAAGTCGGCGTTCGTTGGCGAAGAGCTGGCCAAGTCCGATCGTCCTGAGCTGACCGCTGCCAAGATCGTCGTTTCCGGCGGCCGCGGCATGCAGAACGGTGACAACTTCAAGCACCTGTACGCCCTGGCTGACAAGCTCGGCGCTGCTGTCGGCGCTTCGCGCGCTGCCGTTGACGCAGGTTTCGTACCGAACGACATGCAGGTCGGTCAGACCGGCAAGATCGTTGCGCCACAGCTGTACATTGCCGTCGGTATCTCCGGCGCGATCCAGCACCTGGCCGGCATGAAAGACTCCAAAGTGATCGTTGCGATCAACAAGGACGAAGAAGCGCCGATCTTCCAGGTGGCCGATTACGGCCTGGTCGCTGACCTGTTCGAAGCCATCCCTGAGCTGGAGAAGCTGGTTTAATCCAGCCGCTTCACTTATAAAAGAGCCCGATCCGTTCGGGCTGCGCAAGCCAGTCTTGTGCAGCTCGATTGATCGGGCTTTTTCATTCAGGGTATTAAGGGTGGGAGTGATTGCATGGGATGGCATGGCCGAATCAACACGGCGCTGGTTTTCGCTACGCTAGTGATGCCGTTGTCGGCGTGGGCCGTGGGTAAGTGCGAACGGCTGGTGGCTACCGGCAGCCCTGATGCTCCGCCTTATTCCTGGCGTGACCCGCAAGATCCCAAACACCTGATCGGCGCCAACGTCGATCTGTTCAAACAAGTTGCTGGCGAGCTGGGCCTGAAGGTTGAAGTGCTTGATAGCGGAACGCGCAACCAGGCGCTGGAAGAAGTGCGCAGCGGTCGTGTGGATCTGCTGATTGACTCACCCTTCGCGGTGGCCGAGCTCACTACGGTGGACTATGTCCACCCATCGTTGTTAAACAACGAGTACGTAGTCTGGACTCGCCACGACTCGTCGCTGGTCTACGACACCTTGTCCGATCTGCGCGAGCACCAGGGCAGTGTTTCGGAAAAAGCCCGCCTTACCCCGGAATTTTCAGCCTACGCCAAGAGTCAGTTGCGGCTTGCGCCAGCGCAGAATCTGACCCAGGCGTTTCAGAAACTGTTGCTTGGTCAGGTCGACTATGTGCTGGCCGGACGATACGCCGGTATGGCCATGGCCCAGACCCTGGGCATGAGCAATGCGTTGATCGCCCGTGGCTTGCCCTTGGACCGTCCTGGTTTGTACCTAGCCTTGTCGCATAATTCGGCATGCAATGACGCTTGGTTGCGCGGACAACTGGCAAAAAAGCTGACAGAATTGCCGGCCTCCGGCGTGTCCCAGGCGGTGCTGCAACGCAATGTCGAGCGCTGGAAGGCGCAGATGCAGGTACCGCTGGATGCCCCTAATCAGTAGGAAGATTGCGTGAGAACTCATTCACTATTCGCCGCCCTGGCGCTGCTGGCCCTGGCCGGATGCGCCAATGACCCGGCCCCCAATGAACAGCTGCGCCTGTCCGAGCAGGCGCTGGCGCAGGCCAAGGCCGTCGGTGCGACCGATGAAGTGGCAGAACTGAAGCTGGCCGAAGACAAAATGGCCCGGGCCCAGGTCAACATGAGCCATGAAGCCTATCGCGATGCACGCATGCGCGCCGAACAGGCCGAGCTCGACGCACGCCTGGCCGAGGCGCGGGTGTTGACCAGCAAAAGCAAAGAGCAGCTCGACCTGCTGCAATCGCGGGTCAATCGCCTGCGTAAACAGTTGGGAGAACAGCCGTGAGTTCGATCAAACCTATGGCCGCCTTGTTGCTGCTCGGACTCGTCGGTCTGCAGGGTTGCGCCAGTCAGCGCAGCGAGACGGCGCTGGATGAAGCGACAGCCAAATTCCAGACCGTCAAGGACGATTCCGATGTGCTGCGCAGTGCGCCGCGCGATGTCATTCGCGCGGGTGAGTCGTTGGCGCGTGCCGATCGGCTGTCCAGCTACTTCGGGACCGGTGCCGATGTGCGCCACTATGCCTACCTGAGCCAGCGCTACAGTGATATTGCCCGTGAGCACAGCAATCTGGTGCTCAACCAGGAGCGTCTGGCCAAGCTTGAGCTTGAGCGTCAACGCCTGCAGCTGGCGCTGCGTGAGGCCAAGCTTGCCAGTGTGCAGCAGCAGGGCAAGTGGCTGGAGGCGCAGATTGTCAGCCTGGCTACCACCCAGAGTGATCGCGGCCTGGTCATGACCCTGGGCGATGTACTGTTCGATACAGGTCGCGCCGAGTTGAAGAACTCGGCCAATCGAACCGTGCTCAAGCTCGTGCAGTTCCTGCAACTCAACCCCAAGCGTGTCGTGCGTATCGAGGGTTACACCGACAGCACCGGTGCTGCGGAGGACAACCTCAAGTTGTCCCGCGACCGGGCGCAGGCGGTGGCGGATATGCTGGTCGACCTGGGAGTCGACGAAAAGCGCATTCAGGTCGAAGGATATGGCGACCAGTACCCGGTCGAAGCCAATGCTTCGGAGCGGGGCAGGGCGCAGAACCGGCGGGTCGAGATCGTCTTTTCCGACGAGAAGGGCAAGCTTGGCGCAGCGCGCTAACACCCTCTGAAAAGCCCGGTGAGTGCCGCTCACCGGGCTTTTTTATGGGCGTCAGAAAGTGGCGGCAGGGGGCTGTCACACAACTGTATTGTCGACTATTCTGCAATCTGTCCCAGTACACTTTGCAACTGTTCCGGTATTCTGGCTCGAACTTCGAGTCGTACAAAAATAACTACATTGCCTGCGTGTCGAGAACCGATCATGACCAACCTGTTGCTCTACCAGCGCATCGCCCAGCAACTGGCCGAAGACATTCGTCGTGGTGTCTATCAGCCGGGCGAGCGGGTGCCGTCGGTGCGCAAGATGAGTTCGCAGCTCAATGTCAGCCATGCCACGGTGCTGCAGGCCTATGCCAACCTGGAAGACCAGGGGTTGATCCGCGCTCGTCCGCAGTCTGGCTATTATGTGCACCAGACCCCGGCGCTGACGGCGCAGACCCCGGATATCGCCCGGGTCGAGCGCCCCGGTCTGGTCACCCGCAGCAGCATCATCCAGCAAGTGCTGACCGAAGCGCGGCGCGACGGTGTGTTCCCGTTCGGCGCAGCGGTGCCGCATGTCGACTACTTGCCGGTGCGGGCGCTGCATCAACAACTGGCCAAGGTCACTCGTTTCCATAGTCCGCGGGCGTTCAGCTATATGTTCAGCCCGGGTTTTGAGCCTTTGCGCCGGCAGATCGCCATCCGCATGCGTGATGCCGGTGTGGTGGTTGATCCCAGTGAAGTGGTGGTCACCCATGGCTGTGTCGATGCGTTGCAGATGTCGCTGCGGGTGTTGACCAAGCCGGGTGATCTGATCGCCGCCGAATCACCGACTTATTATGGCTTGCTGCAACTGGCCGATCTGTTGGGGCTGAAGGTGATCGAGATTCCCAGCGATCCGTCTACCGGCATCAGTCTGGAGGCGCTACAGCTTGCGGCCAACCAATGGTCGATCAAGGCGTTGGTGTTGACCGCGCGGCTGAGCAATCCGCTCGGTGGCACGATTCCGGAAGACCGGCAGAAGCAATTGCTGCGCCTGGCTTCGGACTTCGATATCCAGATTGTCGAAGACGATATCTACGGCGAGCTGATGTTCGAGCAGGGCAAGACCAAAGCGCTCAAGGCCTTTGATCGCCTGGGGCGGGTGATTTATTGCTCGAGCTTTTCCAAGACCTTGTCGCCCGGGGTGCGTATCGGCTGGATGATTGCCGGTAAATACCAGGCGGAAATCCAGCGCTTGCAGACTTTCACCACGCACTCGGCCTGCAGTGTGACGCAGATGGGGGTGGCTTCGTACCTTGAAAATGGCGGTTACGACCGGCACTTGCGTTATATCCGCCAGGAGTACCGGAAAAACCTCAGCGCCTATCAGTTGGCGGTGCAGCAGCACTTCCCCGAAGGCACACAGATGACCCGCCCGACCGGCGGTTTCATTCTCTGGGTGAGCCTGCCGGGGCGGGTCAATACTCAGGAGTTGCACGTACGTGCGCTGCAGCAGGGGATCAGTATCGCCCCAGGGCTGATATTCAGTAACACCGAGCAGTTCAACCACTGCATCCGCCTGAACTGCGGGATTCCCTGGAATCGCGAAGCGGAGCGCGCCTTGATGACCTTGGGCATGTTGGCTAGCCAGCTGTGTCAGGAGTCTGGGGCGGCAAACTTTTTCTAGGGGTGGTGCCATAAGCTTGCCAGCCCTCTCGGGAACGAGGAGCATATAGCGCTTTGCGGATGATTTTCGGTGTCTATGAAAGCCTTGTCTCGGGTTGGCCTGTTCCTGTGTTTGCTGGGTCTGCTGGCGGGTATCGGGAACGCCACGGCTCAGACACCACCTGCTGCCACGCCGGGAAAACCGGCCAGCGCTTCGACAAAAGCCAAGCCGGTCGTGCAGAAAAAGCAGGTCAAGCCGGTCCGGCATAAAGCGGCAAAGTCATCCAGGGCTGCCCCCGCGCCCTTGCCGAGGGCCAAACTGGACCTGCGTTTACCGGCCGACATGGTCAAAGACCTCAAGCCGCCGACCCAGGATCCGGTGTCTACGCCCAAGCCTCTGCTGCCTTATCTGTTTGGCGAGAAGCCACCCGCAGACAGCCCGTTTCAGCTCAACGGTCGCTTGCTGAGCAATGAAATGCAGCTGCAGCTGCGTAACGATGCGCGTCAGCAGGATATCGAAGGCGCGGCGATCGAGTTCGAGTTCAAGCAATAGTTGTCGCACTGACCCGTCAGTCATGACCGGTTGCGTGAGTTTTCATGTTTCCAGCAATTTCAAACGGCCGTTTAAGCGGTTACTATTCCGATTCATTGATCATTTGCTGTACCGAGGATTCTGTTGTCATGAACTGTCGTGAAGGATGTGGCGCTTGCTGCATCGCGCCCTCCATCAGCTCACCGATACCCGGTATGCCCAAGGGCAAGCCGGCGGGTGAGCGCTGCTTGCATCTGTCGCTCGCCAACCTGTGCGGGTTGTTCGGCAAGCCCGAGCGACCTGCAGTGTGTGGCGGCTTCAAGGCTGATGTGGAAGTGTGCGGCAGTGATCGCGATGAGGCGATCAGAATCCTGGGGTGGCTGGAGCAAATGACGGCGGCTTGAAACGTGGATCTTCGACAATAAGGAACAATAGAATGGGATCGTTTAAGCAAGTGGCACTGATCATGGGTCTTGGCGTGGCGCTGCTGCCGCTGGCCCATGCCGAGGACTGGAAGCAGGCCAAGAACGAAGACGGGATCAAGATCGATCTGACGGAGGTTGCCGGTTCCGACTATAAAGCCTATCGCGGCGTAACGCTGATCAAGGCACCGCTGGCGAAAGTCAGGGCTCTGCAGGAGGACGTCGTGGGAGCTTGCGCCTGGATTCATGAGTGCAAGTCGCAAAAACTGCTCAAGACTGAAGGCGATCAGAGCTGGACTTACACGCAGTTCAATACGCCATGGCCGGTCACCCCGCGCGACTCCATTCTGCACGTCACCACCACTGAGGAGGCGGATGGCAGCTTGACCCGCAAGCTTGAAGGTGTGCCGAAGTATCTGCCTGAAGAGAAGGGCTTTGTGCGTGTGGCCAAGGTCCAGGGTTTCTGGAAGCTGCAACCCAAGGACGGTGGTACCGAGGTGACGTACCAGGTGCACACCGAGCCAGGTGGCAGCGTGCCGTCAATGGTGGCGAACAAGTTTGTCGTGGATGCGCCGTTCAATACCTTGAAGGCGCTGAAGGCGAAGGCTGAGAAACCTTGATTCGAGGGGTACAGTTGCTCAGGGTTTTTGGTTTGTGGTGACTGTATCCAACAGTGATGAAATAAAAAAGGCTGCCCGAGGGCAGCCTTTTTTCGTGTTCAGCGCAGGGCTTACTTGCGGTCTTCCAGCTTGGTGATGTCGCGCGACTCGTAGCCGGTGTACAGCTGGCGTGGACGGCCAATCTTGTACGGGCTGGAGAGCATTTCTTTCCAGTGCGAGATCCAGCCGACGGTACGCGCCAGGGCGAAGATCACGGTGAACATGCTGGTCGGAATGCCGATCGCCTTGAGGATGATCCCCGAGTAGAAGTCGACGTTCGGGTACAGCGAGCGCTCGATGAAGTACGGATCGGTCAGGGCGATCTCTTCCAGGCGCATGGCCAGTTCCAGCTGCGGGTCGTTCTTGATGCCCAGCTCGCGCAGGACTTCGTCGCAGGTCTGCTTCATCACGGTAGCGCGTGGGTCACGGTTCTTGTAGACGCGGTGACCGAAGCCCATCAACTTGAACGGATCGTTCTTGTCTTTGGCCTTGGCGATGAATTTGTCGATGTTCGAGACATCGCCGATTTCATCGAGCATGGTCAGCACGGCTTCGTTGGCGCCGCCGTGAGCCGGGCCCCAGAGTGCAGCGATACCGGCAGCGATACAGGCGAACGGGTTGGCGCCCGACGAACCGGCCAGACGGACGGTGGAGGTCGAAGCGTTCTGCTCGTGGTCGGCGTGGAGGATGAAGATCCGGTCCATTGCCTTGGCCAGTACCGGGCTGATCGGTTTGATCTCGCACGGGGTGTTGAACATCATGTGCAGGAAGTTTTCCGCGTACGACAGGTCGTTGCGCGGGTACATCATGGGTTGGCCCATGGAGTACTTGTACACCATCGCCGCCAGGGTCGGCATTTTGGCGACCAGGCGAACCGCGGAGATTTCGCGGTGCTGCGGGTTATTGATGTCCAACGAGTCATGGTAGAACGCCGACAGGGCGCCGACCACGCCGCACATGACGGCCATCGGGTGGGCGTCGCGGCGGAAGCCGTTGAAGAAGGACTTCAACTGCTCGTGCACCATGGTGTGATTCTTCACGGTGCTGACGAACTGAGCCTTCTGCTCGGCATTCGGCAGTTCGCCGTTGAGCAGCAGGTAGCAGGTCTCGAGGTAATCGGATTTCTCGGCGAGCTGTTCGATCGGATAGCCGCGATGCAGCAGGATACCCTTGTCGCCGTCGATATAAGTGATCTTCGACTCGCAGGATGCGGTCGCCATGAAACCAGGGTCGAAAGTGAAGTGACCCGTGGCCCCCAACCCTCTAACGTCGATAACATCGGGACCAACGGTGCCGGTTAAAATGGGCAGCTCGACGGGGGCTGCGCCCTCGATGACCAACTGCGCTTTTTTGTCAGCCATGTGGCCTCCTATTAATGCTTGAAATCATCAGACAGACCCCCCACGCAGGGCCCGCACCACTATAGTGAGATAAATTCGAATGTCAATTTGCCTAAAGCACGGTTGTAAAGGGCTTTGGGCGTGGTTTTTCCTCGAAATTGCCGCCCGTTTACGCCTTTTATCCGCTAAAGGCAATGCGCTATTTGGGCTAGGGCCTTGCGTTGTCATTAGTAGCCTAACTGTCTATAATCGGCCCCCGACCGCCAGGGGCTTGCAAGCCCGTGTTGCTGGGGTCGTCACTCCCTGGGTGGTGGGTACCTGACCAGTACACTTACCAACAACTTTGCCCTGCTTGCTAGGGGCTCTTCAGTGTGAAAAAAGCCGTGAAAAGCCAACGACCTGTAAACCTAGACCTAAGGACCATCAAACTCCCCATTACCGGCGTTACGTCATTTCTTCACCGTGTATCCGGCATCATCCTCTTCCTGGGCCTTGGCATCATGCTTTATGCATTGGGCAAATCCCTGGGTTCGGAGGAAGGTTTCGCCGAGGTGAAGGCATGCTTGACCAGTCCGCTGGCCAAGTTCGTGGCATGGGGCCTCCTGTCCGCCTTGCTGTATCACTTGGTAGCCGGTGTGCGCCACTTGATCATGGACATGGGCATCGGTGAAACGCTGGAAGGCGGCCGACTGGGCTCGAAAATTATCATCGCCGTTTCTGTGGTGGTGATTGTGCTGGCAGGAGTTTGGATATGGTAACCAACGTCACGAACCTCTCGCGTTCGGGCCTCTATGACTGGATGGCGCAGCGTGTTTCTGCGGTCGTTCTCGCGGCTTATTTCATTTTCCTGATCGGATACCTGGTCGCGCACCCGGGCATCGAGTTTGCCCAGTGGCACGCTCTGTTCTCCAACAACGCGATGCGTATTTTCAGTCTGCTGGCACTGGTTGCCCTGGGCGCTCACGCCTGGGTCGGCATGTGGACCATTGCTACCGACTACCTGACGCCGATGGCGCTGGGCAAGTCGGCGACTGCCGTACGTTTCCTGTTCCAGGCGGTATGTGGTGTCGCGATGTTCGCGTACTTCGTCTGGGGTGTGCAGATTCTCTGGGGTATCTGATTCATGGCTAACATTCCTACGATTTCATTCGACGCCATCATTATTGGTGGTGGTGGTGCCGGCATGCGCGCTGCGCTGCAGCTGGCTCAGGGCGGTCACAAGACTGCCGTGATCACCAAGGTCTTCCCGACCCGTTCGCACACCGTATCGGCCCAGGGTGGCATCACCTGCGCCATCGCTTCGGCCGACCCGAACGATGACTGGCGCTGGCACATGTACGATACCGTCAAAGGTTCCGACTACATCGGTGACCAGGACGCTATCGAATACATGTGTCAGGAAGGCCCGGCTGCGGTCTTCGAACTGGACCACATGGGTCTGCCGTTCTCGCGTACCGAAACCGGCCGTATCTATCAGCGTCCGTTCGGTGGCCAGTCCAAGGACTACGGTAAAGGTGGCCAGGCCGCCCGTACCTGTGCCGCTTCCGACCGTACCGGTCACGCGCTGCTGCACACCCTGTACCAGGGCAACCTGAAAGCAGGCACCACCTTCCTGAACGAGTACTACGCCGTAGACCTGGTGAAGAACCAGGAAGGTGCGTTCGTCGGTGTGATCGCAATCTGCATCGAAACCGGCGAAACCCTGTACATCAAAGCCAAGGCCACCGTACTGGCCACTGGCGGTGCAGGCCGTATCTACTCCTCGACCACCAACGCCCTGATCAACACCGGCGACGGTATCGGCATGGCCCTGCGTGCCGGCGTTCCTGTCCAGGACATCGAGATGTGGCAGTTCCACCCGACCGGCATCGCCGGCGCCGGTGTACTGGTTACCGAAGGTTGCCGTGGTGAAGGCGGTTATCTGATCAACAAGCATGGCGAGCGTTTCATGGAACGTTATGCGCCTAACGCCAAAGACCTCGCCGGTCGTGACGTTGTGGCCCGTTCCATGGTTAAAGAGATCATCGCCGGTAACGGCTGTGGCCCTAACGGCGACCACGTGATGCTCAAGCTCGACCACCTGGGCGAAGAAGTACTGCACAGCCGCCTGCCAGGCATCTGTGAACTGTCCAAGACCTTCGCTCACGTTGACCCGGTTGTTGCTCCGGTTCCTGTTGTTCCGACCTGCCACTACATGATGGGCGGCGTTGCCACCAACATTCATGGTCAGGCGATGACTCAAGACGCCGATGGCGTTGACCAGATCATCCCGGGTCTGTTCGCCGTAGGCGAAGTAGCCTGCGTATCGGTTCACGGTGCCAACCGTCTGGGCGGCAACTCGCTGCTCGACCTGGTGGTCTTCGGTCGTGCTGCTGGCCTGCACCTGGAAAAAGCGCTGTCCGATGGTATCGAATACCTCGACGCCAGCGACACCGACATCGACGTTGCCCTGAGCCGCCTGAACAAGCTCAACGAGCGCAACACCGGTGAAGACGTGGCTACCCTGCGTCGCGAGCTGCAAAGCTGCATGCAGAACTACTTCGGTGTATTCCGTACCGGCGAATACATGCAGAAGGGTATCGAGCAGCTGGCGCAACTGCGTGAGCGGATCGCCAACGTCAAGATCAACGACAAGTCCCAGGCCTTCAACACCGCGCGTATCGAAGCGCTGGAGCTGCAGAACCTGCTGGAAGTCGCTGAAGCCACTGCAATCGCTGCAGAAGTTCGTAAAGAGTCCCGCGGTGCCCACGCCCGTGAAGACTTCGAAGACCGCGACGACGAAAACTGGCTGTGCCACACCCTGTACTTCCCGGGCGAAAAACGCGTTGCCAAGCGCGCCGTCAACTTCGCGCCGAAAACCGTACCGGCGTTCGAGCCAAAAGTCCGGACTTACTAAGGGGTGGTCGCTATGTTGCAAGTCGAAGTCTATCGTTACAACCCCGATACCGACGCTGCGCCGAAGATGCAGACGTTCCAGGTCGATACCGGTGGTAAAGACCTGATGGTGCTGGATGTGTTGGCACTGATCAAAGAACAGGATGAAGGTTTCTCGTATCGTCGTTCTTGCCGCGAAGGTGTTTGCGGCTCCGACGGCATGAACATCAACGGCAAGAACGGCCTGGCCTGCATCACCCCGCTGTCGGCAGTGGTCAAGCGTAACAAGCTGATCATCCGTCCGCTGCCTGGTTTGCCGGTCATTCGTGACCTGGTCGTTGATATGAGCATCTTCTACAAGCAGTACGAGAAGGTGAAGCCATTCCTGCAGAACGACACGCCGGCTCCGGCCATCGAGCGTCTGCAGTCGCCGGAAGAGCGTGAGAAGCTGGACGGTCTGTACGAGTGCATCCTGTGCGCTTGCTGCTCGACCTCCTGCCCATCGTTCTGGTGGAACCCTGACAAGTTCCTCGGTCCAGCTGCACTGCTGCAGGCCTACCGTTTCCTGGCCGACAGCCGTGACACCAAGACCCAGGAACGTCTGGCTTCGCTGGACGACCCGTTCAGCGTATTCCGCTGCCGCGGGATCATGAACTGCGTAAACGTTTGCCCTAAAGGTCTGAACCCGACCAAGGCAATCGGCCACGTACGTAACATGCTGCTGCAGAGCGGTGTCTGATTTTTAAAATGTTGTACCCGTAGCACGCCGAGGTGCGGGCCCTGGCCCGCACCAAGGTGAAACCCGAGCAAGGGCCCAAAAAGCCCGAGCTTTTACCTATGAAGATATGAGACCAGCAGGGGCTTCCGGGCTGGTACCCGGAAAATCTGTGGGATCCTTGGTGGCTTGGTTCGGTCGCTGCATTGGGCTTTTCCAGGCTTGCTATGGCTCTCGCCGATCCGTCCCCTAACCGAGGGTGACCAAGCATGCAAGAAAGCGTGATGCAGCGCATGTGGGAAAGCGCCCACCTTTCAGGTGGTAACGCTGCATATGTGGAAGAGCTCTACGAGCTCTACCTGCACGACCCTAACGCTGTGCCAGAAGAGTGGCGCACTTACTTCCAGAAGTTGCCCGCCGAAGGCAGCACCGCTACCGATGTATCGCACTCTACAATCCGCGACCATTTCGTACTGCTGGCAAAGAACCAGCGCCGCGCCCAACCGGTTTCCGCCGGGAGCGTGAGCAGTGAACACGAGAAGAAGCAGGTTGAAGTTCTGCGACTGATCCAGGCCTACCGTATGCGCGGCCACCAAGCCGCCAAGCTCGACCCCCTGGGGTTGTGGCAGCGCCCTGCGCCAGTAGACCTGTCGATCAATCACTACGGCTTGACCAATGCCGATCTTGATACGACCTTCCGTGCCGGCGACCTGTTCATCGGCAAAGAGGAAGCGAGCCTACGCGAAATTTTCGACGCTTTGCAGCAGACATATTGCCGCACCATTGGCGCCGAATTTACCCACATCGTCGATTCCGAGCAGCGCAGCTGGTTCCAGCAGCGTCTGGAGAGCGTTCGTGGCCGCCCGGCTTTCTCCGCGGATGTGCAGAGCCACCTGCTCGAGCGCGTAACCGCAGCAGAAGGTCTGGAAAAGTACCTGGGTACCAAATACCCGGGCACCAAGCGTTTCGGCCTGGAAGGCGGCGAAAGCCTGATTCCGATGCTGGACGAACTGATTCAGCGTTCCGGTTCTTACGGTACCAAGGAAGTTGTCATCGGCATGGCCCACCGTGGCCGTCTGAACGTGCTGGTCAACACCTTTGGCAAGAACCCGCGCGAGCTGTTCGACGAGTTCGAAGGCAAGAAGAAGGTCGAGCTGGGTTCCGGTGACGTTAAATACCACCAGGGCTTCTCGTCCAACGTGATGACCGCCGGCGGTGAAGTTCACCTGGCCATGGCGTTCAACCCTTCGCACCTGGAGATCGTCTCGCCAGTGGTTGAAGGTTCGGTACGTGCCCGTCAGGACCGTCGCAACGACACCGTTGGCGACAAGGTACTGCCGATTTCCATCCACGGTGACGCGGCATTCGCCGGTCAAGGTGTGGTCATGGAAACCTTCCAGATGTCGCAGACCCGCGGTTTCAAGACCGGCGGTACCGTGCACATCGTGATCAACAACCAGGTTGGTTTCACCATCAGCAACCCGCTGGACTCGCGTTCCACCGAGTACGCTACAGACGTCGCCAAAATGATTCAGGCGCCGATCCTGCACGTCAACGGTGATGACCCAGAGGCGGTGCTGTTCGTGACCCAGCTGGCCGTTGACTACCGCATGCAGTTCAAGCGTGACGTGGTCATCGACATGGTCTGCTACCGTCGTCGCGGCCACAACGAGGCCGACGAGCCGAACGGCACCCAGCCGCTGATGTACCAGCAGATCGCCAAACAGCGCACCACTCGCGAGCTGTATGCCGAGGCTCTGACCAAATCGGGTAGCCTCGATGCTGCACGCGTTCAGGCCAAGGTCGACGAGTACCGCAACGCGCTGGACAACGGTCTGCACGTAGTAAAAAGCCTGGTCAAAGAGCCGAACAAAGAGCTGTTCGTTGACTGGCGTCCGTACCTGGGTCACACCTGGACCGCGCGTCACGACACCCGCTTCGATCTGAAGACCCTGCAGGAACTGTCGGCCAAGCTGCTGGAACTGCCGGAAGGTTTCGTGGTTCAGCGTCAGGTTTCGAAGATCTACGAAGATCGCCAGAAGATGCAGGCCGGTGGTTTGCCGATCAACTGGGGCTACGCCGAAACCATGGCCTACGCGACCCTGCTGTTTGAAGGTCATCCGATCCGCATGACGGGTCAGGATATCGGTCGCGGCACTTTCTCCCACCGCCATGCGGTATTGCACAACCAGAAAGATGCCAGCACCTACCTGCCACTGCAGAACCTGTACGCCGGTCAGCCTAAATTCGACCTGTACGACTCCTTCCTGTCGGAAGAAGCGGTACTGGCCTTCGAATACGGCTACTCCACCACCACGCCAAACGCGCTGGTGATCTGGGAAGCCCAGTTCGGCGACTTCGCCAACGGTGCCCAGGTGGTTGTCGACCAGTTCATCACCAGCGGCGAGCACAAGTGGGGCCGTCTGTGCGGTCTGACCATGCTGCTGCCACACGGTTATGAAGGGCAGGGGCCTGAGCACTCTTCGGCACGTCTGGAGCGTTACCTGCAGTTGTGCGCCGAGCACAACGTCCAGGTTTGCGTACCGACCACGCCGGCTCAGATCTACCACCTGCTGCGTCGTCAGGTCATCCGTCCGCTGCGCAAGCCGCTGATCGTGCTGACGCCAAAGTCGCTGCTGCGCCACAAGCTGGCCATCTCGACCCTGGAAGAACTGGCCGAAGGCTCGTTCCAGACCGTGATCCCGGAAATCGATACCCTCGATCCGAAAAAGGTCACTCGCCTGGTCCTGTGCTCGGGCAAGGTCTACTACGATCTGCTGGAAAAACGCCGTGCCGAAGGCCGCGAAGACATCGCCGTCGTGCGTATCGAGCAACTGTATCCATTCCCTGAGGACGATCTGGTCGAGATCCTCGCGCCGTACACCAATCTCAAGGATGTGGTGTGGTGCCAGGAAGAGCCGATGAACCAGGGTGCCTGGTACAGCAGTCAGCACCACATGCGCCGTATCCTGACCCGCCACAATAAAGAGCTGGTCCTGGAATACGCCGGTCGTGATGCTTCGGCAGCACCTGCTTGTGGTTACGCTTCGATGCACGCCGAGCAGCAGGAAAAACTGCTGCAAGATGCCTTCACTGTTTAATGCCATCGCGCACCAGAAACCGAATTTAAGGAACCACTGATAATGGCTATCGAGATCAAAGCCCCTACTTTCCCGGAATCGGTTGCCGATGGCACCGTTGCCACCTGGCACAAACAACCGGGCGAAGCAGTCAAGCGTGACGAACTGATCGTCGACATCGAGACTGACAAGGTTGTCCTGGAAGTACTGGCTACCGCTGACGGCGTACTGGGCGCTATCGTCAAGGGCGAGGGCGAAACCGTCCTCTCCGACGAAGTCCTGGGCTCGATCGAAGAAGGTGGCGTTGCCGCTGCTGCGCCTGCCGCTGCTGCCGCTCCGGCTGCCGCTGCTGCACCTGCTGCCGCTGCCGCTGGTGACGAAGACGCCATCGGCGCGCCGGCTGCTCGCAAGCTGGCCGAAGAGAACGGCATCGCACTGAACAGCATCAAGGGCACCGGTAAAGACGGTCGCATCACCAAGGAAGACGTTGTAGCTGCCATCGAAGCGAAGAAATCCGCTCCGGCTGCCGCTCCAGCTGCCAAGCCTGCCGCTGCTGCCGCTGCACCGATCGTTGCTACTGGCGATCGTACCGAGAAGCGCGTGCCGATGACCCGTGTGCGTGCCACCGTGGCCAAGCGCCTGGTTGAAGCACAGTCGAACATGGCCATGCTGACCACCTTCAACGAAGTGGACATGACCGAAGTCATGGCCCTGCGTTCGAAGTACAAGGACCTGTTCGAGAAGACCCACAACGGCGTTCGCCTGGGCTTCATGTCGTTCTTCGTCAAGGCCGCCACCGAAGCGCTGAAACGCTTCCCGGCAGTCAACGCTTCGATCGACGGTTCCGACATCGTCTACCACGGCTATGCGGACATCGGCGTTGCCGTTTCCAGCGACCGTGGCCTGGTGGTACCGGTTCTGCGTAATGCCGAGCTGATGAGCCTGGCTGAAATCGAAAACGGCATCGCTACCTTCGGCAAGAAAGCCCGCGACGGCAAGCTGTCGATCGACGAAATGACCGGCGGTACTTTCACCATCACCAACGGTGGTACCTTCGGTTCGATGATGTCGACTCCGATCGTCAACCCGCCACAGGCCGCTATCCTGGGCATGCACAACATCATCCAGCGTCCAATGGCCGTCAATGGTCAGGTCGTTATCCGTCCGATGATGTACCTGGCACTGTCCTACGATCACCGCCTGATCGACGGTAAAGAAGCCGTGACCTTCCTGGTGACCATCAAGAACCTGCTGGAAGACCCGGCTCGTCTGCTGCTGGACATCTAAAACGCGGCCGCGAGCGGCAAGCGGCGGGCCCCTGAGGGCTACGCCGCTTGCCGCTTGAGGCTTGCCGCTTGAAGCTAAAAGGAATCTTTTATGACCCAGAAATTCGACGTGGTAGTGATTGGCGCAGGTCCTGGCGGCTACGTAGCTGCTATCAAGGCCGCGCAGCTCGGTCTGAGCACTGCCTGTATCGAGAAGTACACTGACGGCGAAGGCAAACTGGCCCTCGGCGGTACCTGCCTGAACGTGGGTTGCATTCCGTCCAAGGCGCTGCTGGACAGCTCCTGGAAGTACAAGGAAGCCAAAGAGAGCTTCAACGTCCACGGTATCTCCACCGGCGAAGTCAAAATGGACGTCGCGGCGATGGTTGGCCGTAAAGCCGGCATCGTCAAGAACCTGACCGGCGGTGTTGCCACCCTGTTCAAGGCTAACGGCGTTACTTCGATCCAGGGCCACGGCAAGCTGCTGGCTGGCAAGAAAGTCGAAGTTACCAAGGCTGACGGCACCACCGAAATCATCGAAGCCGAAAACGTGATCCTGGCTTCCGGCTCGCGTCCGATCGACATTCCACCGGCTCCGGTCGACCAGAACGTCATCGTCGACTCCACCGGCGCCCTGGAATTCCAAACCGTACCTAAGCGCCTGGGTGTTATCGGTGCTGGTGTTATCGGTCTGGAGCTGGGTTCGGTCTGGGCTCGCCTGGGCGCAGAAGTTACCGTTCTGGAAGCGCTGGACACCTTCCTGATGGCCGCTGACGCTGCCGTCTCCAAGGAAGCGCTGAAGACCCTGACCAAACAAGGTCTGGACATCAAGCTGGGCGCTCGCGTGACCGGCTCCAAGGTCAACGGCGCTGAAGTCGAAGTGACCTACACCGATGCCAACGGCGAACAGAAAATCACCTTCGACAAGCTGATCGTTGCGGTCGGCCGTCGTCCAGTGACCACTGATCTGCTGGCTGCCGACAGCGGCGTGACCATCGACGAGCGTGGTTTCATCTTCGTCGACGATCATTGCGCGACCAGCGTACCGGGCGTTTACGCCATCGGTGACGTGGTTCGTGGCATGATGCTGGCGCACAAGGCCTCGGAAGAGGGCATCATGGTTGTCGAGCGCATCAAGGGCCACAAAGCCCAGATGAACTACGACCTGATCCCGTCGGTTATCTACACTCACCCGGAAATCGCGTGGGTCGGTAAAACCGAACAGACCTTGAAGGCTGAAGGCGTTGAGGTTAACGTGGGCACCTTCCCGTTCGCGGCCAGCGGCCGTGCGATGGCGGCCAACGACACCGGTGGTTTCGTCAAGGTCATCGCCGATGCCAAGACCGACCGCGTTCTGGGTGTACACGTGATTGGCCCATCGGCTGCCGAACTGGTGCAACAGGGTGCAATCGCAATGGAATTCGGCACCAGCGCCGAAGACCTGGGCATGATGGTTTTCTCCCATCCGACCCTGTCCGAAGCGCTGCATGAAGCCGCGCTGGCTGTGAATGGCGGTGCCATTCACGTAGCCAACCGTAAGAAGCGTTAAACAATAAGAAACCACGGCGGGTGGCCCGTCGTGAGTCTTGCGTGCATGACTCACCGCGGAAAGTCCGCCGGACTCGAACTCCCGGAGCATACCGGGGGCAAGTGGTCACAGGTGGCGCGGCACTCTTAAAGAGGCAGCGCCGAAGCGCAGTACCTAACGAAGACGGTAAAAAGCATGAATCTTCACGAGTATCAGGGTAAGCAGCTGTTCGCTGAATACGGCCTGCCAGTTTCCAAGGGTTTCGCAGTCGACACCCCTGAAGCTGCCGCAGAAGCCTGCGAAAAGATCGGTGGCACCGAGTGGGTTGTCAAAGCCCAGGTTCACGCCGGTGGTCGCGGTAAAGCGGGCGGCGTCAAGCTGGTTCGCAGCAAAGAAGACGCCAAGGCGTTCGCTGCGCAGTGGTTGGGCAAGCGTCTGGTGACCTACCAGACTGATGCCAACGGTCAGCCAGTGACCAAGATCCTGGTCGAATCCTGCACTGACATCGCCAAAGAGCTGTACCTGGGCGCTGTAGTCGACCGTTCGAGCCGTCGTATCGTGTTCATGGCCTCCACCGAAGGTGGCGTGGACATCGAGAAAGTCGCTCACGAGACTCCTGAGAAGATCATCAAGGCTACTATCGATCCGCTGGTTGGCGCTCAGCCATTCCAGGGTCGTGAACTGGCGTTCCAGCTGGGTCTGGAAGGCAAGCAAGTTGCACAGTTCGCCAAGATTTTCGTCGGCCTGGCCAAGCTGTTCAAAGAACACGACCTGGCCCTGCTGGAAGTAAACCCGCTGGTCATCAAGGCCGACGGCGACCTGCACTGCCTCGATGCGAAAATCAACATCGACGCTAACGCCATGTACCGTCAGCCTAAGCTGAAAACCTTCCACGACCCGTCGCAGGACGATCCTCGTGAAGCCCACGCTGCCAGCTTCGAGCTGAACTACGTGGCTCTGGAAGGCAACATCGGCTGCATGGTCAACGGTGCTGGCCTGGCCATGGGCACCATGGACATCGTCAACCTGCACGGCGGCAAGCCAGCCAACTTCCTCGACGTAGGTGGTGGTGCTACCAAAGAGCGCGTTACCGAAGCCTTCAAGATCATCCTGTCCGACAGCAATGTCGCGGCCGTTCTGGTCAACATCTTCGGCGGCATCGTTCGTTGCGACATGATTGCCGAAGGCATCATCGGTGCAGTGAAAGAAGTCGGCGTGAAAGTGCCGGTTGTTGTTCGCCTGGAAGGTAACAACGCTGAACTGGGTGCTAAAGTACTGGCAGAAAGCGGTTTGAACATCATTGCGGCAACCAGCCTGACCGACGCTGCTCAACAAGTTGTCAAAGCTGCGGAGGGCAAGTAATGAGCGTCCTGATCAATAAAGACACCAAAGTCATCTGCCAGGGCTTCACCGGCTCGCAAGGTACTTTCCACTCCGAACAAGCCATCGCCTACGGCACCAAGATGGTTGGCGGCGTGACTCCGGGCAAAGGCGGCACCACTCACCTGGGCCTGCCAGTGTTCAACACCGTTAAAGAAGCCGTTGCGGCTACCGGTGCTGACGCTTCGGTCATTTACGTTCCGGCTCCTTTCTGCAAAGACTCGATCCTGGAAGCTGCATTCGGCGGCATCAAGCTGATCGTCTGCATCACCGAAGGCATTCCTACCCTGGACATGCTCGATGCCAAGGTCAAGTGCGACGAGCTGGGTGTTACCCTGATCGGCCCTAACTGCCCAGGCGTCATCACTCCGGGCGAGTGCAAGATCGGCATCATGCCAGGTCACATCCACTTGCCAGGCAAGGTCGGTATCGTTTCGCGTTCCGGCACCCTGACCTACGAAGCGGTCAAGCAGACCACTGACGCCGGTTTCGGTCAGTCCACCTGCGTCGGTATCGGTGGTGACCCGATCCCGGGCTCGAACTTCATCGACATCCTGAAGCTGTTCCAGGAAGACCCGAAGACCGAAGCGATCGTCATGATCGGTGAGATCGGCGGTTCGGCTGAAGAAGAAGCGGCTGCCTACATCAAGGCAAACGTGACCAAGCCTGTGGTTTCCTACATCGCTGGTGTTACCGCTCCTGCGGGCAAGCGTATGGGCCACGCCGGCGCAATCATCTCCGGCGGCAAAGGTACTGCAGACGAGAAATTCGCTGCTCTGCAAGACGCTGGTGTGAAAACCGTGCGTTCGCTGGCAGACATCGGCAAGGCCCTGGCCGAGCTGACTGGCTGGGAAGTAAAGAAGTAATCGCTGCCCAGTAAGCAAAAAGGCCACCTTCGGGTGGCCTTTTTGTTTTTGGGTGCCGAAGCATCGGTGGGAGCGGGCTTGCCCCGCGAGTGCGATGTGCCAGTCAAACCGCGATCGCGGGGCAAGCCCGCTCCTACCGGGGTGCTACCAAGTGATACCTCGATTTGCTGTCATCAAGGCGACAAACAGATGCGCTCATCGGACACCTTGTCCGGTAGCGGTGCGCGCTCGGTGCAACTTGGTTACACTGTGCGCACTTTCGTGTCGGTACCCCAAAAGGGTACGGGCATGCTTTAAAGGGCTTGTCTCATCCGGACGGGCTACATTTTCCCTCACCCCAGGGGAAATCCCTCTCTAAATCCCGATTTCAGAAGTGTGGTATTTCCTTAATGAAAGTGTTGAAAGGCCAGGACATCCTGGCGCTTGGTTTTATGACGTTCGCGTTGTTCGTCGGTGCGGGCAATATCATCTTCCCGCCGATCGTCGGTCTGCAGTCCGGTCCGCATGTGTGGATGGCGGCATTGGGCTTCCTGATCACTGCGGTAGGCTTGCCGGTGATTACGGTTATCGCCCTGGCCAAGGTCGGTGGTGGCATGGACGCGCTGAGCAGTCCTATCGGCAAGATTGCCGGTGGCTTGCTGGCGGCGGTCTGCTACCTGTCGGTCGGCCCGCTGTTCGCCACCCCGCGCACCGCTACGGTGTCGTTTGAAGTCGGCCTGGCGCCACTGACCGGCGAAAGCCCGACGGCGCTGTTCATCTACAGCCTGGTGTACTTCCTGGTCGTGCTGGCCGTGTCCATGTACCCGGGCAAGTTGCTCGACACCGTAGGCCGCTTCCTGGCGCCGCTGAAGATCATCGCCCTGGCCGCTCTGGGCATTGCCGCCTTCATGCTGCCGGCCGGTACCAGTGGTGACGCAATGCCTGCCTATGAGGCGTCGGCATTTTCCCAGGGCTTTATCAATGGTTACCTGACCATGGATACCCTCGGCGCGCTGGTGTTCGGTATCGTTATCGTCAATGCCATTCGTTCCCGTGGGGTCGAGTCGCCGCGGCTGATTACCCGTTACGCCATCATCGCCGGCCTGATCGCCGGTGTCGGCCTGGCGCTGGTGTACATCAGCCTGTTCCGCCTGGGTGCGAGCAGCCATGAAATCGCCGCCGGCGCGACCAACGGTGCAGCGGTTCTGCATGCTTACGTGCAGCACACCTTTGGCTCTCTGGGCAGCGGCTTCCTTGCTGTGCTGATTGCATTGGCCTGCCTGGTTACCGCCGTAGGTCTGACGTGTGCCTGTGCCGAGTACTTCAGCCAGGTATTGCCGTTGTCCTACCGCACTCTGGTGGTGATCCTGTGCGGCTTCTCGCTGCTGATCTCCAACCTGGGCCTGACCAAGCTGATCATGTTCTCGATTCCCGTGCTGACCGCCATCTATCCGCCGTGCATCGTGGTGGTGGGCCTGAGCTTCTGCAAGGAACTGTGGAATTCCCAGGTCCGAATCCTGGCCCCGGTAATGCTGGTGTCGCTGCTGTTCGGCATGGTTGATGCGATCAAGGGCACCACCCTGGCGCACTGGCTGCCAGACGCTCTGGCCCATCTGCCGTTGAGCGATCAGGGCCTGGCCTGGCTGGTGCCTTCGGTGGCGACCCTGGCGGTAGCCGTGGTTTGTGACCGTATGCTGGGCAAGCCACGCGAAGCGCTGGCCTGAGAATGGGCCGCAAGCCTGACGTCGGCCACAAGCCATAGCGCGTCGGGCAGGGCAGGTTCCGAGCCCCGTATCCGTAAGGATGCGGGGCTTTTTGGTTTTTTCAGCGGGGACGTGTCTTTTTCTGCGGCTAAGCGTCGAAAGCCGGTCAATGCGCTTTAGAGTGCACGAAACTCTTTACCGGGAGCTTGCATGAGCTTTATTCAAAGTAATCTCAATCACCTGCTGGCAGCCTGTTGGTTTGTTGTGTGCTGGGGCGGCTATACCCGCTATGCCACCTGGAAGGGCCGTGATACCGCGTGCCTGGCCAGTGTGCTGCACCTGTACCGCGAAGACTGGATGCGCCGCATGCTGATGCGTGACAACCGTATCGCCGATGCCAGCGTGATCGCCAACCTGGAGCGTAACGCCTCGTTCTTCGCCTCCAGCACCCTGATCATCCTCGCCGGTATCCTCACCGTACTCGGTGCTTCGGATCGCGCTGTATCACTGCTGGCGGACCTGCCGCTGGTCCAGCAGGCGACCCAGGGCATGTCGGAGATCAAATTGCTGTGCCTGGCCACAGTGTTTGTCTATGCCTTTTTCACCTTCAGCTGGTGCATGCGCCAATACAACTTCGCTGCTGTGCTGGTGGGTTCGGCACCGATGATCGGCGAACGGCATGTCACCGAAATGGAGCGTAAGGCATTCGCCCAGCGTGCCGCCCGGGTTATTTCGATGGCCGCCAACCAGTTCAACTTCGGTTTGCGTTCTTATTATTTCGGCATGGCCATGCTCAGTTGGTTTATCAGCCCATGGCTGTTCATGCTGATGAGTGCCGGGGTTGTTCTGGTACTGTACCGGCGCGAGTTTCATTCCGATGTACTGGATGTGATGGTCTATACCCCGACCGAAGCACCGGTAGTGGAGGCGAGCAAAGAAACTGCGGTTAACTGAATCGTTAAAGTTAAATCAGGCAGGTATAAAAAAACCCGACAGTTGTCGGGTTTTTTCATTCCAGGGTGCTTGCTTACTTCGCAGGCTCGGCTGGAGCGGCTGGAGCAGCTTCTTTAGCGGCTTCTTCAGCGGCTTTCTGTTGCGCTTCAGCACTGTCTTTGGCAGCTTCAGCGTTTTCTTTTGCGGCCTCGTTCACTTTATCCTGAGCTTCGTCCATCTTCTGCTGGGCGTTCTCGGTGTGTTGCGCAGCATCCTGAGCCTTGTCTTCGCTGGCTTTATCGCAAGCAGCGAGACCCAGAGCGGCGGCCAGCATTACGGCAAAAGCAAAAGGTTTACGCATGGGGTGTTTCTCCTTGGGGAAATAAGTTACTTGTTCCTTTGAGCTCAAGTAACGGATAGAAGTTCCGCCTACATTACAGATATATAAGTATCGGATCTATATAGACTTTTTTCTAGGCTTGTGCATTGTCCGAATAACCACAAGGGCCTGAGTGATATGAGTGAGACCGCATTGATGGCCATGGCTGAGCGATTCCTCGGTGCCTTGCGTCATTGCCAGCTATTACAGATGCGTGTGCAGCACGCCGATGCGCAGGGCATGACCCTGTTGCTGCCGTATTCGACGAAGATCGTCGGTAACCCCCAGACCGGCGCCATCCACGGGGGCGCCCTGACCACGCTGATGGACACCACGTGCGGCATGGCCACGCTCTGCGCGCTGGCCGAGTTCGAGGTCTGCCCGACCCTCGATCTGCGCATCGACTACATGCACCCGGCCAAAGCCGGGCTGGATATCTACGGTTACGCTCACTGCTATCGGGTGACCCGCGATGTGATCTTTACCCGTGGCATGGCCTATCAGGACGATCCCGAACAGCCGATCGCCCAGGTGGTCGGCACCTTCATGCGCTTGGGCAAAGGCGTGAAGGGTGGGCTTAACTTCGCCAATGCGCTGAAGGGGAGTGCGCAATGATTCCTCCCCAGGTGCATCAGCAATTGCGTGAGGCGCACGCACAAGGAAACTACCAGCCGTTGCTGCAACTGATTCCTTATGCGGGATTGATCGGTATCCAGTGCAGCCGTGAAGGCGACGATCTGCTGTTCTGCCTGCCGGCCAGCAAGGACAATATCGGCAATCCGTTGCTGCCCGCTATCCATGGCGGGGTGATCGCCGGTTTCATGGAGCTGTCAGCGGCCCTGTACCTGCTGATTTTCACCGAGAGCGCGACGATTCCGAAGATCATCGATTTTTCCATTGATTACCTGCGTGCCGGACATTTTCGCGACACCTACGCCCGCTGCCAGCTCTGGCGCCAGGGGCGACGGGTGACCAACGTTGCGATCACCGCCTGGCAGGGTAACCAGGATGAGCCGATTGCCACCGCGCGGGCGCATTTCAAGATCGAAGAAATCAATGCGCCCTTGAAATAGCTTCTCGCGCCCCCATCTGCATGACATCCCGCCGTGAAAGCAGGCCAGGGCCGCGGTGCCCGCCTGCCGAACGACAACTGCCATCAGATTGGAGTGTTGAAGACCATGAGTGTGGAAACTCAAAAAGAAACCCTGGGCTTCCAGACCGAGGTGAAGCAACTGCTGCACCTCATGATCCATTCCCTGTATTCGAACAAGGAAATCTTCCTTCGCGAACTGATTTCCAACGCCTCCGACGCGGTCGATAAACTGCGTTTCGAAGCGCTGGCCAAGCCTGAGCTGCTCGAAGGCGGCGCCGAGCTGAAGATTCGCGTCAGCTTCGACAAAGACGCCAACACCGTCACCCTCGAAGACAACGGCATCGGCATGAGCCGCGAGGACGTGATCACGCACCTGGGTACCATCGCCAAGTCCGGCACTGCCGACTTCATGAAGCACCTTACCGGTGACCAGAAGAAAGACTCGCACCTGATCGGCCAGTTCGGCGTGGGCTTCTACTCGGCCTTCATCGTCGCCGACAAGGTCGATGTGTTCAGCCGTCGTGCCGGCACACCGGCCGCTGAAGGCGTGCACTGGTCGTCCAAAGGTGAAGGCGAATTCGACGTTGCCACCATCGACAAGGCCGAGCGCGGTACCCGTATTGTCCTGCACCTGAAAAAAGGTGAAGAGGAATTCGCCGACGGCTGGCGTCTGCGTAACATCATCAAGAAATACTCTGACCATATCGCTCTGCCGATCGAGCTGCCAAAGCAGGTCGAAGCCGCTGAAGGCGAAGAAAAGCCGGCCGTGGAGTGGGAAACCGTCAACCGTGCCAGCGCCCTGTGGACCCGTCCGCGTACCGAGATCAAGGACGAGGAATATCAGGAGTTCTACAAGCACATCGGTCACGATTTCGAGAACCCGCTGGCCTGGAGCCACAACAAGGTTGAAGGCAAGCTCGAGTACAACTCGCTGCTGTACGTGCCTGCGCGTGCGCCGTTCGACCTGTACCAGCGCGAAGCACCGCGCGGCCTGAAACTCTACGTTCAGCGCGTGTTCGTCATGGATCAGGCCGAGTCGTTCCTGCCGCTGTACCTGCGTTTCATCAAGGGCGTGGTCGATTCCAACGACCTGTCGCTGAACGTTTCGCGGGAAATCCTGCAGAAAGACCCGATCATCGACTCGATGAAATCGGCGCTGACCAAGCGCGTCCTGGACATGCTCGAGAAGCTGGCCAAGAACGAGCCTGAGCAGTACAAGGGCTTCTGGAAAAACTTCGGTCAGGTGATGAAAGAAGGCCCGGCCGAAGACTTCGCCAACAAAGAGAAGATCGCCGGCCTGCTGCGTTTTGCCTCCACCAGCGACGACAGCGGCGAGCAGAGCGTGTCCCTGGCCGACTACCTGGCCCGCGCCAAGGAAGGTCAGGACAAGATCTACTTCCTCACCGGCGAATCCTATGCGCAGGTCAAGAACAGCCCGCACCTGGAAGTCTTCCGCAAGAAAGGCATCGAAGTGCTGCTGCTGACCGACCGTATCGACGAGTGGCTGATGAGCTACCTGAGCGAATTCGACGGCAAGAGCTTCGTCGACGTCGCCCGTGGCGACCTGGATCTGGGCAAGCTGGACTCTGAAGAGGACAAGAAAGCCCAGGAAGAAGTTGCCAAGGAAAAAGAAGGTCTGGTTGAGCGCCTGAAGGCCGCCCTGGGTGAAAGTGTCAGCGAAGTGCGGGTATCGCACCGCCTGACCGATTCGCCAGCGATCCTGGCCATTGGTGAACAGGACCTCGGCCTGCAGATGCGCCAGATCCTTGAAGCCAGCGGGCAGAAGGTGCCGGACTCCAAGCCGATCTTCGAATTCAACCCGGGCCATCCGTTGATCGAGAAACTGGACAACGAGCAGAGCGAAGACCGTTTCGCTGACTTCTCGCACATCCTCTTCGATCAGGCCGCCCTGGCGGCGGGTGACAGCTTGAAGGACCCGGCGGCGTACGTTCGTCGCCTGAACAAGCTGCTGGTCGAATTGTCGGCTTAAGTAGACTCAGGAAAGCCCGCTTCGGCGGGCTTTTTTCATGGTGCAAGGAGGAGTGCATGAGCAAGGTTACCGTCGAATCGCTGGTCTATCATGTTGCCGGCAAAGCCTATGAGAGTCGCTTGTTCTATACCCAGGGTGCCAAGGAGCAGCCTGGTTTGCTGATGGCGCCGAACTGGATGGGGGTCGGCGAAGGTGCCGAGCGGATTGCCCGCGAGGTTGCCGCCCAGGGGTATGTGGTGCTGCTCGCGGATATCTACGGGCAGACACTGCGACCGTCGAACATGGATGAAGCAGGTGCGGCGATGATGCCGCTGAAAAATGATCGGGTCGAACTGCGTAAACGCATGAAAGCTGCGCTGGACCAGTTGCTGGGGCAATCGAAGGCGGTGCTGGAGCCGGGCAAACTGGCGACCTTCGGCTTCTGCTTTGGTGGCTGTTGTGCACTGGAGCTGGGTCGCGAGGATAGTCGTCTGCAGGCTGCGGTGTCGTTCCATGGCACCCTCGATACGCCGCTGCCGGCGCAGGAAGGTCAGGTCAAGGCCTCGATGCTGGTGTTGCACGGTGCGGCTGACCCATTTGTGCCCAAGGAGCAATTGCCAGCCTTCGAGGCCGAGATGGACGCGGCCAAGGTCGATTGGCAATTGATCAGCTACGGTGGCGCGGTGCACTCGTTCACCGATACGGCAGCGAACATTCCGGGCAAGATGAAATACGACGCCAAAACCTCCAAGCGCGCGTTCCGGGCGATGTACAACTTGCTGGATGAAGTGTTTCAGCGCTGAAAGCTTCGCGGGGCAAGCCCGCTCCCACCGAGATTTCACTACCCTGGTGGGAGCGGGCTTGCCCCGCGATCAACCTCACGGCAACTCGATCCGCTCGCTTTCCCCCGGCACAGTCGGCCAGTCTCCAGCCGCCCAGCGTGCCCGCGCCTGCTCGATCAGCGCCGGATCACTGGCCACGAAGTTCCAGTTCATCCGCCGTGGCCCGTCCAGTGGTGCGCCGCCGAATAGCACCAGCCGGCTCTCGCTGTCGGCATACAAACTCATTTCCTCGCCTTCAGGCAATATCACCAGGCTATGGTGCTCGACGGCTTCGTCGTTGAGGCTCACTTCACCGTCCAGCACATACAGCGCGCGCTCAGCATGCTCATTGGGGATGTTCAGGGTGGTCGCAGCCTGCATCTGCACCAGGGCATAGAGGGTCGGCGACAGCACCGGTACCGGTGATGCCAGGCAGAAGCCGCTACCGGCAATCATGCGAATGTTCACGCCCAGGTTATCGCTGACCGGCAGGGTTGCCGCCGGGTGGTGGCTGTAATGCCCGGGCCCCTGTTCCTTGTCTTTGGGTGAAGCCAGCCAGACCTGCAGGCCATGCAGGCGTGAGCCCTTTTCCAGCAGATCAGCCGGCGTGCGCTCGACATGGGCAATCGCGCTGCCCGCCGTCATCCAGCTGACGTCCCCGGCCTTGACCCGTTGATCCGAGCCCAGGCTGTCCTTGTGCAGGATCTCGCCTTCGAACAGGTAGGTGAGGGTGGACAGGCCGATATGCGGGTGCTGGCGGATGTTCACGCCATTACCGGCGGTGTAATCGGTTCCGAGCATGTGATCGAAGAACACGAACGGCCCGACACTGCGGCATTGTGCCGACGGCAGCGGGCGCAGGATCGGTTGGCCCTCGACGGATTCGGCGCGAGGGTGGATGACCAGGGGATTGCTCACGGTGGGCTCCAGGCCGGGGATGATGAGCTTGAGCATAACCTGTTACAGACAGCGCCTGAACTGCGCTGCGGCTTGACCGGTCTACCCTGTCTGAATCGCCAACAAGGAATGCGCAATGTTTGCCAGACGTCTGGGCTGGATCGTGTTGATGGGACTGACCCTGCAAAGCGTGCAGGCGCGCGAGTACCGCTACAGCGATGCGCACTTGCACTACGTGGACTTCTTTCAGGAAAGCGAGGGCATGGATGCATTACTCAAGGCGATGGACCGGGCACGTATCGATCAGTCGATGATTTCCGGCGTGGCTGTGGCGAAAAAGTGGCATGAGGATGAGCCCAAGCGCCCGCGTTACTACGCTGGCGACGATGCCGATGCCTATTGGTACAGCGCCACCGATATCTACGTTGCCGCCGCATTGGGGAAGCTCGAGCCCGAGCAGCGCCGACGCTTTCATCCGTTCCTGACCGGCTTCAACCCGGTCGACAAGAATGCCGTGGCGCATATCGAGCGGATGCTCGAGCTGTACCCCGGGCTCTGGCAGGGCATTGGTGAAGTTTTCACCCGGCATGACGATCTGACCGCGCTGACCAGCGGCGACACGCCACGGGCCAACAACGAAGCGATGACGCGTATCTATCACCTGGCGGCCGAGCAGGACCTGCCGGTGCTGATTCACTCCAACATCACCTCCAAGCGAGAGCGCAATCCGCTGTACCTGGCCGAACTCGAAGAGCCGTTGCGCAATCATCCGCACACCCGCTTCATCTGGGCGCATGCTGGCAGCAGCATGGAGATTCATCGCCACCAGATCCGGCTGGATTTCCTCCTGCCGACGTTGTCGCGCCTGCTCGAGTCCTATCCCAACCTCTACATCGACCTGTCCTGGAGCGTCCTGCAGCCTTATCTGCTGGACGAGCAGGGCAAGCCCAGGGGTGAGTGGGTCGAGCTGGTAAAACGCTTCCCGGAGCGCTTCATGCTCGGTTCTGATGTGGTCGGACGATTCGATACTCTGGGTGAGCAATTGCACAGCTTCGATCCTTTCCTTGATGCCTTGCCCGTGGAGGTGGCGCAGAAGGTGGCGCGGGACAATTTTCTCGCGGTGCTGCCGAAGCAGCACTAGGCACACCCCTGCCGGTTTTGCAGTTGTCATCAGTCTGTCATGCCAGCGTCATAGCCTGCCGCCATCAATCCTGATGGAGTGCAGCATGTTTTCCAGTCGTTTCAGTGCAGTGTGCGGGCTTTTGCTGGTCAGTGGCCTGGCCAGTGCCGAGGTCCGGGTCGAAGGGCCGATTGAATATGGTCTGTTTGAAACCCGTCACCAGAACTTTCAGCCTGGTGAGCGGGTGCTGACCCAGAGCAACCAGACGATCCAGTCCACCGACCAGATCCCGGCGCGTCTGGGCAGCAAGTTTGGCATGCGCTACCGCCTGGAAGGCAAAGTGGCAGACGACACGCCGCTGACCCTGTTGTACCTCACCCCGGGTGTGCGCACGCCCGATGGCAAGCGCCATGACAAGTTCGAAGTGGTGCAGAAGCTAGTGCCTGGAGCGGCCCAGGATGTCATGGCCTACGAGTTCACTGAGAACCACGAAGTGGTGCCGGGGCAGTGGCATTTCATGGTCTTCCAGGGTGACCGCCTGCTCGCCGAGCAGCGTTTTACCGTGCGCTGAGCAGATTGTGCCTGCCGTCGCGATGAGCAGGCATTTTGATATCATGTTTTCGTCTATGGCAAATCTTCCACGGCCCGATATCGTCTAGAGCAAGGGACGGCTGCATTGTTGTGCAGCGCTTTTGGAGGGAGCCGGAAGATGAGCTTGAGAAGCATGAATATCGCGCCCAGGGCGGGCCTGGGCTTCGGCCTGGTGGCTTTGCTGGTGCTTGCCTTGGGGATTTTTGCCCTGATGCAGATGACCAGCATGCGCCAGCAATCCGAGCAGGTTGACACTAACTGGTTGCCCAGCGTCGTCGCGGTTGGGCAAATGACTCAGGACACGTTGCGCATTCGCGCCCTGACCCTGCGCTTGCTGATCAATCGTGACCCGCAGTCGCTGCAGCAGAACAAAGCGCGCATCGAGGATATCAAGGCCGGCCTGAGCAAGGCGCAACAGCAGTATCAGGCGCTGATTGTCCTGCCTGAAGAGCAGTCGCTGTTCGATCGCTATTTGAAGATCGAGCAACAGTACATGGGGTTGCAGGCTCAAGTGACCCAGCTGTCGCTGCAGGGGCAGGTCGATACCGCAACTGCCGTGGTCAACGGCGAAATGAACCAGCTGGCCGATCAGCTCACCGCCACGCTCAATGAGCTGGTTGCGCTCAATAACCTCCACGCCAACAAGGCTACCGACCTGGCCGAAGCCGTGTATCGAAATGCCCGGGTCTGGGTGGTCGCGCTTTTGCTCGGCGCTTTGGTGATGACGGTGATCCTGGCGCTGACCCTGACCCGCAGTATCGTTCGTCCGTTGGCCCAGTCACTGCAGGTGGCCGAGATAGTGGCCACCGGCGACCTGACCCCGCAGATTGCCGTGCAGGGTGCCGATGAGCCGGCGCGGCTGTTGGCGGCGCTCAAGCAGATGCAGCAAAGCTTGCGCGAGACAATCGGGAGCATTTCCGATTCCTCCAGCCAGTTGGCATCGGCCTCCGAGGAACTCAGCGCGGTGACCGAAGATGCCACGCGCGGTTTGATGCAGCAGAATCAGGAGATCGAGCAGGCGGCTACGGCGGTCAATCAGATGACCACGGCGGTGGAGGAGGTGGCGAGCAATGCGGTGGCCACCTCCGAAGCATCGCGTGAATCAGACCGCATTGCCCGTCAGGGTCGGGAGCAGGTGCGTCTGACTGTGGTTTCGATCGAGTCGTTGGCGGCAGGCGTGTCCTCCAATGCCGAGGCGGTTGGGCAACTGGCGCAACAGGTGCACGGCATTACCAAAGTGCTGGACGTGATCGGTGCCATTGCCGAACAGACCAACCTGCTGGCGCTCAATGCCGCGATCGAAGCGGCCCGGGCCGGGGATGCCGGGCGTGGTTTTGCCGTGGTGGCGGATGAGGTGCGGGCATTGGCGCATCGCACGCAACAGTCGACCCGGGAAATCGAGCAGATGATTCACGGTATCCAGCAGGGTACCGAGCGCGCTGTGGAGGGTATGCAGCAAAGCAACGACCGCGCCCAAAGCACCCTGCAAGGGGCACATGCCGCCGGCGCGGCGCTGGAAGAAATTGCCGCGGCGATCAGTCTGATCAACGAGCGCAACCTGGTGATCGCCAGCGCGTCCGAGCAGCAGGCCCAGGTGGCTCGGGAGGTGGATCGCAACCTGACCAACATCCGTGATCTGGCGATGCAGACTTCAGCGGGGGCCAATCAGACCAATGCGGCCAGTCAGGCGTTGTCGCAGTTGGCGATTGATTTGAATGGTCTGGTGGGGCGGTTCTCAGTGTGAAGTGGCATCCCCCGGGTGGGAGCAACTGTCCTTGTGGGAGCGGGCTTGCCCCGCGATTGCATTTTGTCAGTCACATCGCTTCGCGGGGCAAGCCCGCTCCCACATGCCCCGCGCTACATAAACAAAAACGCCCCGACGAGTCGGGGCGTTTTCAGTGTAAGAGGCTAGCCCTTACTTGCCTTCCCAGCGCTTGAGCACCAGGGTGGCGTTGGTGCCGCCGAAACCGAAGCTGTTGCTCATCACGGTGTCGATCTTGGCGTTTTCGCGGGTTTCACGCAGAACCGGCAGGTCAGCCACTTCCGGATCCAGCTCGTCGATGTTGGCGGAACCGGCAATGAAGTTGCCTTCCATCATCAGCATGCAGTAGATCGCTTCATGAACGCCGGCGGCGCCCAGGGAGTGACCGGACAGGCTCTTGGTCGAGCTGATGGCCGGAGCCTTGTCGCCGAACACTTCACGTACACCCTTCATTTCGGCAACATCGCCAACCGGCGTCGAAGTGCCGTGGGTGTTCAGGTAGTCGATCGGGGTGTCGACGGTGGACAGCGCCTGCTGCATGCAGCGGATGGCGCCTTCGCCGCTTGGGGCAACCATGTCGTAGCCATCGGAGGTCGCGCCGTAGCCGACGATCTCGGCGTAGATTTTCGCGCCGCGGGCCAGAGCGTGTTCCAGCTCTTCGACTACAACCATGCCGCCACCACCGGCGATGACGAAACCGTCACGGTCGGCGTCGTAGGCGCGGGAGGCCTTTTCCGGGGTGTCGTTACGCTTGCTGGACAGCGCGCCCATGGCGTCGAACAGGAACGACTGGCTCCAATGCTCTTCTTCACCGCCACCGGCGAAGACGATGTCCTGCTTGCCCATCTGGATCTGTTCCATCGCGGTGCCGATGCAGTGCGCACTGGTGGCACAAGCGGAGGCGATGGAGTAGTTCAGGCCCTTGATCTTGAACGGGGTGGCCAGGCACGCCGAAACGGTGCTGCTCATGGTCCGGGTGACGCGGTACGGGCCAACGCGCTTGACGCCTTTTTCGCGCAGGATGTCCAGCGCTTCCATCTGGTTCAGGGTCGAGGCGCCGCCGGAGCCGGCGATCAGGCCGGTGCGCGGATTGGAAACTTGCTCTTCGGTCAGGCCCGAATCCTTGATCGCGTCGGCCATGGCCAGGTAGGCGTAGGCGGCAGCGTGACCAACGAAACGGAAGATCTTGCGGTCGATCAGTTCTTCGAGGTTGAGGTCGATGGAGCCGGAAACCTGGCTACGCAGACCCATTTCGGCATATTCCGGGTTGAATCGGATGCCAGGGCGGCTTGCACGCAGGTTGGCGGAGACGGTCTCTTTGTCATTGCCCAGGCACGAAACGATGCCCAGACCAGTGATAACGACGCGGCGCATGCGGATAACCCTTAGAAGTTGTCAGTGGAGGTGAATACGCCGACCCGAAGGCCTTCGGCGGTGTAGATCTCACGGCCGTCGACGCTGACCGAGCCATCGGCGATGGCCATGTTCAGCTTGCCCTTGAGGACGCGCTTGATATGAATGTTGTACGTGACTTTCTGGGCGGTCGGCAGGACCTGGCCGAAGAATTTCACTTCGCCCGAACCCAGGGCACGGCCACGGCCCGGCAGGCCTTGCCAGCCGAGGAAGAAGCCAACCAGCTGCCACATGGCGTCCAGGCCCAGGCAGCCCGGCATCACCGGATCACCTTCGAAATGGCAGGCGAAGAACCACAGGTCCGGATTGATATCCAGCTCGGCGACCAATTCACCTTTGCCGTACTTGCCGCCTTCCTGACTGATGTGGGTGATACGATCCACCATCAGCATGTTCGGGGCGGGCAGTTGCGCGTTACCTGGGCCGAACAGCTCACCGCGACTGCAGCGCAGCAGGTCTTCCCGAGTAAAGGCGTTTTGTTTGGTCATGCGAGCTCCTCAATAATCCCCGTGCGGCAGGGGGGCAAATCTTCCCGGCCGACCCAAAACGCTTGTGCTTGGGGCGGCAGCCTACACATAGACTATTGCGTTGTAGTGAAAGTCACAGCGCACGGGGCAAAGAAGTACACTTGTGCACTGAAATTTTATTTTCAGGCCTAAACGGCGGCCTGTCCAGTCCATAAGACTGCCGCAATTTCAGATTAATCGCCAGTCGCAGCTGACTGATCGGGCAGCCAACGCTGCAGAATCTGCTGCAGATCAGTCCGTTTGAACGGCTTGGCCAGGTAATCGTTCATACCGGCGCTCAGGCAGCGTTCGCGATCACCCTGCAAGGCGTTGGCGGTCAGGGCGATGATCGGCATGGCGGCCGCCTGGGGCAGCTGACGGATGCGCCGGGTGGCTTCATAGCCATCGATGATCGGCAAGCGGCAATCCATCAGGGTGGCGGCAAAGCGCTGACGGGCAACCTGCGACACCGCCTGGGCACCGTCTACAGCAATGTGCACTTCGAATCCGAGGCTGCGCAGCATGGCCTCGATCACCGTCTGGTTCACCGGGTTGTCCTCCACCAGCAGGATCCGCCGGCCCAGGCCTGCGTCATCACGGCCGCTGTTCTGGCTGGGTAAGCACGGTGCTGGCTGCATGGGCAGCGCCAGGGGCATCTCCAGGGTAAAGGTCGAGCCCTGACCTTGACGGCTCTCGCCACGCAAGGTGCCACCCATGCGTTCAGCCAGCGTGCGCGCGATCGACAGGCCCAGGCCGGTGCCGCCGTAGCGCCGGGAAATCGAGCTGTCGGCTTGCTGGAAGGCGACGAACATGGTTTCCAGGCGCTCGTTGTCGATACCGATGCCGGTGTCATGCACCGCGCAGGCGAACCAGATCAGCTGGCGGTCGAGTACTTGCCAGCGCGGTTCGATGCGCACGCTGCCTTGCTCGGTGAATTTCAGCGCATTGCCGACCAGATTGAGCAGGACCTGGCGAATCCGTGTCGGGTCGCCGACCACCTGCAACTGTTGCATGCCGGGTGGTAACAGCAACTGCAGGTTCAAGCCGCGCTGGGCGGCCAGGTGCTGGAAGGACTGCACACAGCTGCCGATCAGCTCGCCGAGGTTGAAATCGATATGTTCCAGTTCCAGGTGGGTGCGCTCGATCCGCGAGAAATCGAGAATGTCGTTGATCACCTTGAGCAGGTGCCCGGTCGATTCACTGGCCACGGCAGTGTATTCGGCCTGCTCCTCGCTCAAGGTGGTGGTTTCCAGTAACTGCAACATGCCCAGTACGCCGTTCATGGGGGTGCGCAGTTCATGGCTCATCATGGCCAGGAAGTCGGATTTGGCCCGGTTCGCCTGTTCGGCTTCTTCACGGGCCTGGATCAGTTGCGACATGGCCTGCTGTTGCTCATGGCTGGCCTGGGCCAACGCGCGGGCCAGGTTATTGATGTGACGGGCGAGGTGGCCGAGTTCACTGTCATCGACCACCGGCAAGGGGGCATTGAAGTCGCCTTGCTGGATGGCTTTGACCGCATGGCCCATGTCGCTGATCGGTTTGGCCAGGCTCAGGGCCAGGCGGCGGGCCAGCAGGAAGGTGAAGAGCAGGGCGAACAAGGCCAGGATCCCGGCCTTGATCACGATTTCCTGCTGGCGCTCGCTGAACGCGTCATTGGACATACCGACAATGACCCGGCCCAGGTAGTCATCATCGATATGTTTCAACGGTTGCCTGCCGTTGTGCAGGAAATCGTTGTCCAGGCGGATCTGCTGCAGGCGGATCGGCGCCTGGAACACCTCGACCTGTTGGGCGCGGTTGTCGTGTTCATCCGGTTGTTCGACATACACCAGAATATGGTTGCTGCTGTCCTGTACTTCGAGAAAGCGCACATGAGGGATGCTCAAGGTGGCGCGCATCAGGCTTTCCAGGACTTCGTCGTTACCGGCGATCACGCCGTACTCGGACGCTGGCGCCAGCTGGTTGGCGATCAGCTGGCCGGTGTGGTTGAGCTCCTGGCGCAGGTCCTGGATACGCACGAAGGTAAAGAAGCTGATCAACAGCAGCGTCAGCAACAGGGCCGGGCCCAGGCTGATGATCTGTGTGCGGGTATGAATGTCCCAGCTCAGACGACGCCTCATGGTCTGCGTTCTCCTTCGGCCAGCGCCAGTGCGGCGCCTTCGGGATCGATGGTGCCGATACCCAGGGCGCGGGCGACCTGCTGGTTGCCGACGACTCTGAAATGTTCGGGATACAGGGCGCGTGGCCACTTGCCGGGTGCCTGATCGAGCAAGCGGTCAAGCACCGCCAGCCAGTCGTCCTGATTGCTCAAAGTGCTGGCCAGGGCTCCGGCGCGGACAAAGCCCGCGTTGGGGCCGATCAAGGCCATTTGCCGCCCGTAGCTGCTGAGCAGCAGGTTCTTCGCGGTCTTGGAGTTGTACAACTGCAGATCGTCGATACCCAGCAATACATCACTGCTTTGCAGCAGGGTTTGCAGTGGACGATTGTCGCGCAGGTCCGGCCAGGGTTCGGCGACTATTTCAAGGCCCATGGGCTTCGCGGCGCGGCGCGCTTCTTCGACCAGGAAACGGCTGTGTTCGGCGTACAGCACGCCGATTCGCCGGGCCTCGGGCAGCAGGTAACGGGTCAGGCGCAGTTGACGGTCCAGTGGCGGATCGCTCCACAGCAGGCTCAGGTAAGCCGGACGCAGCTTGCCCAGGCGCTGTTCAGCCTGGACCCGGCTGACCCGCATGGCCAGTGCTGGCGGTCCTGCCGTTTCACTCAAGCGCCATTCCAGGCCGCTGCTGTCGAGCAGGATCAGGCGGATGGCCGGATTCAGCCGGGACGGGCGGGCAAGTTCGGTGACGGGGACGAAGTGAATGTTGTCGGCGGGGCGGCGCTCGCGCAGGGCCTGAACGAAATGCTCGACACCGGGGCTGTCCTGGCTGCCGGTGAGGAGGATTTCACTGGCCCAGAGCATTCCCGCCGGCCACAGACAGACCAGCAGCAGCCAGCACCGCAGCATGCGCATCAGAATTCCAGCTCCGCACTGAAGTACACCACATGGCGGCTGTCGTAGCGGTTGTCGGCAAAGGTCGTGGGCTCGTCGTCCAGGCGCTGCTGCACGACACCCGCCAGTTCAAGCTGCGTGCGCTGCCAGCGCAGCTGCTTGGCCACGCGCAGGTCGACACGCTCGAAGCGGTACTGGTTCAGTTCATCGTCGCCATAGTAGAACAGCGCGCTGGACCAGCCTTGCCCCCAGTCGCGCAGCCAGCCGGCCGAGCCGCTGTTGTGCGCGCTCAGGCGGCGATCGGCGGGGTTGCTGGCCCAGGCGTCGACATGGGCGTAGGTCAAGCGCCAGCGATCGGCGGGAGTCAGGCGCCAGTCCAGCTGCGCTTCACTGCCGCTGAAGCGGGCTTTGTTGCTGTTGCTGGCGATGTATTGGTTGTTGCGCAGCGGCTCGCTGATCATGCCGGTGATTTCGTCGTAGAACAGCTTGAGGTCAACGCTGAGGTCGGCGTCGGCGAAGTAACCGTTATAGCCCAGTTCCCGCGAGCGCATCCGCTCCTGTTCCAGGTCGCCCGGTCCGCGGGTCCTGACGAAGTACTGGGCACTGTTCTGGCCGAAAGCGCCCGGGCGCAAGTTGTTGACCCGATAACTCCAGTTGACGTTGTTTTCGAACATGTCCGGCGAGCGTACCGCTTCGGAGTACACCGCGCGCAATCCGTGGCGCGGGGTGATCAGGTAGTTCACGGCCAGGCGTGGTGTCAGCGAACTGCCGGAAAGCCGGGCGTCTTCATACATCGCCCCGCCCTGAACAATCCAGTGGTCGTCGGCGCGCCATTCCAGGTGACCGAACAGGCGCCAGGTGCTGTCGTTCAGGCTGCCATTGAAGAAGGTCTGCGAATCGGCGCGGTCGTAGCGATAGTTGGCACCACTGACCAGGCGCAGGCTGTCGGACAGGCTGAGGGTGTCCTGCAGTTCCAGGTCGTAGCGGGTTTCCCGGGTGCTCTGGTCGATATCGCCGCAGACCTGGCTTGAGCCGCCATTACGCCATTGCTGCTGCACCTGACGGCCCAGCAATTGTTCTTCGGCGCTACCCCTGGGGACTGGCGAGCGAATGTTGCGCGCCACTTGTTCCGCGTAGTTAGGATTGAGCTGCCATAGGTGAGTCAGTTCCGGGCTGAACGACAAGGCTGCATCACACGCACGCCAGACCTGCTGGCGATCCCAGTGCTGGGCTGAACCTTGCAGGTAAAGGCTGTGCTCGGGGTTCAAGTCAAGATTCCAGCGCACCGAGCCGGCGTAATCCTTGGCCTTGGCGTCGGAATTGTTGCCACTGGCGGTGACGCCGTAGAACACCGGCTTGTAGGTGTAAGGGCGCTGGTTGCTGCCTTCTTTGGCAGCGAACTGCCAATCCAGGCTCTGGTTGCTTGCCAGGCTGTGGCTGACGCTCAGGTTGAGGCGGTTGAGCCGGCGGCTGTCGCGGTAATCCTGGCCGTTGCGGGTTTGATCAAAGCCGTCATCCTGCATGCCGGACAGTGACAGACGCAGGTCGCCGCCGTCCCAACCGCTACCCTGGCTGGCATACCAGTCACTGATACCGCGTTGGCCGCGGGTCACTTTCAGCCGCGTACCCTGGCTGTCGGCCGGTTTGCGGGTCAGGATGTTGACCACGGCCATCAGGGCGTTGGCGCCGTAGCTGACGGTGTTGGGGCCGCGAAAGACTTCGATGCGCTCGATGTCCTCCATGGCCAGGGGAATGTCGCTCCAGTCCACCGTGGCCAGCCCTGCGCGGTACACCGAGCGGCCATCGATCAACACCTGCATGCGCCGGGCATCGTTGGCGTTACTGCCGTGGTAGTTGACGGAGGGCTGGTTGCCCGCGCCGTAGCCGATCATCATCCCCGGCACCAGGCGTAGTACTTCGGGGATGTCACGGGCGCCGCTGGCGCGGATCAATGCGCTGTCGAGCACGGTCATGCTGCCCGGCACGGCCGCCGGTGACTGTTTGAGCCGGGTGGCGGTGAGCACTTGGGGCAGGGCCTGGCTGTCGACGAACAGATCGTCAGCCAGTGCGGTGCCGCCGAAAAAGGCAGTCAACAGCAGGAGGGGGCGTGAAGCCGGGGGGCCAAATGACACGGTGCGGCCTTGGTAGCGAATTCAAACCGGGCATGTTAACCGAGTGGCCAGCATTTTTCAGTGCTGTATGGCGCGATATCGACGTCAATTCATACAACTGGCGCTGGCTCTGGGACGGGCGCTCCGTATAATGCGGGAGTCGCCACTTTAATTGGTTTTAACGGATCGGATATGACTGAACAGCAGCCTGTTGCAGTGCTTGGAGGCGGGAGTTTCGGCACCGCCGTGGCGAATCTGCTGGCGGAAAACGGCATCGGCGTACGCCAATGGATGCGCGACCCCGAGCAGGCCGAGGCCATGCGCAACAACCGGGAAAACCCGCGTTACCTCAAAGGGGTGAAAATCCACCCGGGTGTTGATCCGGTCAATGACCTGCTGGCGACCCTGCAGGATTGCGAGCTGATCTTCGTTGCCCTGCCATCCAGCGCCCTGCGCAGTGTGCTGGCGCCCTATGCGCAGCTGTTGAGCGGCAAAATGCTGGTCAGCCTGACCAAGGGCATCGAAGCGCAAAGCTTCAAGTTGATGAGCCAGATTCTCGAAGAAATCGCCCCCGAGGCGCGCATCGGTGTGCTGTCGGGGCCGAACCTGGCCCGTGAAGTGGCCGAGCACGCGCTGACCGCCACCGTGGTTGCCAGTGAAGACGAAGCGCTGTGCCAGCAGGTGCAGGACGTGCTGCACGGTCGCACCTTCCGCGTGTATGCCAGTAGCGACCGTTTTGGTGTCGAGCTGGGCGGGGCGCTGAAGAACGTCTACGCGATCATTGCCGGCATGGCGGTGGCCCTGGGCATGGGCGAGAACACCAAGAGCATGCTGATTACCCGTGCCCTGGCAGAGATGACCCGCTTTGCGGTGAGCCAGGGCGCCAACCCCATGACCTTTCTCGGCCTGGCCGGGGTCGGCGACCTGATTGTTACCTGTTCGTCGCCCAAGAGCCGCAATTACCAGGTCGGTCACGCCCTGGGCCAGGGCTTGAGCCTGGAAGAGGCGGTCAACCGTCTGGGCGAGGTCGCCGAAGGCGTCAATACGCTCAAGGTGCTCAAGGTCAAGGCCCAGGAGGTGCAGGTATACATGCCGTTGGTAGCGGGCTTGCATGCGATTCTGTTCGAAGGCCGGACCTTGAACCAGGTGATCGAGCTGCTGATGCGCGCCGAGCCGAAAACCGATGTCGACTTTATCTCCACCAGCGGTTTCAACTGAGTACAGGAGCAAGACATGAACGAATCCCCGAACCAGTCGCAGCGCGAGTCAATCATTCTGCGCGTGTTGTGGATGCTGGTATTTCTGGTGGTCTGGCAATTGGCCGAGCTGTTGCTGGGCGGCCTGGTGCTGGTTCAGCTGGTCTACCGCCTGATCTATGGCGCGCCGAGTGCCAGCCTGATGAACTTCGGCGACAGCCTCAGCCAGTTTCTGGCGCAGATTGGCCGCTTCGGCAGCTTCCACAGCGACCAGAAGCCCTGGCCGTTCGCCGACTGGCCAGCGCCGCGCGCCCCGGAAGGTGAGACTGCCCATAGCGTACCGCCAGCGCCGCATCCGGTACGTGACGAGGAGCCCAAGCTGTGAAGCTCTGGGTGTTGCGTCATGGTGAAGCTGAGCCTCGCGCCAATAGCGATGCCGAGCGCCGGCTGACCGCGCATGGTCGAGAGCAGGTACTGCGCAGCGCCGCAGTGCTGCTCGGCCAGCCGTTGCGGGCGATCATCGCCAGCCCTTATGTGCGCGCCCAGCAAACCGCCGGGTTGGTGCATGAGGCGCTGGGGTTTGATGAGCCGGTGCAGACAGTCACCTGGCTGACCCCGGACACCGATCCCCAGGAGGTGATTGCCGAGCTGGACAAGCTGGGCCTGGAGCAGGTGCTGCTGGTCAGTCATCAACCGCTGGTGAGTTGTCTGGTCGGCATGCTGGAACAGGGGCACCGGCAGGGGCCTTCGATGTCCACGGCGAGCCTGGCGGAGCTTGAAGGTGACTGGCCGCTGGCCGGGCTGATGACGTTGCAGCACGTGTTCCATCCTTAGGGTGGTTTTGTCGTCAACATAGTTGCTCATCGTTGACTTCGCCGAAATCGCGCTGTTGTTATCTGTGGTGCTTCTGATTCGGAGCTTGGCAGTGTATTTGCCAGGGCCCTGTCGCCTGGGTTGCGCATGCTGCCAGGGTCTATGTTGCTGCTAGCGCTTTGCCCGCCAACTCGTGCGACGACAAAAGTGCGCATATTTGTTAGAGCGCCGAGTGCCGCCCTCAAAGGAACGCCGATCGCATCAGGCAGAAGCCTTGTCGCCTGGCGAGCGCCCGCTACCACCGCACTGGTGGTGATTCGGCCGACCATTGCGTTTAAAAACTCCCGCCCAGAATTGGTTGCTGATTCTCGTGACAGCGATATATTCAGACCGGATCCGGGTGCCAGAGCGGCGTTATCAGAACGTGATCTTGAATACGTGCCGGCAGCCGATTCGACGATTTCAACCGCGGTGCCAGTCCCTAGTGCTTGCCAGCGGTCAAGGCCTGCAAAACTCACAGCGGCCCGCGATAATGCGCTGACACCGGTAACTAAGGCCGAAGTGCGAAACTCCGGTCTATTGTCCCAGCTAAAGCGATTGCCGAGGGTTGCGGTAAGTTGCTGGACTGTCTGGTAGACAGCGTTGAGTCCCACGGACCGAACTAAGGTACGTGCGGTGTTGCTGGTCGAGGAATTGCCTTGTTCGTCTTGTTGCGGATAAGCAATGTCGATAAGTGCTGGTGCGGCGCCTAAAGCAAAGGCTGTTGTACCCACGGCTACCGCAACTGTGGTGCTGTTAGCGTTTGGTAAAATGCCTCTTAAACGATCAGTAAACACCCCAGCAGTTGGGTGTGTCAGGAAAGCGGCAGCAGCACCTGCTGCGACGCCTACAGATATCGTGAAAGCAAGATGGGCGGCATCATTGACCAGTATTTGGTCAATCCCGTCATTGATCCCGATGCTTAACAATGCACCCAATAGTAAGGATGGCCCATCTCGCAGGGCTGCGTGGACGGCAGTCGTGGCAACCTCGGTTGCAGTAGCGAGCCCTTGTTGATCGACATTCCCCACAGGATTGCCGTGCACCATCGCATACAGGTTCAAACCATCGGCAACACCCGCCGGGTCCGGGTTGATCCAGCGCTGCAGCCACGGCGCGTAGTAGCGCATCCCGTAGTAATAAAGCCCGGTGGCATCGCGTTCCTGGCCTGAGTAGCGAATCACCTTGTAATTGGCTTGCACCTGGTCATGCCCGGCCCACCAGGCGGTGCCGCCATAGGGGTAGTAGGCTTCCTGGCTGATCAGCCGGGCTTGGGCGTCCAGTTCCAGGCCGCAGGAACGCTGGTGGTCGGCGATGCCATAGCGGTACTGGTCGTTGCTCAAACCGGAGGGCCGGCCGGCTTGCCAATGCAGCAGGCGGACTTCGCCGAGCGGGGTCGAGACGATACTGATGTGCAGTTCTTCACTGCGGGCGCTGTTGTAGCGCCGCTCCAGGCCCGGCAAGTAGTGGACCTCTTCGGCATGCTCGCCCCGGGTGCTTTGCCAACTGCGTAGTTTGCGCTGGCGTCTGCCGCTGTGGTCGTAACGGTACAGCTCGGTATCGTTAGCGGTATCCCGCGTCACCTGGCTGACCTCAAGTAACTGGTTTTTCACCGACCAGGTCAGCGCCTGGCCTGGCTGCAGGGCCTTGAGGTTGCCATTGCCATCGAAGGCGGCGTTGATGGCCGCCTCGCTGGGCGGCGGCGCATCGTCGTTGTGGTTCAGGCCTCGGTTGCTGGTCGGAGCGTTGGCCTGATGACGAGTGAAGTTTTGAGCACCGACATGGCGCACCGTTGTCAGGTTGCCCGCTTCGTCGTAGCGGTATTCGCGGCTGTAGTTGGCCAGTTGTGTGGGGTCTGGCGGTGACTGAAACCCGGGTAGCTCGGGGCCGGCCAGGTTTTCAGCCGCCTCGAAGCCGGTGGCCTGTATCAGGCGATACAGGCTGTCGTAGGCAAAGGTGCGGCGGGCGCTGATCGTCTGGTTGCGAAAGAAGCGAATCGGCTGGGCGGCGTCCTCTATGGCAACGATGTTACCGAGCGGGTCGCGCTGGTAGTGCAGATCCTGGAGCAGGCTGGCGTCGGGGTGTGCCGTGCGGTGCTGGCGCAACTGGCCGTTTGTGGGGTCGTACACCAGCGTGCTCAACACACCATTACCCAAGCGCTGCTGGACGATCTGGCCATGGGCGTTGTAGCGCAAGTCACTGGCGATCTGCACAGGTTGGGCCTCGGCAGGTGTGAGGCGGATGCTGTGCAACTGACCGCCGCGGGTGTGTGCAAAGGTTTGCCGGTTTTGCTGGGCATCGTTCTGGCTGATCGGCTCGGCCAGGGCGTTGTGGCGGATCGAGGTGACGGCGGCTGGTGTTTCGCGCAGCAAGGCGTCACGCGCCGGGATTTCGAGTGGCCAGTCCGGCAGGGTATTGTGTCGGGTCCAATGGCGGCTGGTGCGTATTGCCGCTCCAGCCATGCTGTAGTCGAGGTAGAGCTCAGTACCGGCATCATCGTCCAGCCGGGCCGGACGCCCGCAACGGTTGATGGCGGCTTCGCCAGCGTTGCCGGGGGCGTAGCTGAAGCGACTGCTGACACGTGCGCTGCCGTCCTTGGCCTGCTCGTGCTGAGCCAGTGGCCGCAGCAAGGCGTCGTACTCCATCCAGGCATGGCTGCCACGGCTGTCCCAACTGTCACTGGCTTGCCCTGACTCGGTGTTGAGGGTCAGGTTCCATCCGCTGTCGACACTCTCGTTCAGCAGCACGGCACCCGACAGGCTGCTCAGAGTTTGCAGGTTGGCAGGGGGTTGCGCTTCGGTTTGGCTCAAGGCAAACAGTCGCGGGTCATACTGGCGCGCTATGCGCTTGTCGGCGCTTGACCAGGAGCGAGTGATTCGCGCCACTGCCGGGTCATTGGCGGACGTGCGTTCATAGACGACGCTACGCAGCGTTTTTCCGCGCGGGTCGTAAACCAGCAGATCAGGGGTGTTGCGGTGAGCGTGTTGGTTGTCCATGGTTGTCTTCGGCTGGGGCTGAAGCAAGCCAGCAAGCTTTCGGACTTGCCTCAAGAGCTTATTGATTCCCGCACAGATGCGATACAAAACCAAGGCATCCAATAGATGCTCGTTACTGAAGCCTTAGCTAAGTGCCTCATTGTGAAGTTCTGGAATGTTTGCCTGGTATAGGTTGGTAGGCGATTCTACGGTTTGTGGTTGTAGCCGCTGGGTTGAGATTCCAATTGCCGGGTTGTAGGGTTTCAAGCCAACTATGGGCGGTAATGCGAAGGTTGATAACAGTGCCGAACATTGTATTGATAACAGCGCGCGGCACTGGGCTCAGCCAGGCGTTCGCGAACTGCCGCAGGTTTTCAACGATTGCAATGACGGCGAATCGGCTAGGAATCGAATTTACAACCGCGCGGGATATGGACCCCTCGGGTTCATTGAGTCGGTACTCGGCGTTCGGACTGCGTGACCTCAGTAGGGTGGTTGTCACCGACTCAAGCACTTCAATCAGTCCACCAGCGCCGAGTAGGCGAACCCCGTCCTCCAAGGGCATACTCAGATATCCGTTGAGAGCTCGTGCTCCAGCACTTAAACCGGTAGTGGTCAAGGCAGGACGCCACTCCGGCAGACCTCTCCAGGCGAAGCGGGCCCCCATTTCAGTGGTTGCCGCTTGGCTCATCTGGTAGGTAAGGTAGCTGAACATTGTACGGATCATATTGTTTGCCGTGTCATTGACTGGCGAGGGAGTACCTTCATCGTCGAGCTGCCGATTGAAGTAACCGGCCGCGGCTGGCGCGGCGCCTAGCAGGAATCCAAGTGCCCCGGCAGCGCGACCACCCCATGTACCTGGTTGGTCCCGTACTGCTTCCATGAAACTTTGTCCCAACGGGGCAAACAGGGCAGCTACGCCCCCGCCGATAGCAACGCCTGCCACGATCGTCGTGCCTATATTGGTAGCCTCATCCTGTGCAAGCGTGCCAAGGAAAGCTCCTACGCCTAGAGAGGCCATGGCAGATAACGAGTTGGCCAGTAGATCTCGTGCGACCCCTTGCCATACCGCGCGCCATGTCTCGTCATTCGTGGCAAGCCCCTGATTGTCGACATTCCCCACAGGATTGCCATGCACCATCGCATACAGGTTCAAACCATCGGCAACACCCGCAGGATCCGGATTGATCCAGCGTTGCAGCCACGGCGCGTAGTAACGCATGCCGTAGTAGTAAAGCCCGGTGGCATCGCGTTCCTGGCCTGAGTAGCGAATCACCTTGTAATTGGCCTGCACCTGGTCATGCCCGGCCCACCAGGCGGTGCCGCCATAGGGGTAGTAGGCTTCCTGGCTGATCAACCGGGCTTGGGCGTCCAGTTCCAGGCCGCAGGAGCGCTGGTGGTCGGCGATGCCATAGCGGTACTGGTCACTGCTCAATTCGGAGGGCCGGCCGGCTGGCCAATGCAGCAGGCGGACTTCGCCGAGCGGGGTGGAGACGATACTGATGTGCAGTTCTTCACTGCGGGCGCTGTTGTAGCGCCGCTCCAGGTCGGGCAGATAGTGGACCTCTTCGACATGCTCGACCCGGGCCGTTCGCCAGCTGCGCAGTTTGCGCTGGCGCCTGCCGCTGTGGTCGTAACGGTACAGCTCGGTATCGTTAGCGGTATCCCGTGTCACCTGGCTGACCTCAAGTAACTGGTTTTTCACCGACCAGGTCAGCGCCTGGCCTGGCTGCAGGGCCTTGAGGTTGCCATTGCCATCGAAGGCGGCGTTGATGGTCGCCTCGCAGGGTGGCGGTGCATCGGCGTCGTGGTTCAGGCCGCGATTGCTGGTCCGGGTATTGACCTGATGGCGAGTGAAATTGCGGGCTCCGACATGGCGCACCGTTGTCAGGTTGCCCGCGCCGTCGTAGCGGTAATGACGGCTGTAGTTGGCCAGTTGGGTGGGATCTGGCGGTGACTGAAACCCGGGTAGCTCGGGGCCGGCCAGGTTTTCAGCCGCCTCGAAGCCGGTGGCCTGTATCAGGCGATACAGGCTGTCGTAGGCAAAGGTGCGGCGGGCGCTGATCGTCTGGTTGCGAAAGAAGCGAATCGGCTGGGCGGCGTCCTCTATGGCAACGATGTTACCGAGCGGGTCGCGCTGGTAGTGCAGATCCTGGAGCAGGCTGGCGTCGGGGTGTGCCGTGCGGTGCTGGCGCAACTGGCCGTTTGTGGGGTCGTACACCAGCGTGCTCAACACACCATTACCCAAGCGCTGCTGGACGATCTGGCCATGGGCGTTGTAGCGCAAGTCACTGGCGATCTGCACAGGTTGGGCCTCGGCAGGTGTGAGGCGGATGCTGTGCAACTGACCGCCGCGGGTGTGTGCAAAGGTTTGCCGGTTTTGCTGGGCATCGTTCTGGCTGATCGGCTCGGCCAGGGCGTTGTGGCGGATCGAGGTGACGGCGGCTGGTGTTTCGCGCAGCAAGGCGTCACGCGCCGGGATTTCGAGTGGCCAGTCCGGCAGGGTATTGTGTCGGGTCCAATGGCGGCTGGTGCGTATTGCCGCTCCAGCCATGCTGTAGTCGAGGTAGAGCTCAGTACCGGCATCATCGTCCAGCCGGGCCGGACGCCCGCAACGGTTGATGGCGGCTTCGCCAGCGTTGCCGGGGGCGTAGCTGAAGCGACTGCTGACACGTGCGCTGCCGTCCTTGGCCTGCTCGTGCTGAGCCAGTGGCCGCAGCAAGGCGTCGTACTCCATCCAGGCATGGCTGCCACGGCTGTCCCAACTGTCACTGGCTTGCCCTGACTCGGTGTTGAGGGTCAGGTTCCATCCGCTGTCGACACTCTCGTTCAGCAGCACGGCACCCGACAGGCTGCTCAGAGTTTGCAGGTTGGCAGGGGGTTGCGCTTCGGTTTGGCTCAAGGCAAACAGTCGCGGGTCATACTGGCGCGCTATGCGCTTGTCGGCGTTGAACCAAGAGCGGGTGACTCGCGCCACTGCCGGGAGATTGGTGGACGTGCGTTCATAGCCGACAGTGCGTAGGGAGCGGCCGTCAGGGCCGCATACTGCGACTGTCGGGGTGTGGCTGAACACGGTGTCGTCGCCCATCGCTGTTGCCCTGCGTGAAAGCAAATCCTTGTCAAAATGACGATGTCTGCGGCAATTGTGCAATGCTCACGGCGTATTTTGCGTAGAAACCCGGCGTCTGGTAACTGGTAAAAATGCCAGGTATTTATCAGTTGTCGATTCTCGGCCAGCTTGTTAGCGTTCGCCAAATTCAAGGGCAAGGTGGCCCAGGGGATCAAGCAATGAGCAGTAAGTATCCGCAATTGGTATATTCGGCAGACCTGGGGCCGACATTGGCCAAGGTACAAGATGACCAGGTTCTGGACTTTGCCGAGTATCGCCTGCTCCAGGCCAGTGCTGACGCCAAGCTGGACTACTTGTTGTGCAAATTCGAAGGCCAGTACGAGCTGGGACAGCTGCGCCAGGCCAGCATTCGTATGGCTCATCTGTTGCAAAGCAGTTGCCTGGCCTTGCGTCAGCTCGATCTCGCCCCTGAAGACAAACGCCGCGCCCGTGAAGCCCTGGAGCAGCAACTGGCGTCTATGCAGGCATGCCTGCGCCGCTCCATGGCCAGTTTTGGCGAGTATTGACCTGATTGCCCTTGGCGATGGCTTTTCCGGACATTGCCGGTTGCTAACTGCTTGCAGACAATGGGCTATCAATTTCCTACGGACAGGCGGCCATGTCGCAGCAAATTTTCTTCGCCCATGCCAACGGCTTTCCTTCAGGAACCTATGGCAAGCTGTTTGCCGCGCTTGCACCTGACTACCGGGTGTTTCACCTGCCACAACACGCTCATGACCCGCGGTTTCCAGTTGATGCCAACTGGCAGAACCTGGTCGATGAGCTGATTCATCACCTGCAGCAACAGCCCGAACCGGTCTGGGGTGTTGGGCACTCGCTTGGCGGTGTGCTGCACCTGCATGCGGCGTTACGCTGCCCGCAGTATTACCGGGGTGTGGTCATGCTCGACTCACCGGTGTTGACCCGGGTTGATCAGTGGCTGTTGCAGGCAGCCAAGCGCATGGGCTTCATCGACCGCATTACCCCGGCCGGACGTACTTTGGGACGTCGTGAAGCATTCGCTGACCGTGACAGTGCCAGGGCCTATTTCGCCAGTAAATCGCTGTTTCGCCATTTCGATCCGGAGTGTCTCGACGCTTACCTGGAGCACGGTCTGCAAGCGACCGATGAAGGTTTGCGTCTGCGCTTCGATCCGGCCACCGAAATCAGCATATACCGCAATATCCCGCATACCCGTCCGGCACCGGCCAAGCGCCTGGAGCTGCCGCTGGCGATGGTGCGGGGCAGCAGCAGCCGGATCGTCCGGCATCATCACGCCCTGGCGGTACGCAGCTTGCCCCGGGGTGAGTACCACAGCTTGCCAGGGGGACACATGTTTCCGCTGGAGCGGCCTACGGACACCGCGAGCTTGATCAAAGGCTTGTTTGATCGCTGGCAGCAGGAGCCTGTATGAGCACGAATATGCAAGAGATTCGCCTGAACCTCGGGCATATCGAACTGGCCGGGCACCTGTTCGGCCCGGCGGACGGCTTGCCGGTGATTGCCTTGCATGGCTGGCTGGACAATGCCAACAGCTTTGCCCGGTTGGCACCGAAATTAAACGGGCTGCGCATCCTTGCTTTGGACCTGGCCGGCCATGGTCACTCCGACCATCGTCCGGCGGGTGCGGGCTATGCCCTGTGGGACTACGCCCATGATGTACTGCGGGCCGCCGAACAAATGGGCTGGGAGCGTTTTGCCCTGATCGGCCACTCGCTGGGTGCAATTATTTCCGTGGTGCTGGCTGGATCGCTGCCTGAGCGCATTACCCGTCTGGCCCTGATCGACGGCGTGATCCCGCCCATCAGTGGCCCCCAGGATGCTGCCGAGCGCATGGGCATGGCGTTACAGGCGCAACTGCGCCTGGACAGCAAGCGCAAGGCCGTGCATCCGACCCTTGATCAAGCGATCCAGGCGCGTATGAAGGGCCTGGTCGCGGTTAGCCGTGAAGCCGCCGAACTGCTTGCACAGCGCGGGTTGATGCCGGTACCGGGTGGTTACAGCTGGCGCAGCGACAGCCGCTTGACCCTGCCATCGCCTACGCGCTTGAGTGAAGCTCAGGCCTTGAGCTTCGTTCAGCGTGTCGCCTGTCCGGCTACGCTGGTAGTGGCTGCCGATGGCATGCTGGCCCGCCACAACGAGCTGCTTAAGCAGCTACCCTTTGCCCAAGCGGTGTTGCCGGGCGGGCATCATTTGCACGTAAATGACGAAGAGGGTGCAACCCTTGTTGCAGACTGTTTCAATCGCTTCTTTGGCATTTCTTGACTTGCGGCGGTCAACTGTCGAGGCTTGGCGGGTTGAACAGGGAGACAACCATGAACGAGCAAGACAACGTCACATCCTGTGGCTACCTTGACGCCCCGTGCTGCGTGGCGTGCCTATGAGTCTCACGTATTGCATCCGAGCTGCAATTGCCGGGCTGGGTCTGCTTGCCAGTGCGCCATTGCTGGCCGAAGGGCTGCCGGTGCCGGTCGATGGCAAAGTCGTCGATGAGCGCCCGGCGCAGGTGCAGGAGCGCGTCTATCCTTTGGGTGGCCTGCGCAAGATCAGTAACCAGTTGCGCGTCGAAGGCAAGATCGAAAGCCGCGGCGAGGTCAGTTCGGTCACCTATGAACTGCCGCGTGAACGCTCTGCCAATGAAGCGTTCACCGCAGCGCGCGAAGCCCTGCAGAAAGACGGCGGCTACCCGCTGTTCTGGTGTCAGGCGCGTGATTGTGGTGAAAACAGCCTGTGGGCGAACGAGGTGTTCAAGAACCGGCAGTTGTCGGGTTCGGATGAACAGCAGGCGTTCATCCTGTTGCGCCGCTCCGCCGAGCAGAGCAACACGTTGATCGCGCTGTACAGCATTACTCGTGGCAACAAACGTGCTTACCTGCATGTCGAGCAGTTTGTCGCCGAGGCGCCGCTAGGTGAACTGCTGCCAACGCCGGCCACGGTACTGCGCGAACTGCGTGACACCGGCAAGCTCGACTACCCTGATCTGGTGGGTGAGCCGTTGCCAGCCTGGGTGACCCTGCTCGGGCGCAGCCTGAATCTGGACAGTACCCTGCGCGTGAGCCTGAGCGGCGCTGAGGCCGAAGCCTGGCGCGAGCAACTGGGCAAGGCTGGAGTGCGCACTGCCCGGCTGGAAGTGGGTGATGCCAAGACCGACGGTTTCCACGTCGAACTGATTCGCTAAGTGAGTGCTGCATGCCCAACAATGATCGCCTGCTAGTACAAATCATCTTGCTGGCCCTGCTCGGGGCTGGTCTGTGGGTGATGGCCCCATTTATGTCGGCGCTGCTCTGGGGGGCGATCCTGGCCTACGCCAGCTGGCCGCTGATGCGCCTGTTGACCCGTTTGCTGGGCGGTCGCGAAACCCTCGCCGCCGGCCTGTTGACCACCCTGTGGATACTGCTGGTGGCGCTGCCGCTGGTATGGCTGGGTTTTAACCTGGCCGATCATATTCGCGATGCCACTGCATTCGTGCGTGACGTTCAGGTTGACGGTCTACCGGATGCGCCGAACTGGCTGGGCGGTGTGCCGCTGGTGGGCGAACGCCTGGTGCGTATGTGGAACACCCTCGATCAACAGGGCGCTGCCTTGTTGACTGCCATCAAGCCCTACCTGGGCCAGGTCGGTAACTGGTTGCTGGCGCGTAGCGCGCAGATTGGCAGTGGCATGCTTGAGCTGACCCTGAGCCTGGTGTTCGTGTTCTTTTTCTACCGCGATGGTCCGCGCCTGGCGGCGTTCGTCCTGCGCCTGCTGGATCGGCTGATCGGCGAGCGCGCCGAGTATTACCTGGGCCTGGTGGCCGGTACGGTGCAGCGGGTGGTCAACGGCGTGATCGGTACTGCGGCGGCCCAGGCCGTTCTGGCGCTGATCGGCTTTCTGATCGCAGGTGTGCCGGGGGCGCTGGTCCTGAGTATTGTCACCTTCATGCTCAGCCTGATCCCCATGGGCCCGCCACTGGCCTGGGTGCCGGCCACGGCCTGGCTGGCCTGGCAGGGCGAGTATGGTATGGCGGTGTTTCTCGGGATCTGGGGCACGTTCATCATCAGCGGCGTCGACAACGTGCTCAAGCCCTACCTGATCAGTCGGGGTGGCAACCTGCCGCTGGTGATTGTACTGCTGGGGGTGTTTGGCGGCTTGCTAGCCTTTGGATTCATCGGCCTGTTCATCGGTCCGACGCTGTTGGCCGTCGCTTATGCCCTGTTGCTGGATTGGTCACGCAGCGAGCCGCTGGCACCGCCGCATACCTGATTCTGTAGTTCTGCTTAGCGTTGAGGGGCGGTGTTCTTCACCGCCGCCAACTCTGGGTGGGCCACCAGCTTATCGATGTGCAAATCGTCGTTGTTCATCCAGGTTTCGCTCAGCACCCGGTAATGCTCCATGTCGCGGCAGCGCATACGCAGGCTGTAGTCGAAATGGCCGCTGATCAACTGGCAGTCGAAAACCTGCGGGCAAGCCTGCATGCAGGCCTCAAACGCTTTCTGCGCTGCGCGCCCGCTTTGATTGGACAACGCCACCAGCACCAGCAGCGATAATCCGGGCGACACCTTCTGCTCATCGATGATTGCGCTATAGCCGCGAATCACCCCGCGTCGCTCCAGCTTGCGCACGCGCTCAAGGCAGGGGCGGGGCGTGAGGTGCACCAGCGAGGACAGTTTCTCGTAGGTGATACGCCCGTCATGGCGCAGCACGTCGATGATTGCTTCATCGATGCGGTCCAGCGCTGGCGCGGCGTGTGGGCTGTTGACCTTGGTATCCATACAGGTTCGGCTTCACTTCAATCAGTGGGTGACGCGGAATATGGTACGACCTTCCTTGGTCAGCGTCTGTACCCCATTGAACAGCCGAATCCGCTCGGATTCAGGCGCTCTTCTTGCGGGTATCGGCAAGCGGCTGGCGCAGTACGGCGAACAGGTCCTTGGGATTGGCAAGTTCTGGTACCAGCGCAAGTTCATGACCGATGTTCAGCGCTTTGGCGACATCGAGTACATAGCGCAGCGCCGAGTAGTCTTCCAGGGCAAAACCAACGGAGTCGAACAAGGTCACCTGATCAGCACTTTCGCGGCCCGGCGCCTGGCCGTTGACCACCTGCCAGAACTCCGTGGTTGGCGAGTCGGCGGGCATCTGCTGGATCTCGCCTTCGACACGGCTTTGCGGTTCGTATTCGACGATCACCCGCGCGCGCTCGACGATGTCGCGGTGCAGTTCGGTCTTGCCCGGGCAGTCGCCGCCCACGGCATTCAGATGCATGCCCGGCTCGATCATGTCCGGGGTCAGGATGGTGGCGAAGGCCTTGTCGGCGGTCACGGTGGTGACGATATCGGCGCCGCGTACTGCTTCGGCCACGGAACCGGCAATGCTCACCCGCAGCTGTGGGAAAGCGCCGAGGTTGGCGACCAGCTTGGCGCTGGCCTTGGGGTCGAGGTCGTACAGGCGGATTTCGTCGATGCCCAGCAAGGCATGGAAAGCCAGGGCCTGGAACTCGCTTTGTGAGCCGTTGCCGATCAGCGCCATGCACCGGCTGTCCGGGCGGGCGAGGTAGCGCGCAGCCAGAGCTGAAGTGGCGGCGGTGCGAATGGCGGTGGTCAGGGTCATTTCACTGAGCAGCACCGGCGCGCCGGTATCAACGTCGCCGAGGGCGCCGAACGCCATCACGGTCAGCATGCCGCGCTGGGTGTTCTTGGGGTGACCGTTGACGTATTTGAAGGCGTACAGGTTGCGGTCGGACACCGGCATCAGCTCGATCACGCCATCAGGGGAGTGATTGGCCAGGCGTGGACATTTCTCGAAGTCGTGCCAACGCAAGTAGTCTTCACGGATGTACTCGGCCATTTCGCTGATGCAGGTGCTCAGGCCTTTACGGGCAACCAGGCGGCTGAGGTCAGTCACATCGATATAGCGGGTCATGACGAACTCCTTTGTTATTGGCATCGAGGCACGTATTCGGGGGCAGTGTGCCTATTGTCGATGCATCGCCGGGTATATCTCGGCTGAAGCACAGCGCGCGCTCAGCGGCTTCAGCTGAAATATGAACTTTGACAGCGGAATCGGCTGTTTGCGTTTAGCCGTCGGTCAGACCTTGAGCATGCAAGCGCTTGTAGAGGGTGGTGCGACTAATGCCCAGGTCGCGGGCCAGGGCTGAAACGTTGCCTTTGAGCGCTTGCAGGCGCAGGTTCAGGTCGTGTTCTTCAGGCGCGAAGGGTGGGCCCGGCTCGACTTCTTGCGTAGCAGGCAGTTCGTTGAAGAAGCTGTCTGGCAGGTGTTCCAGGGCGATAGGTTGGCGGCCTGCCAGGGCCAGAGCGACTTGCAGAGTGCAGGCAAGCTGGCGCAGGTTGCCCGGCCATGGATGCTGTAACAGCAGTTGCAATACTTTGCTGTCCAGTTGTTGCGGCGCGTCGACATCGCGGTAGTGCTGGTGGATCTGCTCGATCAGCGCCAGGCGATCACTGCGTTCGCGAAGTGGTGGCAAGGTCAGGCTGAGGCCGGCGATTCGATAGTACAGGTCCTGGCGGAAGCTTCCCTGGCGCACCTTTTCGGGCAGATCCTGATGTGTGGCCGAAATGACCCGGATATCCACCGGCACCGGATCGCCACTGCCCAGTGGCTGGATGCAGCGGGTCTGGAGAAAGCGCAGCAACCGCGCCTGGGTGGGCAGTGGCATGTCGCCGATTTCGTCGAGAAAGACGATACCGTGTTCGGCCTTGCGAATCAGGCCGGGGTTACCTTTGTGGTGGGCGCCGGTGAACGCGCCTTTCTCGTAGCCGAAAAGCTCCGACTCCACCAGATCGGCCGGAATCGCTGCGCAGTTGACCGCGATCAACGGCTGGTTGCGACGGCTGCTGGCTTCGTGCAGGGCTTTGACGAAGACCTCTTTGCCAGCTCCGGTCTCGCCCTGGATCAACAGCGGAATGTCCTTTTCCAGTAGCAACCCCGCCTGTCGTAGCGCTTTGGCGATACGTGGGTCGCAGTCGGCGGGTGGCTGTCGGTGCGTAATGGTCGAGGGGGTTGTCAGCGGCTCACGCAACAGGCAGTGAAAGCGATTGCGTCCGGCCACCTGCACGGCAAAAGGCTGCCCCGCAGCATGCTGCAACAACTCTGGCAGCGGCGTCTGGAACAGTTGTTCAAGGGTGTACTGCAAGGCTGGCTGACAGAGCAGGCTGTCGGCCCGGCGATTGGCGGCCAGGATGCGGCCGCGGTCATCGAACAGCAGCAGCCCGGCCCACTGGCTGTCGAGGTTGTTCGAGCCGGTATTGAAACTCAATTGTCGGTACTGCCCAGCATAGCGCGCGATGATCAGGCGGTTTTCCAGGCTCTGGCTCATCATCCGCACCATGCCCAGGGTTTGCGAGGCTGGCAGGTAGCTGTCGCTGGACACATCCAGCACGCCGATCAGGCGCCGTTCGGCGTCGAACAATGGCGCGGCGGCGCTGGCCATGTAGCGGTTGCGCTTGAGAAAGTGCTCATCCTGGCCCACATGCACCGCCTCGACGCAGGCCAGGGCGGTGCCGATGGCATTGGTGCCAACCCCCTGTTCCAGCCAGCGGGCACCGGCGGCAAAACCGTGTTGCTGGCGCGGGTCGATAAAGCGCCGGGTGCCCCAGGTTTCCAGAAGCTGGCCTTGGTCATCGCTGAGCATGATCAGGTAGCTGGAATTGCCCAGCAGGTGATTGAACTGCGGGATCACCTCGTCACGGGTGGTGCGCAGCAGGACGTGCTGACGTTCAAGCAGCTCGTCGAGGCCGGCAGCGGACAGCTCACCAAAGTCGGGTGCTGATTGATGGTCCAGACCGTAATCACGGCAGCGCGCCCAGGAGGCCTGGATCAATTGGTCATGGGATGCAATGGAGACGGCCATGGGCGTTTCCTCTGCCAGCGTTGTCGTTTTTGTGTGATCCAGTGTTGTTCAGTCCTGTTCATTGTCAATGTCAGGGCTGTTCAGGTGTTCAGTGGTTACTGTTCATTTGTGTTCAGGCGTGAATCGTCAGTTGCCGTGGTAGTAGAGAAAGTAGTGCCGCGACAATGACTTATCGGTGGTCGCCAGCACTGGCATGAATCTGGCTCTGCAGCAAAGGCCTGTCCGATAACAACAATCAGGGCCGCCCCATGTCGCTTACGCTGGAGCACGTCAGCCGCATCGTCGACAACCAGCGCTGGATTGTCGATGCCAGCCTCAGTTTCGAGCCGGGCTCGTTCAATGTTCTGCTCGGTCGCACCTTGTCCGGCAAGACCAGCCTGATGCGCCTGATGGCCGGGCTGGATCGCCCTGACCAGGGGCGGGTGCTGATGAATGGTGTGGATGTCACGGGTCGGCCGGTACGCCAGCGCAATGTGTCGATGGTCTATCAGCAGTTCATCAACTACCCGACCCTCAGCGTTTTCGAAAACATTGCGTCACCGCTTCGCCAGGCGCGCATGAGCGAGGAACAGATTCGCCACAAAGTGCATCAGACTGCGCAGATGCTGCGTATCGAGCCCTTCTTGCAGCGCCTGCCGCTGGAACTGTCCGGTGGTCAGCAGCAGCGCACGGCCATGGCCCGCGCGCTGGTCAAGGATGCCGAGCTGATCCTGTTCGACGAGCCGCTGGTCAACCTGGACTACAAACTGCGTGAAGAACTGCGCCAGGAAATGCGCGAACTGTTCGCCTCCCGGCACTGCATTGTCGTCTATGCCACCACCGAGCCGAACGAGGCGTTGGCTCTGGGCGGCACTACCACCATCCTGCATGAGGGTTGCATCGTGCAGAGTGGTGCGACCGCTCAGGTCTATCACCAGCCGCGTACGGTGCTGGCTGCCGAGCTGTTTTCCGAACCGCCGATCAACCTGATTGCCGGGCGCATCAGCGGCAATGAAGTGAGTTTTGCCGGGGCTGTGCACTTCGCCATGAATGCCGACCTGCGCCGTATCGGTGACGGTGAATACCGCTTTGGCGTGCGCCCCAGCCATATCAGCCTGGTGCCGTCGAATGACGATGACCTTGAGCTGGCGGTGCTGGTGGAGTTGGCGGAGATCAGTGGTTCGGAAACCTTCCTGCATGTGCGCAGCGAGCACTTTCGCATCATCCTGCACCTGTCCGGGGTGCACGAGTACCACGTCGATGCGCCAATTCGGGTGTTTATCCCGACCCACAAGCTGTTCGTCTTCGACCGTTCAGGTGTGTTGGTGCAAGCGCCGGGCGCGCGTGAAGTGAGGGTCGCCTGATGGCCGAGATTCGCCTGCAGCAGTTGGCCCACAGCTACAACCGAACCCCTGCCGGCGCCGATGACTATGCCTTGCGCGAGCTGGAGCATGTCTGGGCCCAGGGCGGCGCCTATGCCTTGCTCGGGCCTTCGGGCTGCGGCAAGTCGACCTTGCTCAATATCATTTCCGGGCTGCTCAGCCCCTCGCAAGGCCAGGTGTTGTTCGATGGCAAGGTGGTCAATGAGCTGTCGCCGCAGGCGCGTAATATCGCTCAGGTTTTTCAGTTTCCGGTGGTGTACGACACCATGACGGTGTTCGATAACCTGGCTTTTCCCTTGCGTAATCAGGGCATGGACGAGGCCCGGGTGCGGAGCAAGGTGGAAGAGATCGCCGAGGTGCTCGAGCTCGGCCCGGCGCTGAAGAAGAAGGCCCGTAATCTCAGTGCCGATGAAAAGCAGAAAGTCTCCATGGGTCGCGGCCTGGTACGTGATGATGTCTCCGCGATCCTCTTCGACGAGCCGCTGACGGTGATCGACCCGCACCTGAAGTGGAAACTGCGGCGAAAGCTCAAGCAGATTCACGAGCAGTTCAACATCACCATGATCTACGTGACCCATGATCAGCTCGAGGCTTCGACCTTCGCCGACAAGATCGCGGTGATGTATGGCGGGCAGATCGTCCAGTTCGGTACGCCGCGGGAGCTGTTCGAGCGGCCGCGGCATACCTTTGTCGGCTATTTCATCGGCAGTCCGGGGATGAACCTGATCGATGTGCAGCCGCAGCCGGGCGGTGTCGGCTTTGCCGGTGTTCATCTAGCGCTGCCGAAAGCATTGCAGGCACGTCTGGCCAGCACACCGGCTACGCGCCTGCAGGTCGGTATCCGCCCGGAGTTCGTGCAGGTGCGCGAGGCGCCATTTGATGACGCTTTTACTGCCCGGGTGGTGGACGTCGAAGACCTGGGCACCTACCGGATTCTGACCCTGGAACTGGACGGCGTGGCCCTGAAAGTGCGCCTTGGGGAAGACCGGGTGGTGCCACAGGGCCAGGCCTGGATCAGTTTTCCGGCGCAGTGGTTGATGCTGTATGCCGACGACGTTCTGCTGGAGGCCGCACCATGAACAAAGTGCCTAACAACAAGGCCTGGTGGCTGGTGCTGCCGGTGTTCCTGCTGGTGGCCTTCAGTGCGGTGATACCGATGATGACCGTGGTCAATTACTCGGTGCAGGACATTTTCGACCAGTCCAGCCGCTACTTCGTCGGTGCCGACTGGTATCGCCAGGTATTGCAGGATCCGCGTCTGCACGATTCCTTGCTGCGCCAGTTCGTCTATTCCGGCTGTGTGCTGTTGATCGAGATTCCCTTGGGAATAGCTATTGCCCTGACCATGCCGACCAAGGGGCGCTGGTCGTCGCTGTGCCTGATCGTCATGGCCATCCCGCTGCTGATTCCGTGGAACGTGGTCGGCACTATCTGGCAGATCTTCGGCCGTGCCGACATCGGCCTGCTCGGCGCGTCGTTGAACCAGTTGGGCATCAACTACAACTATGCGGCCAACACCATGGACGCCTGGGTCACGGTGCTGGTGATGGATGTCTGGCACTGGACTTCGCTGGTGGCGCTGCTGTGTTACTCCGGGCTCAGGGCAATCCCGGATGTCTATTACCAGGCCGCGCGCATCGATCGCGCTTCGGCCTGGGCGGTGTTCCGGCATATCCAGTTACCGAAGATGAAGAACGTACTGCTGATCGCAGTGATGCTGCGCTTCATGGACAGTTTCATGATCTACACCGAGCCCTTCGTGCTGACCGGCGGCGGACCGGGCAATGCCACCACCTTCCTCAGTCAAACCCTGACCCAGATGGCGGTAGGGCAGTTCGACCTGGGTCCGGCCGCGGCGTTTTCGCTGGTGTATTTCCTCATCATCCTGCTGGTGTCCTGGCTGTTCTACACCGCCATGACCCATGCCGACAAAGACTAGGAGGGCGCTCATGAACCTGCGTAAAACGCTGCCCTTACTGCTCTACATCCTGTTTTTGCTGGTGCCGATCTACTGGCTGCTGAACATGTCGTTCAAGAGCAATAGCGAGATCCTTGGCGGCCTGACCCTGTGGCCGCAGGACTTCACCTTCGCCAACTACCGGGTGATCTTCACCGACCCCAGTTGGTACACCGGTTACATCAACTCGCTGTACTACGTGTGCCTGAACACGGTGATATCCCTGAGCGTGGCCTTGCCGGCGGCGTATGCGTTCTCGCGCTACCGCTTTCTCGGCGACAAGCATCTGTTCTTCTGGCTGCTGACCAACCGCATGGCACCACCTGCGGTGTTCCTGTTGCCGTTCTTCCAGCTGTATTCGTCGATCGGCCTGTTCGACACCCACATCGCTGTGGCGTTGGCGCATTGCCTGTTCAACGTGCCGCTGGCGGTGTGGATCCTGGAAGGATTCATGTCCGGGGTGCCCAAGGAAATCGACGAAACCGCCTACATCGATGGCTACAGCTTCCCGCGGTTTTTCGTGAAGATTTTCGTGCCGCTGATTGGCTCGGGCATCGGCGTCACGGCGTTTTTCTGCTTCATGTTTTCCTGGGTCGAGCTATTGCTGGCGCGCACCCTCACCTCAGTCAATGCCAAACCGATTGCCGCAGTGATGACCCGCACCGTGTCGGCCTCGGGCATCGACTGGGGCGTGCTGGCCGCAGCCGGGGTACTGACCATCTTGCCGGGCATGCTGGTGATCTGGTTTGTCCGTAACCATGTGGCCAAGGGCTTTGCCCTGGGTCGGGTCTGAGGAGGCACGCGATGGACTGGATGGCCTGGACCCTGCCGACCGCCGTGTTCTTCACCGCGATTGGCCTGCTGCTGGTGGGCATGACGATAGCTGAACTGCGCCGGCCGTGTGTCGAGCGCCGCGGTTTTCTGCCGATTGCCACGACCCGCGGCGATCGGTTGTTCATCGGGCTGCTGGTCAGCGCTTATCTGCACCTGCTGATCATCGGGGTTAGTGACTGGAATCTCTGGGTGGCCTCACTGCTGTCGGGGGTGTGGCTGTTGGTGGTGATGCGCTGGGGTTAGCCGAAACGATTCGGTCAGGCTCCATGGGAATACTCAATCGGGAGATCACGATGTTCGACAACAACAAGAATCGGCGATATTTGACCCTGGCCGCCTTGCTCGTGCTCGGCAGTTTCCACGCCAGTGCCTGGGCCGACGCCTATGAAGACGCGGCGAAGAAATGGATCGGCAGCGAGTTCAAGCCGTCGACCCTGACGCCGGAACAACAGCTCGAAGAGTTGAAGTGGTTCATCAAAGCCTCGGAACCGTTCCGTGGCATGAAGATCAACGTGGTGTCGGAAACCATTGCCACTCACGAATACGAATCCAAGGTACTGGCCAAGGCCTTCAGCGAGATCACCGGGATCAAGCTGACCCACGACCTGCTGCAGGAAGGTGACGTGGTGGAGAAGCTGCAGACCCAGATGCAGTCGGACAAGAACATCTATGACGGCTGGGTCAACGATTCCGATCTGATCGGTACGCACTTTCGCTATGGCAAGACTGAATCCATTACTGACCTCATGGCCAACGAGGGCAAGGACTACACCTCGCCGACCCTGGATCTGAAGGACTTTATCGGCATCTCTTTTACCACCGCGCCTGACGGCAAGGTTTACCAATTGCCCGACCAACAGTTCGCCAACCTCTACTGGTTCCGCGCCGACTGGTTCGACCGGCCGGACCTGAAAGCCAGATTCAAGGAAAAGTACGGTTACGATCTGGGGGTTCCGGTCAACTGGTCGGCCTACGAAGATATCGCCAAGTTCTTCAGTGAAGACGTCAAGGAGATCGACGGCAAGCGTGTTTATGGGCACATGGACTACGGCAAGAAAGACCCGTCGCTGGGCTGGCGCTTCACCGATGCCTGGTTCTCCATGGCCGGGGGTGGCGACAAGGGCCTGCCCAATGGCTTGCCGGTGGATGAGTGGGGGATTCGTGTCGAGGACTGTCATCCGGTCGGCTCCAGCGTCACCCGGGGTGGCGACACCAATGGCCCGGCAGCAGTCTACGCCACGCAGAAATACGTCGACTGGATGCGCGCCTATGCGCCGCCGGAAGCGCAAGGCATGACGTTCTCCGAGTCTGGCCCGGTGCCGTCCCAGGGCAACATTGCCCAGCAGATCTTCTGGTATACCGCCTTTACCGCCGACATGACCAAGCCGGGCTTGCCGGTGATGAACGCCGATGGCACGCCGAAATGGCGTATGGCGCCGTCACCCAAAGGACCGTACTGGGAGGAGGGCATGAAGCTGGGGTATCAGGATGCCGGTTCCTGGACCTTCCTCAAGTCGACCCCGGAAAAACAGCGTCTGGCGGCCTGGCTGTATGCCCAGTTCGTTACCTCCAAGACCGTTTCGCTGAAAAAGACCATCGTTGGCCTGACCCCGATCCGCGAGTCGGACATCAATTCCCAGGCCATGACCGATCTTGCGCCCAAACTCGGCGGTCTGGTGGAGTTCTACCGCAGCCCGGCGCGGGTGCAATGGACCCCGACCGGCACCAACGTACCGGACTACCCGCGCCTGGCGCAGTTGTGGTGGAGCCATATTGCCGAAGCGGCCAGTGGTGACAAGACGCCGCAGGAGGCGCTGGATGGTCTGGCCCGTGACCAGGACAAGATCCTCGAACGGCTGGAACGCTCCAAGGCTCAGGCGACTTGCGCGCCCAAGCTCAACCCGGAGCGTGATGCCCAGTACTGGTTCGATCAGCCGGGTGCACCGAAGCCGAAGCTGGCCAACGAGAAGCCCAAAGGCGAAACGGTAAGCTACAGCGAACTGCTCAAGTCGTGGGAGGCGGCGCGTAACTGAAAGCATCGCGGGGCAAGCCCGCTCCCACCGGCCCAATGACACCCCCGGTGGGAGCGGGCTTGCCCCGCGATCGGCCTCAAACCAGGCACAAAAAAACGGCACCTTCACAGGTGCCGTTCTTCATTTCTGCTTTCAACCCTTACTTATGCAGCTCTTCCGCTGCATACAACGTGTTCTCCAGCAGGCAGGCGCGGGTCATCGGCCCGACACCACCTGGCACCGGCGTGATCCAGCCGGCACGGGGCAGGGCGGTCTCGTAGACCACGTCACCGACCAGCTTGCCATCTTCCTGACGGTTGATGCCGACGTCGATGACGATCGCGCCTTCCTTGATCCACTCACCTTTGACCAGGCCTGGCTTGCCAGCGGCAACCACGACCAGATCGGCGCGGCCAACGTGACCGGCCAGGTCCTTGGTGAAACGGTGGGTGACAGTAACGGTGCAGCCGGCCAGCAGCAGCTCCATGGCCATTGGCCGGCCGACGATGTTCGACGCACCGACGACCACGGCGTTCATGCCGTACAGATCCTGACCGGTGCTTTGCAGCAGGGTCATGATGCCTTTCGGCGTGCACGGGCGCAGCAGCGGGATACGCTGGGCCAGACGGCCGACGTTATAAGGATGGAAACCATCGACATCCTTGTCCGGGCGAATGCGCTCGAGCAGCAGCGAGGCGTCCAGATGAGCCGGCAGTGGCAACTGCAGCAGGATGCCGTCGATGTTCGCATCGTCATTGAGGCGATCGATCAGGTCGGTCAGGGCTTTCTGGGTAGTCTCGCTGGGCAGGTCGAATGCCTGGGAGATAAAGCCGACTTCTTCACAGTCCTTGCGCTTGTGCGAAACATAGACCTGAGAAGCGGGGTCGGTGCCGACCAGGATCACCGCCAGGCCTGGGGTACGCAGGCCTTGCTGGCGACGCTCCACAACACGTTGGGCGATCTGCTGGCGCAGGCTGGCGGCGATCGCCTTGCCGTCTATAAGGTGTGCAGTCATGACGCGTGATTAACCATCGAGAGGGAATAAAAAGAGCGCGCATTCTCGCATGAAGGGGGCCGAGGGCAAAGGCGCTTGGTCCGGCTATTCCCCTAAGCCCTTAAATAAAATGAATTTTTTTCAAAAAAGAGTTGACGACCTAACCACTCGTCTATAACATTCGTCGCACTTGTCGGGCAGAGCCTAGCACTGGTTAGCAAGGTCAGGCAGAATGAGCGGATTTGGTAGCTTGTTCGGTACGGCTAAAAGTTAATTTGTAATCGTAACAGAAAGCAGATTAAATATGCGCCCGTAGCTCAGCTGGATAGAGCATCCGCCTTCTAAGCGGATGGTCGCAGGTTCGAGTCCTGCCGGGTGCGCCAATAGGCAGCTTAGGCACAAGTAAAGCGGTAAATGCAATATGGTGGGCGTAGCTCAGTTGGTAGAGCACAGGATTGTGACTCCTGTTGTCGTGGGTTCGATCCCCATCGTCCACCCCATATTCCAAAAGGCGCCCGATGAAAATCCGGCGCCTTTGCTTTAAAAGCTTCACGCGGACGTGGTGAAATTGGTAGACACACTGGATTTAGGTTCCAGCGGCGCAAGCTGTAAGAGTTCGAGTCTCTTCGTCCGCACCATCCAAGCTTTCACCGCCCTTCGCTGAAGTGCGTGAAAGCCTCGAAAAAGCCGCCTTGTGCGGCTTTTTTCGTTTCCGACAGGGCATTCGTCGTCTGCCTGGAAACTTTTTAGCTGCATTACCCTACCCAGTCTCGTCCGTGGCTTTCGTCAGGATGCTATGCCGTTGCTCCATTTGCTGTGCCGGTGCTGCGGTGTACTGGTGACAAGTGCTCAAAAGCTGATAGATTTCAGCCGGTTGAGGCCGTAGCAAGCGGCGAGGTAGTGAGGATAGCTCCATGATTTCCAAAGAACGTCAGGCCAGCGCACTGCAGCGCTTCGCCGCGGCCAATCCGCAGCTGCTGGAAGAAATTGCCGAGCTCAGCGCCCATGAACAGCAACAGCAGATCGAGTGGGCCTTCGAAGACGCCGCACAGGAGCAGGGGCTTGAGCCTTGGGAATTGACCCTGCAATTGATCGCCAGCTCTGATGCGGAACTTCAGTCCATGCGTCTGGAGGTGCATCGGCAAGTCGCTGAGGCGCTGGGCATGGGATGGGAAGAGTATTGCAGTATCAACGAGATCGACGATGCGGCGCCCTGAGTGCCGAGTCGTGATTTTGTAGTGTTTTGACAAGTATTTCTGGCTGTTCGAGGTCAGGCACGCCGCCGTGATCAACGGCGGCGTCCAGGCCTTGAGTCGCGGCTCTTGAGCGTCCCCGGGCAAGGTTTTTGCCGGGGGCTATAAATGAAATGGACCGGTGTACTTTCCCGTCGTCTTGAACGGGGTGACTTCTGGCCTTTGAGCCACTAGAATGCTTGCCCTTGATTCTGGAGTCGGGTATCGCCGGCTAACGTCTGTGCAACGAGGAATATCCATGCAAGTTTCTGTTGAAAATACTTCTGCTCTCGAGCGTCGCATGACCATCGCCGTTCCGGCAGAGCGCGTCGAGAACGAAGTCAACAAGCGTCTGCAACAGACTGCCCGTCGCGCCAAGGTTCCAGGCTTCCGTCCTGGCAAAGTGCCGATGAGCGTGATCCGTCAGCGTTATGAAGATGCTGCTCGTCAGGAAGCCTTCGGCGACCTGGTCCAGGCTTCTTTCTACGAAGCTGTGGTCGAGCAGAAGCTGAACCCGGCTGGCGCCCCTGCCGTCGAGCCAAAATCGTTCGAAAAAGGCGGTGACCTGGAATACGTCGCCACTTTCGAAGTGTTCCCTGAGTTCACCGTTGCCGGTTTCGACTCGATCGCCGTCGAGCGCCTGAGCGCCGAAGTGGCTGACGCCGACCTGGACAACATGCTGGAAGTGCTGCGCAAGCAGAACGTCCGTTTCGAAGCCGCTGACCGCGCTGCCCAGAACGAAGACCAGTTGAACATCGATTTCGTCGGCAAGGTCGACGGTGAAGTGTTCGCCGGTGGTTCGGCCAAAGGCACCCAGCTGGTACTGGGTTCCGGCCGCATGATCCCGGGCTTCGAAGAAGGTCTGGTTGGCGCCAAAGCCGGTGAAGAGCGCGTTCTGAACCTGTCCTTCCCTGAGGACTACCAGAACCTGGACCTGGCTGGCAAAGCCGCCGAGTTCACCGTTACCGTCAACAGCGTTTCCGAGCCTAAGCTGCCTGAGCTGAACGAAGAGTTCTTCGCCCAGTTCGGCATCAAGGAAACCGGCATCGACGGTTTCCGCGCCGAAGTTCGCAAGAACATGGAGCGTGAACTGCGTCAGGCCATCAAGACCAAGGTCAAGAACCAGGTAATGGACGGCCTGCTGGCTGCCAACCCGATCGAAGTGCCTAAAGCCCTGCTGGAAAACGAAGTGAACCGCCTGCGCGTTCAAGCCGTTCAGCAGTTCGGTGGCAACATCAAGCCTGAGCAACTGCCGGCCGAGCTGTTCGAAGAACAAGCCAAGCGCCGCGTCGTGCTGGGTCTGATCGTTGCTGAAGTGGTCAAGCAGAACGAGCTGAAGCCGGACGAAGCCCGCGTTCGCGAAATGATCCAGGAAATGGCCTCGGCCTACCAGGAGCCCGAGCAGGTCGTAGCTTGGTACTACAAGAACGACCAGCAACTGAACGAAGTGCGTTCGGTTGTGCTGGAAGAACAAGTTGTGGATACTGTTCTGCAGAAAGCGACTGTGACCGACAAATCGGTCTCGTACGAAGAAGCGATCAAGCCAGTGCAGGCTCCTGCCGCTGACTGATTTCCTTCTTTCGTAGGAAAACACCACAAGCCAGCCTTCGAGCTGGCTTGTGCGTATTCAAGACATGACTATTTGGGAGTGAGTGCAGGACATGTCCCGCAATTCTTATTATCAGCAGAGCTCTGACATCCAGGCCGCAGGCGGCCTGGTCCCGATGGTTATCGAGCAATCCGCTCGTGGCGAACGTGCCTATGACATCTACTCGCGCCTTCTGAAGGAGCGCGTGATCTTCCTGGTCGGCCCGGTAGAGGACTACATGGCCAACCTGATCGCGGCGCAATTGCTGTTCCTTGAAGCGGAAAACCCGGACAAGGATATCCATCTCTACATCAACTCGCCGGGCGGGTCGGTGACGGCTGGCATGTCGATCTACGACACCATGCAGTTCATCAAGCCGGACGTCTCCACCACCTGCATCGGTCAGGCCTGCTCCATGGGTGCCTTCCTGCTCGCCGCCGGTGCCAAGGGCAAGCGTCACTGCCTGCCGAACTCGCGGGTGATGATTCACCAGCCACTGGGCGGTTTCCAGGGGCAGGCGACGGATATCGAAATCCACGCCAAGGAAATCCTCTCCATCAAGTCGCGTTTGAATGAGCTGCTGGCCTATCACACTGGTCAGGATCTGGAAACCATCAAGCGTGACACCGAGCGTGACAATTTCATGAGCGCGCAACGTGCCGCCGAGTACGGTCTGATCGACTCGGTACACGAGAAGCGGCAAATGGCTGTCTGATTAAGGCGCTAAAGCAGGTGGTTGGGCTTTCCCGCCACCTGTGGACTTGAAAAAGCCCGCAATTGCCTTCATCTTGTGTTGCAAGCCTACCGGATTGGATCGATCGAATGACTGACACCCGTAACGGCGAGGACAACGGCAAATTGCTCTATTGCTCCTTCTGCGGCAAAAGCCAGCATGAAGTGCGCAAGTTGATTGCCGGCCCCTCGGTATTTATCTGCGACGAGTGCGTCGACCTGTGCAACGACATCATCCGCGAGGAGGTGCAGGAAGCCCAGGCCGAAAGCAGCGCGCATAAACTGCCTTCGCCGAAAGAAATCAGCACCATCCTGGACCAGTATGTGATTGGTCAGGAGCGTGCGAAAAAGGTACTGGCGGTAGCGGTGTACAACCACTACAAGCGCCTGAACCAACGCGACAAAAAGAACGACGACGTCGAGCTCGGCAAGAGTAACATCCTGCTGATCGGTCCGACGGGCTCGGGTAAAACCCTGCTCGCCGAAACCCTCGCGCGTCTGTTGAATGTACCGTTTACTATCGCCGATGCCACCACCCTGACCGAAGCCGGTTATGTCGGTGAAGACGTCGAGAACATCATTCAGAAACTGCTGCAAAAGTGCGACTACGACGTGGAAAAGGCCCAGATGGGCATTGTCTACATCGATGAAATCGACAAGATCTCGCGCAAGTCGGACAACCCGTCGATCACCCGTGATGTTTCGGGCGAAGGCGTGCAGCAGGCGCTGCTCAAGCTGATCGAAGGCACGGTTGCCTCGGTACCGCCGCAAGGTGGCCGCAAGCATCCGCAGCAGGAATTCCTGCAGGTCGATACGCGTAACATCCTGTTTATCTGCGGCGGCGCGTTCTCGGGCCTGGAAAAGGTCATTCAGAACCGTTCCACCCGCGGCGGTATCGGCTTCGGTGCCGAAGTACGCAGCAAGCAGGAAGGCAAGAAGGTGGGCGAATCGCTGCGTGAAGTCGAGCCTGACGATCTGGTCAAGTTCGGTTTGATCCCGGAATTCGTCGGCCGCCTGCCGGTACTGGCGACCCTCGACGAGCTCGACGAAGCTGCTTTGATGCAGATTCTCACCGAGCCGAAGAACGCCCTCACCAAGCAGTACGCCAAGCTGTTCGAGATGGAAGGCGTGGACCTGGAGTTCCGCAGTGATGCGCTGAAGTCCGTGGCCCGCAAGGCCCTGGAGCGCAAGACCGGTGCCCGTGGCCTGCGTTCGATCCTCGAAGGCATCCTGCTCGACACCATGTATGAGATTCCTTCGCAGAAGGATGTCAGCAAAGTGGTGATCGACGAGAGCGTCATCGAAGGCTCCTCGCAGCCGCTGCTGATCTACGAGAACAGCGAGCCGCAAGCCAAAGCTGCACCCGACGTCTGAGTCGCCAAACGGCTCGAGTCTGCAAGGGGCCTTCGGGCCCCTTTGCTTTTCCTGTCGTAGAGCTTGTTTTTTTGCGGGGCTGCCCCCACATTAAACCCACGCTCATATTCCACCGGTTTCCGGCCACAAGGCCGCTGTAGAGGCGAAATCATGAAGACCACCCTCGACTTGCCTCTTTTGCCATTGCGCGATGTCGTCGTCTATCCGCACATGGTTATCCCACTGTTCGTGGGGCGCGAGAAGTCCATCGAAGCCCTCGAGGCCGCAATGACGGGCGAAAAGCAGATCCTCCTGCTGGCCCAGAAGAACCCCGCTGATGACGATCCAGGCGAAGACGCCCTGTACCGCGTCGGTACCATTGCCACTGTCCTGCAACTGCTGAAACTGCCCGATGGCACCGTCAAGGTCCTGGTCGAGGGCGAGCAGCGCGGTGCAGTCGAGCGATTCAACGAAGTCGATGGTCATATTCGTGCTGAAGTTTCATTGATCGACGAGTCGCAGACCGCCGAGCGCGAGTCTGAGGTCTTCGTTCGTAGCTTGTTGTCACAATTTGAACAATACGTTCAGCTGGGCAAGAAGGTCCCGGCTGAAGTCCTCTCGTCGCTCAACAGCATCGACGAGCCTGGGCGCCTGGTCGATACCATGGCCGCGCACATGGCGCTGAAAATCGAGCAAAAGCAGGAAATCCTCGAGATCCTCGACCTGGCTACCCGAGTCGAGCATGTCATGGCGCTGCTGGACGCTGAAATCGACTTGCTGCAGGTGGAAAAACGCATCCGCGGCCGGGTCAAGAAACAAATGGAGCGCAGCCAGCGCGAGTACTACCTGAATGAGCAGATGAAGGCCATTCAGAAGGAGCTGGGCGATAGCGAAGAAGGCCACAACGAAGTCGAAGAGCTGAAAAAGCGCCTCGACGCCGCTGGGCTGCCAAAGGATGCCTACGCCAAGGCTCAGGCCGAGCTGAACAAGCTCAAACAGATGTCGCCGATGTCTGCCGAGGCCACCGTGGTGCGTTCCTACCTGGATTGGCTGGTGCAGGTGCCGTGGAAGGCCCAGAGCAAGGTACGCCTGGACCTGGCCAAGGCAGAAGAGATCCTCGACGCCGACCATTACGGCCTCGAAGAGGTCAAGGAGCGCATCCTTGAGTACCTCGCCGTGCAGAAGCGGGTGAAAAAGATCCGTGGCCCGGTGTTGTGCCTGGTCGGTCCTCCAGGTGTCGGCAAGACCTCCCTGGCCGAGTCGATCGCCAGTGCCACCAACCGCAAGTTCGTACGCATGGCGTTGGGTGGCGTGCGTGACGAGGCCGAGATTCGTGGGCACCGGCGGACTTACATCGGTTCGATGCCGGGTCGCCTGATTCAGAAAATGACCAAGGTCGGTGTGCGTAACCCGCTGTTCCTGCTCGATGAAATCGACAAAATGGGCAGCGATATGCGTGGCGACCCGGCCTCGGCGCTGCTTGAGGTGCTCGACCCTGAGCAGAACCACAACTTCAACGATCACTATCTGGAAGTCGATTATGACCTTTCCGATGTGATGTTCCTGTGCACTTCCAACTCGATGAACATCCCGCCAGCGCTGCTGGACCGGATGGAAGTCATCCGTCTGCCGGGTTACACCGAAGACGAGAAGATCAACATCGCGGTGAAGTACCTGACGCCCAAGCAGATCAAGGCTAACGGCCTGAAAAAGGGCGAGTTGGAAGTCGACGTCACGGCCATTCGCGATATCATCCGCTACTACACCCGCGAAGCCGGTGTACGGGGCCTGGAGCGCCAGATTGCCAAGGTCTGCCGCAAGGTGGTCAAGGAGCACGCCGGCCTCAAGCAAGTGGCTGTGAAGGTCACTGGCGAGCAGCTGGAGCACTTCCTCGGGGTACGCAAGTTCCGCTATGGTCTGGCCGAGCAGCAGGATCAGGTAGGGCAAGTCACTGGCCTGGCCTGGACCCAGGTCGGTGGTGAGTTGCTGACTATTGAAGCCGCCGTGATTCCGGGCAAGGGCCAGTTGATCAAGACCGGCTCCCTGGGCGATGTCATGGTCGAGTCGATCACTGCGGCGCAGACCGTTGTCCGTAGCCGGGCGAAAAGCCTGGGCATCCCGGCTGACTTCCACGAGAAGCGTGATACCCACATCCACATGCCTGAAGGCGCGACGCCCAAGGATGGTCCAAGTGCCGGTATCGGCATGTGTACCGCCCTGGTCTCGGCGCTGACACAGATCCCGGTGCGCGCTGATGTTGCCATGACCGGTGAAATCACCCTGCGTGGGCAGGTGTTGGCCATTGGTGGTTTGAAAGAGAAGCTGCTGGCTGCACACCGTGGTGGGATCAAGACGGTGATCATTCCTGAAGAGAATGTGCGTGATTTGAAAGAAATTCCTGAGAATATTAAGCAGGATCTTCAGATTAAACCGGTCAAATGGATTGACGAAGTCCTCCAAATTGCGCTGCAATACGCCCCGGAGCCCTTACCAGATGTGGCTCCCGAGATTGTCGCCAAGGATGAAAAGCGCGACAGCGATTCCAAGGAAAGAATTAGCACGCATTAGTACGTATTTGGCTGGGGGGCTTTCTTGACAGTATTTTCAGGCCCTTGTTATAAAGCGGCGCTTAAGCGTCAATAGGCCACCCAGCGCTCGTTTAGCTTTTCATTACATACTTAGATACAAACTCAATAGAGATATAAGGGGACTTAGAGTGAACAAGTCGGAACTGATTGACGCTATCGCCGCATCTGCTGATATTTCGAAAGCCACCGCCGGCAAGGCGCTGGACGCAGTAATCGAATCCGTCACCGGCGCCCTGAAGGCTGGTGACTCCGTGGTACTGGTAGGTTTCGGTACCTTCTCCGTCACCGACCGCCCAGCTCGCACCGGCCGCAACCCGCAAACCGGCAAGACTCTGGAAATCCCTGCTGCCAAGAAGCCAGGCTTCAAGGCTGGCAAGGCACTGAAAGAAGCCGTCAACTAAGACCTTCCTTCAGGCTCACGCCTAACCGGGCCTGGCTCATGCCTGGCTTGGCTGCTGAGCATCGGGACACGCTGAAAAGCACCTGATGCTCGGCCGGTTACGAGAAGGCGCATCTTCGGATGCGCCTTTCTTCTATCAGGAATCTACCCACGCTCCACGGTTGTTTCATTCAGTACAACCGTTTCTGGGGGACGCATGCTGCAGAATATCAGGGACAATTCACAAGGTTGGATTGCCAAGACCATCATCGGTGTCATCGTAGCCTTGATGGCACTGACCGGCTTCGATGCCATCTTCCAGGCCACCACCCACAGCCAGGACGCTGCCAAGGTCAATGGTCAAACCATTAGCCAGAACGAGCTGAGCCAGGCCGTCGACATGCAACGCCGACAGCTGATGCAACAGCTGGGCAAGGATTTCGATCCGTCGCTGCTCAACGAGAACATGCTGCGTGAAGCGGCGCTGAAAGGGCTGATCGACCGCAAGTTGCTGCTGCAAGGCGCCGAAGACGCCAAGTTCGCTTTTTCCGAAGCGGCACTGGATCAGTTGATCCTGCAAACGCCTGAGTTCCAGGTTGATGGCAAGTTCAGCGCCGAGCGTTTTGATCAGGTCATTCGTCAGATGGGCTACGGCCGTCTGCAGTTCCGCGAAATGCTCGCTCAGGAAATGCTCATTGGGCAGCTGCGTGCAGGCTTGGCCGGCAGCGGTTTTGTCACCGACGACCAGGTCAATGCGTTCGCCCGTCTGGAAAAGCAGACCCGCGATTTCGCCTCGCTGACCTTCAAGGTCGACCCGGCTGCGGTCAAGGTCACCGACGAGCAGGTCAAGGCGCACTACGATGAGCACGCCAAAGAGTTCATGAGTCCGGATCAGGTCGTCATTGACTACATCGAGTTGAAGAAGTCGGCATTCTTCGATCAGGTTACTGTCAACGAAGACGAGCTCAAGGCTCTGTACGAGAAGGAAATCGCCAACCTGGCCGAGCAGCGCCATGCCGCGCACATCCTCATCGAAGTCAACGACAAGGTGAACGAAGCGCAGGCCAAGGCGAAGATCGAAGAGATCCAGCAGCGTCTGACCAAAGGTGAAGACTTTGCCACGCTGGCCAAGGAATTCTCCCAGGACCCGGGTTCGGCCAACAACGGCGGTGACCTCGGTTATGCCGGGCAGGGCGTTTACGACCCGGCTTTTGAAGAGGCGCTGTATGCGCTGAACAAGGACCAGGTTTCGGCGCCAGTGCGCACCGAGTACGGTTTCCACCTGATCAAGCTGCTGGATGTGCAGGCACCTGAGGTGCCGAGCTTCGCCAGCCTGAAAGACAAGCTGACCCGCGAACTCAAGACCCAGCAGGTCGAACAGCGCTTTGTCGAAGTGACCAAGCAACTGGAAGACGCTGCATTCGAAGCATCCGACCTGGCGCAGCCAGCCCAGGACCTGGGCCTGAAAGTTCACACCTCGGCGGCCTTCGGTCGTGAAGGTGGCGAAGGCATCACCGCCAACCGTGCCGTGATCCAGGCCGCCTACAGCGCTGAAGTGCTGGAAGCGGGTGCCAACAGCACCGCCATCGAGCTGGACCCGGAAACCATCGTGGTTTTGCGCGTCAAGGAACATCGCAAGCCTGAGCAACTGGGTCTGGATGTGGTGTCTGACAGCATCCGCAAGCACCTGGCCAAAGAGCAGGCAACTGCCGCTCTGAAAGCCAAGGCTGACAAGCTGATCGCCGGTCTGCGTGACGGAAGCATCGCACTGGGTGCTACCCAGGAAGGTCAGAGCTGGAAGGTCCAGGAAGCGGTCTCGCGCAGCCAGGAAGGCATCGATCCGGCCGAGCTGCAGGCAGTGTTCCGTATGGCCAAGCCAGAGGCCAAGGACAAGCCGGTCTACAGCAGCGTGACGCTCAACGACGGTAGCCTGGTTGTATTGCGCCTCAACGGCGTCAACGAAGGCGCTGCTGCCACCGATGAAGAGAAGTCTGCGTACCGCCGCTTCCTCGCTTCGCGTGCCGGTCAGCAGGACTTCGCCGCTTACCGCAAGCAGCTGGAAGCCAAGGCGGACATCACTCGCTATTGAGTGATCCACGCCAGAAACAGAAAAGGCCGCTTATGCGGCCTTTTCTGTTTCTAGCATCTGGTTCCCCCGGGGGCCAGGAAGGCCGCCTCCAACAGCTGTCGGGTATAGGCATGCTGCGGTGCGGCGAAGATATCCGCCGCTGCGCCTTGTTCCACCACCTTGCCCTGTTTGACCACCATCAGTTGATGGCTCAGCGCCTTGACCACCGCCAGGTCATGGCTGATGAACAGGTAGGTGAGGTTGTATTTGCTCTGCAAGGAGCGCAACAACTCGACTACCTGACGCTGCACGGTCCGGTCCAGCGCCGAGGTCGGCTCGTCCAGCAGGATCAACGCCGGCTTCAGCACCAGTGCGCGGGCGATGGCGATGCGCTGGCGCTGGCCGCCGGAGAACTCGTGGGGGTAGCGGTGACGGGCCTGAGGGTCCAGACCAACTTCATGCAGGGCGGCGATGATTGCCTGCTCCTGTTCGGCCGCAGTACCGATGCGATGAATGCGCAGGCCTTCGCCGACGATGTCGCTGACGCACATGCGCGGGCTGAGGCTGCCGAACGGGTCCTGAAAGACTACCTGCATCTGCCGGCGTAACGGACGCACCTGTTGTTGATTCAGGTTTTCAAGCGCGGTGCCCTGGAAGCGAATGGCACCCTGGCTGCCGAGCAAACGCAGGATCGCCAGGCCGAGGGTGGATTTGCCCGAACCGCTTTCGCCGACGATTCCCAGGGTTTGCCCCTGCGGCAGGCTGAAGTTGATGCCGTCCACCGCCTTGACGTGATCGACAGTACGCCGCAGCAGGCCTTTTTTGATCGGGAACCAGACGCGCAGGTCTTCGACCTCCAGCATCGGTTTGCCCGCCGGGTTGCCGGCCGGGCCGCCACTGGGCTCGGCGCCAAGCAGCATCTGCGTGTACGGGTGTTGCGGGCTGCGGAACAACGTCTCGCAGTCGGCCTGTTCGACGATGCAACCGCGCTGCATCACGCACACCCGGTGCGCGATACGTTTGACCAGGTTGAGGTCATGACTGATGAGCAGCAGCGCCATCCCCAGCCGTGCTTGCAGCGACTTGAGCAATTCGAGGATCTTCAACTGCACGGTGACGTCCAGCGCCGTGGTCGGCTCGTCGGCGATCAGCAACTCCGGTTCGTTGGCCAGGGCCATGGCAATCATGACTCGCTGCCGCTGGCCGCCTGAGAGCTCGTGTGGCAGGGCCTTGAGGCGTTTGTGTGGCTCAGGGATGCCCACCAGGTCGAGCAGCTCCAGCGTCCGCGCAGTGGCCTCCTTGCCACGCAGGCCCTTGTGCAGCAGGAGGATCTCGTTGATCTGCTTTTCGATGTTGTGCAGCGGGTTGAGCGAGGTCATCGGCTCCTGGAAGATCATCGCGATGCGGTTGCCACGAATATGGCGCATCTGCTTTTCATCCAGGGTCAGCAGGTCTCGCCCTTCGTAATGAATAGTGCCGGACGGGTGACGTGCCAGCGGGTAGGGCAGCAGGCGCAGGATCGAATGAGCGGTAACCGACTTGCCGGAACCGCTCTCGCCGACCAGCGCCAGGGTCTCGCCGCGGCGGATGTCGAAGCTGATGCCTTCGACCACCCGTTGGCTCTGCTCGCCGGTGACGAACTCCACAGCCAGGTCGCGCACTTCGATCAAGGTTTCATTGCTCATTTCATTTCCTCGGGTCGAAGGCGTCGCGGGCGGATTCGCCAATGAATACCAGCAGGCTGAGCATCAGCGCGAGTACGGCAAAGGCACTGATGCCCAGCCACGGTGCTTGCAGGTTGGACTTGCCCTGAGCCACCAGTTCACCCAGCGAGGGTGCGCCAGGTGGCAGGCCGAAGCCAAGGAAGTCCAGGGCGGTCAGGGTGCCGATGGCACCGGTGAGAATGAAGGGCATGAAGGTCATGGTCGAGATCATGGCGTTGGGCAGAATGTGCCGGAACATGATCGGCCCGTCCTGCATCCCCAGTGCCCGCGCAGCTCGCACGTACTCCAGGTTGCGGCCACGAAGGAACTCGGCGCGCACCACATCGACCAGGCTCATCCAGGAAAACAGCAGCATGATCCCCAGCAGCCACCAGAAGTTGGGCTGCACAAAACTGGCGAGGATGATCAGCAGGTACAGCACCGGCAGGCCTGACCAGATTTCCAGGAAACGCTGCCCGGCGAGGTCGACCCAGCCGCCATAGAAACCCTGCAGGGCGCCGGCGACCACGCCGATGATCGAGCTGAGGATGGTCAGGGTCAGGGCGAACAGCACCGAGATGCGGAATCCGTAGATCACTCGTGCCAGCACGTCACGGCCCTGATCGTCGGTGCCCAGCCAGTTCTGGGTCGAAGGTGGCGCGGGAGCGGGCACCTTGAGGTCGTAGTTGATGCTCTGGTAGCCGAACGGGATCGGTGCCCAGAGCACCCAGCTGTCCTTGGCTGCGAGCAATTCGCGGATATACGGGCTCTTGTAATTGGCCTCCAGCGGGAACTCGCCGCCAAATGTGGTTTCCGGGTAGCGCTTGAGGGCCGGGAAATACCATTCGCCGTCGTAACGCACGGCCAGGGGCTTGTCGTTGGCGATCAGTTCGGCGCCCAGGCTCAGGCCGAACAGGATCAGGAACAGCCACAACGACCACCAGCCGCGGCGGTTGGCCTTGAAACGCTCGAAGCGTCGACGGTTGAGAGGGGACAAGGTCATCTCAGTGCTCCCGGCTGTCGAAGTCGATACGGGGGTCGACCAGGGTGTAGGTCAGGTCGCCGATCAGTTTCACCACCAAGCCGAGCAGGGTGAAGATGAAAAGGGTGCCAAAGACCACCGGGTAGTCGCGGTTGATAGCCGCTTCGAAACTCATCAGACCCAGGCCGTCGAGGGAAAAAATCACCTCGATCAACAGCGAGCCGGTGAAGAAGATGCCGATGAACGCCGAGGGGAAACCGGCGATCACCAGCAGCATGGCGTTGCGGAACACATGGCCGTAGAGCACCCTGTTCGGGCTCAGACCCTTGGCTTTGGCGGTGACCACATACTGCTTGTTGATCTCGTCGAGAAAGCTGTTCTTGGTCAGCAGGGTCATGGTGGCGAAGTTGCCGATCACCAGTGCGGTTACCGGCAGGACCAGGTGCCAGAAATAATCGAGGATCTTGCCGGTGGTGCTGAGTTCGTCGAAGTTGTTCGAGGTCAGGCCACGCAAGGGGAACCAGTCAAGGTAGCTGCCACCGGCAAACACCACGATCAGCAAGATGGCGAAGAGGAATGCCGGAATTGCGTAGCCGACAATGATCGCCGAACTGGTCCAGACGTCGAAATGGCTGCCGTGACGGGTGGCTTTGGCGATCCCCAGGGGGATCGACACCAGGTACATGATCAAGGTGCTCCACAGGCCCAGGGAGATCGACACCGGCATCTTTTCGACGATCAGGTCGATGACCTTGGCGTCGCGAAAGAAACTGTCGCCGAAATCCAGGCGGGCGTAGTTCTTGATCATGATCCACAGACGTTCCGGCGCCGACTTGTCGAAGCCGTACATCTTTTCGATTTCCTTGATCAGGGCCGGGTCCAGACCTTGCGCGCCGCGGTAGTTGGAGCCTGCCACCGAGACCTCGGCGCCGCCACCGGCGATGCGGCTGGTGGCGCCCTCGAAGCCCTCGAGCTTGGCGATCATCTGCTCGACCGGACCGCCGGGTGCGGCCTGGATGATCAGGAAGTTGATGACCAGGATACCCAGCAAGGTTGGAACGATCAGCAGCAGACGACGAAAGATATAGGCCAGCATGCTATTGCGCCCCTGCAGTCGGTGGTGCGTCTGGCGCAGGGTTCACGGGCACGGCCGGTTCGACGTCCGGCTTGATCCACCAGGTGTTGATGCCGATATCGTACTTTGGCGAAACCTTCGGGTGGCCGATGTGGTTCCAGTAGGCAACGCGCCAGGTCTTGATGTGCCAGTTGGGAATCACGTAGTAGCCCCACTGCAGCACCCGGTCCAGGGCGCGGCTATGCTCGATCAGGCTTTGCCGCGAGTCGGCATTGATCAGCGCTTCGACCAGGGTGTCGATGGCCGGGTCCTTGAGACCGATGAAGTTGCGGCTGCCGGGGTTGTCGGCGGCGGCGCTCTGCCAGAATTCGCGTTGCTCGTTACCCGGCGAGTTGGACTGCGGGTAACCACCGACAATCATGTCGAAATCCCGCGAACGCAAGCGGTTGATGTACTGGGAGACATCGACCCGGCGAATCACCAGGTCGATACCGAGGTCAGCCAGGTTGCGTTTGAACGGTAGCAGAATGCGCTCGAACTCGGTCTGGGCCAGGAGAAACTCGATGGACACCGGTTTGCCCTGGGCATCGACCATCTTGTCGTCGACGATGCGCCAGCCGGCTTCCTGCAGCAGCTTGTAGGCCTTGCGCTGCTGTTCGCGGATCATGCCGCTGCCATCGGTGACCGGATTGGCGAACGCCTGGGTGAAGACCTGCTCAGGGATCTTGCCGCGCAGCGGGTCGAGGATTTTCAGCTCGGCTGCATCGGGCAGGCCTCTGGCGGCCATGTCAGAGTTTTCGAAGTAGCTGGCGGTTCGGGTGTAGGCACCGTTGAACAGTTGTTTGTTGGTCCACTCGAAGTCCAGCAACAGGCTCAGTGCCTCGCGCACCCGTACATCCTGAAACAGCGGCCGGCGAATGTTGAAGACGAAGCCTTGCATGCCGGTCGGGTTGCCGTTGGGCAACTCCTCCATGATCAGGCGCTTCTCGCGGACGGCGGGCACGTCATAGGCGGTGGCCCAGCTTTTCGCCGCCGTTTCCAGGCGGTAGTCGAACTGGCCGGCCTTCAACGCTTCCAGCGACACCGTGCTGTCGCGGTAATAATCGGTGGTCATTACGTCGAAGTTGTAAAAACCGCGATTGACCGCCAGGTCTTTGCCCCAGTAGTCCTTGACCCGCTCATAGCGCACCGAGCGTCCGGCCTTGACCTCGGCGACCTTGTACGGGCCGCTGCCCAGCGGAATCTCCAGGTTGCCTTTGGTGAAGTCGCGCCCCTCCCACCAGTGCTTGGGTAGCACCGGCAGCTGCCCGAGGATCAGCGGCAGTTCGCGGTTGTTGCTGTGCTTGAACTTGAACAGCACCCGCAGCGGGTCTTCGGCGATCACTTCGGCGACATCGGCGTAGTAACCACGAAACAGCGGCGCGCCACTTTTGATCAGGGTATTGAAGGTGAATACCACGTCTTCGGCGTGAATCGGGTGGCCATCATGAAAGCGTGCCTCCGGGCGCAGGTAGAAGCGCACCCAGCTGTTGTCCGGCGCCTTTTCGATCTTGCCGGCCACCAGGCCATACTCGGTGAAGGGTTCGTCCAGGCTCTGGGTCATCAGGGTGTCGTAAATCAGGCTGATGTCATCGGCCGGTACGCCCTTGTTGATGAACGGGTTGAGGCTGTCGAAGCCACCAAAACCGGCCTGGCGGAAGGTGCCGCCTTTGGGCGCATCCGGGTTGACGTAGTCGAAGTGTTTGAAGTCCGCCGGGTACTTCGGCGCTTCGTCGTACAGGGTCAAGGCGTGTTGCGGGGCCGCCAGTGCCTGGAAACTGAAGCAGGCCAGCAATAGGGCGCAGGCCTTCAGGCGCAGGCCGGGCAGTGACATCATTGGGCGTTCTCCGAAGGCATTATCCACCAGCTGTTGAGCCCCAGGGTGTAGGGCGGCGTGGTGACGAAGGCGAACCGGTTGCGGTAGGCCAGGCGGTGGTTGTCCAGGTACCAGTTGGGAATCATGTAGTAGTGCCACAGCAACACCCTGTCCAGGGCCCGTGCCGCTGCCATTTGTTCATCGCGGCTCTGGGCGGCGAGCAGGGTGTCGAGCAGGTGATCGACCACCGGATCTTTGACCCCAGCGTAGTTCTTGCTGCCTTTGGTCGAGGCCTGGCTGGAGTGAAAGTACAACCATTGCTCAAGGCCGGGGCTGAGGGTCTGGTTCAGGGTCATCAGAATCATGTCGAAGTCGAACTGGTCCAGACGTTGTTTGTACTGGGCCCGGTCCACGGTGCGCAAGCGCGCATCGATACCGATGCTGGCAAGATTTTCGACATAAGGTTGCAGGATCCGCTCAAGGTTCGGGTTGACCAGCAGCAGCTCAAGCTTCAGCGGGTTACCTTTGCTGTCGAGCAGGCGCTGACCCTTCAGCTTCCAGCCCGCCTGGCCCAGCAGACCAAGGGCCTGGCGGAGCGTCTGACGGCTGATACCGCGCCCGTCGGTGTGGCTGACTTTGTAGGGTTCGGTGAACAAAGCGGCGGGCAATTGCTCGCGATAGGGGGCAAGTAACAGCCACTCTTTGCCTACCGGCAGGCCACTGGCCGCGAATTCGCTGTTGGGGTAGTAACTGCTGGCGCGGCGATAGGCGCTGCTGAACAGCGCGCGGTTGGTCCATTCGAAATCCAGCATCAGCCCCAGGGCCTGGCGAACCCGGGCATCGCTGAAGGCTGCGCGGCGGCTGTTCATGAACAGGCCTTGGGTCTGGGTCGGGATCTTGTGCGGGATCTGCGCCTTGATCACCTGGCCACGGCGTACCGCCGGGAAGTTGTAACCATTGGCCCAGTTCTTGGCCTGGTGCTCGATGTAAATATCGAACTCGCCGGCTTTGAACGCTTCGAAGGCCACGGCACTGTCGCGATAGAACTCGTACTCGACCCGGGCGAAATTGTATTTGCCGCGGTTGACCGCGAGATCCTTGCCCCAGTAATCCTTGACCCGCTCGAACACCAGGCGCCGCCCCGGCTGGACCTGGGTGATGCGATAGGGGCCACTGCCCAGCGGCGGCTCGAAGGTGGTGGCTTTGAAGTCACGGCCTTTCCAGTAATGCGCCGGCAGCACCGGTATCTCGCCCAGGCGCAGGATTAGCAACGGATTGCCGGCGCGCTTGAACACGAAGCGGATGCGTCTTGGATTGAGGATGTCGACCCGCTGCACTTCCTGCAGGTTGGTACGGTAGATCGGGTGACCTACCTTGAGCAGGGTGCGGTAGGAAAACGCCACATCGCTGGCCGTGATCGGATGGCCGTCATGAAAGCGCGCTTCCGGGCGCAGGTTGAACACCACCCAGCTACGGTCCTCGCTGTACTCCACGGAGCCTGCGATAAGACCATAACTGGAGGTCGGCTCGTCACCCGAGGGGTCGTACTGGCCGGTGCCGACCATCAGCGGTTCGTTCAGCTCGGTTACCCCGTACTGCAAGAAGTTGGGGGTGGTGACCGGGCTTGAGCCCTTGAAGGTGTAGGGGTTGAGCGTATCGAAGGTGCCAAATGCCATGGCGCGCAAGGTGCCGCCCTTGGGCGCTTGCGGATTGACCCAGTCGAAGTGGGTGAATTTGGCTGGATACTTGAGCGTGCCGAACTGGGCGTAACCGTGGCTTTCGCTGATTGTCGCGCCCGCGGGAAAGCTCAAGGCCAGGCTGATTGACAGCAACAGGAGGGGACGTATCAAGTCGGCGATCCGATCCAGGCGGCTTGGGCTTTGTTCCAGCTACAGTAACAGCTTGTATCGGCTGGAAAAAGAGGGCCGCCAGGATGGTCGGCGAGGCTCCGGTTTAAGGTGCGGAGCCTGGTGCTCAGTGCGGCAGGTAAACGGTCAGGGTCTGACCTGGCTTGAGGGCGTGGCCGCTGCGCGGATTCCAGCGCTTGAGGTGCTGCATCTCGACGTTGAAACGCTTGGCCACCAGGTACAGCGAGTCGCCCTTGCGGACCTTGTACTGGGTGGATTTTTTCTGGTTCTTGTCCGGCACTGGCTGGGCGCTTTGCATGACCAGCGTCTGCCCGGCCTTGAGGCCATGACCGGAGAGCTTGTTCCAGCGCTGCAGGTCTTTGACGCTGACCTTGTTGGCCTTGGCGATGCTGCCCAGGCTGTCGCCACGTTTGACCCGGTAACGGCTGTTGCGGGTTGTGGTGGTACGCGGTGCAGCTTCGGCCAGTGCTGCTTCGAAGACGGCCTTTTTCGGCTGCAGCGAGAGCAGCTCTTCCGGCTTCATGTTCGACAGGCTGGCAGTTAGCAACTGCGCCTTGGCGGTCGGCACCAGCAGTTGCTTGGGACCGTCGACGGTCATGCGCTTCTTGAACGCCGGGTTGAGCTGGAACATCTCGTCTTCGTCGATATCGGCCAGCTCGGCGACCCGCGACAGGTCCAGGCGGTCATTGATGGCGACGGCTTCGAAGTAGGGTTCGTTGGCGATCGGGTTGAGATTCACGCCATAGGCCTGCGGCGTCATCACTACTTGTGACAGGGCCAGCAACTTGGGCACATAGTTGCGGGTTTCCTGAGGCAGTGGCAGGTTCCAGTAGTCGGTAGGCAGGCCGAGCCTCTCGTTGCGCTCGATGGCGCGGCTGACGGTACCTTCGCCGGCGTTGTAGGCGGCCAGGGCGAGCAACCAGTCACCGTTGAACATGTCGTGCAGACGGCTCAGGTAGTTCAGTGCGGCGTTGGTCGAGGCGGTGATGTCGCGACGGCCGTCGTAGAAACGGGTCTGGCGCAGGTTGAAGTGGCGACCGGTGGACGGAATGAACTGCCACAAACCTACCGCATGGGCCCGGGAATAGGCCATGGGGTTGTAGGCGCTTTCGATGGCCGGCAACAAAGCCAGCTCAAGCGGCATGTTGCGCTCTTCGAGACGCTCGACGATGTAGTGGATGTACAGGCTGCTTCTGTCGCCGGCGGTTTCCAGAAATGAGGGGTTGCTGGCGAACCACAGGCGTTGTTGCTCGATGCGCGGGTTGGCCGCCATGTCGTCCTGCAGGGCGAAGCCCTGGCGCATGCGCTCCCAGACATCCTGGGGCTCCTGCTCGGCTTGCTTGACCGGCACGAATACCGGCTTTTGCTTCATCCGGGCCTGGTAGTTGTGCGCGCGAACGCTGTCGGATTCGTCGAGCTGACGGGTGCTCTGGCAACCCACCAGGGTGGCGGCCAGGGCCAGCGCACTGGCTTGGGCCAGGCGCGTCAGGGCGACGGAATTGAAGGTTCTGCGGCTATTCGACGACATTGGCTGGGACAAAGTTCCGGGCAAAAATGTCGGGCGATTCTAGAAAGCAGCCCCTCCGTGGTCAACCTTTGAGAACTTCCAGGACCTAGCAGCGGCTGTTTAGAAGCTATCCTTCCAAGCCCGCAACCCAGCAAAAACAGCACTTGGAGTAAGGTTTTTTAGTTCATTCCGTTCGTCTAATTTTTCTTTAACGGATGTTTCGGTGGTGCGCAAAAAGGGGTTGGTCAGCTTTTCCAGGGCCAGGGTTGATGGCAACGTGATGCGATTGTGCGCCCTCATTTGGGTAACGTCGTCGAAGCGTTGGGCAATGTGCTGGTTATCGGGTTCAACTGCCCTGGCAAAACGCAGGTTGCTCAGGGTGTATTCGTGGGTGCAGTACACCAGCGTCTGGGCGGGCAAGGCTGCCAGACGCTCAAGGGAATGGTGCATTTGTTCGGCGGTGCCCTCGAACAGACGACCGCAACCTGCGGCGAACAAAGTGTCGCCACAGAACAGCAGCGGAGTGGCCGTTTGCCCGCAATAATAAGCAATATGTCCCAAGGTATGTCCAGGTACCGCAATGATCTGGAAATCCAGACCCAGGACGCGCACGCTGGCGTTGTCGTCGAGGGCCAGGTCACGCCCCGGGATGCGCTCGTGGGCAGGGCCGCAAACCCGCGCAGCGGTGGCGTTCTTGAGCTGCTCGACACCACCGACATGGTCGTGATGGTGATGGGTGATCAGAATGTCGCTCAGTTGCCAGCCGGGGTGATGTTCGAGCCAGGCCAGTACCGGTGCCGCATCACCCGGATCGACCACTGCGCAGCGCTGGTTGGCAGAATCCTGTAACAACCAGATGTAGTTATCGTTGAAAGCGGGCAGGGCATCGATCTGTATCATGGTGCGATTCGCCAAACGTGGGACATGGGTGCATCTTAGTAGTTATGCACGCTGTCGAGAACCTTCAAGGGAGACTGCAATGACCGATCAAGCCTTTGCCCAGGCCGATCCGCAGTGGCTGGAGCTGATCAGCCTGGCCCGCGATTGGTTCGCCGGCCCCCTGGGGCAGTTGATGCTGCATGAAGAACAACGCCTGCTCGAAGAGGAGCTGGGGCGCTACTTCGGCGGCTACCTGGTGCATTACGGCCCTTGTGCCGAAGCGCCGCCCAAGGCCCCGCAGGTGCAGCGCAATGTGCGCTTGGGCGCACCGCTGCCCGGGGTCGAGATTGTCTGCGAAGAGCAGGCCTGGCCGCTGAGCGAGCACGCCGCCGATGTGGTGGTGCTGCAGCATGGCCTGGATTTCAGCCTGTCGCCCCACGGCCTGCTGCGTGAAGCCGCCAGCAGCGTGCGCCCGGGCGGGCACCTGGTGATCATCGGTATCAACCCCTGGAGCAGTTGGGGCGTGCGTCGGGTGTTTGCCCATGATGCGCTGCGCAAGGCCCGCTGCATTTCCCCGTCACGGGTCGGCGACTGGCTTAACCTGCTGGGCTTCGCGCTGGAGAAACGCCGCTTCGGGTGCTATCGTCCGCCGCTTGCGTCGCCGGCCTGGCAACAGCGTCTGGCGGGCTGGGAGCGGGTCGCCGGTGGCTGGCAAGGCGCCGGTGGTGGTGTCTACCTGCTGGTGGCGCGCAAAATGGTGGTCGGCCTGCGGCCACTGCGCCTGGAGCGCCGTGAGCCGATGGGCAAGCTGCTGCCCTTGCCGATGGCCAAGGTCAACCGGCGCCATTCCGAACCCTGAGTTGCGCGCCTGCAGGGCGCGGGCTCCAATCATTGATGAAAAGGCTGTAAATGAGCGATAGCGTCGAGATCTTTACCGATGGTGCCTGCAAGGGCAATCCTGGCCCGGGCGGCTGGGGTGTGCTGATGGTCTGCAAGGGCGTCGAAAAGGAGCTATGGGGCGGCGAGCCGGAGACCACCAACAATCGCATGGAACTGATGGCGGCGATCAAGGGCCTGGAAGCGCTCAAGCGCGAGTGTGAAGTGTTGTTGGTTACCGACTCGCAATACGTGATGAAAGGCATCAACGAGTGGATGGTCAACTGGAAAAAGCGCGGCTGGAAAACCGCCGCCAAAGAGCCGGTGAAAAACGCCGACCTCTGGCAGCTGCTCGATGAGCAGGTCGGGCGCCACAAGGTGACCTGGAAGTGGGTGCGTGGACACATCGGCCATCACGGCAACGAGCGCGCCGACCAGTTGGCCAACCGCGGCGTTGACGAAGTGCGCGGGCTGCGCTGAACACAGCGGCCGCCACTTGCCCGCCAGCTGAGGTAGAATGCCCGGCTTTCACCAGACAAGCTGTACGCGACAGGAGACCACCGGCGTGGAGATTCAGAACAACAGGTCGGTCGTCCTCGACACCGAAACCACGGGTATGCCGGTTACCGACGGCCACCGGGTCATCGAGATCGGTTGTGTCGAACTGATGGGCCGGCGCCTGACCGGGCGGCATTTCCACGTCTATCTGCAGCCCGATCGCGAGAGTGACGAAGGTGCCATCGGCGTACACGGTATTACCGACGCCTTCCTGATCGACAAACCGCGATTTGCCGAAGTGGCCGATGAATTCTTCGACTTCATCCAGGGCGCGCAGCTGATCATCCATAACGCGGCGTTCGACGTTGGCTTCATCAACAACGAATTCGCCCTGATCGGCCAGCACCACCGCGCCGATATCTCCCAGCATTGCACCATCCTCGATACCCTGATGATGGCCCGCTCGCGGCACCCGGGCCAGCGCAACAGCCTCGATGCATTGTGCAAACGTTACGGCATCGACAACTCCGGTCGTGAGTTGCACGGCGCGTTGCTCGACTCGGAGTTGCTGGCCGACGTCTACCTGAGCATGACCGGCGGTCAGACCAGCCTGTCACTGGCCGGGCAGGGTGCTGATGGCGAGGAAAACAGCGAAGAAAGCCGTGGCAGCGAAATCCGTCGCCTGATCGGCCGTCAACCTGGACGCATCATTCAGGCCAGCGAGCAGGAGCTGGAAGCGCATCTGGCGCGCCTGGAAGCCATCGCCAAGTCGACGGGTGGCCCGGCGTTGTGGCAGCAATTGTCCGAGGCCAACTGAGGCGGAATCCGCGCAAGGGGGCTGGCGAGCTTCTACCCTGAAATGACCGACCCGTCATTCGCAGCAGGCGCGCCCTCATGTACAAGGACCTCAAGTTCCCGGTGCTGATCGTTCACCGCGATATCAAGGCCGACACCCTGGCCGGTGAACGCGTGCGCGGCATCGCCGAGGAACTGGCCCAGGATGGCTTCAGCATTCTTCCGGCCATCGATTATGCTGAAGGTCGCTTGCTGGCCTCGACCCATCATGGTCTGGCCTGCATGCTGATTGCCGCAGAAGGTGCGGGCGAAAACATTCACTTGCTGCAGAACATGGTCGAGCTGATTCGCCTGGCCCGGCTACGTGCGCCGCATCTGCCGATCTTCGCCCTGGGCGAGCAGGTGACCCTGGAAAATGCTCCTGCCGATGTCATGAGCGAACTGAACCAGCTACGCGGCATTCTCTATCTGTTCGAAGACACTGTGCCATTTCTGGCCCGGCAAGTGGCGCGGGCGGCACACAATTACCTGGACGGCCTGCTGCCACCGTTTTTCAAGGCCCTGGTGCAGCACACCGCGCAGTCCAATTACTCCTGGCACACGCCGGGGCACGGCGGCGGGGTGGCCTATCGCAAGAGCCCGGTGGGGCTGGCGTTCCATCAGTTTTTCGGTGAAAACACCCTGCGCTCGGATCTCTCGGTGTCGGTCCCCGAGCTTGGCTCGCTGCTGGATCACACCGGCCCTCTGGCGGCGGCCGAAGCCCGGGCGGCAAAGAACTTTGGCGCCGACCATACCTTCTTCGTCATCAACGGCACCTCCACCGCCAACAAGATCGTCTGGCATTCGATGGTCGGTCGCGATGACCTGGTGCTGGTGGACCGCAATTGCCACAAGTCGGTGGTGCACGCGATCATCATGACCGGTGCGATTCCCTTGTACCTGTGTCCTGAGCGCAATGAGCTGGGCATCATCGGGCCGATACCGCTGAGCGAGTTCGGCCCTGAATCGATCCGCGCGAAAATCCAGGCCAATCCGCTGACCCAGGGGCGGGCGCCCAAGGTGAAACTGGCGGTGGTGACCAACTCCACCTATGACGGGCTTTGCTACAACGCCGAGCTGATCAAGCAAATGCTCGGCAACAGTGTCGAGGTTTTGCATTTCGATGAGGCCTGGTACGCCTATGCCGCATTCCATCCGTTCTTTGCCGGGCGCTATGCCATGGGTACTTCACGCACGGCTGACAGCCCGCTGGTGTTCAGCACCCACTCGACCCACAAGCTGTTGGCAGCCTTCAGCCAGGCTTCGATGATCCATGTACAGGATGGCGGTGCACGACAGCTGGACCGTGACCGTTTCAATGAAGCGTTCATGATGCATATCTCCACCTCGCCGCAGTACAGCATTCTGGCCTCGCTGGATGTGGCGTCGACGATGATGGAAGGGCCGGCCGGGCGTTCGCTGTTGCAGGAAATGTTCGATGAGGCCCTGAGCTTTCGTCGGGCCATGGCCAACTTGCGTCAGCATATTGCCGCCGATGACTGGTGGTTCAGTATCTGGCAACCGCCGCAGGTCGAGGGTGGGCAGCAGGTGAGCACCGGTGACTGGTTGCTGGCGCCGCAAGCGGAGTGGCACGGCTTTGGTGAGGTCAGCGACGACTACGTATTGCTCGACCCGATCAAAGTCACCCTGGTCATGCCCGGGCTTAGCGCCGGCGGTGCCTTGAGCGAGCACGGGATCCCGGCGGCAGTGGTCAGCAAATTTCTCTGGGAGCGTGGCCTGGTGGTGGAAAAGACCGGGCTCTACACTTTCCTGGTGCTGTTTTCCATGGGCATTACCAAGGGCAAATGGAACACGTTGCTGACCGAACTGCTGGAGTTCAAACGCAACTACGACGCCAACACCGATCTGCTCGAAAGCCTGCCCTGTGTCGCCCGTCTCGATCCTCTGCGTTATCAGGGATTGGGCCTGCGAGATCTGTGCGACCAGTTGCACGCCTGCTACCGCAGCAATGCGACTGCCAAGCAGCTCAAACGCCTGTTCACCCGGCTACCGGAAGTGGTGATGAAGCCCGCCGATGCCTATGACCGGATGGTCCGCGGTGAGGTGGAGGCGGTGCCGATTGAGCAATTGCTCGGACGTGTTGCGGCGGTGATGCTGGTGCCCTATCCGCCGGGGATTCCATTGATCATGCCGGGCGAACGTTTTACCGAGGCGACCCGGTCAATCATTGACTACCTGGCGTTTGCCGCCGCCTTCGACAGCGGCTTCCCCGGTTTTGTCGCCGACGTGCACGGCCTGCAGCACGAGACCGGTGAGCAAGGGCGGATTTACACCGTCGATTGCATCAAGGAATGCGAATGAGCTCCACGCCACTGCGCGCCAGTTCGAAGCGGTTGTCGCCCAGGTGGTTGACCTTGTCACCGATGGCCAGCTTGTAAGTGGTGACAGGCAGGGATGCGGCACTACCGTCGGCCTCAAGGGTGGCTTCCTGAAACTCATGAACGGGGTAGATGCGGCCTTCTGCGTCCCGTGCATGAAACTGTCCGACCAGTACTGCTGTCATTTACCGTGCAACCTCTAAAAGTTTTCTGTCAGGCATAGACCACTGATTGGTCGGGTAAGTTTTGCTCGCGCGGAAAAAAACTTCAGGCGCTGGGTAGATCATCTATACCTACAAGTTCCTTTGTCCTACATGTCAGGAAATTGCCATGAGCCAGGTGTATTCGGTAGCCGTTGTCGTCGGCAGCTTGCGCAAGGCGTCCTTCAATCGCAAGGTCGCCCTGGCGCTGGCGCAGCTCGCGCCCTCGAATCTGCAATTGAAGATAGTCGAGATTGGCGATCTGCCCCTTTACAACGAAGACATTGATCTCGACCCGCCAGCGGCTTACAAGGCATTCCGCGAGCAGATCCGCAACAGTGATGCGGTGCTGTTCGTCACTCCGGAGTACAACCGCTCGGTGCCGGGGGTGTTGAAGAACGCCATTGATGTCGGCTCAAGGCCCTATGGGCAGAGTGCCTGGAGCGGCAAGCCGGGTGCGGTGATCAGTGTTTCGCCAGGGGCGGTGGGCGGCTTTGGCGCCAACCATCATCTGCGTCAGTCACTGGTGTTTCTCGATGTCCCGTGCATGCAGCAGCCAGAGGCGTATATCGGTGGGGCGGCGAGCCTGTTCGACGAGAATGGCAAACTGTCGGAGAAGGTCCAACCGTTTTTGCAGACTTTCATTGATAAGTATGCCAGCTGGGTGGAACGGCATAAGGGCTGAAATGGTAGGAGCGGGCTTGCCCCGCGATGCGCTGTGACTGACAGATCGCATCGCGGGGCAAGCCCGCTCCAACCGGGTGTCTTACACTGACTGCGGCATCTCACCCCGTGCCAGACGCTTGTTGATGTCGGCGATCACTTCCGGCAGCTCGTTGATGGTATCGATCAGGTAATGCGGACGTGAACCTTCGAAAAGCGCGTGAATACGCTTGCGTTCACTGTCGAGGGTGTCAGAGGCCAGGGCGCGATAGCCTTCATAGGTAAGGCCCAGGGCATTGCCCGAGCACACCAGCGCCACCGTCCACATGCCGGCGCGGCGACCTTCAAGGATGCCGGGCACGGTATCGTCGACCTTGACGCAGGCCGCGACATCGTCGATCCCTAAGGCAATCACGTTAGCCAGTGCCTGCGCCGGCCAAGGGCGGCCATTAGGGGTTTCATCGGTGGCCACGACATGATCGGCGACATAGCCATTCTGCGCGGCCAGCTCAACCACCTTGTCCATCACCACCTTCGGGTAGCCGGAGCAGGAGCCGACCTTCAGGCCGTCCTTGCGCAGACCGGTCAGGGTGTCGAGGGCGCCGGGGATCAGCGCCGAGTGCACGGCGATCTTCTCGATCTGCAAGGGCATGAAGCGCTCATAGATGGCGGTGACATCGGCGTCGGTCGGGGTGCGACCGAACACCTTGCGATAGCGCTCGGCAATCTGCGGTTGGTCGCACAGGGTGCGGATATGGTCCCACTTGCCCATGCCCATCGGGCCACGGGCTTCTTCGATGGACACTTCGACATCGAACTCGGCGAAGGCTTCGACGAAGATCTGGGTCGGTGCGAAAGAACCGAAGTCGACCACGGTCCCGGCCCAGTCGAGGATGGCGGCTTGCAGTTGCGTTGGGTTGCTGTAGTTCATGTGCGAATTCCTAGAGAGAGTGGCAAGGCTTCAGATGTCCAGTACTTCCATTTCCCGCAGCACTTCGGCCACCGCATTCACCGCGGCTTGCATGCCGTCCGGGCCGACCACGCCGATACAGCCGACACGGAAGGTTTCGACCTGGGTCAGCTTGCCGGGGTAGAGGATGAAGCCCTTGGCCTTGACCCGTTCGTAGAAATCCTTGAATTGATAGCGTGGGTCGTTCGGGGCGTGGAAGGTGACGATGATCGGTGCCTGGATCTCGGCGGGCAGAAAGCTGCGCAAACCGATCGCCGCCATGCCGTCGAGCAGCACTTTGCAGTTGCTGGCGTAGCGCTGGTGACGGGCCGGCAGGCCGCCTTCCTCGTTGTATTGCAGCAAGGCCTCGTGCAACGCGGCGACGACGTGAGTCGGTGGGGTAAAGCGCCACTGGCCGGTCTTGGCCATGTAGGCGTGCTGATCCTGCAGGTCCATGGCCAGGGATGGTGAATTGCCTTCGGCGGCAGCCAGGGAGTCTTTGTGGGCGAAGACGAAGCCCATGCCAGGCACACCTTCCAGACACTTGCCGGAGGCGGCGATCAGGGCATCGAACGGCACTTCGCGGGCATCGATCGGCAAGGCGCCGAACGAGCTCATGGCATCGATGATCAGGCGTTTGCCGTGACGGGCGATGACTTCGGCGATTTCTGGCAGCGGATTAAGGATGCCGGTGCTGGTTTCGCAGTGGATCAGCGCCACATGGGTGATGCCGGCATCAGCGCTCAGCAGGCGGTCGACATCGGCTGCGGTGGTCGGTTGGTCTTCAGCAGTTTCAAAGGTGCTGTAGGCGCGCCCCATAACCTTGCAGATCTTCGCCAGGCGCTGACCATAGGCGCCGTTGATCAGTACCAGAACCTTGCCATCACGAGGTACCAGGGTGCCGATGGCGGCTTCCACGGCGAAGGTGCCGCTGCCTTGCAGGGGCACACAGTGGTGGCTGTCGGCGCCGTTGACGATGGCCAGCAGTTGCTCGCACAGGCTGGCGGTCAGTTGGTTGAAGTCACGGTCCCAGGAGCCCCAGTCCACCATCATCGCTTGGCGGGTGCGGGACGAGGTGGTCAAAGGACCAGGGGTCAGCAGGATAGGGGCGTTGCTCATTCCGAAGTTCCTCACAAGCGGTGGGCTGAAACTACGGGGTCTAAGTTGCAATTCTGTGCGTCATCAATCAAATTGTTTGTTGTTATGCCAGCCATAAGTCAGGCCGATAGATATGAACCTGTTCCAGCTCCGTGCGTTTGACGCTGTGGCCCGGGAGGGCAGCTTTACCCGTGCTGCGGCGCGGTTGTTCATCAGCCAGCCAGCGGTCACCGGGCATATCAAGGCATTGGAAGAGCACTACCAGATCACTTTGCTGCGGCGCACTGCACGGCGCGTCGAGCTGACCGAGGAGGGCACCCGGCTGGCGGCGATCACGCGAGCGATGTTTGGTCTGGCCGAGGAAGCCCAGGCCATGCTTGAGGCCAATCGCCAGTTGCTTACCGGACGCCTGGAGGTGGCTGCCGATGGACCGCACCGGGTCATGCCGATGCTTGCCCAGCTACGTGCGCGTTACCCTGGCATTACCGTCAACCTGCGTCTGGGCAACGCTCAGGAAACCCTGGCCGCGTTGCTTGGCGAACATGCGGATGTGGCCGTGTTGACCGAGGTCGAACCGCGCAAGGGGCTGCACCTGCAGAGCTTGGGCGAATCGCGGATCTGTGCCCTGTTACCCGTCAGTCACCCGTGGGCGGACGGCAAGGGTGAGTTGCCGCTGGCCGAGCTTGATCGACAGATCATGGTGCTGCGCGAACCCAGTTCGATCACCCGGCGCACCTTCGACCAGGCCTGCACCGAGGCCAAGGTACAGCCACGGGTGTTGCTTGAGCTGGACAGCCGCGAAGCGGTCACTGAGGCGGTAGCCGCGGAGCTGGGCATCGGTATCGTTTCGTCGGTGGAAGTGGCTCATGATCCGCGGGTGGTGGCGCGTCCGATTGTCGGCGACGGGCTGATCAACCGACATATGATCGGTTGTTTGCAGCGGCGTCGTGAACTGCGCCTGATCCAGGCGTTCCTGAGTTTGGCCGAACAGCACTGATGCAGCGCTGGTATTCTTCAGCGGTCGGCCTAAGATGGCCGGCACAGAGCAACCGGGCGCCGGATGGCCGATGAGCGAGAAAGACACGATTTCCATGCAGCTTGTGCGCGAAGCGCTGTTGCAGACCTGTCCGGCAGGCCTGTCCGATGCCGGTATGTTGCTGCGTGCCGGCATTGATCCGGCGCAGCTTGAGTTGCCCCAGGCACGGGTTTCTGCGGACGCCTATGCGCGGTTGTGGCGGTTGCTGGCGCGTCGTTGCAACGACGAATTCTTCGCCATGGACCGGCGTGGTCTGCCTAACGGCAGCCTGGCCTTCCTGACACGTGCCGCCATGGCTCAACCGAGTTTGGGCGCCGGCCTGGATATTGCTCTGAGTTTTCTCTCGCTGATGCTCGAAGATCTGCAACCGGGCCTGGTGCGCCAGCAGAGCCTGGCCGAGATCGTCGTCAATGAACCGTGTGAGCAGCCACGCCGCGCGTTTACCTACTTTACCTTCTGGATGATCGTGCATGGCGTGACCTGCTGGCTGGCAGGGCGGCGTATCCCGATATTGGCCATCGACCTGCGCTGCGCCGAGCCGCCGTTCTGCGATGACTACCGGGTGATGTTCTCGGGGAATCTGCAATTCGACCGCCCGCGTACTCGCATGATCATTGCTGCGGATTGTCTTGACCTGCCGATAAAGCGCACCCCCCAGGAATTGCAGCGCTTTCTTGCCGAGGCGCCGGGTAACATTTTGGTCAAGTACCGTGACCCGGCAAGTCTGGCCAGGCGCATCCGCGCCAACCTGCTTGGCCTCGATCCCGCTCGATGGCCGGATGCTCGCAGCCTGGCCGACCACTTGTGCCTGTCCAGTGCGACCTTGCGCCGACGTCTGGCGGAGGAAGGGCAGACCTATCAGGGCCTGAAGGACAGTGTGCGCCGTGAGCTGGCAATCGCCTGGCTAGCCCAGGCTGAGCCGGGCCTGGTTGAGATCGCCGAGCGGCTGGGATTTGCCGACAGCAGTTCGTTTTACAAAGCCTTTCGCAAGTGGTTTGGCTGCAACCCGGGGCACTACCGCGCGCTGGTGCAGACGCGTGAAGGCGAGGACGGCTGAAGGGGTGGTCTTCCCGGTGCCGGAGATTATAAAGCGGCTGCAGAGTGGTCAGCTCCTCAATCTCGGTGGTACCGGCCATGTCCGAATCAGTAACAGATACCCAGCTTGAAAGCGCAACCGATGCGTTCATCGCGCAAACACTTCCTGCTTGGCTGAAAGGCATTGGCCATGATCAGTTCCAGGCTCTGCGCACCAGCTTCGAGAAACATGTGCGCAGCCAGCAGGAGGTCAAGCGAGTGTTCGCCAGGCTTCAACCGCTGGACAGTTTCGTCACGTCTCTGCTGGAGGAAAGGCTGTTTTCCTCCCTTTCTTTGTCGGTTGCGCTTGATAAGGCCCAATGGCGGGAAGAGCGCCGCAAGCTGGTCGGCGATGCCACAGGGCCTGCGCAATACCGTTCCTATTTCGTCCGGATGCCTGCTTTGCAGAAGTTCCTGCACAACTTCAAGGACGCCGAACCATTTTTCGAACAGACCGGACTGGTCTATCCGGCTGATGCGGCTACCGGGCAGGCGGAGCAAGTGCTGACGACAGACAGTGCCCAGCTCGTTGCGCTTTGCCGCAGCCTGGATGTGGGCGAGCAGTATCAGCAACATCTGGACGCCGTTCTCGACGCTGACTGCACAGCCACACTCGTCGAGGACAAGCGCCTGCAGTTGGCGCTGGCCATTGAAGTAGCGGCGCTGAAAGAGCAGTTGCAGGCGGATGACCTGGACATGCTGCGCCGGATAGTCGCTGGTCAACCGCCGACCCATGCGCAAAGTGACCGGGTCTACGCGGGGGCGCTCCAGGTCCTGGGGTATCGTGTGGAAGGTGCTCTGGCGTTCGAGCTGCATGGGATCATCCCCGTGGCGGGCGGTTTTCCGAAATCCCTGGTGCAGGGGGTGATCCTCTTCCTGCCTGGTGATCACAGGCAAACGTTACGTGCTTTCGGCACTTGGCGCGAAGCCAGTCTGGCCCTCGGCAAACTACTTCGCGATCCAGGTTATCAACGACGGTTCAACCAGCACATCGCATTGGCGGACCGCCCGGACTACCTGGCGACATTGCGCAAGCGCCTGGCCGATGAGAAGACCGACGCAACGGCGACCTGCGAGGTGATCAATGATCCGTTGTTTTCCACTCTGGCCATCGAGCAGCAGCAACGTATTCGCGACGATGCGCAGTTTCTTGCGGTGCCTACCGCTCAGGTCAATGCCCGCGTCAGCGCCGAACGCCTACAGGCGCTTGAATCCGTCGGCTTGACCGTGGTCAACCTGGCCGGATTGTTCGTCCCGGCTATCGGTGTCGTGCTGACGGCCGATCTGGTCGCCCAGACCCTCTCGGAGGTCTGCGAAGGTGTCCAGGACTGGAGCCAGGGCCATCAGCACGAAGCCCTTGATCACTTGCTCGGGGTTGCCGAGACGGTGGTGGTCAGCGCTGCATTGGTGGGGGGGACGGCGCTGGTCGCTCGCGGTTTCGCGCGTAGCGCTGTAGTCGATCAATTGGCCCCGGCGCTGAATGATGCCGGACAGGCGCGATTGTGGTCCGGCGATGTTACTTCCTATGAAGACAGGGGGACGCCTGCTGACCTGCTCGAGCAGGACAACGGCTTGCTGTCCAATGGCACCGGGCACTGGTGGCGGAACGGCGATAGCCATTATCAGGTCAGGCCCGTCAAGGGGCGTAGTGCCTGGCAGCTACGACATCCGCAAGGTGAGGCGAGCTTCGGGCCGTTACTCGAGTTCAATGGCGAGCGCTGTTGGCAGCTGTCCAGCGAGCATCCCGTTGAGTGGGAAGGGACCGGCCTGTTGCTGGGACGTCTCTGGCCGCCAGCATCCAGTTTGCCCGCCAATCGAGTCGAGCAGATCTTGAAGGTTGCGGATGTAGATGAAACGCATCTTCGCGGTCTACTGGTGGAACGTCGGCCGTTACCGGTGGAGTTGCGTGACACCTTGGAGCGCTTTGCCGTGGATGCCCGTGTGGAAACCTTCATCGCACAACTGGGCGAGGGGCGTGAAGACGATTCGGAGTTGTTTCAATGGTGCAGTGACGCTTTGAAGACCGACACGATGTCAATCCAGGAACAGAGAGCAGTGTTCCTTGGCGATGTTCCGGCGTTACGCGAGCAGTTGTTCGAACATTTCTCGCGGCAGTATGTGGCCAGAGATCCGCTGCTGACGGAGCCGTCGCAGGACACAAAATCGATGCTGGCATTGATCCAGCGGGATTTCAAAGGCCTGCCTGATGCCTATGCGCTGGATGTGCTCAAACTGGCCACTGACACCCAGCGTCAGCGGATGGTCAGCGCGAAGCGGATTCCCCTGGCGGTAGCCGAGCAGGCTCGCGCGCACTTGCAGCTCGCGCAGTTGACACGCATACGTGAAGGCTTGTACCTGAAGGGCAGTTATCGGCCCGAAACGGTTTCACTGGTGTTCGCCCTGTTGCGCAAACAGGCCAGATTATCAGGCACGGCCGACCTCGAGTTGCGTGAGGGTTCCGATGCCGGGCGTGTGTTGGCGCGCTTACATCCCGACAATGACCCGAAGAATGTCACGGTCATCCTGGTGCGAGATTCGGGCAGTTTCAGGTGTTATAACCAAGTGGGCATTGAGCTGGACCCCCTTCTGGATAATCCTGACAGCCTGGCCGAGGTATTGACCAGGCACCTGTCCTGGGACGATCTCGCTCGTTTGACATGGGATGGCAGTGGAGCGAGGGATCAGATCGACAACGCCTTGCGTACCTGGTTGCCCTCCGGACGCCAGGCGCTTTTGCAGCTGACCGAACTGGGTGAGATAAAACCGCGCTACAGCCCGCTCCAGCGACTTCCTGATGGGCGTATCGGATACCTGCTCAGCGGCCGTGGCGAGGGCAGGCATCCTTCGCGGCGTGCGCTCATTGACGCGACACGCGCGCTCTATCCAACCTTGGGTGCCCGGGCTCTGGACAACTTTGTGACGGATCTGCTGGCGGCGCCGGGGACAGCCTACATCAGGCTGATTCAGCAGTTCCGGGATTACGGCGACCTTGATGAAGCGCTGCATGCCTGGGTGAGGCAAGGGCATGCCGACAACCTGTTCGGGGCGCGCCGACACTTCGCTGATGAGTTGCGCCGAAGCTGGCGTCTGGAGGGGCGACGGCTTGTCACGCCCACTGGGCAACCTGCCGGTAATCGCTTGAGTCTGATCGGTATGGACATCAGAACCCTGCCGACGCTGCCTGCAAATGCGGATTTTAACCACGTCAGTGAGCTGGTCTTGGTAGGGCTGCAGGTGGATGCCATTCCCGCAGGGTTCCTGCGCTGTTTCTCGCGCTTGCGCTGGCTCAATCTGAGTAACAACGCACTGGTTGACTTGCCTGCAGACATCGGCCAGTTGACTCAGTTGACTACCCTGCGTCTGTCGGGTAACCGCATACGAATGACTCAGGCGGCAGTCGAGTCTTTGCATAGCTTGTCCCGCTTGCACACCCTGGATCTGAGCGCCAATCCGCTGGGTGCAATCAGCCTTGAGTTTCGTCAGCTGTCTCGACTTCGCGAGCTGAACCTGCGTCGGGCGAATTTGCAGGCGGTACCCGTTGGGCTGGAGTGGTGCGGCTTGTTGGAGTTTGCCGACCTGCGTGACAATCAGATCGCGGTGCTGCCAGAAGCCTTGCTCAATGCTCCGCTTGAGACACGCCGTGCCGTGGAGCTGCGTAACAACCCGGTACCGGTGGACATGCTTGACCGTCTGTACGCACCTGGCCCTGCGCCAGTTGTGCTGCCACCGCCAGTGGTTGTCCAGACGCAGATCAGGGAGGCCTGGCTGGCAACCTTGGAGGCGTCGATGAGAGCGGATCGCGAACAACAATGGAATGACCTGCAGGCGCAATCCGGCAGTGAAGAGTTTTTCCGCTTGCTTGGCGACTTGACCGAAACCAGTGATTACCGGCAGGCCCGCCAGGACCTGTCTCGACGGGTGTGGGCGGTACTCGACGCTGCCAGTGACGAACAGTTGCTGCGCAAGGAGCTGTTTGGTCTGGCAGGCGAGCGCGGCTGTGCGGATAGAGTGATCTCGTGCTTCAGCACTCTGGAGGTCCGTATGCTGGTTGCTCAGGCGTTACGTGGGCGCGCGTCAGCGCAAGAGCAGGCATCGCTGCTGGGGCTGGCGCGAGGCTTGTTTCGGCTGGAAAGGGTCGAGGCGATTGCGCGTCTGGACATTGAGCGGCGCGTGACGCTGGAGACGGACAGGCTGCGCAATGCCGGTTTGTCCGAGGAACAGGCCGCAGCGCGTGGGCGGGCAAGGGTGGATGAGGTCGAGGTAAGCCTGGCGTACCGTATTGCTCTTGCCCGAACCCTCGACCTTCCTGGTCAACCGAAGACCATGCAGTTCGAGCGACTCGCCGGCGTGACGCAGCAGCAGCTAAGTGATGCCGCGGCGGCGGTGCGATGGGCTTCAGCGACCGACGAACTGGTGACGTATGTCAGTCAGCGGGATTTTTGGATCAAGTATCTGGAGCGTGAGAAGGCTGACCGGTTCCAGGACGTTTTGCAGCCATTCTGGGAGCAACAGGAGGCGCTGAACGGTTTGGAGGGTGAGATGCTGGCGCAAAGCGCACAGAACATCCAAGACTACAAAAAAGCTGTAAACGGATTGATAGAGCAACTGACTCGCGAGGCCCTGCAGGCGTTGCCTGCGGACGAGTGAAGGCACCTTGCAGCGGCCAAACCGCTCATCCCTATTGAGCGCTTTGGCCATTGCCGAGCGCCGTTTGCGGCGACAACATCGTCAGATCAAAGGTGATACTCCAACAATAAGAAATCAGGAGTCTGACGATGCGTGATTACGCTACGGCCGCAAGCGGCTTCGATTATTCTCTGGTTACCCGCGAAGTCCTGCACGGTAACCTCGATGCGCTCAATGCCTGTGTCGAGTGCTGCGACCGGCATGTCGGCAAAAATCGTGTCGCCCTGAACTGGGAGGGCCGCGACGGCAGCAGCGCCCAGTACAGCTTCGAGCAGTTGCAACAGTCTGCCGCGCGTCTGGCCAATGTGCTCAAGGCCCAGGGGGTGAGTGCCGGAGACCGGGTCGCCGGGTTGATGCCACGCACGGCTGAATTACTGATCACCGTGTTGGCCACCTGGCGTCTGGGTGCGGTTTATCAACCTTTATTCACTGCCTTCGGGCCTAAAGCCATCGAGCACCGGCTGGAGCAGTCGGGCGCCAAGGTAGTGGTCACCGAGCCACTCAACCGCAGTAAGCTCGACGATGTACATGGGTGCCCGACGATCATCTGCGTCGGTGCACAGGACGGATCCAGCGATGTCGACTTCCACACGGCGCTGGCGGCTGCCAGTGATCGCTGCGAGCCGGTGTTGCTGGGTGCTGACGCGCCGTTCCTGCTGATGTTCACCTCCGGTACCACCGGCCCGGCCAAGCCGCTGGAAGTGCCGTTGCGCGCCATCGTCGCCTTCCAGGGCTACATGCGCGATGCCATCGACCTGCGCCCGGAAGACAATTTCTGGAACCTCGCCGATCCTGGCTGGGCCTACGGTCTGTATTACGCTGTGACCGGGCCGTTGGCGCTGGGCCATTCCACGACCTTCTTCGATGGTCCGTTCAGTGTTGAAAGCACCTGCCGGGTCATCAACAAATACGCCATCAGCAACCTGGCAGGCTCGCCCACCGCCTATCGCTTGCTGATCGCTGCCGGCAGCGACTTCAGCACGCCGATCAAGGGCCGCCTGCGGGTGGTCAGTAGTGCTGGCGAGCCGCTCAACCCGGAAGTCATCCGCTGGTTTGCCGTCGAGCTGGGGGTGACCATTCACGATCACTACGGGCAGACCGAGCTGGGCATGGTGCTGTGCAACCACCATGGCCTGCAGCACCCGGTGCACCTGGGGTCGGCGGGGTTTGCCATTCCCGGGCACCGCATCGTCGTTGTGGATGAGCAGGCCAACGAGCTGCCGGCCGGCCAACCAGGCATTCTTGCCGTGGACCGCGAACAGTCGCCGTTGTGCTGGTTCGCTGGATATCACGGCTTGCCGACCAAATCCTTCGTCGGCAAGTACTACCTCAGCGGTGACACCGTCGAACTCAACAGTGACGGCAGTATCAGTTTTGTCGGCCGTAGTGATGATGTGATCACCACTTCCGGTTACCGGGTCGGACCCTTCGATGTCGAGAGTGCCCTGATCGAGCACCCGGCAGTGATCGAGGCTGCCGTAGTCGGCAAGCCAGACCCGGAGCGTACCGAACTGATCAAGGCCTTCGTGGTGCTGGCTGCTGGTCAGCAGCCCAGCGAGGAACTGGCCGAGGCACTGAAGCAACATGTACGTCAGCGCCTTTATGCCCACGCGTATCCACGCGAAATCGAATTTGTCAGCGAGCTGCCCAAGACCCCGAGCGGCAAGCTGCAGCGTTTCATCCTGCGCAACCAGGAAATTGCCAAACAACAAGCCGCGCTGGCCGCAACCACCAGCGCCTGAGGAAAGACCATCATGCAGATTGCCAACAAGAACTTTATCGTCAGTGGCGCGGCCTCAGGTTTGGGGGCCGCCACCGCACAGATGCTCATTGAGGCGGGTGCCCAGGTAATGCTGGTCGACCTCAATGCCGAGGCCGTTGCTGCCAAAGCCCAGGAGCTGGGTTCCAAGGCGCGCTTTGCGGTCGCCGACATCAGCCAGGAAGCCCCTGCCAAAGCCGCGGTTGATGCTGCCGTGACTGCGTTCGGCAGTCTCCACGGGCTGATCAACTGCGCCGGTATCGTCGGCGCCGAGAAGGTCCTGGGCAAGAATGGTCCGCACGGCCTGGAAAGCTTCAGCCGGGTGATCAACGTCAACCTGATCGGCAGTTTCAACCTGCTGCGCCTGGCCGCTGCAGCCATGGCCGAAGGCGAAGCGAGTGCCGAGGGTGAGCGTGGAGTGATCATCAATACCGCCTCGATTGCCGCCTATGACGGGCAAATCGGCCAGGCAGCCTATGCCGCTTCCAAGGGCGCAATCGCCAGTCTGACCCTGCCAGCGGCGCGTGAGCTGGCGCGCTTTGGCATCCGTGTGATGACCATCGCCCCGGGTATATTCGAGACCCCGATGATGGCGGGCATGACCCAGGAAGTGCGTGACTCGCTGGCCGCCGGCGTGCCGTTCCCGCCACGCCTCGGTCGTCCACAGGAATACGCTGCGCTGGCGCGGCATATCATCGAAAACAGCATGCTCAATGGCGAGGTGATCCGTCTTGACGGTGCCTTGCGTATGGCCGCCAAGTAATTGCAGGAGTACCTATCATGACCCTCGCCAATGATCCGATTGTAATCGTCAGCGCCGTGCGCACCCCCATGGGCGGCCTGCAGGGCGACCTGAAAAGCCTCACCGCGCCACAACTGGGCGCTGCGGCCATTCGTGCTGCGGTCGAGCGTGCCGGGGTTGCCCCGGATAGCGTCGAGCAGGTGCTGTTCGGCTGCGTGCTGCCAGCCGGTCTGGGCCAGGCGCCAGCGCGCCAGGCGGCGTTGGGCGCCGGGCTGAACAAGAGCACCACCTGCACTACCCTGAACAAGATGTGCGGCTCGGGCATGCAGGCGGCGATCATGGCGCACGACTTGCTGCTGGCCGGCAGCGCCGATGTGGTGGTGGCCGGTGGCATGGAGAGCATGTCCAACGCCCCTTACCTGCTGGACAAAGCGCGCAGCGGCTATCGCATGGGCCACGGTAAGATCATCGACCACATGTTCTTCGATGGTCTTGAGGACGCTTATGACAAGGGGCGCCTGATGGGCACCTTTGCCGAGGATTGTGCCGAAAACAACGGCTTTACCCGTCAGCAGCAGGATGACTTTGCCATCGCCTCGCTGACCCGTGCCCAGCAAGCGATCAAGGATGGCAGTTTTGCCAGCGAGATCGTCCCGGTAGAAGTGACCGAGGGCAAGACGCAGCGCCTGGTCAGTGACGACGAGCAGCCGCCCAAGGCGCGTCTGGACAAGATTCCCCAGCTCAAACCGGCATTCCGTGACGGCGGTACGGTCACAGCAGCCAACTCCAGCTCCATTTCCGACGGCGCTGCAGCCTTGGTGCTGATGCGTCGCTCCCAAGCTGAAAAACAAGGGTTGAAGCCCTTGGCTGTCATCCACGGCCACGCTGCTTTTGCCGACACTCCGGCGTTGTTCCCGACGGCACCGATTGGTGCCATCGACAAACTGATCAAACGCACTGGCTGGAACCTGGCCGAGGTCGATCTGTTCGAAATCAACGAGGCGTTTGCCGTGGTCACGCTGGCGGCGATGAAGCACCTGGATCTGCCGCACGACAAGGTCAACATTCACGGCGGTGCCTGCGCCCTGGGCCATCCGATCGGCGCTTCGGGTGCGCGCATCCTCGTCACCTTGCTCGCCGCCCTGCGTCAGAAAGGCCTGCACCGCGGTATTGCGGCGATCTGCATCGGTGGCGGTGAAGCGACTGCCATGGCCGTCGAGTGTCTGTACTGAGGTGCACCATGCTAGTCAATGACGAACAACAGCAAATCAGTGACGCGGTCCGTCAGTTCGCTCAAGAGCGTCTGCGGCCGTTTGCCGAGCAATGGGACCGCGATCATCGCTTCCCCAAGGAGGCCATCGAGGAGATGGCCGAACTGGGGCTGTTCGGCATGCTGGTGCCGGAGCAGTGGGGTGGCAGCGATACCGGCTACGTGGCGTATGCCATGGCGCTGGAAGAGATTGCCGCTGGCGATGGCGCATGCTCGACCATCATGAGTGTGCACAACTCGGTGGGTTGCGTGCCGATTCTCAAGTTTGGCAATGACGCCCAGAAACAGCAGTTCCTCACGCCGCTCGCCAGTGGTCAGATGCTCGGCGCTTTCGCCCTGACCGAGCCCCAGGCCGGTTCCGATGCCAGTAGCCTGAAGACCCGTGCGCGGCGTGACGGCGATCATTACGTGCTCAATGGCTGCAAGCAGTTCATCACCTCCGGGCAGAATGCCGGTGTGGTGATTGTCTTCGCCGTGACTGATCCCGCTGCCGGCAAACGCGGCATCAGTGCGTTTATCGTCCCGACCGACTCGCCCGGCTATCAGGTTGCCCGGGTCGAGGACAAACTCGGCCAGCACGCTTCCGACACCTGTCAGATCGTTTTCGACGATGTGCGGGTGCCGGTCGCCAACCGTCTGGGCGAGGAAGGCGAAGGCTACAAGATCGCCCTGGCCAACCTTGAAGGTGGCCGTATCGGTATCGCCTCGCAGTCGGTGGGCATGGCCCGTGCCGCCTTTGAAGTGGCTCGCGACTATGCGCGTGAGCGCCAGAGTTTTGGTAAAGCGCTGATCGAGCATCAGGCCGTGGCCTTCCGCCTGGCCGACATGGCCACCCGTGTCGCTGTCGCCCGGCAGATGGTCCTGCATGCCGCAGCACTGCGTGATGCCGGGCGCCCGGCGTTGGTCGAAGCCTCGATGGCCAAGCTGTTTGCCTCGGAAATGGCCGAAAAGGTCTGCTCGGATGCCTTGCAGACCCTCGGCGGTTATGGCTATCTGAGCGACTTTCCGCTGGAGCGCATTTACCGCGATGTGCGGGTCTGCCAGATTTACGAAGGCACCAGCGATATTCAGCGCATGGTCATTGCGCGCAATCTTTGAAGGGAGCAGCTTGCATGTCATTTGAAACCATTTTGCTGGACATCCACGGCAAGGTCGGTCTGATCACCCTCAACCGTCCGCAGGCCCTCAACGCGCTCAATGCGCAGATCGTCGGCGAGATCAACCAGGCCCTGGATCAGCTGGAAGCCAACCCGAACATCGGTTGCGTGGTGCTTACCGGCTCGGCCAAGGCTTTTGCCGCGGGCGCCGATATCAAGGAAATGGCTGACCTGCGTTACCCGCAGATCTATGTCGATGACCTGTTCAGTGATGCCGATCGCATCGCCAACCGGCGCAAGCCGATTATCGCTGCTGTGTCCGGGTTCGCCCTGGGTGGTGGCTGCGAGCTGGCGATGATGTGCGATTTCATTCTCGCTGCCGACAATGCCAAGTTTGGCCAGCCGGAAATCAATCTTGGCGTGCTGCCGGGTATGGGCGGGACTCAGCGTCTGACCCGTGCCGTGGGCAAGGCCAAGGCCATGGAACTGTGCCTGAGCGGCCGCTTGATGGGCGCCGAGGAAGCCGAGCGCGCCGGTCTGGTGGCACGCGTGGTACCGCAGGCCGAGCTGCTGGAAGAAGCCCTGAAGGTGGCGGCAACCATCGCCAGCAAGTCGATTCCGATGACCATGATGGTCAAGGAAAGTGTCAACCGCGCCTTCGAAGTCAACCTGGCAGAAGGCGTGCGCTTCGAGCGCCGGGTATTCCATGCGGCCTTCGCCACTGAAGACCAGAAGGAAGGCATGGCGGCGTTCATTGCCAAGCGGGAAGCGCAGTTCAAGGACCGTTGAAATCAAGGGGGCAGCTCCCACAGCGTGCTGCTCCCTTTGTTGCTACAGGCCGAAGAAATACTTTTCGGCGGATACCAAAGTAATCGGTGCTCGGTAGACATCGATGGTCTTGCCACTGTGCGGATCGGTGATGCTCGCACCGGCGGTATGTCGCTGGGCGGCGGATTTCAGGTGCCCGGCGATGAAACTCTCACGTGGCGTGTCCATGGCTGGATAGTGGAAATGGGCATACCACAGCCCCCTGTCCTGGTAGCTGATCTCGTACTCGTCAAGAAAATCATCCGCTCGCCCCTTGGTTTTGGCCAGGCGTCGGCGTGGTCCTGCACTGCGGACCTGAACCTGATCATGGTCAATCAGGTATTGCACCTCACCCATTCTGGGCTTCTGCCTTAAAGCGGCCTGGGTCCGCAGCTCCAGCGCCTGATCCTTGAGGGTCTGGGCCAGTTCATCAAGCGACCCTATGACCAGCGCGGCGTCTTCGCTGCGTGCTGCCTCATCGGTCTGATTGACTTCAGTCAAGCATTGCTCGATGGCCTGACGCTGGGTGGTGAGGAGCGCTTGCTGGTGGTCAAGCATTTCCTCGATTTCAACCGGCAGATAGTTTTCCGACCTTGTTGCCTGCAAGCTATGAAGCGTCCCACGAGCGCTCGACATCCGCGTACGGCTCTGCTTGAGCACGCTTTTCAACGATTGTGATGGACCCTGTGAAGGCTCGGGTGTAGCGCTTGGTACTTCGACCCACTCATCCTGGTCCCGTCGATAGGTGCGTGACGGGGTCTTGTTGTCCGGGCCTGGAATGTCGACCAACGAGTCGTTGTCTACTCGGGGTTCTGCCAGCAGCAGACCGCTTTCGGTGGTTTCGATCAGCCCGGGAGCCTGGCTGCGCAGCTGCTTGACGGTACTGTTGGGCGGGTAGTCCGGGAAATCGGCAAGGTCATGGTGCACGCCATCGGCGATCTGCTGCACATCGCCGATCAGCTCGGCCAGTGCCGCCAGAGAAGCAGGTTGCTCCAAAAGTGGCTGCAGATTATTCAGTTGGCGCAACGTGGCATTGAGCTGCTGCTCGATGCTACGCAGCACTCGCACCTTCAGTTCGACAGTAGGTTGCTCAAGATTCGCCAGGCGCAGCCGTTGCGCAATCCCCAGGTTGAGGTTCTTCCAGGCGCGGTCCAGCCAGTAATTGCCCAAGTCGTCCAGTGGGTAGAGCAGGCTCAAGCGGTTGAAGTTTATTTCACCCCGCATGAAGCGCCACATCAGGTGCTCCGAGTCTGTTTCCCGGTTCGCCTGGACCCAGTTGTTCAGCTCGGTGATCTTTGCTTGTTGGCGACTGGCTAGCCGATTCAATTGCCCGCGTGCGTCGTTCAATGTCTCGGCGCAGGTGATCAACTGATCAAGCAGCGAAGTCATGTTGTCCAGACGCTCTTTGCTGATGTGTCTGTCGGCTGCGGGAATTGTTTCAAGTTCCGGCGTTTGATTGACCAAAGCCACCATTTGCGAACGCAGCGGCCGAAAGAGTTTTTTCAATGACCCATAACTCGATTTTTCGCAACTTATAAGCTCATACAGCGCCGTGGCCCGCACCACCTTGAACTGTTTCACAGGCTCGTTGTGGTTGCTGGCTTCCAGCGTGTTCAGGTGCTCAGCCCAGAACCTGGCATAGGCTTGCGTCTTATCCAGGCAACTGCGCAACAAGCGCTCATCGCTGGCCGTTGCGGCCATGGTCATCACCTGCTCGCGTGTCGTTTTCTGGCTTCTGATCTGCTCGACATCGCTCATCAGCTGGGTTCGCAGGGCACTGACAGCTTGCACCCTTTCCTGTTTGCGCAGCTCCAGTTGCTTGCTCAACGGCATGCCTGCGCGCAGCCGCAGCGCCAGGTCAATCCGCCACCGTCCGGCCTCATCGCGGGTCAGCCAGGGGCCGGGCTCGTCTGTGCTGGAAGCGCCGACAATCCGCGGCAACTCGTGCTGTGGGTCAATCTCGACCCGGTAGACCTGATTGTCCAGGCTCGCCCAAAGCTGATCGTTGTACAGATACAGGCCACGCAGCGGACCGCTTGGCACCGGACTGTGCAGTTGTGACAAGGGAATGTTGGCCTGTAGCTTTTTCAACGTTGTGCGCTGCGTTGCATTGAGCGTCTGATTCGGCCGGGCCCAGTTGAATTCCAGTGGGGGCTGAACGATTCGGGTCGGCATCAATGGCGTTGGCGGTGGGGCGGGGGGTGTTGCCGGCGGTGGCTGCACTTCAGGTGAGTCCAGACTCAAGCCCTGGTAGGCGTGAGAGAACAGCAGCACGGCAACATTGACCAGTAGATTGATCAGGTTAATGCGGCGGCCCGCCGGATCACTCTGGCTATCGGCGTTGACGAAGTCCACCAGAGCAATACTCATTTGTACCAGCCAGACGGCGTTGGCCAGGGTGCCACCGGCCAGCGGCAGAAGGGTATTGAGCAGCAGCCAGCCAAGCGTCTGCCAGCGCTCCCAGCGCGTCTGCGAAGTGCTTGCCGATTGTGCCTTGAAGTGTTTGATCGTCTCTTCGACGCAAGCCTGGTAGAGGGTGGCCCCAATGCTGGATAACGGCGCTTCGACCGAGAGTGTGACCGGCGCCGGTGTACCGAACGGCAAGCCGAAATCATCCTCGGTCGAGTGGAATAGATGGGGTTCCTTGAAGCCGCCATGGGCATATATCCGCCGGGACCGTTCGGGCAGGCGCTGGATCAGGTCGTCCTGCAGCGCCCCTGGATTGCTGATTGCAACCAGCAGTGCCAAGCGATCCGTGAACTCCAGCAACGGCTCTGGATGCAAAGGGCGATACAGCACACAAGGACCTGTCGCCGGATTGTGTGCTTCGATCAACCAGGTATTGAACAGCAGGTCTGATGTAGCGCCAGGCGAACTGATCAGGCCCATCGGCCGTATAGCCCAAACAGCTGGCGTGGATTGGGGTAGCACCTGCATTACCTGGCTGATGCCGTTCACGGCGGCCTCGCTCAAGCGGTTGTCATGCAGGTGCAGTTCCAGGGCGAAGGCCGGTAGCTGGGCACGTAGTTGGCTGTCGAACAGACGCAGGCGCAGTTGTCGCTGGTCGGCGTCATCGAGCATGTTGTGTCTGAGCATCTGCGGGTAGGCGGTACCGATGTCCACCCTGCTGATCAGTTCGCGCAGGTAGCGTTCATCCAGCCAGGTTGGCAAGGGCTGTGCCGAGGCTGAGGTCAGTTCGACCCGGCCGGGGGCAAGCAGGCCGAGGTTGCCGATGGCCAGTTGAGCCAGCGAGAAACGCACAGGATGGACTGTGCCATCGACGATCAGCGAGCCCTGGTGGGGTATGGCTGCCGCCTCGACCTGATGATTGATGATTACGACGTCGCGAACCGCCAGTTCGTTGCCAGGATGGTCGATTGCGATCTGGCGCGCCAACTGCTGATAACTGAACGTTTCGGCGTCGTCGATGCCGTCGAGCCAGAACTGTCCCGCGGCGTCTTCGTAGCATTGGGCCATATCGAGGAGCATCGCACCGTAGCGGCGCATGAGCGGGCCTTTGGTCTCGCGCAACCATTCGGGCAGATGCGCGAAGAGTTGTTTGCGATGCTTCTGTTCCGCAGCGCTGCACAGATCGACCATCGAGGTCAGGCGGTCCAGTTCCAGACTCATCAGCGGCGCGCTGTACTCGGATTGATACTGCTGGGCCAATGCGTTGATAGCCCGTAGTTGCTGGTGGAGCACGCCCTGTGCTTGTGCCTCGAAGTTATCGGTTGTCGTGTGGGTCAGCTGCAGCGTTGGCCGCAAGGCGCTCGAGATCGGCCACAGTCGGCCAAGCCCGTCGAAGAGCGCCTGACGCGAGGCGATGGGAACCAGCTGCCCGGACGTTGTGTAGATCAGCGTGACAGAGCGCTGCGGGGTACTGTCGAGGTGTTCGAGCAGCAGCGCACTGGCCAGGTCCACATCGAGGTAGGCACTCGCTGAGGTATCCAGTTCGAGCTGCAGCACATCAAGGTTGCTGGCGTTTGGCCACGCTGTGCGCTCTTGGGCGGTGGGGTAGTTGTAGATCAGGCTGGCCATGGCCGCGGTGGTCTGGTTCAACGTGCCAGCGTCGAAGCCGCTGTCGATGGCCGACTTGAAATGTTGCTTGAGATAGTCGGCGTACCATTGCCATGGCGTCACCCCGGACGGGTCTGCTTCGCTCCAGAAGGTGACCAGGGCACCTTGGTAGCACTCCAGCAGCAAGGGGCCGCAGTCATTGATCAGCTGTTCGACGGTATGCAGGTCGATGGCGATGGCACCTTGCGGGTCAGCGTCTTCGCTCAGGCTGAGAAAGTCCTCTGCGGTGGTCAGATTAAGCGTGGAACGGCGGCAAAAACGCTCCGCCAGGGCCTGGTACAAAGGCCGCACGTAAGTGCGATCCGGAGTACTGTCGAGGCTGATCAGGTAGAGCAACTGTGGATCGTGGTGGCTGATCTGGCGTGCGGACCATTGCTCTACGAGCAGTCGCGCGCACACCTCGAACAGGGTGGGGCGCAGGTTGAAGTGACTGGCGACGGCGCAATCGAGATCGGTGTTGAGGGCGAGACGTTCTTGCAGGCTCATGAGGGGGCGGCTCCACAATGGTCTATCACAGCGCAGTGAATGGGGCGACCATCAAGCCTTTCGGGACTGTCCTGTGTGCGGTAACTAAGTAGTGCCTTCGCGTGCGCCCAAATTGAAGGCCTCTTCAGCCGGGTATTGGCCTGACAACCCCGGGTAATTGTTACTGCATATTAGGTAGCTGGTGCTCCATCGAGGGGTAAATAGTCACGCCCTGGAGGGCTTGCGGGCGGGTCGACGGGGCCGATTGGCGGATTCCAGGCCGTTTCGGCCTGTTGCGCTGTCATTTTTGTTGCCCAGTACGACGTGGCGCCTTAGACTCCCGCCCCTCGTAAATAGAGTGCCGTCGGGTGCTTGAAGAATTCCGCCGTCGGCGAACTGTCGGTGATGGCAATCCAATCGCTTAAATGCACGTTATTTCATAGAGAAATCGATGACCAAGGAAAAGTTGCTGGCCATGCCGGCCGATGACTACATGAACGCCGAGCAACATGCGTTCTTCACCAAGTTGCTGCAGTCGATGAAAATCGAGACCCAGGAGCGCATCGAACAGAGCCGCATCGCTATCGAGAGTCTGGACACTCCAGCTGACCCGGCAGATGCCGCCTCTGTCGAAGAAGAGCGTACCTGGTTGGTCAACGCTATCGATCGCGACCAGCGCCTGTTGCCACAACTGGAGATGGCCCTGGAGCGAATCAGGGACGACAGCTTCGGCTGGTGCGACGACAGCGGTGAGCCAATTGGCCTCAAACGCCTGCTGATCAGTCCGACCACCAAGTACTGCATCGAAGCTCAGGAGCGTCACGAGCAGATCGACAAGCACCAGCGTCAGGCCTGACCGGCAGTCTATCCAAGGCCCCGTGGAGCGATCCCCGGGGCCTTGGTGCTTTTCGCCTGTTTGTTGCTTGCGATGCAACACAGCTATACCGGCAATAGCTTTTTCCGCCGCAGAAGCGGGCGTATGATGGCGATATCGTTAGGGTGCTAATTAAATTCCGGAGGGAATGATGGATAGCCGAGTCGATGTCGCCGTGATGATTGGCAGTGGCGTTCCTGTGTCCTTGCAAGCGGTTGGCAGGCGTGTCTGCTGGGTAGTGCTGGTCAATGGCGAGCGGCGTGGCACTGCGTTCGCCAGCCGTGAGGAGGCCGAGGAATGCCGGATTGCATGGCTGGAGCAGTTAGGCGGTAAACAACAGCCTGGAGCAGTACGCCAGGCTGTTTGAAGGCGCGCTCAACGCTCCAGGGTTCGTGCCAGTGCGCAGGCGTCAATGTGCCGGCAGCGAAAACCCTTCACTTGTCCGGTAGCGTGTTCGGTGATGTGAAAGAAGTTGATCCCGGCAGGCACCACGATGTAGCGCGTACCGTGCGCGCTTGAGCCCGGGTATATAGTGTTGGGGTAAGAAATGTTGCTTGCCTCTCGACGGATTTCGGTATTTTCGTGCATATTCCTTCCCTGTGATGTGTCGATTGATCCGGGGGCCCGTTCTGCCGAGGGGCCTGGATGTATCTATCGCATTTTCCTGGCAGTTTTGATGTCAGAAAGTACGTTTCCGTTGGCGGAAATCTGCCGGATGCCTGTCGTGAGGCCTTGGCTGGCCTGCAAGGATGACGATTCCTTCAGGCTGCAGCACCCGCCCGCACAGACGCTTCGTGCTGTTACCCATTAGTCTTTCAGACTTCGACATTGAAGTGACGTTGCCTTCACGGAACCCTGCTGTTCCTGTGGGGGGGCGTCGTGTAATCGGTTTGAGGAATTTCTCATTGGCAGTCAGTAATCTGGATACACACGCCTTGTTTGTACTGGGCGATCTTCGGGCCAAACTGGTCAAACAGTTTCAATCGCGTTTTGTTTATGTCACCGAACAAAACGCGGAAGGCCTGTACATGGCCGAAATCGACACTGAAACCGCGCTGGTGGTCGATGACAAACAGCGACTGGAGCTCAAGGTCGGTGATCATTTCCGCGCTGCGGTATTGCCCAGTCGCGAAGGTGGCAAGCTGGAAGTTCGCTTCCGTGATATCAAACTTACCGTCTACGGTCTGGGTGATTATGCGTTTGTCTCGGTGCCTGAAGGTGAGGGCATCGTCCTGCGTGAAGGCCAGGGCGTGGTGATGATCTTTGCCGCTCACGAGCAGCTACAGGAAGGCCTCAGCAAGATCCTCAAGGCAGCTACCCGCAAGGTGGCCAAATGGCAGAAGGGCGAGCTGACTACGTTCAAGGCCAGCGAGTGAGCAAGTCGGCTGACACGCCAAAGGGGCGTGCCGATTTCCATGCGCGGTATCAAGCCCAGGCTCGCGGGCAAGCCGAGCAATGGCTTGCACAGCGCGAACGCCTGCAGGGGCGCTGGTTCGATTGGGTGGCCAGCCAGCTGTATCAGTTGAGTCCGCCTGAGTATGCAGCGATGGTCCGCCGCGAACTGCAGGCGCTGACCCAGTAAGTGTCAGTGGCCGCGATCGCGCCCGCTGCTGACTTCCTCCGGCACGTCATCACCGGCCATGCGTTTGCGAAACAGCGCGGCTCGCGCCAGCAGCAAAGTAGTTACGGGTACGGTGATAGCCATCAGGATCGGGATTAGCCATGCATGCAGCACTGGACCTTGCTTGAGCGCCGAAAAATACAGGATTGAAGCCAGTGCAACGCACCAGGTTCCCAGAGTAGAGGCCAGGGCCGGCGGGTGCATGCGCTGAAAGAATTGTTTCAAGCGGATCAGGCCCAGCGCCCCGCTCAGGGCGAACAGGCTGCTCAGCAACAGTAGCGCGGCCACCAGCAACTCGACCCAGAAGGGCAACTCGTTCAGATTGGTCATTCGATCACCTCGCCACGCAACAGGAATTTGGCCAGGGCAAACGAGCCGACAAAGCCGAACAGGGCAATCAACAGTGCCCCCTCGAAGTAAGTGTCGCTGGCATAACGAATACCCAGCACCAGCATCATCAGCATCGCCAGGATGTACAGGTAGTCCAGCGCCAGAACCCGGTCCTGGGCCGAAGGACCGCGAAACAGCCGGAACAGGGTCAGGGCCATGGCCAGGGCAAAGATGAACAGGCTGGCGAGAATGGCGTTGGCAAGCAGGCCAGTCATTCGAAAATCTCCATCAGCGGGCGTTCATAGGTTTGTTTGAAGTGTTCGATGAAGTGCGCTTCATCGTCCAGGTCGAACACATGCAGCAGCAGGACGCTGCGGTCCAGTGCCAGCTCCGACCAAATGGTGCCCGGGATCACCGTGGTGATCATCGACAGCGCCGCCAGGCCGTGCGCATCGCGCAGGTCCAGAGGGATATGCACGAAGCGCGAGCGCGGCGCACGACGCTTGGCCGCCCAGACCCCACGGGCAACCTGCAGGTTGGAGATCAGCACATCCATACCGACCCGCATGATCAGGCACAGGACCGTCCAGGGGTGGCGGATGCGCACAGTCACAGGCCGCAACGGTGCCATCAGCAGCGGCGCAAATACGCCCAGCAGGACAGCAAGCACCAGATTGCCCGGGGTTACCGAAAGGTTCAGCAGCAACCACAACAGGCACAGCGACAAAGACAGTAGAGGAGCGGGAAACAGGCGTTTCATGGTTGCACCTGTGCACTAGCGGCCTGGCTGGTGGGGCCGGGGATTGGCCGGGTAGCGAGCACCGCGCTGACATATTGCTCCGGGTCCTGAAGGCTTGCAGCGGTGTCCTGGGTATAACGCAGCAGCGGTTCGGCGCGTACGCTCAAGGCGATACACAGCCCGAGCAGGACCACGATGGGAATGCATTCATAGCGCCGCAGCGCTGGCGAGGGGCGCTCCTGAGGTGTCCAGAAACGCTGGATGCCGACGCGGGTCAGGGCGATCATCGAGGCCAGGCCGGAGAGCACCAGCAACGCCACCAGCGCCCAGCCTTGCACCGAGAGCGGTTGCTCTGGAGGGATCCCCATGCCTAGGGGATTGAACAGTGCGGCAATCAGGCTGATCTTGCCGATAAAGCCCGAGAGTGGCGGCAGACCAATAATCAGCAGCGCACAAGCAATAAAACTCAAGCCGAGGAAGGCCATGGTCCAGGGGATCACCTGGCCGATCACCGCCTTCTGTTCGTCATCGAGGTTGATGCCTTTCGGTGGATGCAAGGATTCAAGCGGTGAAGGGTGGCAGTCGTCGTCATCCAGCGGCAGCTCGTTGGCCGAGCGCGAACGTTCGATCAGTTCAGCCAGCAGGAACAGGGCGCACAGCGCCAGCGTCGAGCTGACCAGGTAGAACAGCGCCCCGGCCGTCAATGCGGCCTGACCGAAGCCGATGGCAGCCATGAGCGTGCCCGCCGAAGCCAGGATGCTGATGCTCGCCATTCGCTCCAGGCGCTGGGCGGCAAGGATCGACACGGCTGCGCAGCCCAGCGTCGCCAGGCCGCCATAGACCAGCCAGTCGCCTCCAAAGAACGAGGAGGCGCCGGCCTGGCCGGAAAACAGCAATGTCCACAGACGCAGCACGGTATAGATGCCAACCTTGGTCATGATCGCGAACAGCGCGGCCACAGGCGCACTGGCGGCGGAGTAGGCAGGTACCAGCCAGAAGTTCAATGGCCAGATTCCGGCCTTGGCCAGAAACGCTGTAGCCAGGATCGCTGCCCCGGCGTGCAGCAGGCCGCGATCAGCTTCTGGCACCAGTGGGATCTTCAGGGCCAGGTCGGCCATGTTCAGGGTGCCGGTGACGCCATAGAGCATCGCGGCGCCGACCAGAAACAGCGAGGAGGCGAACAGGTTGATGGCGATGTAGTGCAGGCCGGCCTTGACCCGTGCGCGCCCGGAGCCGTGCAGGAGCAATCCGTAAGACGCCGCCAGCAGGACCTCGAAGAACACGAACAGGTTGAACAGGTCGGCGGTCAGGAAGGCGCCGTAGAGACCCATCAGCTGTATCTGGAACAGCGCATGGAAGCTGGCCCCGGCGCTGTCCCAGCGAGCCATGGCGAAAATCAGCGCGCAGACCCCGACGATTCCAGTGAGCACCAGCATCAATGCCGACAGGCGATCAACCACCAGTGCAATGCCAAAGGGTGCTGGCCAGTTGCCCGGCAAATAGACACCGATCGAACTGGCCTGGCCCTGGGCCTGCACCCACAACAGCAAGGTGATTGAGATCGCCAGCCCCAGGAGGCTGGAGAGCAGGTTAAGGCGGGCCTTGAGTGGACGGCGTTTTTCGCCCAGCAGCAACATCAGCGCCGCCGTGAGCAGCGGCAGCAGAATCGGGGCGATGATCAGTTGGTTCATGAAGCTCATTCGTTTGGCTCCCGGCCATCAACGTGGTCGGTGCCGGTCAACCCGCGCGATGCCAGCAGCACCACAAGGAACAGTGCGGTCATGGCAAAACTGATGACGATGGCGGTAAGCACCAGGGCCTGGGGCAGGGGATCGGTGTAGTTGAGCAGGTCCTGGGGAACGCCATCCTTGATGATCGGTTCCTTGCCGATGAACAGGCTGCCCATGCTGAAGATGAACAGGTTGACGCCATAGGACAGCAGGCACAGGCCCATCACCACCTGGAAGGTTCGCGGACGCAGGATCAGCCAGACCCCGGAGGCAGCGAGTACACCAATGGCGGTTGCGATGACTTCTTCCATCAGGCGGCTCCTGTCTGAGTGGCTTTGGGCTGGCTGGCCGGACGGTGTCCACGCACCGACTGGTGAGCCAGGGCAGTGAGAATCAACAGGGTCGAACCGACCACCACGGTGAAGATGCCGACATCGAAGAACAATGCACTGGCGAAATGGATATCGCCCAGTAGCGGCAGATGCAGGTGTGCAGTGTGCGTGGTCAGGAAGGGGTAACCGAGCAGCATGGCACCGCCACCAGTGAGGGTGGCGCAGAGCAGGCCGGTACCCATCCAGCGCAACGGACGCAAGCTCATTTGCGCTTCCACCCACTGGGTGCCTGCGACCATGTATTGGAGGATGAAGGCCACCGACATCACCAGCCCCGCGACAAAACCGCCACCGGGCTGGTTGTGTCCGCGCATGAACAGGTACATCGATACCACCAGGGCTATGGGCAGCAGCAGGCGTACCAGCACCGCCGGCACCATCATGAAACCCAGCGCCGTGTCGGCGGCCTGGCGCGGGTTGACCAGGTCGGTGACCACGTCAGGTGCCAGCAGGCGTTGCTGGGCCGGCAGTTGCATGCTCTCGCGGGGTGGGCGGAAGCGTCGCAACAGGGCAAACACCGCCAGCGCTACGGCAACCAGTACGGTCACTTCACCGAGGGTGTCGAAGCCGCGGAAGTCCACGAGCATGACGTTGACCACGTTGCTGCCGCCGCCTTCGGGCAGGGCCCGGCTCAGGTAGAACGAGGAAATGTCGTTGGGGGTCGGGCGCGTCAGCATCGCGTAAGACAGCAGCGCCATTCCGCCACCCACCAGCACTGCAAGAATCAGGTCGCGCAGGCGCCGCAGGTGTGCTTGCTCCTGGCTACCAGGCAAGGGCGAAACCCCTTCGATACGCCGTGGCAACCAGCGCAGGCCGAGGAGGATCAGCACCGTGGTGACCACTTCAACCGCCAGTTGGGTCAGGGCCAGGTCGGGTGCCGAGAACCAGACAAAGGTGATACAGGTCATCAGGCCGCAGACACTGACCATGGTCAGCGCTGCCAACCGGTGATACTTGGCTTGCCAGGCTGCGCCCAGGGCACAGGCGATAGCGATCAGCCAGAGCGTGACGAACACTCCGGAGCCCGGGATTTTCGGTCGGTCACCCCAGCTCAAACCGCTTTGCAGCATGGGCAGCAGGCCTGCCAGGAACGCAACCAGCACCAGCATGAACAGCTGTTTCTGCAAACGCCGGGTGGTCATGGTGCGCTCGAAGCGGCGGGCCATGCGCATCAGATGTACCTGGCCGTATTCGAACAGACGCTTGCCATTGAACCGTTCGATCACTGGCGGATAAGGGAAACGGCCCAGCTTGAGCTGATTGCGCAGCAGCAGATAGAGCAGGATGCCGCCGCTCATGGCGATCAGACTCATGATCAGTGGCGCATTCCAGCCATGCCAGATCGCCAGGCTGTATTCAGGCAACGTACCGCCCACCACCGGCAGGGCGGCGGCCGCCAGTAGCGGCCCGACCGACTGGGCTGGAAAGACGCCGACCACCAGGCAGGTCAGCACCAGCAACTCGACCGGCGCGCGCATCCAGCGCGGCGGCTCGTGCGGGGTATGTGGCAGGTCAGTGGTCGGCGGGCCAAAGAACACATCGACGGTAAAGCGCAGGGCGTAGGCCACGCTGAATGTACCGGCCAGGGTGGCGATTACCGGCAGGGCGGCTTCGATCCAGGCGCTGGAGTTAATGAACACGGTTTCGGCGAAGAACATTTCCTTGGACAGGAAGCCGTTCATCAACGGTACCCCGGCCATCGAAGCGCTGGCCACCATGGCCAGGGTCGCAGTGAACGGTATCAACCGGAACAGGCCACTGAGGCGACGGATATCGCGGGTGCCGCTCTCGTGGTCGATGATGCCGGCAGCCATGAACAGCGAGGCTTTGAAGGTGGCATGGTTAAGGATATGGAACACTGCCGCCACTGCCGCCAGCGGGCTGTTCAGGCCCAGCAGCAGGGTGATCAGACCCAGATGGCTGATGGTCGAATAGGCCAGCAGGCCTTTGAGGTCATTCTGGAACATGGCCGCGAAAGCACCCAGCAACAGGGTGCAGGCCCCGGCACCGCCAACGATCCAGAACCATTCTTCGCTGCCGGAAAGGACCGGCCACAGTCGTGCCAGGAGAAAAACCCCGGCTTTGACCATGGTCGCCGAATGCAGATACGCCGAGACCGGCGTAGGCGCAGCCATGGCGTGGGGTAGCCAGAAGTGGAAGGGGAATTGCGCGCTTTTGCTCAGGGCGCCGAGGAGAATCAGGGGGAGCAGAACGGGATACAGCGCATGATTGCGAATCAGCTCACCGGCAGCGAGGACCTTGTCCAGGTCATAGCTGCCAACCACATGGCCGAGCAGCAGCACCCCCGCCAGCAGGCACAAACCACCGGCCCCCGTGACCATCAGGGCCATGTAGGCACCGCGGCGGGCATCGGCGCGGTGGTGCCAGTAACCGATCAGCAGGAACGAGAAAACGCTGGTCAGTTCCCAGAAGAACACGATCTGGATCAGGTTGCCGGAGATCACCAGGCCGAGCATTGCGCCCATGAACGCCAGGAAAAAGGCGAAAAACCGTGGTACCGGGTCTTGCGGCGACATGTAGTAACGCGCATACAGCGAGACTAGGGTACCAATTCCCAGCACCAGCAGCGAGAACAACCAGGCAAAGCCGTCCATGCGCAGGACCAAGTTCAGGCCCAGGCTCGGCAGCCAGAGAAATTCTTCGCGGATCACGCCACCGTGGGCGATCTGCGGGTACAGCAGGGCTACCTGGACGGTACCGACCAGAGCGACGAGCCCGGCAAGCAACGACTCGCTGTTGCGGGCGTTGTGCGGCAAGACAGCCGCCAGGCAGCTGCCGATGAACGGCAGAAGCAGTAGCACTATCAAGGACATAGATTTCTAATCTGCAGGAGTTTGTAAGGGATCATACGTGGCGTACCGTCGATCACCAACACAGAAGCTGTGGCAGAATTCTACAAAGGCGCTGTATCAAACGTTTTTTTTATAACAGTTTTTTTCAAAGGATAGACTGGTTTTGGCCTCTAGCGCCCCGCTTCTTGTCCTTGCTCAGGCGCTTCAAGTACGTTGGGCGCCTGTTCGCGGCGTTTGATTTTCAGTTCGCTGACGATCACCGCAATGACGATCAGCAACCCGCCAAACAGCGCGATACCCGGCAGGCGCTCGCCAGCGATACGTCCAACGATGCCGGCCCATACCGGCTCGCCGGCATAGATCAGCGTCGCCCGGGTCGGCGAAACCGATTTCTGCGCCCAGTTCATGGCCACCTGAATGACGGCGCTCATGGCGCCAAGGCCCAGGGCGCTGAGCAGGAGCAGCCAGGAGAAGTCCGGCAGTGGTTCCTGGGTGGGTGCCACCATCAAGAACGAAAGAACCGAAGCGGTTGCCAGCTGCACCACCGTGACCCGGCGCACATCGACCTTGCCGGCATAGCGGCTGATCAGGATGATTTCCGCGGCGATCGCCACGGCGCTGACCAGGGTAACAATCTCGCCGGTACTGAATTGCAGCGAACCGCCTTCCGGACCGGCCAGCAACATCAGGCCGACAAAAGCCAGGCCAATCCCCAGGCTTGGCATCAGACCGGGGCGCCGGCCCAGCACCAGCCATTGCAGCAAAGGCACAAAGGGCACGTACAAGGCAGTGATAAAGGCCGACTGGCTGCTGCTGATGGTTTGCAGCCCATAGGTTTGCAAGCCATAGCCGAGCATGATCGAGATTCCGATCAGTACGCCGGCTTTGAATTCGGTAGCGGTCAGCCCCGACAAGGCACGGGTCGAGACCAGGCCGACGAACAGGGTGGCAGCGGCAAAACGCAGGCCGACAAAGAACATCGGGCCGCTGACGGTCATGACGTTATGCACCAACAGGAAGGTGCCGCCCCAGAGCATGGTGATAAACACCAGGACTAGTTCGGCTCTGCTCAGCCGGAACGAAAAGGAAGGGCGATCTGCGTGGTTATTCGAAGTCATGGCCTTGCACACGGAAGTGGGGCGACGCACAATTGCGGCGAAGTGGGCAGTATACTGCGCAGATACGATCGGTGAGCAATATAGTGCACAGAAATTCCAGTCAGCGCGCCTCGGTGCTGCAACATGTCAGCCAGAACATTCGTCGCCTGCGCCACGCCGCTGAACTCAGTCAGAGTGCTCTGGCAGAAAAGTCCGGCGTCAGCCGGCGCATGCTTGTCGCCATCGAGGCTGGGGAGAAGAATGTCAGCTTGACCACTCTGGATCGCCTCGCCGAGGCGCTGGGTGCGGCCTTCACCGATTTGATCCAGGCCCCTGACAACCGCGACCCGAGCCGTATCAACGAGCTGGCCTGGGCCGGGGTCCATCCCGGCAGTCGCGCGGTGTTGCTGGCCAGCTCGGCCGCCAGTCGCGAGGTCGAATTGTGGGAGTGGCGACTGGAGCCGGGTGAGGTCTATCAATGCGAAGCTGACGCCGACGGCTGGAGCGAGCAATTGTATGTGGCCGAGGGTTGCCTGACTCTGGCCATCGGTGATCAGCAACACTTGCTCCGGGCCGGTGACTTTTTCAGTTATGCCAGCAATTGCATTCATGCCTATCGCAACGATGGCGAGGTGGCTACGCGGTTTGTGCGTAACGTCGTGATCTAGTTGGCCG
>NZ_JANHLE010000110.1 GCF_028682475.1 Pseudomonas putida
CGGTGCCAACCTGTTGAGCAAATCACAGGCGGAAAAATGGCTGGCGGAAGTCGCGGAAAACGCCCAGCTACCCGATGCTGCGGGCGTCACCCAGCTACCGCCGTCCAAAGCCTTTCCCGACGGCGCCAACCCCGAGGAGAAACGGCCCTACCACTGGGAAGACCAGCCGCTGTTCGAGGACACGGCGATTGAAGCACTGACCAGCAAGGTGCTCGGTGCTTACCAGGATGATTACCTGTTTCTGGTACTGCGCGACGACATTGGCGTGATGCGCGATCTGGCCGCGGCCCAGTTGAAAGTGGCGGACTGGATCGAGCAGTGGAGTGCGGATGACAAGCGTCAGACCCAGTACCTGAGCGGCGCTTACATCCAGTCCTTGTACGACGTCAACGACTCGCGGCTGCAGGCCTTGAGCGCAACGGATGCGGACATCCAGGCGCTGCGGGACGAGACCAGCGAGGCGCAACAGTCGAGCATCTACGAATTTCTCAAGGTCCGG
>NZ_JANHLE010000111.1 GCF_028682475.1 Pseudomonas putida
TTCGGCCGCGCGGCGCCAGTGCTGATCGGGGCCGAAGATCCCCGGATCCTTGTGGTCGCGCCGGACCTTGAGGAACTCGTAGATGCTCGCCTGTTGTGCCTCGCTGGTCTCGTCCCTCAGCGCCTGGATATCCGCATCCGTTGCGCTCAAGGCCTGCAGCCGCGAGTCGTTGACGTCGTACAAGGACTGGATGTAAGCGCCGCTCAGGTACTGGGTCTGACGCTTGTCGTCAGCACTCCACTGCTCGATCCAGTCAGCTACTTTCAACTGGGCGGCGGCCAGATCGCGCATCACGCCGATGTCGTCGCGCAGTACCAGAAACAGGTAATCATCCTGGTAAACACCGAGCACCTTGCTGGTCAGTGCTTCAATCGCCGTGCCCTCGAACAACGGCTGCTCTTCCCAGTGGTAGGGCCGTTTCTCCTCGGGGTTGGCGCCGTCGGGAAAGGCTTTGGACGGCGGTAGCTGGGTGACGCCCGCAGCATCGGGTAG
>NZ_JANHLE010000112.1 GCF_028682475.1 Pseudomonas putida
ATGTCGACCTTGGCGGCGTGGTGGATCCGTTTAGGCATCTACCCCGAACGAACCGGACTGGGGCGCCCGGACCAGAATGGCCGTCACGAACGCATGCATCGAAGCCTGAAGGCTGAGCTTCCCTTGGGACAAAGCTTTCTGGAACAGCAACTTCTGTTGGAGCACTTTCGCAACGAGTTCAACTATGTGCGCCCTCACGAAGCGCTTGCAATGAAGCGTCCGGGCGAGCTGTATGTGCCATCCAACCGCCCTTATCCCGGCTGTTTGCCCGATGTGGAATACCCGTCGGAAATGCTGGTGCGAAGCGTCAGGCAGAACGGATCGATCAAATGGAAAGGTAAGCTGTTGTTCATCAGCGAAGCCCTGGTCGGCGAGCGGATAGGGCTTAAGGAAGTGGAAGATGACATCTGGGAGCTGTACCTGTGTGACTATCCCTTAGGAAGGCTGGGACGCGGTGAAAACCGCGTCCAGGCCTAAAAT
>NZ_JANHLE010000113.1 GCF_028682475.1 Pseudomonas putida
CCGGCATCCAGGATATGACAGCCCAGGTTGGCGATTGGCCGCCCGATCGGCACGCTGTCGCGGCCTTCTTCCAGGCAGGTCCAGTGGGTCACGTCGATGGCCGCTTCGGTCGGGCCATACAGGTTGTACAAGGCACTGCCCGGCAGGCGTGCCAGCACCTGCTGCTGGGCATCCACCGGCAACGCTTCGCCGCTGCAGATGATCCGCGTCAGGCTCTGGCACGCGGATACCTGCGGGTCCTGCAGGAAGGCCTGCAACATCGAGGGTACGAAGTGCAGCGTACTGATCTGCTCAGCCTGGATCAGCGCCACCAGTTGCGCCGGATCACGGTGTGCTCCCGGCGCGGCCACCACCAGGCGTGCGCCGCTCATCAGCGGCCAGAAGAACTCCCAGACCGATACGTCGAAACTGAACGGAGTCTTCTGCAGCACGCTGTCCGCAG
>NZ_JANHLE010000114.1 GCF_028682475.1 Pseudomonas putida
TTGGCACACATGCTGATCGAGCGCGGGGTCGGGCCGGATGTACTGGTCGGCATCGCCGTGGAGCGTTCGCTGGAGATGGTCATCGGCCTGCTGGCGATCCTCAAGGCTGGCGGTGCCTATGTGCCGCTGGACCCGGAATACCCGCGCGATCGCCTGGCCTACATGCTTGAGGACAGCGGCGTGGGCTTGCTGCTGACCCAGCAGCCGCTGCTGGAGGTGCTGGCGCCGGGCGAAGTGCCGTATCTGCTGCTGGATCAACCGGGCGCCTGGCTCGACGCTTACAGTACGGCCAACCCGAATGTGGCGGTGGCGGCAGAGAACCTGACCTACGTGATCTACACCTCGGGTTCGACCGGCAAGCCCAAGGGCGCGGGCAACCGTCACCTGGCCCTGGTCAACCGCCTGTGCTGGATGCAGGACGCGTATCAGCTGAGCC
>NZ_JANHLE010000115.1 GCF_028682475.1 Pseudomonas putida
AGCTCAGCTGATACGCGTCCTGCATCCAGCACAGGCGGTTGACCAGGGCCAGGTGACGGTTGCCCGCGCCCTTGGGCTTGCCGGTCGAACCCGAGGTGTAGATCACGTAGGCCAGGTTCTCTGCCGCCACCGCCACATTCGGGTTGGCCGTACTGTAAGCGTCGAGCCAGGCGCCCGGCTGATCCAGCAGCAGATACGGCACTTCGCCCGGCGCCAGCACCTCCAGCAGCGGCTGCTGGGTCAGCAGCAAGCCCACGCCGCTGTCCTCAAGCATGTAGGCCAGGCGTTCGCGTGGGTATTCCGGGTCCAGCGGCACATAGGCACCGCCGGCCTTGAGGACCGCCAGCAGGCCGATGACCATCTCCAGCGAACGCTCCACGGCGATGCCGACCAGTACATCCGGCCCGACCCCGCGCTCGATCAGCGCGTGTGCCAG
>NZ_JANHLE010000116.1 GCF_028682475.1 Pseudomonas putida
GGCCGGGCTGGGCTTTGCCCATTGCTCCGGTGGCAACGGTTGTGACCATGCCTGCACCGATTCCGGCAGCGTCGGGCGCCCCTTGCGGTGGCCCCATTCGGCCAGCAGGTAAGGCATCTTCCAGAACACAAACACCCGACGGATATACCAGAAACGCAAAGGCCATCGGGATAACTTGGTATAGCCATAGCGTTCTCGCTGCTCAGCCGTTAAATGTTCCCCGCCTTCATCCAGGCCGCCCATGGACCGCGCGTCTTCGCGTTCGATTTCAAAGGTGTGCAGCCCTTCGTAGGGCTTGAGCCGATCCCCGGTTGGAATCAACCCCAACACAGCCAGCATCGGGTTTGGCGTATCCACCAATTGACCATCTTCCATATAGTTACGGATCGACGCCCACATCCCGAGTGAATGGGCGTCGCTGGGCTGTGGCAGCAGC
>NZ_JANHLE010000117.1 GCF_028682475.1 Pseudomonas putida
GTGGCCGATGCTGCCGGCGTCACCCAACTGCCGCCGTCCAAAGCCTTTCCCGACGGCGCCAACCCCGAGGAGAAACGGCCCTACCACTGGGAAGACCAGTCGCTGTTCGAGGACACGGCGATTGAAGCACTGACCAGCAAGGTGCTCGGTGCTTACCAGGATGATTACCTGTTTCTGGTGCTGCGCGACGACATCGGCGTGATGCGCGATCTGGCCGCGGCCCAGTTGAAAGTGGCGGACTGGATCGAGCAGTGGAGTGCGGATGACAAGCGCCAGGCCCAGTACCTGAGCGGCGCTTACATCCAGTCCTTGTACGACGTCAACGACTCGCGGCTGCAGGCCTTGAGCGCAACGGATGCGGATATCCAGGCGCTGCGGGACGAGACCAGCGAGGCGCAACAAGCGAGCATCTACGAATTTCTCAAGGTCCGT
>NZ_JANHLE010000118.1 GCF_028682475.1 Pseudomonas putida
CGTCGCCGTGCTGCTGTCGCCGTCGGCATCGTTGAGGGTGTAGGTGAAGTTCTCGACACCCGTGCCGCCGCCCTTCAGGTTGATGAAGTCCGGGTCACTGGCGTTCAGCGTGTAGGTGTAGCTGCCGTCGGCAGCCAGTACCAGAGTGCCGTAAGTGCCGGTGATGGTTTGTGGAGTGATCGGGCCGCTGGCGATGCGGTCGGCGCCCTGTACATCGTTGCTCAGGACGTTGCCGGTCAGGGTCGTTTGCGCTTCGGTAGCGGTGGTGGTGTTGCTGTCGTCGTACGCCTTCGGCGCATCGTCGACGATGTTGATGTCGATGGTGGCGCTGCCGGTGCTGCCATCGACATCGGTGGCGACCACCTCGATTTGCTCGACCAGGGTGTTGCCGCTGGTGTGACTTTCATTGTCGAGTAAGGTGAAGGTGCCA
>NZ_JANHLE010000119.1 GCF_028682475.1 Pseudomonas putida
ACGCTGCGGGCACCTGGATTTGTACCCAGAACCCCAGAGGCTTTCTCGGGGTGCTGCCACCACCGTAATACAGCGTTCTTCCCATTACCGTGGGTCGTTGCAAGGTCTCCATCAGAGAGGTCATCTGCTTGAGATGCCCATCATTGTCCAGGCATTCGGGGGTTGCACCGCGCCCCCAGCTGCAACGGTACAACCACAAGCGCAGCCCCTCACGCTTGAAGCGGTTGGCGGTCCATGAACACTCAACCATCAATCGGTACTAAGCGGAACATTGACCTTGGCTTTAATGAAGGGCACACCTGGAGACAGGTAAGGCTTTATGAAGTCCGCTACAAAACATTTCTGCTTACGCCTGCAAAAAATATTGAGACTCCAACTTACAATTCGACCAAGCCGTTTATCAAAATGAGTAAA
>NZ_JANHLE010000012.1 GCF_028682475.1 Pseudomonas putida
ACCGCGCCCCCAGCTGCAACGGTACAACCACAAACGCAGCCCCTCACGCTTGAAGCGGTTGGCGGCCATGGAGACCATCAAATAGGCAATTCCGAGAAGCGCTATGATGATCGTCACTGGCGTCGACATTACCCAGGCAAAGCCAAACCAATAACCGAGGCCTGCGCCAATTAGCTGGCCTGTGGCAACAACCCCCATCATTCCAACAATTACTTGCTTAGATGTAAGCAGCGTTTTCTCTTCCTCACTTGTCGCCCTGCCAATGTCTTCGGAGATCTGCCACGCCTCTAGTCCGGCCGCAACAGCCCCCAACGCAGCCCACGTCACCGTGCGCAATATCAGACTTTTCGAAGTCTTCGCAAACTCCTTTTCCACCGCAGCTTGAACACTTCCTGCGGAAGCGGTTTTGGCTTTTCCTAGCCATTGAGAATAACCAGCCTGAGCAACCTTTAGGGTCTCATCACCCAACTTCGCAGCCATCCCCCCCGCCCGACTCCAAGCTGGCCCAACCCACAACGCCGCAATGGCATTGGCGGCATACGCGGAGTTCGCTCCCAACGTGCGCCATTCATCCGCCGTAAAGCGACCGTCGTTCTGCGCCTGCTTGGCAGTGTTCCAAACGTTCCACGCGTTCAGACCGACCAGCAAGGCCGGCAGGGCATTGCCCAGGTTCTGCGCCATCCAGGCCTTGGTGCGCGTCAGGTAATCCCGGGTACCGGCCAGTTTCAGTTGCGCCTTCACCTCGGCCTGCCCCAGGTCGCCGAGCCAGCCGTTGATTTGCCCCAGGCTGGCATTCAGGCGCGTGCTACCCGATGCCTGGGCGATGACCTGATTGGGACGCTTCAGGAACAATGCTTTGAGCTGCTCTTCATGGGCTTGCAGCGATATACGCGCGGCGCGTTGGTCGTAAGCCGGCGCCTGGCGGAGCAATACGTGTTTGGCGCCGGTTATTTTGTTGTTGATGGCTTTCACTTGCAGCAGCCAGACCTGATAGTCGCGCGTGTAGGTCGGGTTGATGCGCAGCTGGGTAGCCGTGGAAATTTCCGTGGAGATCAACACCTGGGTGGCCGCGAGGGTAAAGCCGGTTTGCTGTTTCATGGCCGGCAGCAGCATGCCGCTCAGCCCGTGCCAGGCGTCCCGGGCCTGGTGGTTGGCGACCTTGGCCAGGGTGCTCATGGCTTGCCTGGCGGCACTGCTCATGGCCTGGTAGGGCTGGCTGTTCTGTAAGCTCTCCAGGTCGAAGACCGCTTTGAGCTCATTGGCCCGCGAGGCCACGCTGGTGACATCGGCCGCCGCGGTCGGGGTCAGCGCCGGTGCGCTGCCATCCCCTTCGCGGCCCTGATCGTCCAGTGTTCCGTAATTGGTGAAGTTGTGCGACACCGTCTTGATCAAGGTCGCCACTTCCGGGTTGAAGTTGAACAGCGCCAGGCCGAACAGGCTGCTCGGTCGCTCAGCCTGCTGGCACAACCACTGCTGCCCCTTCGATCCATTGCCCAGCAGGGTGTAAAGCGCGTGCGCGGTCTCCAGCAACTGGCTGGCCTGATCGCCATTGCAGGTGTCGTGGTAAACAGCCTCGGCGTCGGGAGCGAGGCGCTCAAGCCAGGTGAGCAGATCGGCTTCGCTGCGCTGGCAATGCGCCTGCAACCGTTGCGCCTGGACCGTGGCCTGACTCAGGTACTGCTGGACTTCATCGAAGTGCACGTCCTCGCGCCAAAGACGCTTGGCATGCCATTCTTCAAGCGCTGCCTGCCAATCGCCTTGAGCGGACAGTTGCCCCCAGCGGGCTTCAAACTCGGCCTTGGCCGTAGCGATTGTCGAACCCGCGCCCATCTCGACCATTGCCCCCAGATCGGCCGATACCAGGTCCTTGCCGCGCTCGGTTTCATCGATGGCTTTGAGCAAGCGGTACAGCTCGTCGGTGCAGGCCTGGCGTTGCAGCGGGTCCTGGACCGAGTCCGGGATAAACGCATCGGTATCAAAACCACACAAGCGCTCGACGGCGACGGCGCTTTCCAGTGTCTGCTGATGCAGGTTTTCAAACTGACTCTGCTCCAGGAGCCGGCCAGTCAGGTTCATGCTCAGGTCATCGACGATGGCTAGCGGATCATCCAGGGCGATGAACAGCGCCGTGTCCTGCTCGGGCACCCTGCCGCGCACCAATGCCTCTTCGAACGCCGGTTTGTACGCCAGGCCAGGCTCGCTGGCGCGGGTCGGCAGCAGCGTGCTGGTGAAGCTCGGGGCGGTGGCGCCGTAGACGAAAATATCCGCCACGCTGTTACCCAACTCGGTAATCTCGTCGCCGTGCTCGACTTTGCCGCTGGCGCAGAACGCCGGCAGATCGAGGGCACGCATCCATTGGCGTTGGGCGGGGGCATTGCTGCGCATCAGCTCGCACATACGCCAGGTCCATTGCACCGGCGAGAAAGCGATACGCAACTGGCTGCGCCGCGGATACAGGAGATACGGGTGGCTTTCGCCCGGGTTGTGGCGGACGTCCTGATTCAGCTGGCTGTCAGTCCACAGGTGCCGGGTGAAGTGCTCACCGGCTACCTGGTATTCGTGGAAGGTCTGGTCGACACTGTTCCACACGTACAACCAGCCATCGCGCAACTGGCGCAGGGTGTAGCTGCGGGTCTGCAGCTCGGGCAGTCTGCTCGACCAGCCGGCCGGCAGTGGGTTCGGCCCCTGGTTGCTGGCTTTGCTGAGCGGTGATTCGTCCAGGGCATAACGCACCGGAAAAATCGCCACCTGCGGGTGCCGCAAGGCACATTGGCCTCTGCCCATTACCGCCTGGGTAAATTCCTGGTTGCGCCGAGCCTGATTCAGTTCGGCTTCTGTCACGGGCTGGTTCATCATGCGTCCTTGTTCAAGTCGAGGTGCAGGCACTGCTTGTCCATGTGCTGGATACGCAGCTCCGGGGCGAATCTGAAGGCCTCGAGGGGCGCACTGACCAGCTCTACCTGGATCGCGTACAAGGCGCTGATGGCTTACGTGCCGTCAAACGCCAGGACCTTGAAGTCGTGGCGAACCGTGGGAATCTGGAGTTCGGAATGCATGCTATTGGCCGCTGCGAACATGCGTTTGTCCTTAAACGGGGGAGAGAAAACCACGCAATGCCCAAGCGAAATCATGCGTGGGCTGACGTAAACACCCGGAAAACCTACCAAGAGCGACTAAAAATTGATGTCAGACGCTTCCTAAACTGCAGCTCTATTTTCTGGAATTCAGTTGGCAGAGCATTCAAGAGCCAATCGCCCCCCACGAAAGCTTCACCGTCAACCCAAAGTTGACAGCTTAGGTATACTGACAGGCTCTTGGCCCCGATCAGGACACCTGCCCCATGTTGGAAAACAGTTTCGCCTTCCGCCTCAAGGAACTGCTCGAGCATCACAAGCTGACCCTGCAAGCCGTGGGCACGGCCTTGGGGATCTCGCGCACCGCAGTTCACAAATGGACCCGCGGCGGCGAAATCGACTACGACAACCTGCGCAAGCTGGCGGACTTTCTCCAGGTCAACTGGATCTGGCTGCGCTACGGCGAAGAAGCCCTGCAAAATATCCAGCAGCCGCAGGTGGTCGAGCTGCCGATGACCGACCTGCGCCGACGCTACACCGCCGAAATCATGGAAAGTGAAACGCGCATGAAGCTGGCCCAGGAAGGCGCACGCATCGTCACCTGGGAGTGGAACCTGATCAGCGACGAGGTCACCTACTCGCCCAACGTCGAGCAGGTCTATGGCTGGCCGGTGCATCGCAACGAAGACTTCTGGGCCCACCTGCCAGCCGAAGACATTGCGCAGATGCAGGCCATGTATGCCCAGGCGGTGGCCGACGGCAGTGGTTGCGAATGCGATTTCCGTATCACCCGCCCCGATGGCGAACTGCGCTGGATTTCCTCCCGCGCCACGGTGGTGCGCGACAGCGCCGGTCGTTCGGTAAAGATGGTCGGCATCAGCATGGACAACACTGAGCGCAAGGTCGCCGAGCAAGCGTTGCGCAACAGCGAAGAGCGCTTTCGCGCGATCTTCGAACTGGCCTGGGGCGCCCTCGCCTACATCGACCCCGACGGCAGCTGGCAGCGGGTCAACAACAGCCTGTGCGAACTGCTCGGCTACCGCGCGCAAGAGCTCTATGCCATGACCTTCCAACAGATCACCCACCCCGATGACCTGGCGGCCAACCTGCAACTGCTGCAGCGCATGCTGGCCGGGGAAACCGAGCGCTATGAGGTGGAGAAACGGGTGCGCCACAAAAACGGCGAGTACATCTGGGTACGCGCCCGCACTTCGCTGCAGCGCCGCGCCGACGGTGAGCCGGAGCATCTGATCAGCGTGTTCGAAGACATCAGTGCCGAACGCCACGAACACGAACGGCTGCAGGCCCATATCGCCGGGCTCGAAGCCAGGTTGGCGCAACGCGCCTGAGTCACTTCACGTTGATTGGGAGCGTAATGGATGCTGCCAGGTTCCTCACATCTTTCGGCTCGGTCCTTGCGCGTGGCCAGGCTGCGCGGCAAGGTCGGGCTGTATTTTGTCGCCGCTTTGTCCGTGCTGGCCGGCATGACCGATGCCATTGGCTTTATGGCCACCGGTGATTTCGTCTCGTTCATGAGCGGCAACACCACACGCCTGGCCGTTTCGCTGGGTGAAGGTGAACTCGGCTTGGTGCTGCGTATTGGTGTGCTGCTGCTGGCTTTTGTACTGGGCAACGCCCTCGGCGTTGTCATCGCCCGTCTCAGTGGCCGGCGCCCCTGGCCGCTACTGTCGATTATCGCCACCCTGCTGGCGCTGGCCGGCCTGGTGCCGCCGAGCTGGCAATTGCCGGCGTTGGTCGCAGCCGTTACGGCCATGGGCATGATCAACGCGGTGGTCGAGGAAGTGAACGGTTTGCCCATCGGCCTGACCTACGTCACCGGCGCGCTGTCGCGCTTTGGTCGCGGACTGGGCCGGGCGCTGCTGGGCGAGCGCCGGCATGGCTGGCGGGTGCAGTTGATTCCCTGGACCGGGATGTTTGTCGGCGCCATTGCCGGGGTGTTGCTGGAGCAGGCCTTCGACCTGGCCGCGCTGTTGTTCAGCGCCCTGCTCGCTGCCGCACTCGGGGTGATCTCGTTGAAGATCCCCCGGCGCTGGCAGCTCGGGTACATGCCCCGCTAGCGTTTACAGGCAGGTGGCCAGTGCCGCCATACGGCGCAAGGCGACGCTGTCGTTTTTCATGGCGTAGTAGCTGACCGCGGTGTTTGCACCTTGCGACTGGATATCCGCAAAGGATTCCGCTTCACGGGTATAGACCGTGAAGCCGCCCTGCTTGCCTGGCTCCAGGTAGCCACTGGCATCGACGCCAAACACCGCTTCATCCTGCCAGCCGAACTGGATGCACTGGGCAACGCGATCGGCGGGCTTGCTTGAGGTGAAGCTTTTGTTCGGTGCCTGGGTCCGTGCCGCTTCCATGGCCGAAGAGGCACAACCGGCCAACAGTGCTGCAGCGACCATCGCCATTACTACCCGCATGACACACCCTCGTCGAAAAAAGCCGACTGTATCATTGCCGGGCCGCCAACACCCGCGCCTCACACCGTGGCGATGATAAAGGTGCGCTTGAACGGAAACAGGGTGCGCCCGTCTTCCTCTGGTGGATAGTGGTTGTGCAGCAGCTTCAGGTACTTGCCGAGAAAAGCTTCGCGCTCGGCATCGTCCAGCGCACTGAGCACCGGGCGCAACGCCGAAACCTTGACCCAGTCGAAAACCGGCGAGTTGCCTTCGACCACCTGCAGGTGCTCGGTTTCCCAGATATCCAGTTCGCGGGTCCGCGGCGCCAGCAAACGGTAATAGTTGTCCAGCGACAGGACATTGCGCGAAGCCATGAACTTGCGCAGCGCCAAGGTACCCAGCGGCTGACCGCTGGGCCCGGGCTCGCTCAAGGCGCGGAGCATCAGCTGATACCAGGGCGCATCGCGCCAGTTGGGCATGTGCACGGCCAGACAACCACCCGCCTGCAGTTGCTCCAGCAAGCGCGGCAACAGGCTTTCATGGTCTTCGATAAAGTGCAGGACTGCAGCGGCAAATAGCAGATTGGCCGGTTTTTCCGCCTGCCACTGGCTGACATCCGCGTTCAGCCAGTTGACCTTGATGGGCAAGGCCAACGCCTCTTGCAGCATCTCGACGGAGCTGTCGACACCAAACAGTTCAGCCCGCGGCCAGCGATCGGCCAACAGCCGCGTGGCAATGCCGGTGCCACAGCCCAGGTCATAAATACGCTCGGGGGCCTTCAAGGGCAGACGCTCCAGCAGCTCGAGCACCGGCCGTTCACGCAGGCGGGCAAATTGCAGATAGCTTTTCGGGTCCCAGACGGTATTACCGCCGGGTGCGGTGGTGCAGTGTTTAGCGATCATCTCAGCCTTCCTTTGCCTACGATCAATCCTGGTGGCCAATGGCGTTCAATACCCTGAGCACCAGAGCAAACCCGCGACGGGTTTGCGGTTCTCGCAGGAGCGAGAGCAGGCCATACAAACCAGGGGGGGTGGTTTCCTGGCGGGTCTGGGCCTTGGCCAGGCGGATGGCATTGCCAAGGTTCCAGGACAAGGCTGTGGTTTGTTCGAACTGCACCGAGAGTTTTTCCACCATGGCCGCATCGAGCAGGTCGACCAGATCGGAGAGCAACGATGCCAGGTCGACCAGGTTGTCCAGGCGACCGCCATCGAGCAAAGGCTGCAGTTTGTTCAAAAAGGCCTCAAGGCCCGGATTTTCGCCCTGCAGGGCGAGCGTATCGGTCACTTCCATGTCAGTCAGCTCCTCCCGGGGTCGGGTCACAGCATGCCGCGCGCAACGGCCCAGTACAGGCCGCGATTGAATCCGTTCCTGAGCAGGCCACCGAGCTTGGTCGGCGGCGTTGGCAGCACATCGTGGCGGTAGTCGTAGGTCAACGGCATACCGGCGTTCAGGCCCATCTGCGCGGCGGCCTGGACCTTGCCGTCATACACCGCCACCGTGGTACCCAAGCGAATCTCGCCGGCAATATTGTCCGCAATCACCGGCGCCTGGTTGTGGCAGGCACCACCGGCCTTGCTGACCGGCAGGTCGACGGTATCGCCGATCACATACACCCCTTGCAGACCATAAACCTGCAGGGTTTCATGGTTGGTCGGCAGCCAGCCTTCCTGATTCGCTGCCTGCGATGCGCCGCTTTCCAGCACCGCGTCCACCGCGCGGATCGGCGGCGTGCCCATGAGGATGTCGTAGGGTTGCGCATCACCTTCTTCCGAGTAGGCAATGCGCTGCTCGGGATCGACCTTGCCGAGGGTGAAGCCACGCTGAAACTGGATGTTCTTCTGGGCAAAGATGCCCGGCAGAATTTCACCGGTTGGCCGCTGCAAGAACAGGCAATTGCGCAGCAGCTGTGCCGTGGTCGGGTAGGTATAAATGATCTCGACCTTGTCACGCACACCGCGGCGGCGCAGGTAGTCATCGAGCATCAGTGTGGTTTCCACCGGCGCAATGCCGCACTGATGGGGCACGTTGGGCGTTTGTGGAAACGACACGGTAATGAAGATCCGCCCCTTCTCGATACTGGCCAGGCGTTGCGCCAGCTGCCGCGCCGGTTCGTACTGGTAGAAATGATCACCGCCCTGCTGCAGCCCTTCGATGCGCTCGGGTGCCGGCACGCATCCGGTGGCGATTACCAGAAAGTCATAGCCAAAGCGTTTGCCGGAACGGGTATGAAGCGTTTGACCGGCGAAATCGAAGCGGGTGACTTCCTGCACCTGAAAGTCGATTTCCGGGCGCAGCAAGGAACGTTCGGGGCGCTTCAGTTCTTCCTGGAAGAACTGGTTGAAAGCCACGTACATGAAGGCGGGTTTGTAGTAATGATCAGGTGAACTGGACAGCAGCGTGATACGCACCTGATCGCGCAGAATCTCCGGGTAGAGCTTGCTGACCAGTTGATTGGCGAGCATGGTGCCGCCGACCCCGCCACCGACGATGAGAATATGGTTTGCCATACGCACGCTTCCTTGCGAACTGAGCCTTGGCGCTTCGCGAACTATAGTTAGAGAAGCCGCCGTGATATGCCAATAACCCTTGGCTATATAGGTTAATTCGTTTTCCTTGAATTTCGCCGAAGATGACCTCTGATACCGTATCAGATGACAAATAAAGGCCACCCTGCATGTGCGGAAGACTCAGCCAGTACCGTGGCATTCACGATTTCGTCGATGCCCTGAGCATGCCCGGCGCGCTGGCCAATGACGTCGGCGAACAGCCTTTGGCGCACTACAATGTTGCCCCCAGCACCAACGTCGCCGTCCTGTCCGCGCAGCGCGCCCACTGGTTGCGTTGGGGCTGGCGTCCGCACTGGGCCCATGACCGGGCAGCGCCGATCAATGCACGGGTGGAGAAAGTCGCGCACTCACCGTTCTTCCGGGCGATCTGGGGGCACCGATTGATCGTACCGGTCGATGGCTGGTTCGAATGGGTCGATGAAGGCGAGGCAAAAAAACAGCCCTACTATATTCATCGCCGCGATGGCCTGCCGGTGTTCTGCGCTGGCATTGGCCAATGGGGTGTGGCCGAGGACGATGGCTTTGTCATCATCACTGCCGACAGTGTGGGTGGCATGGTTGATATCCATGACCGCAGGCCTGTCGTACTGGCGCCTGATTTAGCCAGGGATTGGTTGAATCCTGAATGTGACAAAGCCCAGGCCGAACAGATGTTGCTCAACCTGGGTGAACCGGCCGAGTCGTTTGCCTGGTACAGGGTGGATAAAGCGGTAGGTAATGTACGCAACCAGGGACCCGAGTTGCTCAGACCCATTGCATAGAAGCGCTTACGCAAATCAATGAACCACCCTCCACTTTCTGCCAAACTTCCAGCCTTCAAGGATCGGGAAGACTGCATGAACCACGAATTGCTCTGGGTGCTCGGCCTGCTGTTTACCAGCGTGGTCTTGTTCATCGCCAACAAACCACGCATGGATGTGGTCGCCCTGCTGGTGATCGTGGCGTTACCACTGACCGGTATCCTTACCGTCCAGGAAGCCCTGGCCGGTTTCAGTGACCCCAACGTGGTGCTGATCGCCGCACTGTTCGTGATCGGCGAAGGGCTGGTGCGCACCGGCATTGCCTACCGCATCGGCGAGTGGATGGCCGACCGCGCCGGCAACAGCGAGGTGCGCTTGCTGGTGCTGTTGATGGTCTGTGTGGCCGGGCTCGGTTCGGTGATGAGTTCCACCGGGGTGGTGGCCATTTTCATTCCGGTGGTGCTGAGCATCGCCGCACGCATGAAGGTATCGCCCAGTCGCTTGATGATGCCGCTGAGTTTTGCCGGCTTGATCAGCGGCATGCTCAGCCTGGTCGCCACACCGCCCAACGTGGTGGTGCACAGCGAGCTGGTGCGCCACGGCGCAAGTGGTTTCAGCTTTTTCAGCTTTACCCCGTTCGGCCTGGTGATTCTCGCGCTTGGCGTCGGCTACATGCTGCTGACCCGCCACTGGCTCAGCGGTGAAGTGCGCAAGGACGGCAGCGCACAAACCCGCCGCACCCTGCTTGACCTGATCATCGACTACAAACTGGCCGGCCGCGAACGACGCCTGCGGGTACGCCCCGACTCGCCCCTGATCGGTCACAGCCTCAGCGAGTTGAAGTTGCGCACCGTGCATGGCGCCAACGTGGTCGGTATCGAACGTCAGCACAAGTTCACCACCCGGGTCATCAGCCCTGACTCCAGCACCACGGTGCATGAGGGCGATGTGCTGTTGCTCGATATGTTCGCCCCGCGTGACGATCTGCGCAGCCTGTGCCAGAGCATGAAACTCGAACCCCTGCACTTCAAGGCCGCCTACTTCATCGATCAGTCCCACGCCGTGGGCATGGCCGAAGTGGCGGTGGTACCCGGCTCGCAACTGATCGGCAAAAGCGTGCTGGAGCTGAACTTTCGCAGCCGCTGGGACCTTAACGTGGTCGGCCTGCGCCGCGGCCAGAATGCAATTGAAGAACAGCTGGTGGAAGAAAAGCTCAAGCTTGGCGATACCCTGTTGGTGATCGGCCCGTGGAAGTCGGTGCGCCAGTTGCAAGCGCAGCCCAAGGACTTTCTGGTGTTGAGCCTGCCAGCGGAAGTCGACAATGTCGCCCCGGCCCTGAACCAGGCGCCCTATGCCCTGCTCAGCCTGGCGGTGATGGTCGGCCTGATGATCAGCGGCGTGGTGCCCAATGTCATCGCCGCGTTGATCGCCTGCCTGCTGATGGGCGCCGGACGCTGCATCGACATGAACAGCGCTTACCGTGCGATCCACTGGCAGAGCCTGGTGCTGATCGTCGGCATGCTGCCGTTCGCCCTGGCCTTGCAGAAAACCGGCGGGATCGCCATCGCGGTGAATGTGCTGGTGCAGTTGCTCGGCGAGGCCGGACCTTATCTGATCCTCGCCTGCCTGTTTGCAATTACCGCGATCATCGGTCTGTTCATTTCCAACACGGCTACAGCGGTACTGATGGCCCCGGTGGCGATCAGTACCGCTGAACAGCTGGGCGCCTCGCCCTACCCCTTCGCCATGATCGTTGCCCTGGCGGCGTCTGCGGCATTCATGACCCCGGTTTCGTCACCGGTGAACACCCTGGTGCTCGGCCCCGGTCAGTACCGCTTTGCCGACTTCGTCAAAATCGGCGTGCCCTTCACCTTGCTGGTGATGGTGGTCAGCGTGTTCATGGTGCCGTGGATTTTTGCCCTGTGAACGCGGCGGCGTTTTGCTGCTTGAGGGCCACGGCCGCGTTGCGCCAATCCTGCGCCCAGCCATCGAGCACCTGCTTGAGGTTCTCGGCGGTCATCACCTGATCGTCGTTCTCCAGCGGCAGACCGGTGCCTTTGCGCACTACTTCGGCGACCACGGTGCGAGTGCCGCCATCGAGGAACGCCGCTTCGGTGGCAATCACGCTGTCCAGGTCACGGATACCGACAGCGCTGCTGACCCCAGCGGCCACCAGGGTCACCGGCAGGTACTCATAGAAGTGCAGTGACTGGGTGTGCGCACTGACCGAGGTGATTGCCGGGCGGATAATCAAGGTGTTTGGCCCGGGCTGCTCGACCAGTGTCAGCACTTTGCCCAGCTCACGCTTGAGCGCCGCATCGTAGTAGGCGGTCACGGCTTTCAAGGTCGACTCGGGGATCCGCTCGCTGGGCTTGGGCTGCGGGTAGAAGCGGCTGGGTGCGATATACACCTGGCTGTACCGCTCCATGCGCAGCTTGGGGCTGACCCAGCGCAGCACCGACTCACCCGATGCGGTCTTGTGCTCGCTCAACTGGTCATAGTTGCGCAGAAAGCCGGAATACTCCTTGGGTGATACCCGGTTCTGGCTGCAGCCAACCATCAACAGCGACAGGCACAGTACCGGGGCGAAAATCTGCTTACGCATGACGAGAGTTCCCGGCCTGGTGGCGGATGGCCCTGGGGGGAGTACCGGAGCGATCGACCTGCAGTTGGCCATTGGCCATGATCCAGTGCACCAATTCGGCCAGCGACACTTTATAGCTGTATTCCATCCACTGACTGTTGCTGGGGCTGTATCGCTCGAAGTAATGGCTCAGAATCATGTGCGTACCTTCGCGGCAAAGGCCCAGGCGCGAGTCCTGGTAGCTGAGCAGCGCGTTGCGCCACAGATCCTGGGTGCGCAGGTCGAGGGTCAGGGATTGGCTGCAGTCAAGGCCGTCGATTGGAGGTTGTGCCGGCATGGAAGATTCCCGTGGTTTGGACTGCCGACAGGATCGCCCAGGGCCTTTGCTGGCTGATGTCCACTTTGTGTCGCGGCTGCAGCTTTATTGCATGATTGAAATATGTGACCGGCGCCGCAGAATAGTTTTAGATACGCACTTTTCACGCCCCACTGGACCTGATCGTGAGCAGACTGCTGATCGTCGATGACGATGTGGAAATTTGTGCCCTGCTGAAGAAGTTCTTTGTCATGCATGGCTACGAAGTCGACCTGGCCGCCAATGGCACAGCGATGTGGGCGGCTATCGAAAAACAACGTCCGGACACCATCATCCTCGACCTGATGCTGCCCGGCGAAAGCGGCCTGAACCTGTGCCAGAAGCTGCGCAGCAGCACCGGCATCCCGATCATCATGCTCACCGCCATGGACGAGTTGAGCGACCGTATTGTCGGTCTGGAACTGGGCGCTGATGATTACGTGGGCAAGCCTTTCGACGCCCGCGAACTGCTGGCCCGGTTGCGCGCCGTGCAACGCCGCGCCGGCGAGCAGTTGCGCGGCCTCAGCGAAGACACCCGGCCGCTGATCCGCTTCGACGACTGGCAGCTGGATGTCACCCGCCGTGAACTGCGCACACCACAAGGGGTGATGGTGCCGTTGTCGGCCGGTGAGTTCGATCTGCTCCTGGTGTTTCTCGAACACCCGCAGCGCATCCTCACCCGCGAGCAGTTGATCGACCTGGCCCGCGGCCAGGGCCATGAGGCCTACGACCGCAGCATCGATGTGCAGGTCAGCCGCCTGCGCCGCAAGATCGAACCGGACAGCAAGCGCCCGGCGCTGATCCGCACTGTGCGTAACGGTGGCTACCTGTTCGACGCCAAGGTCAGCCGCACATGATCCGCCTGGGCCTGCATCACGACGGCATCAGCCGACGCATCGCACTGACCATCATTGCCGCCATGCTGATCTCGGTGGCGCTGAACATCCTGTTTGTGCAACTGGCCGGTGTCTGGGCACGACCACCTTTGACCCATACCGGGTTGCTCGAGCAGATCGCCGTGACCACCCGGATACTGGAAGCAGCACCCGTTGAGCAGCGCGAACAACTGGCCAACAGCGCCAGCAATCCGCTGTTGCACGTGCGCTGGAGTGCCCAGCGCCAAGCGCTCGCCCTGCCCGGCCCCGGCGAGCCGATCGACCCTGACGCGATACCGGAATTGCAAAAGCTGCTGGCCAAGCGCCCGCGCCGGCTTGAAGGCTTCCAGCCCGCCGACTGGCCCGATGGCAGCCCAGAGGCGCACTACAAACTGGTCGTCCAACTGTCCGACGGTAGCTGGCTGGCGTTCACCCCGCCCTACCGCAGCTGGGGGCTGAGTTCAGCTATGCGCTTTACCATCATCGGCATCCTGGCACTGATCGCCGCCGTGCTGGTGGCCTGGGTCGGCACACGCCAGCTGGCCGGCCCACTGCAACGTTTCGCCCGCGCCGCGCGGCGCTTTGGCAGCGACTTGCGCGCCCCGCCGATCCGCCTGGAGGGCCCCCATGAGCTGCGTCAGGCCATCACCGCGTTCAACACCATGCAGGCACAGATCCAGCACTTCATCGCCGAGCGAACGCAGATGCTGGCGGCCATTTCCCATGACCTGCGCGCGCCGCTGACGCGCATGCGCCTGCGTGGCGAGTTCATCGAGGATGCCGAGCAGCAGCGCAAGCTGTTCCGCGACGTGGATGAAATGCAAAGCATGATCAATGCTGCACTTGGCTTCTTTCGCGATGAAACCCACCTGGAAACCGCCACACCGTTCGACCTGGCGGAGCTGTTGCAAACCCTGGTTGACGATTACCGCGACCAGCAAATTGACGTGGCATTCGAAGGACCGGCAAATCTGGTGTATCTCGGTCGGCCACTGGGTTTGAAACGCGCAGTAACAAACCTGATAGAGAATGCCGTCAAATATGCCCAGCCACCGGCGATTCGCCTGAGCAGTAATGCCCGCAGCCTGTTCATCGAAGTCCGTGATCAGGGCCCGGGGATTCCGGAGGCAGCGCTGGAGGATGTATTTGTGCCGTTCTTTCGCCTGGAAAGCTCGCGCAATCGCGACACCGGTGGCGTTGGCCTGGGCTTGCCGTCAGCGCGTACGGCGATTCGAGAACAAGGCGGTGAATTGACCTTGCGCAACGCGCCTGGCGGCGGATTGCTGGCGAGAATCGTCTTGCCGCGGGTCAATGACTGAATGCAACTGCCGTTAACGCCCACTTAACGGCAGACCTCTACAGTAGGGTTTCTTCCCTTCAGAACGTCGATTTTGGCTCACCTCGTGTGAGCCTTTTTTTTGCCTTGAGCATTGCGGAAACAAAAACCCGAACGGCTGGTCTGAGCCTGTACCCTCCCAACCGCTGTGCGGATCAAGGAACCACAGTGCTGAAACATCTGACCCGCTTCGCCGTGATCACCACGGTACTGGCCACCGCCGGTTGCTACTACCACGACTACGACCGCGACGATCATCGCTGGGACCGCGACCATCGCTACTCCCGCGATTGGGACGACGACCGCGATGACCGCGACCACCGCCAGTACAACAAACGCTATCGCGACGACGACCGTTATCGTTACTACGACAACGACCGCCGTCGCGACCGGGATGATGATGACGACGACGATTGATCGTTATCAGATTTCCCAGATCACGTTGACCGCTGCATAGCGCCCTGGCTGGGTCAAACGGCCCAGGCCAGCGGCATCTTCATCACGGCCCTGCACGTCACTCCAGTTCCAGTACTTCTTGTCGGTGACGTTGAACAAGCCGCCGTTGATCGCCACTTGCTCGGTGACCTGCCACCAGGCATTGAGGTCGAGAACACCATAACCTGGGGTCTCGAACTGACGGTCGATCAGCAAATCGGCATCGCCGGTATGGTCGACGCGGTCCTTGGCTTGCACCAGGGTCCAGGTCAACTGCCCGCCATAAATACCACTCGGGGCATCGTAACCCAGGCCCATCACTGCCTTGAGCGGGTCGACGCTGTTGAGTGCCTGACCGGTTTCTTCATCCTTGCCACGGGCATAGGCAATCGAACCCAGGGCACGGGTGCCGGCAGGCATGAACGCGTCGAGCTTGATGTCACCTTTGGCTTCAGCGCCGCGGATGGTGACCTTGCCCAGGTTACGCGGCTGGAAGGTCAGCAGGCCGGTGCCGTTAGGATCCGGCACGGTGTCGGTAGCAATGAAGTCCTTGTACTTGTTGTAGAACAGGGCGATACCAAAGCTGCCCAGGTCATAGCGACCGCGCAGGCCGAATTCATAGCTGTCGCTGGTTTCCGGCTTCAGGTCCGGGTTGCCGATCTGCTGGTAACCGAACTGCGGGTTGCTGAACTCACCGTACATGTTCACCGGGCTCGGCGCACGGAAACCGGCGGCGTACTGCCCGTACACGCTTTCATGCTCGGTCAGCTGATAAGTGACGGCGAACTTTGGCGAGATGTGGTCGTCGGTGATGCGTGACGGATCGGTTTGCGCCGGCAGCCCGTTGAGGAATTCGTCGGTGACGTGCGGGGTCTGGCGGTAGTAGTCGTAACGCAGGCCTGGCAGCAGGGTCCAGCGGCCGATCTCGATGTTGTCCTGGACGAACAGGCCCAGCGACTCGCTGGTCGGATCCGGGAAGTCGCTGACCGGGAAGTTTTCGGTGGCCGGCACGGTGGCGCCGGTGTCGAGGCGAACCTCTTTGCCGGTACGCAGGTTGCTGGCCTCGATGCGCTTGAGCTCGGCACCGTAGATCATGTGATGACGGCTGTCGCCGACGGCAAACTGCTTGTCCGCCTGGGTGTTCAGGCTCCACAGACGCTCGTCGTACTGCGAATCCCGCGTACGCACACGATTGACCCGCGAGACGGTCTGGCGCTGTTGCAGGGTTTTCTGCTGGTTGCTGCTTTCCTGGTAGTTGAGCTGCCATTTCAGCTGGTCGGCCAGCAGGCTGTCGAGGCTCAGGGTGTGCTCCAGGCTGTAGCGATCACGGTCAATGCTGTCTTTCGATTGCGAACCAAGGATGGCCGGACTGTTGAAAGTCGCCCGTGAAGTGATGTCGCTCAGCAGGTTGCTGTTGGCGTCGTCCTGATAGCGCTCGTAAGTGAACTGCAGGCGATCGCCGTCGGCATAGTCCCAGCCCAGCTTGGCCAGCAGGTTTTCGGTGGTGTAGTCGAGCGGGTTGGCCTCTTCTCGCGAGCCGCCCACGCCACCGTTGCCGCCCCAGGTGTCGGTGGACTGACCGTCTCGCCGACCCAGGTGCAGCAAGCCGTCAACCGTGCCGGTGCGCCCGGCGAAGGTGGCGCTGCGCTGCCAGCTGTCATCGCTGCCGTCATAGCCGGTCTTGATACGCGCGTAGCTGTCGTCGCCCTCTTCGAGGTAGTCGGCGGCATCCTTGGTCAGGAAGCTGACGGCACCGCCGATTGCATCGCTGCCGTACAGCGAAGACGCCGGGCCACGGATGATTTCCACCTGCTTGATGGTGTCGAGGTCGACGTAGTTGCTGCGCACGTCCTGAAACGGGCTGAAGAAGTTGCTTTGCGGAACCCGCACGCCATCGACCTGGGTCAGCACGCGGTTGTCGTCGATGCCACGGATGTTGGCCCCCGACAGACCGAAGCGACTTCCGGTACCACTGACCGACACGCCCGGCTCGTAGCGCACCAGATCCTTGAGGTTCTTGTCGTTGTGCTGATCGATTTCCCGTTCGTTGTGCACCGACACCGTGCTGGGCACCTGCAGCAGGGTTTGTGCAGTACGCGTTGCGGTCACGCTGACCGTATCGAACTGGGTAACGGGCTCGGCAGCCAGGGCCAGCGATGGCGAGAGCAGCAGCAAGGCAAGCCAGGAACGCTGGGGGAATGGCGGGCGGATCGACATCTAACTTGACTCCTGATGATCAGGCCCGGCGCGTTAACCGTCGGGGCTGACGGGGATGTGTTGGATTTTGTTCTGGGCTCAGCAATACCCCTTTCTGTGAAGAGGGTTTTACTGATAATGCTTCTCAATGGCATCGGCGACGAAGATAACCAGCTTGACTTACAAATGCAAATTATTACCATGCGCATTCATATTCAATAAGAACCAGACCTGCATGAAACACTCTTGGGGCTACCTGGTGCTGTCGGTTGCGCTGCATGTCAGTGCGGGCTGGCTATTGCACTCGCTGCGGGCAACGCCCGAGCCCCTGGCGTGGCAAGCACCGATGGCCATTCAACTGGTCAGCCCTGCTCAAGCCGCCGAGCCTGTACCTGCACAGCCAACTCGCCCGCAAGCGCCAGTGCTGCCCAGACCCGTGCCCCCAGCCGCCAAGCCGCTGCTGGCCAAAACCCAACCTGCAATCGTCAAGTCAGCGCCCTCGCCACGCAGCGAGCCGCGTGTTAGCCAGACCGCCGTTGCGTCGGCAACACCGCGCCAAACCACCCGCCAGCCGGTATCGACACCGGCAAACAGCCCCGGCACGCCCGCCCCTGCTGCGCCACCGATGTCGCCAGTGATCAGCCTGCGGCCCAGTTTTGTCAGCCCTCCGCCGCCACCGCGCTACCCGTCGCAGGCCCGTCGGCGCAACCAGCAAGGGATCGTCCGCGTCGAGGTGTGCCTGGATGAGCACGGCAAGCAACTCAAACTCACGCTGGTGCGCTCGTCGGGGGTGACAAGCCTTGATCAGGCAGCCCTCGAAGCCGTGACCCAGTGGCGCTTTCGTCCCGAAATAGTCGATGGCCGGGCCGTGCCCAGCCGCGTGGAAATACCAATAGAATTCGCCCTTACGGCGAACCGATGACCCTGAAGGAGTTCACCATGACTGCCCCAACGCTCGCCCTGGCTGCCGGACCTGAGCTTTACCAACAGTGGCAACAACTGCGCAGCGAACAATCGGGCCTGCGCGCCCGCGACGCCGCTGCCAAACTCGGTGTCAGCGAGGCCGAGCTGACCGCCAGCCGCCTGGGCGTCGATACCGTGCGCCTGCGCCCGGAATGGAAGACCCTGCTGCCGGCACTGGGCGAGCTGGGTTACATCATGGCGCTGACCCGCAATGAACACTGCGTGCATGAGCGCAAAGGCGTTTACCACGAGGTGACCATCATGGGCAGCGGCCAGATGGGCATGGTGCTGTCCCCGGATATCGACCTGCGTCTGTTCCTCAGCGGCTGGGCCAGTGTGTTCGCCGTCGACGAAAACACCGCGCGCGGACCGCAGCGCAGCATCCAGATTTTCGACCGCCAGGGCACTGCCGTGCACAAGGTGTTCCTCACCGCTACCAGTGAAGAGGCCGCCTGGGCGCCGTTGGTGGAGCGCTTCCGTGCCGAGCAACAGAGCACCGCGCTGGACCTGCAACCGCTGCCAGCCGCCAAGACCCCACGTGCCGACGCCGAAATCGATGCCGACACGCTGCGCACTGAATGGTCGCAACTTCAGGACACCCACGATTTCTTCGCCCTGCTCAAGCGCAATGATGTAGCGCGTACCCAGGCGTTGCGCCTGGCAGGTCATCAATGGGCTGAACCGCTGGCGACCGTCGAGCTGACCAATCTTATGGAAGAAGCCGGCAAGCGCGAAGTACCGATCATGGTCTTCGTCGGTAACCCGCACTGCATCCAGATCCACTCGGGCCCGGTCAGCAACCTGCGCTGGATGGACTCCTGGTTCAACGTCCTCGATCCTGCATTCAACCTGCACCTGAAAACCACTGGCATCACCGAACTGTGGCGCGTACGCAAGCCGAGCGTAGATGGCATCGTCACCAGCTACGAGGGCTTCGACGCCAACGGCGATCTGGTCATCCAGCTGTTCGGGGTGCGCAAACCAGGTGTGCCGGAGCGTGACGACTGGCGTACTCTGGCAGAATCCGCGACTACGATGACCGCCTAAGGAAGCACCTCGATGCCTAAGAAAATCCTCCTGGCCTGCGCTGCTGTGCTGTTCAGCCAGCTGGCCAGTGCCAGCGATGCCCTGCCCCAGCGCTGGGTAAGCGCTGGCGGTGCATTCAGCGAATGGGTCGTAGCGCTGGGCGGCGAAAGCAAGCTGGTTGGTGTCGACAGCACCAGCCAATTTCCGCGCTCGTTGCACAGCCTGCCCGGCATCGGGTACCAGCGTGCGCTGGCGGCCGAGGGCATTCTGGCCCTGCGTCCGGACATTCTGGTCGGCAGTAACGAAATGGGACCACCGCCTGTTCTGGAACAACTCAAGGCGTCCGGCGTACGCATCGAGCTGCTGTCAGCCAAGGCCGATGTGCCCGCCCTGCAACAGAACCTGACCACGCTGGGCCAATTGTTGGGTCAACCAACTCAGGCGCAGACGCTGCTGAGCAACTACCAGCAGCGTCTGCAACAGCAGGCTGCGGTGGTCAAGCAAGTCCGTCAGCAACACCCGGCGCCACGGGTATTGCTGTTGCTCAGCCATTCCGGGGGCAACCTGCAGGTGGCGGGCAAGGACACCCTGGCAGCCTGGATGATCGAGCAAGCCGGCGGCCAAAGCCTGGGCGAACACACGGGCTACAAGCCCGTGTCCAGTGAAGCCATGCTGGCCCTCGATCCGCAGGTCATTCTCCTGGCCGGCAGCCGCCTACAGGGCGACGCAGCACGTGCCGCGCTGCTTGAGCAGAACCCGGTACTGGCGCAAACCCAGGCTGCTCGTGACGGTCGTGTGCTGGTGATCGACCCGACCCTGCTGGTCGGTGGCCTTGGACCGCGAGTGCCGGATACCCTGGCGACGCTGACCGCAGCCTTCTATCCGCAGGCCAAGACACTGAGTGCCGAGGCTGGCCAATGACGGCGATTGTCCGACCGCGGCCGATGCTGCTCGCTTTGGGACTGGTACTGGTATTGGTAGTCTGGCTGTCGCTGGCCCTGGGGCCGGTCAGCCTGCCCTTGGGCGAAACCCTGAAGGCCGGATTGCGCCTGATCGGCCTGCCGCTCGATGGCGACGCCACACAGCAGGCAGACCTGATCCTTGGTCAGATCCGCATGCCGCGCACCTTGCTCGGCATTGCGGTCGGTGCGGTGCTGGCGTTGTCCGGGGTCGCCATGCAGGGGTTGTTCCGCAACCCCTTGGCCGACCCGGGCCTGGTCGGCGTCTCGGGCGGTGCAGCGCTGGGGGCGGCCATTGCCATCGTCGGCGGCAGCCTGGTCGGTGGGCTGCCAGCGGCCATTGAGCCTTATGTGCTGTCGGTGTGCGCCTTCGCCGGCGGCCTGATCGTCACGGCCATCGTTTATCGCTTCGGGCGCAGCAATGGCCAGACCAATGTCGCCACCATGTTGCTGGCCGGAGTGGCGATGACTGCCATGGCCGGCGCGGGGGTGGGGCTGTTCACCTACCTGGCCGATGACGCCACCCTGCGCACCCTGACCTTCTGGAACCTAGGCAGCCTCAACGGTGCCAGTTACCAGCGTTTGTGGCCGTTGTTGATTGTCGCCGTGGGGGTCGCCTTGTGGTTGCCGCGCCGCGCCGCTGCACTCAATGCGCTGCTGTTGGGCGAATCGGAGGCGCGTCACCTGGGCTTCGACGTCGAGCGGATCAAGCTGGAACTGGTGTTGTGCACCGCGCTGGGCGTCGGTGCTGCCGTCGCGGCGGCGGGCCTGATCGGCTTCATCGGCCTGGTGGTACCGCACCTGATGCGCCTGCTGGTCGGCCCGGATCACCGGGTACTGCTGCCTGCCTCCTTGCTGGCAGGCGCAGGCCTGCTGCTGTTGGCTGACCTGATCGCACGCTTGCTGCTGGCACCCGCCGAACTGCCGATCGGTATCGTCACCGCACTGATTGGCGCGCCGTTCTTCCTCTTTTTGCTGGTACGAGGGCGCACCTGATGCTCGAAGCAGACAACCTGCTGGTACGTCGCGGTCAGCGCACGGTACTGGCGAATATCGGCCTGCAGTTGCACCCTGGGCAAGTGCTCGGCGTTCTCGGCCCTAACGGCGCCGGCAAGAGCACCCTGCTGGCAGCGCTGTGCGGCGAGTTGCCGATCACCGAGGGCCATGTCAGCCTTGATCAGCGCAAGCTTGCCGACTGGCCCGGCCAGGAACGTGCCAGGCGCCTGGCGGTACTGCCGCAGAGTTCAAGCCTGAACTTCGCCTTTTCGGTCAATGAGGTGGTCGGCATGGGCCGCCTGCCTCACGCCAGTGGCCGCGTGCGCGACGCCGAAATTGTCACCGAGGCACTCGCTGCGGCCGATGCCTTGCACCTGGCGCAACGCAGCTACCTGGCCCTGTCCGGAGGTGAACGCCAACGCGTGCACCTGGCGCGGGTACTGGCCCAGCTCTGGCCCGGCGCCGAGGGGCAGACGCTGCTGCTCGACGAACCGACGTCGATGCTCGACCCGCTGCACCAGCACACCATTTTGCAAGCGGTGCGCGACTTCGCCGAACGCGGCGCGGCGGTGATGGTGATCCTCCACGACCTCAATCTGGCGGCGCGCTATTGCGATCAACTGCTGTTGCTGCAGGACGGCCTGCCCCACGCCTATGGCCCACCGGCAGAGGTGCTGACCGCCGATGCGCTGGCGGCGGTGTATGGGCTGCAAGTGCTGATTCACCAACACCCGGAACGCGGCCACCCGTTGATCATCGCGCGCTGAAACCGCGCCCCTCGTCAGCCATTGATCGAGGGGCAACTACTTAGCAAGGAATCCCGATGCGCCTTCTATTGCTTTGCCTGGTCAGCCTGTTGGCGGCCTGCCAATCCCACAGTGTCTTGCCGCCACCGGCCCCGATTGCGCCACAGGGACGTGATCATGCCGAGCTTGGGGTGATCCGCGAACTGGCCACAGGCCGCACCCTCACCCCGCAACAACTGGTGGAACGCCTGGCCGCCGCCCCACGTGTGCTGGTCGGTGAACAACACGACAATCCGGACCACCACGCCGTGCAACTGTGGCTGCTGCGCGAACTGGCCGGCCAACGGCCGCAAGGCAGCCTGCTGATGGAAATGCTCAACCCGGACCAGCAGGACAAGGTCGATGCAGCGCAGGCCGCGACCCGTGCCGGACAACCGCCAGGCGATGCGTTCCAGGCACTGGCATGGCAGGCCAACTGGGACTGGGGCGTATACGGCGCGCTGGTCACCTACGCCCTGCGCCAGCCGTATCCATTGCTCTCGGCCAACCTGAACCGCGCGCAGATCATGCAGATCTACAAACAGCGACCAGTGCTCGAAGGCGCAGCGTCAACCCGTCCTGAAGTGCAAGCCACGCTGCTCGATGATATCCGTGAGTCGCATTGCGGCTTGTTGCCCGAATCGCAGATGCCAGCGATGCTCGCCGTGCAACAACAGCGCGATCGGCGCATGGCCGAAAGCCTGCTGGCCGCCCCCACGCCCGCCGTGTTGCTGGCCGGGGCGTTCCATGTGCGCAAGGATCTGGGGGTGCCGCTGCACCTGAACGATCTGGGTGCGGGCCAAGGTAACCAGGTGCTGATTCTGGCTGAGGTAGGCAAGACCGTGACCGCCGAGAACGCTGATTATGTGTGGTACACGGCGGCACAACCGGCTCAGGATCATTGCGCCAAACTGCGGCGCTAATTAGAACACCAACACTCGGGTGGGAGCGGGCTTGTCCCGCGATGCGATATGACTGACCGCTTGCAATCGCGGGGCAAGCCCGCTCCCACCGTGTAGCCGCTGCCGAGAACGAGGCAGCGTTCCACGCAGTCAGCCGAGCAAGGCGCGCGGCCAGCCGAGAATCTCTTTCGGACGCGGCGGCGCGTAGGTGCGGACCTTGGAAGTGCTCAACTTCAAGCGCACCAGCGACTCGGCCAACGCCACCGCCGCCGTCACGCCATCCACCACCGGCACCCCGGTACGCGCCTGGATGCGCTCATCGAGCCCGACCATGCCGCCACAACCAAGACAGATCACCTCGGCCTTGTCGCTACGCACCGCCTCCTCTGCCTGAGCCACAACCGCTTCAATGGCCCGCTCGGGATCTTCTTCAAGCTCCAGCACTGCCAGGCCACTGGCGCGCACAGAAGCACAACGACTGTCCAACCCGGCCAGCTTGAGGCGATCTTCGATCAGCGGCACGGTGCGGTCCAGGGTGGTCACCACCGAGTAGCGATGGCCGAGCAGCATGGCCACGCTGGCAGCCGCTTCGGTGATGTCCACCACCGGCACGTTGAGCAACTCCTGCAAGCCTTCACGGCCATGTTCACCGTAACCGGCCTGGACTACTGCGTCATAGGGCTGGTCGTAGCTGAGCACCCGTTCCATCACGGCAATCGCCGCCAGGTAGCTCTCGAAGTTGCCTTCTACCGACTCGGCACCAAAGCGCGGGGTCAGGCCGACGATTTCAGTGCCCGGCGACGCCACGCTTCGCGCCTGGCGGGCAATGGCTTCGGTGATCGACACCGTGGTGTTGACGTTGACTACCAGTATTCTCATGACTCAGGTCCTTGTGCGTGACGCTCAGTGCTGGGCGCTGTCGACGGCAAAGTGCTCGCCGGAACAGTCCACGTAGTGTTTTTTGCGATCGGAAATCAGGTAGTACACGCCACCGGCGATGGCTGCGCCGAACAGCCAGGAGAACGGTGTCAGCTCGCTGAATGCCGGTACCAGGGCCAGCAGAACGGCGGCGATGGCCGAGGGCACCAAGGCGGCGATGGCCTTGTAATTGACCCCGCGGGTGTAGTGATAAGTGCCGCTGGCCGCCTCGCTGTAGAGGTCCGGAACATGCACCTGGGCTTTGCGGATCAGCCAGTAGTCGACCATGATGATCCCGTACAGCGGGCCTAGCAGCGCGCCCAGACCGGAGAGGAAGTAGACGATCACCAGCGGGCTGTTGTAGAGGTTCCAGGGCAGGATCAACACCGCTAGGGTGGCGCTGATCAGGCCGGCGCGGCGGAAGTTCAGGCGGCTGGGGGCCAGGCTTGAAAGGACGAAAGCCGGGGCGACGAAGTTGGCCATGATGTTCACCGCCACGGTGACGATCAGGAAGGCCAGGCAGCCGAGCACCAGGAAGGTTTTGTCGGGAATCGCGGCAATGATCTGGGTCGGGCTGTCGATGACCGTGCCATCGATACTGAACTGCGCCCCGGACAGCACGAAGCTGATCACCGCGAACACCAGGATGTTCACCGGCAGGCCCCAGAAGTTGCCGACGCGGATGGTCTTGCGGCACGGCGAGGAACGCGCGAAGTCGCAGAAATTGAGGATCAGCGTGCCATAGATCGCCAGCCACAGCGCGCCACCGGCAAAGATCTGGGTCCACATCTTCACCCCGGTCAGCGGCTCGCCCACCGACCAGGCCAGGTTGCCATCCACCCGCAAATACATCCACACCGCCAGCACCAGCACGGTCGAAAGGATCACCGGGCCGGCAAAGGATTCGTACTTGCGCACCATCTCCATGCCGAAGGTCAGGATCACCAGCTGCACGAACCAGATGGCGACGAAACTGGCCCAGCCCAGACTTGAGAGCCCGAGGATGGCGTTGTGGTCGAAGCTTGCCAGCGCCGGCCAGATCGCCACCAGCAACACCCGCAACACCACCGAGGCCAGGTAGGTCTGGATGCCGAACCAGGCGATCGCAATCACCGCACGGATGATCGCCGGCAATTGCGCACCGTAGATACCGAAGCTCATGCGGCTGATCACCGGGAACGGTACCCCGGTTTTCTGCCCCATGTAGCCGGACAGGTTCATGAAGAAGTACACCAGCGCCGCGCCGACGGCCAGGGCCGCGAGCATCTGCCAGCCGGACAGGCCGAGCGCGAACAGGCCCATCGCGAAGGAGTAGTTGGCGATGTTGTGCACATCGTTGGTCCACAAGGCGAAGATGCTGTAGCCGCCCCAACGCCGTCCGGCGGCTTTGGTCGGGGCAAGGTCGGCATTGTGCAGCCTGGGGCTTAAGCTGGCATGCCCGGACACCTGTGCAGACACGGCAGGGTCGGGTGACAGGTACGCGGTATCCAGAGGTTTGGAAGTATCCAATTGCATGTTCCCCGGTCTCCTGCTGCAGCGCCTGTGGTGCTGCAGCACATTATTGTTGGATTTGAAGAGTTGGGACCGCCGTCGGCGCCTGGACGCCGCTGCATACAAAGATTGTATGCAATTTTTGTCTTACGATTTTCGAGGAACAATATGTGTGCCACAGAGGGGGCAAGTGAGGCGTGTATCGGCCTGACTATCTGGATTAAATAATTGATTTTTAAAAATTAATTTTTTGTGGCTTTACGCTATAGAAGCGGTTTACTTGACCGAACGGTCAGCGCGCAAAGTGCAAAAAATGAGAATGTGGGTAACAGAGTCAGGTAACGTGTATCCAATAACACGATACCAATGTACACATTATCGCGGGACAAGCCCGCTCCCACCGGCACCGGTGAGAGCGGGCTTGCCCCGCGATTGCCCACATCATTTTCACCACGAAACTTTTGGTCACCGCACATTTCCGGCATGCTGGTGCCATCAAGGAATCACGGAGCTGGTAATGACCGAAAAACTCCCCGCATCGACCGTAGAACGCGTCTACCTGGGGGTCCACGAGGCAATCAGAAAACGCACCCTGCGCCCCGGCATGAAACTGGGCGAGTCCTCGCTTGCGGAGCTGTTCAAGGTCAGCCGCACCTCGGTACGCGCCGCGCTCAAGCAACTGGAAGGCGACGGCCTGGTGTCCACCGAGCTGAACAAAGGCGCCTGGGTCTCGCTGCCCAGCGATGAAGACATCCGTTCAGTATTCGAAACCCGGCGTCTGATCGAGATCGGTATCGTCACCGAACTCTGCCGCCGCGCCGACAAGCGCTTGCTGCAACCCCTGCGCCTGCATGTCGCGCAAGAAGAAGCGGCAGCCGATGCCGGCGATCACGCGCGCTACGTCAATCTGCTCGGTGAGTTTCACCTGCGCCTGGCGCAAGTGCTGGACAACCCGGTGCTGCTCGACTGGTTCCGCAAGCTGATCGAGCGCGGCTCGCTGTACGCCTCGACCCTCGATGACGAACGCCATGAAGCCTGTCGCGGCAACGAGCACCTGCGCCTGATCGAGTTTCTCGAAGCCGGCGATCAGGCAGCCGCTATCGAGCTGGTGTGTACTCACCTGAGCGGCATTGAAGAGGCGATCCTCAAAGCCACCCATAATCTGAAGGCCGACTACCACCCGCTCAAGCACCTGATCGGCGGCTGAAGTATGGGCATTCACGAATCCACTGCTATCGATCCCGATATTTAATTGGCCGATACCCCGCCACTTTTATAGGGTGTGCGGCCTCCACCAAGAGGTCGTGAAATGATTGATCGTGTGTTCGTCAATGCCGTCGCTGCCGACGGCAGTCCGCTGTCCCTGGCCGTCGCCGATGGCCGTATCGCTCGCCTGGGCGCAGATGTTGGCACCCTGGAAGGCGTCGAGCGCATCGACCTGGGCGGGCAACTGCTGCTGCCGGGCTTCATCGACGGCCATATCCACCTGGACAAGAGCTTTGTCGGCGACCGCTGGCATCCGCACCAGGCGGTCGGCAGCCTGCGCGAGCGCCTGGCCGTGGAGAAACGTGAACTGGCCCTGGCGCCGTCAATGGTCGAACGCGCCGATGCGCTGATCAGCCAGGCGGTGTCATTCGGTACGGTGGCCATGCGCAGTCATGTCGATGTCGATGCCACTACCGGCCTGAGCAACCTGCACGCGGTGATGGAAGCGCGAGAGAAATGGCGCGGTATCGTCGACATTGAACTGGTGGCCTTCCCGCAGGCCGGGGTGATGTCCTGCCCGGGCACTGCCGATGTGCTGGAAGCCGCCATTCGCGAGGGTACCGAGGTCATTGGCGGTATCGACCCGACGACCCTCGATGGCGATGCCGAGGGTCAACTGGATGTGGTCTTCGGGATTGCTGAACGTCACGGAGTAAAAGTCGACATCCACCTGCACGAGCCGGGCTTGCAAGGGGTCGAGCAACTGCAGCGGATCGCTGCCCGCACCTGCGCTGCGGGCTTGCAGGGGCGTGTAAGTGTCAGTCATGCCTATGCCTTGGGCCAGGTGCCTGAGGATGTGCTGGAGCGGATTGCCGCAACGCTCGCCAACGCCGGGGTGTCGATCCTCACCAACGCACCGGGCGATCACCCCTTCCCGCCGATCCTGCGCCTGCGCGCTGCCGGGGTGAATGTTTTCGCCGGTAACGACAATATTCGCGATGCCTGGTGGCCCTACGGCAACGCCGATATGCTTCAGCGGGCGATGCTGATCGGCTACCGCTCCGGCTTCTACAGCGACGAAGAGCTGAATGTGGCCCTGGCCATGGCCACGTCGGCGGGCGCGGCCGTGATGGGCAAAAGCGACTATGGGCTGAAGGTCGGTCATGACGCGACCTTTATCGTGATCAAGGCCCCCAACGCCGCTGCCGCCGTCGCCGCCGCCCCTGCCGAGCGGCGCTTGGTTCGCCGTGGCGAGCTGCAGGCCGCGCCGGTTGGCCTGCAGTTCGAGATTCAGCACGCCTAGCGAAGCAACAGAACCTGCGAGCGCTCGGCCACAGCACCCTGCTGGCAAAGTACCATCTGCTCCGCTAGCATGCCGCTGAAAACCGGCGCAAGGCCGCATGGAGAGCGAAACGAGTGCTGCTGAGCATCCCGACCCTGTTGATGGTGGCCGTGTTCATTTTCGGCCTGATGGGTCTGTTGACCCTGCACGCCTGGAGCCGTGGCGTGCGCGAGCAGACGCTTGGCTACCTGGGGAGCATGCTGATACTTGCCGCCCTCGGCGCAACCCTGGTGAGCCTGCGTGGCCAGGCCCCCGACTTCATTTCGCTGGTGCTGGGCAATATCGTCCTGTTGCTGGGGGCGGCGCTGAACTGGACCGCCATGCGCGTGTTCGGGGGGCGTCCCGCGCACCTGCCTGGCATTTTCGCCGGAGCCCTGTTCTGGTTGTCGTGGGGGCTGTTGCCAGGCTTCTACGGCGACCTGGGCCTGCGCGTGACCTTGTATTCGCTGCTCACTGCCATCTATGGTGGCCTGTCAGTGTTCGAGTTGTGGCGCAACCGCAAGCACCTGGAAGTCGCTTACCTGCCTGCATTGCTACTGACCCTGGCGCACACTGGCTTTTACGCCGTGCGCACCTTCGCCGACCACGGGGTGTCCCTGGAACATGCGTTGGCCAGCACTGGCCACGGCACGATTTTTTTCGCTTTTCTGCTGTTCGAATCGATGCTCTACGCCATCGGCATTGCCTATGTCACCCTGGCTATGGTGCGCGAGCGCACCGAGCTGAAATTCAAGGCTGCGGCCTATACCGACCCGCTGACCGGCATCGGCAATCGTCGTGCATTCATGTCGCGTGGCGCGCAATTGCTGGCGGGCTGTGCCCGCCGCGGCGAGCCGGTGGCCCTGTTGCTGTGCGATCTGGATCACTTCAAACGACTCAACGATGCCTATGGTCACCAGACCGGCGACCAGGTGCTGATTGCCTTCAGTCAGGTCGCCAGCCAGAGCATTCGCCGGGAGGACGAGCTGGGTCGTATCGGCGGCGAAGAGTTCGCCTGTCTGCTCGGCAACGCGGACGAACACGAAGCCCTGCGGGTCGCCCAACGCATCTGCAGCAGCTTCCACGCTTTGCCGCTGCTGGATGCGGGACAGCTGAGCGTCAGCATCGGCATCGTTGCCGGTAACGCCGACGAGCATGACCTGTCGCGCCTGCTGTCGATGGCCGACGGCGCCCTGTATGCGGCCAAGGACGAAGGTCGTAACCGCGTGCGCGTGTATCGTCGGGCTGTCAGCGCTCCCGGGCCAGCCAGTCCAGCAACCACAATCCCGCAGGCCCCGGTGGGTTGAGCCGAGACCAGGCCGCATCCACGGCAATCGGCCGTGGCCACCCGCCCAACGTCAGCTCGACCAGCTGGCCGTGGCCGTACTGCTGCACCAGGCCGTGCGGCAACTCGGCCCAGCCAAAGCCTTGCTCGGTCATTTCCAGCAGCAACAGGTAATCCGGCGCCGACCAGACCCGCCCCTGCGGCTTGTTCTCGCTGTCGGCATAGGTATTGAGGTACAGCTGGCGATGGCTGGCCAGGTGCGCCTGGGTCGGCTGCTGCAGCGCTGCCAACGGATGACCGCTGGCGACGAAAATGCCCATCTGCGCTTGCCCGGGCAATCTGCGCACGCCGATGTCCGGCGGGTAATGCGCTTGCGCCGCCAGCAAACCCAGATGCGCGCGACCGCTCTGCAGCAGGCTCAAGACGTCCCCCGCTTCAGCGATCATGCATTCAAGTTCGATGTCCTGGTAGCGCTGCTCGAACTGGTGCATCACCTGGTTGTCCGGGGTGAGCTGATACATGTCCGAGAGGACGATGGTCAGCCGCGGTTCGACGTTATCGGCCAGGCGGATGCTCAGCTCGTCGAGCCGCTCGCTGGCGGCGAGGATTTCCTGAACATGCCCGAGCACCTTGCGCCCGGCTTCGGTCAGCACCGGGTGACGGGCCTGACGGTCGAACAGGCTGACGCCCAGATCCGCCTCCAGGTTGGCGATCGCGGCGCTGATGGTCGACTGGCTTTTGCGCAACTTGCGCGCCGCTGCCGAGAAGGAGCCAAGGGCGACGGCTTCGACAAAGGCGTGTAGAGCTTCGGGGGAATAGCGCATTGGTCTATCGCTTTTATCGATGGAATCCATTTTTAACATAAGCAAAAAAGCGATGACAATCACTTCATCGAATCCAACCGTTCAGGTGATGTCATGCGTGTTTCCAACAAATCCTTCGTCGAGCGGATCGTCCACGCCGTAGGCTTCGAGGCCATTGCCGTGCTGATCTGCGCCCCGCTCGGCGCCTGGCTGCTCAATCGCTCAATGCTCGAAGTCGGCACCCTGGCCGTGGTCCTGTCGACTGTGGCGATGCTCTGGAACATGCTCTACAACAGCGTGTTCGACCGGCTCTGGCCGGCTGAGCGGGTCAAGCGCAGCGTTAAGGTCCGGGCCCTGCATGCCAGCGGTTTCGAGATCGGTTTTGTCGTGATCGGCGTGCCGATTGCCGCGCTGATGCTCAACCTGTCGCTGGTGCAGGCGTTCATGCTGGAGATCGGCTTCTTCGTCTTCATGCTGCCCTACACAATGGCTTACAACTGGGGCTATGACCTGCTGCGCCAGCGGCTGCTCAAAGGCCACAACGCAGCGCTGCAGGTGCAATAAACCCAAAGGGCTTGGACTGGTGAAATTTATCTGGTAGTTTTTCATGAAAATATACCAATAAAAATTCACGAGACTCGCCATGTTCAAGCAATCCGCCCAGCATGTCGGCAGCTATTACGCCCGCACCTACCCCGGTGCCATCCCGTTGCGCCCTACCCTGCATGAGCGCCTGGACACCGAGGTACTGATCATCGGTGCCGGCTTCAGCGGATTGCACACGGCCCTGCGCCTGGCCCTGGCGGGCAAGCGGGTGACATTGCTGGAGGCCAGCCGTGTGGCCTGGGCGGCCTCAGGGCGCAATGGCGGGCAGGCATTGCTGGGCTGGTCGTGCGACATGCACCCCCTGGAAAAAGCGCTGGGCCTGGAACGCGCCCGGCGCCTGTGGGACAGCATGCGCTGGGCCGCCCAGGAGATGCGCGAACTCCCCGAACGCCATGGTTTCGAGATCGACTACCGTCCCGGCAGCCTGTGGACCGCCGTACTGCCCCGGCGCGTCGGCATGCTCCGCGAAGCCCAGCGCGAAGCCTGCGAAAAATGGGGTTACGACGAGCTGCAACTGATCGAACGTGACGCCTTGCCGGAGTGGATCGACAGTCCGCGTTACCAGGCTGCGCTGTACGATCCGCAAGGCGCCCACCTCAACCCGTTGAAACTGGCCCAAGGCCTGGCATCGGCGATTGAAGAAGCCGGCGGACGCATCTACGAACAGACCCGCGTACTCGATTACCGTGAAACCGCCAATGGCTTTGTCGCCCGTACCGAACATGGCGAAGTGCATAGCGACGTCCTGGTCTTGGCTTGCAATGCCTACATCGACAAGCTTGACCGGCAACTGTCACGCCGCCTGCTGCCGGTAGGCTCCTACCAGGTGGCTACGGTGCCGCTGGACCCCGCCTTCGCACGTTCGCTGCTGCCACGTAATAGCTGCGTGATCGACAACCAGTTCGTCCCTGACTACTTCCGCCTGACCCCGGATCACCGCCTGCTGTTTGGCGGTGGCTGTACCTATCTGGGCGGCATTCCCCAAGACGTTGCCGCCGCCACCCGCCCGGTGCTGGAGCGCGCCTTCCCGCAGCTGCGCGGGGTTGCCATCGAGCATGCCTGGGGCGGCCATCTGGACTGTAGCCTGCGGCGTACCCCGGATATTGGCCGCAGCGGCCAACGCTACTGGTTGCAGGGCTTCTCCGGGCATGGCGTACTGCCGACCCTGGCCGGCGCCCGCGCCGTCAGCGATGCCATTCTCGGCGACAGCGAGTTGCTGGCGTTGTACCAGGCCATCGACAACGGCCGCTTCCCCGGCGGCGATCTGCTCGCCGCCCCGCTGGAAGCCGCGGCCAAGGCCTGGTACCGCCTGCGCGACAATCTTTGAGAGGACACCACCATGGACATGCAGGATGAAATCGAAGGACTGGCAATCCTGATCCGTGACCTGCGTAAACACCGCAACCTGACGCTCGGTGAACTGGCCCAGCGCATCGATCGTTCGGTCGGCTTTCTGTCCCAGGTCGAGCGCGGCCTGTCGCGTCCCACCGTGGCCGACCTCACTGCCATCAGCGAAACCCTCGATGTGCCCACCACCTACTTCTACAACCTGAGCAAACCACGGGAAGTGGACTGGGTTACCCGCCCGGGCGAGCGGCGCACGCTCTACTACGCCGGCGGCATCACCGACGTACTGGTCTCGCCCAAGCTCACCGGCAGTTTCTCCATGCTCGAAAGTCACCTGGCACCCGGCGCCACCAGCGGCGAGGGGCACTTGAACGACAGTTCCGAGCAAGGCGGTTTCGTTCTCGAAGGGCAATTGAGCCTGTGGCTCGATGACAGTGAAGAACCGGTGACCCTGGGCCCCAACGACAGCTTCCAGCTTCCGCCACACAGCCAGTTTCGCTACGCCAACCTCACCGAGCAACCGACCCGGGTGCTCTGGGTATTCCGTTGAACCACGCTGCAGGATCGCAATCGATGACAACAACAAAAAGCTTTCCCGATCTGCTCACTGAAGTCCGTGACTTTCGCGCCCGCTTCCCCGAGGTGCGCTATGTCGACCTGATCAGCCTGGACATTCCCGGGCACTTCTATGGCAAGCGCTACCCTATCGACATGCTCGAAAAGGTCGCTGCCGGCAGCCCCTTGAAACTGCCACAGAACTGCGTGCTGCTGGGCGTCCAGGGCGGTCTGTTCCCGATTGGCGACTACTGCTTCCACGACGGCGACCCGGACGCGCCACGGCGCCTGATTCCGGGCACGCTCAAGCCAGTGCGCTGGGAGAACCAGCCGCTGGGGCAGATGCTGATCAGTTCCGATGGCACCCACGCGCCCATCGAATTCGAACCGCGGGAAGTGCTCGCCCAGGTCCTGCAGCGCCTGGAGCGTCGCGGCATTCGCCCGGTCGTGGCGTTCGAGCTGGAGTTCTACCTGTTCGACCGCAGCCTCAAGGAAGGCCTGCCTCAGTTTCCCCGCGACCCGTTCAGTGATGACCCTGACGACCAGCCGAACATGCACATCGAGCGCCTGTCGCGCTACTCCGACGTACTGCGCGACATGGTCGAGGCCGCCAATGAGCAAGGCGTGGACGCCAACGTCATCACCGCCGAACTTGGTCCCGGTCAATTCGAAATCAACTTCGGTCATTGCGACGACGGCCTGCGCGCCGCCGACTGGGCGGCGCTGTTCTGCCGCAGCACCCGTGGCGTGGCGCTCAAGCACGGCATGCGCGCCAGCTTCATGAGCAAACCTTACCTGGAGGCTCCGGGCAGCGGCATGCATGTGCATGTCAGCCTGTATGACCGCGATGGCAACAACCTGCTCGCCGCCGATGAGCAGCGCCCGTTGCGCCATGCCGTGGCCGGCTGCCTGGAGCTGTTGCCGCACTGCATGCCGATCTTCGCCGCCAACCACAATGCCATGCGCCGCTATGGCGCCATGGTCAACGCCGCCAGCCGCGCCAGCTGGGGCTTCGAGGATCGTGACGCGTGCATTCGCATCCCCGAGTCCGATCCGCGCAACCTGCGCATCGAACATCGCCTGGCCGGTGCCGACGCCAACCCTTATCTGGTCCTGGCCGCCATTCTCAGCGGCATGGAACACGGCCTGGATGCCGCCCGCGAGCCTATTGCCCCACTCAATGAAGATCGCAGCAGCGGCATCGAGTTTCCCAAGGACATGCTCAGTGCCGTCAGTGCCATGCGCCAGCACCCGGTGGTCAACCAGAGCCTGGGCAGTGAGTTCGTGATGGTTTACTGCGAGAACAAGCGCCAGGACCATCTGGCGTTCATGCAGGACATCAGTGCCCGGGAGTACCGCTGGTTCCTTTGATCCAGAGGGAGCAACTGTCTGACGGTGGGAGCGGGCTTGCCCCGCGATTGCGGTATGTCAGTCACATCGCATCGCGGGGCAAGGCCCGCTCCCACCGGTTCTGGGTAGACCCAATGTTCGCGTGCGCTCAAACTCGATTTTGAAGTCCAACACTTCGCCGTAAAAGCGTAGGCTTTGCTTCAGATCGGAAACGGTCAGCTCTGGCACCAGGGCGAACCATAATCGTTGAGCAAACCAGGAAGTTGACCCCATGAGCAAAGCTCCCTACACCCCGCCCAAGGTCTGGACGCATGACGCACCGTCGGGTGGCGAATTCGCCAACATCAACCGGCCAGTCGCCGGGCCGACCCATGACAAGGTACTGCCGGTCGGCAAGCACCCCTTGCAGCTTTATTCATTGGCCACCCCCAATGGCGTGAAGGTCACCATCCTGCTCGAAGAACTGCTGGCGCTTGGCGTAACCGCAGCCGAATACGACGCCTGGCTGATCCGTATTGGCGAAGGCGAGCAGTTCTCCAGCGGCTTTGTCGAGATCAACCCCAACTCGAAGATTCCGGCCTTGCTGGACCGTAGTGAAGAGCCTGCCATTCGCGTGTTCGAGTCCGGCTCGATCCTGCTGTACCTGGCAGAAAAATTCGGTCACTTCCTGCCCTCCGACCGCGCCGGGCGGACGGAAACCCTGAACTGGCTGTTCTGGCAAATGGGCGCAGCGCCGTACCTTGGCGGCGGCTTCGGGCATTTCTATGCCTACGCGCCGGAGAAGTTCGAATACCCGATCAACCGCTTCACCATGGAAGCGAAACGCCAACTTGATGTGCTGGATCGCCGCCTCAGCGAAAACCGCTATCTGGCGGGTGACAGCTACACCATCGCCGATATCGCGGTCTGGTCCTGGTACGGCCAGCTGGTGCTGGGCAACCTGTACTCGGCGGCTGAGTTCCTCAATGTGCAGCAATACACCCACGTGCAACGCTGGGCACAAGAGATCGCCAAACGCCCGGCGGTACTGCGCGGGCAACGGGTGAACCGGACCTGGGGGGATGAAGCGAGCCAGGTGCCGGAGCGGCATCAGGCGGCGGATCTGGACTGATTCTCGATCAGCGCGGGGGGGGGGGAAATGGTCACCCAAAACCAAATATGGGGATCTCCCCCCACTCACCTAAAGAGTCGGCTTATCGCCCGTCCTGGTGGCGAATTTCAAGCCTTTGAATAAAAACAGTTTTTCCTGCAGAAACCCTCGATTTTCCGAGTTGGTGCGTTTTTTGCCCCTGCCATCACCAAATGGCAGTTTGACATTCATATGGCATCGCACCAGCGCCCAACCGGGTACGGAACGAGGTAACCGCTATGCACAACACCCCTACGCAGCGCCGATCGACCCGTGAACTTTTCCGTTACTCAGGCGTTGCTTCTGCGCTGCTGATCGCACTCGGGATTTCATCTGCCAGTGCCGTGCCGATGGACGACACCAGCCCACCGTCGCCAACCGACCCCTCGGCCTACACCCCCCTCCCTGCCACCCCTCTGGAGCGGCAGCAAGCGCTGGATGGGTTGAAGTTGCTGCCCGAGGGCAACCACGGATCGCTCGCCTTGCCCGATGGCGCGTACGGTGACCGCACCACGCCCCGGACTGAAAACGTGCTGCCACCGGCCAAGCAGACATCCTTCAACTATCCCACCAATGGTTTGGCCAGCCCGCTGTTCGGGGCGCAACCCTTTACTCAGCAGATGCTGCTGTACGAAGAATTCGGCCCGGAGAAACTCGACCCGACCGTCGAAGCCGGCACCATCCCCTTCCCGGTTCCCACCACAGGCCCTGCCCCCGAGCAAGACCCCAACAATGTCGCGCGCAGCGGCCCCACCGGCGCAGCGCTGGAGGCCTTTCTCCGGCAACCCGGGCTGCTGCCGTTCCCGACGCAATATGCCAACGTGCTCGATCGCAACCCCTGGAAGGCGCAAATCGAAGCCTTCCTCAACCGCCACCCGGTCGGCTCGCCAGCCGAAGGCCGGCCACCGGGAAAAGGCTGGTCGCATCAGCGCTGGAACGAGTTCTACCCGCAGGCGGCGATCAAGACTGCGCAAGCCGGCGCGCGGTACAACCAGGGCTTGCGTGACAGCCGGCAAATGCACGGCTACGCCAAAGGCGAGTTCGGCCCCGGCGGGCTTTATCACAACACCGCCGGTATACCTGCAACCGAGGGGACGGCCAAAGGCATCGGCATCCGCTTTCACCCGAACATGCCGATCCAGAACCACAACTCGCTGTGGACCTTCGACGGCACGCTGCCGCCCAAGTTGCTGATGGCCCGCTACGGCCAACCAATCCTGATGCGCCACTACAACGCCCTGCCCATCGACCCGGCAGCCAATGGCGGCTTTGGCCTGCACACCCTCAGCACCCACGAACACAACGGCCATAACCCGGCCGAAAGCGACGGTTATACCAACGCCTTCTTCTTCCCCGGTCAGTACTACGACTACCGCTGGCCGGTGCAACTGGCCGGCTACGACTCGATCAACACCAACGCCCAAGACCCCAGAGCCGCATTCCCTTGCGCCGAAGGGGAAACGCTCTGGGTCAACGATAGCCAGCCGGGGCTCAAGACCTGTCAGAACGGCAGCATCAAGGTCCGCGGTGACTGGCGCGAGACCATGAGCACCCACTGGTTCCACGATCACATGCTCGATTTCACCGCCCACAATGTCTACAAGGGCAACGCGGCGATGATGAACTACTACAGCGCCCTGGACCGCGGCAACGAGGCCCTGCAAGACGGCGTCAACCTGCGCCTGCCCAGCGGTTCGGCATTGCCCTGGGGCAACCGCGACTATGACGTCAACCTGACCTTTGCCGACAAGGCCTGGGACCAGAGCGGCCAACTGTGGTTCAACCCGTTCAACATCGACGGCTTCATCGGCGACCAGATGATGGTCAACTGGCTGTACAAACCCTACTTCGACGTGCGTGCGCGCAGCTATCGCCTGCGCATCCTCAATGGCTCGGTGTCGCGCTACATGAAGGTCGCCGTGGTCCGCGAAGTGCGCGGTAATGGCGGTGAGTTCCGTGGCCCGCAGGGTTCCGGGGTGTCGTACAACCGGGTGCCGTTCCACATGATCGCCAACGACGGCAACATCATGGAACATGCCATCCCGTTCGACGGCAGCATGGACCTCAACGGCAACGGCGACCTCAAGGACGACAACGGCATCATGCCGACCATGGCCATCGCCGAGCGCTACGACATCATCATCAACTTCGCCAAGCACGGGATTCAACCCGGCGACAAGATTTTCTTCGTCAACCTCATGGAGCACGACACCGGCAAAGGCCCAAGCGTGGACGCGGTGTCGCTGGCCGATGTGCTGTCGGAGAAATACAAGGCGGTCATCGACCAGACCAGCAAGGGCCCCCGCTGGCGCGATGGCGACCCGGTGGTCGGCAAATTCCTGCAGTTCAACGTCAAGCCTTACAGCGGCACCGACCTGAGCATGGACCCGGTGGCCTACGAACCGGCCAAACCGGGCAAGGCCGCCGGCAAGAAAATGATCCCGCTGACCATCGACCGCAACGATCAGAACATGCAGGCCAAACTCAAGCAGGCACGCCACCGCAGCTTCGAATTCGGTCGCTCCGACGGTACCGACACGGCGCCCTGGACGATCAAGACCGACGGCGGCTTTGGCTACTCCATGGACCCGCGGCGGATCACTGCTTCACCGCAGCTGGCCACGGGCCCGACCGATGCCGGTTACGCGGGGGAAGGCACCCTCGAAGTGTGGAAGATCAAAAACGGTGGCAACGGCTGGAGTCACCCGGTGCATGTGCACTTCGAGGAAGGGGTCATTCTCAACCGCGACGGCAAGGCACCGCCAGAGTGGGAAAAATGGGCACGCAAGGACCTTTATCGGGTCGGACCGGAAGTCGACAGCTCCGGCGAGCTGGAAATGGCGATCCGCTTTCGCGAATTCGCCGGTACCTTCATGGAGCATTGCCACAACACCCAGCACGAAGACAACTCCATGTTGCTGCGTTTTGACCTTGAGCGCCCGGGTCAGTTCGAGCTGATGCCCTCGCCGATGCCGACCTGGGATGGTGTCGAGTACATCAGTTCCGCCGCCCTGCCCGGCTTCCGCGATGAGGACGACGAAGGGCCGGGAGAAGGTCCAGACGACAACCAGCTGCCTGTGGCCAGGGATGACAGCGGCGCCACCAAAGCCGGCGTGCCGATCACCCTCAATGTGCTGGCCAACGACAGCGACCCCGATGGTGACGTGCCGCTCAGCGTCGTCAGCCTGGGGCAACCGGACTCCGGTCAGGGCAGCGTCAGCAGCAACGGTACCCAGGTGACCTTTACTCCCCCCGCGACGGTAAACGAGGCCTACAGCGCGGTCTTCGAATACAAGGTCAAGGATGCCCGCGACGGCGTGTCGAAACTGGCGGCCAACGTGAGCGTTGCAGTCACTCCGGCGGCGGTAGAGGTTGATCAGAACCTCAAGGTCACCAGCGCCACTGTCACCGTGCGCAGCAACAACCGCTATGCCTGGGACCTGATGGGGACCAGCTCGATGAAGATTGGCGAAACCCTCGCAATCACTGCATCGACCACCAGCGGACCGTTGACTCTGGGCACGGCGACGGTGTTGTCCGGCGGTACCTGGCGCCTGTCCGCCAGCACCACTGGCAGCGGACCTTCGCCTAACCCGACGGTAACGATCAAGCCGCTTAACGGTAAAGCCATCACGGTTCCATTAACCGTACGTTGACACCCGGCGCTGATCATTTACATCTTCAGGAGGTACAGGACATGGGCTGGAACACCGCGAAAATACTCCGCCGTTTGCTGCTCGTTGCACTGTGCGGCGGGCAATGGTCACTCGCGGCCGCCAGCGAAAGCGCCCCGCCCCAGCAATGGGGGCGGGACTACTTTCCCAACACCCCGCTGATCAACCAGGACGGCCAATCAGTACGGTTTTTTGATGACCTGATCAAAGACAAGGTGGTGGCCATCAACTTCATCTTCACCACCTGCACCGACTCCTGCCCACTGGAAACCGCGCGCCTGCGGCAGGTGCAGAAACTGCTCGGCGAGCGCGTGGGTCGCGATGTGTTTTTTTACTCGATCAGCATCGATCCAGAAACCGATACCCCGGAAGTACTCAAGCACTATGCGGAGAAATTCAAGATCGGCCCCGGCTGGCAGTTTCTGACCGGTAATAAAGACGACATCACCCTGTTGCGGCAAAAGCTCGGCCTGTTCATCAAGGGTGTCGATGACGGACAAACCAAGGACCATAACCTCAGCCTGATTATCGGCAATCAAAGCACCGGGCGCTGGATGAAAGCTTCCCCGATGGAAAACCCCTATGTACTGGCCGACCGCCTGGGCAAAAGCCTGCACAACTGGAAGCTGGCCAGCACGGACACCAACGACTACGCCCAGGCCCCCAACGTGCGCCAGCCCAGCGTCGGCGAACAGATCTATCGCACGCGCTGTTCTTCCTGCCACACGCTCGGCGATACCGAGCACGCCGGGATGCGCAGCATTGGCCCGGATCTACTCGGCGTCACCCGCCAGCGCGACCCCGCCTGGCTGACCCGCTGGATCAAAGAACCTGATGTGATGCTGGCAGAGAAGGATCCGCTGGCCATGCTGCTGTATGAACAATACAACCGCCTGGCGATGCCCAACCTGCGTTTGGGCGATGTCGAGATCGCTGCCTTGCTGACTTACCTGGAAGAAGAGACCGAGCGCCTGCAGACCCCGGCGCCCATCACGACTTCGCAAACAAGCCGCTAAGAAAGGAGTTCAACCATGGTTAACCGACTATTGCTGCTGTGCACAGTGTTCGCCTGGAGCTCGCTGAGCCTTGCCCAGGAGTACCAGCTCGGCGAGCTGCTGATCACCCAGCCCTGGTCACGTGAGTTACCCGTCGAGCTGCCGGGCGGCTCGGCCTATTTCACTGTGCACAATCACGGCAGCGAAACAGATCGCCTGATCGCTGTCAGCAGCCCTCGCGCGCAAACATCCAGGCTGCATACCCAATCCGGCAATGACGGCATGATGAACATGCAGCATGTTGCCGGCATGGACATTCCGGCCCATACCGAGGTGACCTTCCAACCCGGCGCCAACCACGTGATGTTGTCGGGCATGGAACAACCCCTGAAAGCCGGGGAGCAGTTCCCGCTGACGCTGGAGTTTGAAAAGGCCGGCACGATTGAAGTGCTGGTCGAGGTCCGGCCGGTTGAAGCACAGGCCAGCCACGGCACCGTTCACGTTCACTGACTGCCTCCTGCACCGCTGGCGAGTGCCAGGAGCCGAACGACCCAATAGACGGCGATCGCCAGCTGTACAGCAAACGCGGCAAACCTGCAGAAGACCGCCGCAACACGTTGCGAAGCCAGATGAATGCAGGACTGAAGCAGTCGCGCGACCAGAAACGCGTAGGCCAGTGGATCGGTGATCGCTGTTTGCCCGGTGAGCAAAGCCAGGACTAACAGGCCGCCAAAAATGGGCAGCCCTTCCACACAGTTTGCGTGCGCCCGCGCCAGGCGCTGCATGAAGGGGGAAAGCGTGGCGTTGTCCGGGGTGAATTGATTGGCCGGCACACCTTTGAACAGCACGAGAAAACCTCGCAGCAGCTCCATCAGAACAAGTAACGCCAACGCCCACGCAATGAATCCGGCCAATACGATCGCACTTGGACTTGTCATCGCACTTCCCTCAATGATCACTGACGATCCCGCCAGCGATCCGAATCGTAGACATAAGAATCGCCAAGGATGCTGTCGTAGCGAATCAGCAAGCGTAATCGATCCTTGGCAATGGCCATGACCGCCGCCGGCTCATGGTCTGCCAGCATCACTGTAGTGGTGTTGAATTTTTTCCCAGGCGGGATGAACTCACCGACGATGAACAATTCGGCATGTTGTTCATAGGGAATATCCCCGAGCAACAGGCAACTGGCCGCCTCGAGCAAATCCGGGCCCTCACCCTGCAGTTGCCTGCCATCGACCCAGAGGCACACTTCACGAATGATGGCCGGCCCCAGCCCGTTGTTTTCCAGGGTGAAACAGTAGGATTTTGCCTTGATGTCGGTGCTGTTCCAGGCTGACAGGTGTGGCGTTGCCATGCGCCGATTGTGTTGTTCATGCATCTTTATCTGCCTGGCGCTGAAGCGTACGGCGATACACGCGACAAACACCGAAGCAAACGCCGCCAAGGCCGTCAACAGCGTTGACACCTCAGACAACCAGCCTTCCTGGGCCGATACGACGTACACCACATAATCCTGTACAGGTTCCATGTGGCCCATCCCGGCGCTGTCGAAACGTCAGACCTGCACGCTCATCATTGCTCTGAGAAGCATAGCAATAGGTTGATAGCGTATCGGTTTTGCGCTGGTTACTGGCCTACTGAAGCTTGCGGCGAATAATCTGAATGCCAATCACCGGGATCGCCGCAGCGCCAATCACCAGCCACCAATCGGCATTGTCCCGACTGAACGTTTCAACGGCAGCTAGATACAGGCCAAAGGCGGTAGTGACGCTGCATGCTGCAATCAGCGCCAGCCATTTAATACCGGTCATCGGCCCGAACAGTGCGTTTCGATGAGCAAAGCAGAGCAACCAGAAGTACATCCAGATCACCGCACCGCTCATGTAAAAGCCCAGGACCAGCAAGTCCCCCAGCATTCCTGCTCCGTGCATTTGAATCTCTCGTGCGCAAATTTGGCGTGCCTTGCGGCGCTCGGCTTTACTTTAACTGATGTGCCCAGGCGTTTCTTTACGACGCTCACTTGCGGGAGCACTGCCATGAACAAAGTTATTTTCGCGCTGGTCGCCATGCTGTCAGCAACCAGTGGCTGCGCTACTGACGCCTATGTCTATCGTGACCAGCCGCTGGTTGCCAAGGTCGAAACGGGCATGGACAAAGAACAAGTCCAGCGCATTGGCGGTAAACCATTATCAGAAACCCAGCGTACCGTAGTGCCCGGTACCTGTTTCGACTATCTGCTCAGCCAAGCCGGCAAAAAGCAGCCTTACCATGTCAGCTTCGATGGCGCGGGAAAAGTGGACCACACCAGTTTCATGACCTGCGCAGAATGGAGTCGTGCCCAGCAAAAGTCCAGGGAAGCACCTAGCAACATGGGAGGGATGGGAGGGTCGGGTTATTAGCACTGCATTGCAGAATCGATCAACCACCACGCTAGCAAGGCGCGCGTCAGCAACATGAAAAAGCACACGAACACCAAGGTATTGAGCCTTGCCTGAAACAGCCCGCCATTAAGCGGGCTTTTTCAAGACTTCACAAAGGTGCTGTTAACTCAATGTGAAAAAACGATCCGCCACCTAGTCCAGAGCGCCATTGAGCACTTCGTAAATGATCCCCGTCGCAATAGCGACCAGAATCAGATCCGTCCCGGCTTGTTGCCACTCATAACCATCGTAATGCGGCAGATGGTCCAGCAGCCGTCCATCAAGCTTCTTCGCGATTCCAGGTGGCAGCGGCTCACATGCCTAAGCATCAGCAATAGTCTCTAACCCACAGGTGTGAAAGCCCAGCACGAGGGCTGGGCTAAGATTATTTTCTGTTTTCCATCATTTTGTCGGCGAGCGCTTTGGCCCGCTCAATCAACAGATTTTGCCGATCTTCGTGAGTGGCGCCTCCTACAATCGGTGCAGTCAGATTGCTTTCCGCAATCAACGCAGCACAGAAGTACTTATCCCAAACGGTTTGCGCCGACAACGGTTGATCCAGGTGCTTGGTATCCATATGCGGCTCCTTCTGATGAGGTAGCACTGCTATTTTACGCCCGGAACGCGAGCATTCCGCGTTGCTGGAGATAGTCGGCAAACTGTGTGGGGCTCTGAAATCTAAGGGTGCCAAATGCAAAAGCCCAGCGCGGGGCTGGGCTTCGCCGGAGTATTCAGACCGACTTGCTACTCAAGGATCAATCGTATCATCGATCATTTTTAGAGGACGACCTGGCCGCATTGCCTAGCCCTTTCGCATTATGATCACCCGGCGTGGTAGACGATATTGCAGTTGACTTGGACAAGCCGCGGGTGTCCTTGGAATGGGCGATACCGGAAGTAGCCGTACCATGACCATTATCGTCATTGCGATCACTGCCGTAGTGGTGACCACTCACGCCATGATCTCGCGTCGCCTTACCGGAGTGATCGTCTCCAAAGCCGGCACCGTTGCTTTTACCACCGTGGCTGCCATTCCCTGCGCCCATGCCGCCGTGCCCACTACCGTGGCCACCTCCATTTCCCCCACCGTGACCACCTCCGCCCCCGTTACCCCTGGCATAGGCTGAGCCGATAGGAGAAAGGTCGGCCGGTAATAACGCTGTTGTCCCCAGCAAAAATGCACAGGCAAGCGCGGCCATGGTTTTCTTCATTTTTTGTACGGCTCCACAGGTAGGATTGAGTATCCAGTAGGACCGGCCTCGCCTCGCTAAGTTCTTGCCCAGCCGACGAAATGCCTAATTTGGAATCGCACGCCCAGCCCATAAGATCAAACACTTGTTAGTCATTTCCGCGCTTAGTTAAAAACAAACTAATTCAGCCGTCCGAAAACCTGAACCGCAAAGACAATAACGGTCATAATACCCGGCTATTAATCCGATCACTCAGCGCCCTCTCGCAGAGCAGGCTTATTCACACTGCCAGCAATAAGCATTGGAGAATATAGTTTGCGCGTTTTAAATAGCGATCAGTTCCGTGATCATGCCTACCCACTCGATTCAAGCGTCAACCGCACGTGCCCCTGTATAAAACTGTACTCACGCACAGGAAGACGATCATGCACACGATTCGCAGTACCTTGGTGGTAGTGGATTCGCAAAAGTCCACGGATCAGATCCTGAACAGAGCCAGAATGATTGCCAGCGCTACTCAATCGCACTTGCACCTGCTGGTCTGTTGCAAGGGCAATCATCACTCTCCCTACTTGAACGACATGCAGAACGCTATGAAAAAGGAGGGTTATAGCATTAGCGCTCAACAAGCCTGGCATGGCAGTTCACACAAAACCATCATCGCTGCTCAACAGGCGGAAGGCTGCGGCCTTGTAATCACCCAGCACTTACCCGATAAACCACTGATAAAGCCCCTTCTCACCCCTGAGGACTGGAAACTACTGCGATACTGCCCAAGCCCGGTGCTGATGGTAAAAACCGCCAGGCCTTGGGCCGGCAGCCCCATTCTTGCAGCCGTCGATGTCGGCAATAGTGATGTGGCGCATCGGCTGCTTCATACCGGCATCGTCAGCCACGGCTACGACATCGCCCAACTGGCCGGCGGTGCTCTACACATGGTGAGCGCCCACCCCTACCCCATGCTCTCGGCGAGCGACCCCATGCTGCAAGTCAAAGAGAGCATCCAGGCTTTCTATAGCGAACAATGCAAGAAGCTCCAGGCCGAGTTCCACATCAGTGACGAACGCCTGCATATCGAAGAAGGGCCGGCAGACGTAATCATCCCCTACCTGGCGCACAAACTCGAAGCGGCGCTAACGGTAATCGGCAGTGTAGCCCGTAGCGGACTCAGCGGCGCCTTGGTCGGCAACACCGCCGAAATGATTCTGGACACACTCGACTGCGACATACTGGTGCTTAAACCGGACGACATCATCACGCACCTGGAAGAGCTGGCCGCCCCACCGTCGGAACTATCGGCCGATAGTGCGGCGTCCTCTTGGCCCTATAACCATCACCATCATCATCACCATCGACCCGGTTCGTAGGCGCAGGTTAACTGCCCCCAAGCCTCCACCTGGAAAACCCAGCGTGGGGCTGAACTGAGCGCTAACGTTCAACCCACACTATTGCGACACCTGGCCCCTCCCGCAGTCAGGACTCTATTGGCGTATCTCGATTCCGCCACTCAACGGCGACAGCAATACCCGCCAGCAAGATCGCCAGCGTGTAGGCAAAAAGTCCGAGGTTAACCCCCAGGATCATTTTCTCTGAACCATCCGTGAGAACCATCGAACCACCGTACCCGTCGCGGAGCCAGTAAGCCATCAAGAACCCACCGGTTACGAACACCGTGAGCAGGCTCGCTAGCTTGAGATTGTCTTTGCCCCACACAAGCCAGACACTGAAGGCTCCAATCGCCGTGTTCGTGAATAATTGCCAAGTCTCATGCAGCCGAGCGTGGGGCTCCCAGGCCTGGTTGAAAACATGAGTGTCGTTGATCTCGAGGATCGGTACGACCACGGCGTAAAAGACGATTCCAACTGTCACCAACAGCTTCGCAAGCATCCGCAACCTCCTTGTCCGTGATTTGGGCGTTATCTGCCCCTGCCAGCACTGTAGCGTGCTGCTCACAGGTGATCCAGAAACAAAAAGCCCAGCGCCATAACTTATGTTCTTGAACACACAAACGCAGCATCGAGAAGCCTGCCATGGTCATACCAGGCATCTCTTTGGTAGGCGGAGTAGTGATACTGCTGCCCGGAAACATGGACCTCAACAAGGCCACTGGCTTTGTCAGGGTCGGTGTTTTCAACAAACAGCTTGAGCGAGTTGTTATCCTTTAGCACGAACGTACTTGAACTCCCTCGGAGTTCATCCTGAACGCACACCATATAATCTGGCGGGCTCTTCGCGATAGTGCCGGAAATGTGGTCATGTCCAATGCGGACATCCGGGTTCTGGGCGCAACCAGCAAGGAAAAAGACCACCAAAGAAGACACTATCACGCCGCGGGAGAGCAACCTTGGGCTCTTCATGCTACACCTCCGATCACCCCCATAAAAAACCATGGATAGCTTCGGATGAGAAAAGCCCTTTTTAATTATAGCTACACTGAATATCCAGACACTGCATCACCTGCAAATACTAGCTCCATTGGAAACCGCAAAGTAGTCGAGTTAGCTATATATATTACGTTGAATTTGAATTAGCTCGGTTTATTCACTGTTCAAGCATACAAGTAAATCAATCAATGACTCGAGGTACGCCGTAGTCGAAATGCCCCTGTCCGGACGAGACATGGCCGAACATGGCTATTTCATGCCTGTCATCATCTCGTCACGCTACTCGACCAATATGACCAAGCCAAAGGGATTTGGCCCCGTCTGCAGAGAGCCCGGCCTAGCGCTGGGCTTTTCATTTCCAGCACCCTCCTCGCCCTACAGGCTTTTTGCCAGCCACTGCTACGCTTATCCATGTGCCAGGCCTGCGGCCCTGTGCCGAAGCGGTCCGTTTGCCATGGCCATCATGGCAGGTAGCATTGCCTGCCATTGGGAGGCAGCATGAAACCGCTATTTGTTGTTGTCTTGAGCGCGAGCCTTTGTCTCACCGGTGCAAGCGCTGCAATCGCTGATGAAGTGATTTCCCAGGAAGCTGACACTACGGTTGGGTCTGGATTTGGTGCGGGAACAGGGCTGCTGGTTGGCGGCGCAGTAGGCGGCCCGATAGGGGCAGGTGTAGGACTGTTTGTCGGATCTGGTGTGCAGTCCGCAACGGGACAGCAGGGACACGCTTACAAGGTACGCAGCAGTACCGGAGAGGTAAGCACTTTCCGCTCCCCGCGTGAAGAGTTCGCCGTTGGCCAGCAGGTCGAAGTGAGCGGCATAAGGCTGCGGGCCGCTACGCCATAGGCAGTTTTCGCCCTCCCCTATGAGGAAGCCCGCTTCGGCGGGCTTTTGTAGACTGCGGGTGTGCCGTCAGTCGCGTGAAAGCCCGAGCCTTTTAGCGTTGATCATCATGCACAGTGACCCTCACGCCCGTAGCCACAATCTCGTACTCAGTCTCGGAAATTTTTTTCACGTCACCACCAAATTGCATCTCGAAATGCTTCAGGCCTTCATGTCGAATCATGCCGTTTGACGAGCGTTCGACGGTCTCATCCTGATAGATGTTGATAACGTACTTCACATTATCCGTGCCAACTCCTACTATTTTCCCAACATATTTATCTGCCATGTCCGAACTCCTTGCGCGAATCTTCAAAGTAGCAGGTACTGGCAGGGATTGATGGAACGCCTTGATCGTCGCCTCTTTTATCGTGCGATTCATCCGCTCGGCTGGAATTCCGCATCACAGCTAACCATGGCGAGCTCAAACATGTGGATGTATCGGCCCGCCAAATATCCGCAACTGATACTCCTGAATCGCTTCGAACAATGACGCCGCCTTTAGTCGCAAACGCTCCACTTCCTCCGCTGGCGTAAGGGAATCCCGAGCTTCGTGATATTGGCGTATCGCATCCATTGCCTGGAGCATCAGAGGTTCACCAGCGGCAATCTTCTCGTCCAAGTCGTCCATGACTCAGTTCCTTGTTATTTTATTAAGACAGCATAGGCGGCCTCGCTAGCCAGCCCAGCTATTCGTGCCCGGTCATATGCTTTCGCCAGCTCTCCCGCTCGAGCATCAGCCCGTGCGCGCAGGTCGGAGAGCACCATGGCGGCGAGCTTGGCTGCATCGTCCCGCATCCGCTGACCAGCAGCATCGGCGCCAGTAGCACCAGCCGCCGCGAATTTGGCCGTTGAGTAGCAGTCGGCCAAGATCAAGCCGGTGAGAAGGTAAGGCAACTGAACCAGATGTTCGACGCGCCGCAGTATGCCGAACAGTTCTTGGCGCTGACCCGAAAGCCGGGATCTGCGAATAAGGACTAAGTGCGTTCTCACGGATGCCGCAGGGCACCCGGTCAGCAACGAGAAGACCAAGGTATCGAAGGAAGGCTGGGTCGAATACCAGCCAGAAACAAGAGCAGCTTAACTTTTGACTATCTCACGGGCGGTTGTTTGTGGGTCTCCAGTTGCCGTGCAGCTCTAGCGAACCATACCCCAACGCCTATCACCAGCAGGCAAATGATCACAATGTCCCATGCTTTGTGCTCGACCGCTGAGTAGATCGCAAAAAACTGCAGGGCTGCAGCCCACCACAAAAACGGCGTGATTTTTGAGTAGCGCATATATCACCTCACTACCCCCAACTAATTGAATTTTAGCCGAGTCTCGGCGAGGTATCCCCATGCCCAGAGCTGCTGCGCAATCGCTGGGACGAAGCGCGGGCGCTGGCCAGATCAACAGCCGTGGAGGAAGGCGACAGCCTCTTGGCGGCTCGAATCACGCAGTTCCAGTTCCGCGACATCCGACCGAAGGCAGCATCTGAGATCAAGGATATTGAGGACGCCAGCCTGCTTTTGGGCCATACCAAGGGCGACATCACCGAACGGGTTTATCGCCGGGTTGGAGCAATCGCAAAACCATCTAAATAGGGAAAGTTTCGGAACTCTTTCCGAAAAGTATCGGAACTCTTAGGCTTTTGCCCAAGTTCGGCAGGGACTTTTCTCGCCCCCAAAAACGCAAAAAGCCCTGAATAATCAGGGCTTTGAAGATGGCGGAAGCGTAGAGATTCGAACTCTAGGATAGTTGCCCATCGACGGTTTTCAAGACCGTTGCCTTAAACCACTCGGCCACGCTTCCTCGTATTGCGGGCGCCATAATACCGAAATGAAACAAGCTGTCAAACTCTCTGTGTAGCTGGCTTGCAGACCTCTGTTATGATCTTTGCATCTGAACGTTTCAAACCCACAGGAGTGTCGCCATGCGCGAACAGGATTACGCCGTCAATCACGGCCAGCAGGTCGAGCAGCAGGAGGTCAGCCGGGTCCTGCGCAATACGTACGGGCTGCTGGCTATCACCCTCGCCTTCAGTGGCGTCATGGCCTTCGTTGCACAGCAAATGCGCGTCGGCTACCCGAATGTTTTCGTGGTGCTGATCGGCTTCTATGGCCTGTTCTTCCTCACCAACAAGCTGCGTGATTCGGCCTGGGGCCTGGTGTCTACCTTCGCCCTCACCGGTTTCATGGGCTTCATTCTCGGCCCGATCCTCAACCGTTACCTGGGTATGGCCGGTGGCGCCGAGGTGGTCAGCTCGGCTTTCGCCATGACCGCGCTGGTGTTCGGTGGCCTGTCGGCCTATGTGCTGATCACCCGTAAGGACATGAGCTTCCTCGGTGGTTTCATCACCGCCGGTTTCTTCGTCCTGATGGGCGCGGTGCTGGCCAGCCTGTTCTTCCAGATCAGCGGCCTGCAGCTGGCGATCAGCGCCGGTTTCGTGCTGTTCTCGTCGGTCTGCATTCTGTTCCAGACCAGCGCGATCATTCACGGTGGCGAGCGTAACTACATCATGGCAACCATCAGCCTGTATGTATCGATCTACAACCTGTTCGTCAGCCTGCTGCAGCTGTTCGGCCTGATGGGTCGCGATGACTGATCGAGTGGTTGGTCGTTTGTGAGAAAGCCCGCTTCGGCGGGCTTTTTTGTGGGTGTGGGTTGGCAGGCATTGGCGCGCTGCCAGGTTTTGGCAAGGCTTTGCCTTGCATCGCTGGCAAGACCAGCTCCCACACGGACCGCGCAAGGCTGCGATATCAATCACTACCCCAAATGGCCACAGCCCCGTAGAATGCGCTCCTTTTTTCTTCCGGGGCAGCACTCCCATGAGTTCAATCGAGCAAGGACCCGGCGCACCCGCGCAGGCCAATGAACTGGTCCTCGGCCTTGAAGACCGGCCACGACCGCTGATTGCGATGCTGGCCGCACTGCAGCATTTGCTGGCGATCATTGTGCCAATCGTGACGCCGGGCCTGCTGATCTGCCAGGCGCTGGGGGTCTCGCCCCGGGATACCAACCTGATCGTGTCGATGTCGCTGGTGATTTCCGGGATCGCCACCTTTGTCCAGTGCCGACGCTTCGGGCCGTTCGGTGCCGGGCTGTTGATTGTTCAGGGCACCAGTTTCAACTTTGTCGGGCCGTTGATCGCCGGTGGTGCGTTGATGGTCAAGCAAGGCACGCCGGTGGAAGCGGTGATGGCAGCGATTTTCGGCGTGGTGATCGCCGGCTCTTTCGTGGAAATGGGTATTTCGCGCATTTTGCCGTTCGTTAAGCGCCTGATCACCCCGCTGGTGACCGGCATTGTGGTGTTGATGATCGGCCTGACCCTGATCAAGGTCGGCCTGATCAGCATGGGTGGTGGTTTTGCCGCCATGAGCAACGGCACCTTCGCCAATGGCGAGAACCTGCTGCTGTCGGGCGTGGTGTTGGCGATTATCGTGGTGCTCAACCGCATTCCGGTGGTGTGGATGCGCAGTTGCGCCATCGTCATTGCCTTGGCCGTGGGTTATGCCCTGGCCGGCTATCTGGGCCGCCTGGACTTCACCGGTATGCACCAGGCCGAGCTGTTCCAGGTACCAATGCCACTGCATTTCGGCCTGGGCTTCTCCTGGGCGCTGTTCATTCCGATGCTGGTGATCTACCTGGTGACTTCGCTGGAAGCCATTGGTGACGTTACCGCCACCAGCAAGGTCTCGCGCCAGCCGGTCGAAGGCCCGCTGTGGATGCAACGGATCAAGGGCGGTGTACTGGTCAACGGCGCCAATTCGCTGCTGGCCGGGGTGTTCAATACCTTCCCGAGCTCGGTTTTCGCTCAGAACAACGGCGTTATTCAGCTGACCGGTATTGCCAGCCGGCATATCGGTGTGTGGATCGCGGCGATGCTGGTGATCCTTGGCCTGTTCCCGAGTGTTGCCGGAGTGATCCAGGCAGTACCGGAGCCAGTGCTCGGCGGTGCGGCGATGGTGATGTTCGGGGCGGTGGCCGCGTCGGGAATCAATATTCTCGCCAGCATCAGCCTGGATCGTCGCGCGCTGTTGATTATTGCTGTGTCGCTGGCGTTGGGCCTGGGTGTGGCGCAGGTGCCGGAGTTCCTGGCGCATATGCCGTCGGCGCTACGCAATGTGCTGGAATCGGGTGTGGCTACCGGGGGGATTTGTGCTCTGGTGCTGAACTGGTTCTTGCCGGAGCATAAAGACAAGGCTTGAGATGGCCGTGACGCCATCGCTGGCAAGCCAGCTCCCACAGGGGGCTAGGTAAGCCCCAAAGAGCCCGTGGCATGTTGCTGCGGGCTTTTTGCTTTATGATTGGCGCAGTTTTGCTGAATGAGCCTTCCATGAAGTTCGCCATTGCGGTTTTTTCTCCAGCCCACGCGCCCTCCTCGCGCCGCGCCCTGCAATTTGCCCAGGCTGCACTGGCCGGTGGGCATGAAATTGTCCGGCTGTTTTTTTATCAGGATGGCGTGCACAGCGCTTCAGCCAACGTGGTTGCGCCACAGGATGAACTGGATGTCGCTGCCAATTGGCGGTCCTTCATCAGTGAGCATCAGCTCGATGCTGTCGTGTGCATTGCCGCCGCCCTGCGCCGTGGCGTGCTCAATGCCGAAGAAGCCCAACGCTATCAGCGCCCGGCAGTGAACCTGCCGGCACCTTGGGAACTGTCCGGTCTTGGTCAGTTGCATGAAGGCGCACAAAGCGCCGACCGGTTGATCTGCTTTGGAGGCGATTGAAATGGCCAAGTCTTTGCTGATTATCAGCCGCCAGGCGCCCTGGGCCGGTCCTTCTGCCCGTGAAGCGCTGGATATTGCCCTCGCCGGTGGCGCCTTCGATCTGCCGCTGGGCATGCTGTTTCTCGACGACGGGGTGTTCCAGCTCGCGTCCGGCCAGCAACCTGCCCAGCTGCAACAGAAGAACCTGGCCGCCAATCTGCAGGCTCTGCCGATGTTCGGTGTCGAAGAGCTGTTTGTCGCCAGTAGCAGCTTGCAGGAGCGCGGACTGGCAGTAGAGACCCTGAGCTTGCCCGTGCAAGCGCTGGATGACGCCACGCTGACCGCGTTGATCGACCGTTTTGACCAGGTGATTACCCTCTGATGAGCACCTTGCATGTAATTTCCCACTCGCCCTTCGGCGATAATCGCCTGAGCAGCTGCCTGCGCCTGCTTGGCAACGCGGATGGTCTGTTGCTCTGCGGCGATGCGGTGTATGCCCTGCAGCCCGGCAGCGCGCCGCTGGCAAGCCTGCAGGCCAGCAACCTGCAAGGCCGGCTGTTCGCCCTTGATGAAGACCTGCAAGCACGCGCCATCACCGCTGGCGACGGTGCGAAGGCCATCGACTACCCAGCCTTTGTCGCGCTGTCGCTGGACTATGACAAGGTCAACAGCTGGCTATGAGTACCCTGACTGTAGGCGAGCGCAGCATCGCTCTGGACAAGGATGGCTACCTGGTTGAACTCGGCGACTGGTCCGAAGAAGTCGCCACCGCCCTCGCCGCCCACGAGCAACTGGAACTGACCCCTGAACACTGGGAAGTGCTGACGCTGTTGCGCGCCTTCTACCAGGAGTTCGAGCTGTCGCCAGCTACCCGTCCGCTGATCAAGTACACCGCACTCAAGCTGGGCCCAGAAAAAGGCAACAGCATGCACCTGAACCGCCTGTTCAAAGGCACTCCCGCCAAACTCGCCGCGAAGCTTGCGGGCCTGCCGAAACCAACCAATTGCATATGACCGATCCTCGCCCGCTGATCACCGAAACCCAGGTCGAACACCCTTTCGCCCAGTTCGTACGCATCCTCGGCAAGGGCAAGCGCGGCGCCCGCGGCCTGAACCGCGAGGAAGCCCGCGAAGCCATGGGCATGCTGCTCGACGACAAGGTTGAAGAAACCCAGCTGGGCGCTTTCCTGATGCTGCTGCGGCACAAGGAAGAAAGCCCCGAGGAACTGGCCGGCTTCACCGAAGCGTTGCGTGAGCGTCTGGACGCGCCACAGATCGCGGTGGACCTCGACTGGCCGAGCTATGCCGGCAAGAAACGTCACTTGCCCTGGTACCTGCTCGCTGCCAAGTGCCTGGCCGCCAACGGTGTGCGTATCCTGCTGCACGGCGGCGGTGCTCATACCGCCGGCCGCCTGTACACCGAGCAAGTGCTCGAGCTGCTGCAGATCCCGCTGTGCCGTGACTGGAATGCCGTTGCCCAGGCCCTGGACAGCCAGCAGCTGGCGTTTTTCCCTCTGCAGGACTGGGCGCCGCGTCTGCAATGCATGATCGATCTGCGCAACACCCTGGGCCTGCGCTCGCCGATTCACTCCCTGGCGCGGGTGCTCAATCCGCTGGGTGCCCGTTGCGGGCTGCAGAGTATCTTCCACCCGGGTTACCAGGCGGTGCATCGCGAAGCCAGCCGCTTGCTTGGCGACACCGCGATTGTGGTCAAGGGTGATGGCGGTGAGATCGAGATCAACCCGGACTCCAGCAGCCATCTGTATGGCACAGCGAACGGCATTGAGTGGGATGAAGAATGGCCAGCCCTGGCGCCCCAGCGCCATGTCAAACCGGCGAGCCTTGTTCCTGAGCATCTGCTGAGCGTATGGCACGGCGAAGCTCGCGACAGCTATGGCGAGCTCGCTGTGGTGGCGACCATGGCCCTGGCCTTGCGTGGGCTGGGTCACAGCCGTGATGAAGCCTTCGCGCAGGCGCAACGCTATTGGGATCAACGCCAGGCGTAAGGCAACCCATCTATAAAGTCGATTAAACAGGCGCAGACTTTGCGCTATTCGTTCGAACTCAAGCTCGTACACTGGGCTCTATACTCGAACGAATCGCCAAGGAGCTCAGCATGGGCCTGTTGATCGACGGACGCTGGCATGACCAGTGGTATCAAAGCAGCAAAGACGGTGCGTTCCAACGCGAAAATGCGCAGCGACGCAATCAACTGCCCGCCGCCGAGGCCGGTCGCTACCACCTCTATGTCTCGCTGGCCTGCCCCTGGGCGCACCGCACCCTGATCTTTCGCAAGCTCAAGGGCTTGGAAAGCCTGATCGACGTGTCGGTGGTCAGCTGGCTGATGGGCGAACATGGCTGGACCTTCGATCAGAGCAAAGGCTCCACCGGCGACAAGCTCGAGCACCTGGATTTCCTCCATCAGCGCTATACCCGCGACGACCCGCACTACAGCGGCCGAGTCACGGTACCGGTGCTGTGGGACAAGCAGGAACAGCGCATCGTCAACAACGAGTCGGCGGAGATCATTCGAATCTTCAACCATGCGTTCGACGACTTGACCGGCAATCGCCTGGACCTCTACCCCGCACCACTGCAAGCCAAGATCGATGCGCTGAACGAGCGAATCTACCCGGCCATCAACAACGGCGTGTACCGCGCAGGCTTTGCCACCTCGCAGCAGGCATACGAGCAGGCGTTTGATGAAGTGTTTGCCGAGCTGGACTGCCTGGAGCAACACTTGGGCGAGCATCGCTATCTGGCCGGGGAATACCTGACCGAGGCGGACTGGCGGCTGTTCACTACGCTGATTCGTTTCGATGCGGTGTACCACGGGCACTTCAAGTGCAACCTGCGGCGCCTGGCTGACTATCCGAATCTGTCGAACTGGCTACGGGAGTTGTATCAGTGGCCGGGGGTGGCCGAGACGGTGAATTTCGAGCATATCCAGAAGCATTACTACATGAGCCACAAGACTATCAATCCGAACGGGATTGTGCCTAAAGGGCCGATGCAGGATTTTGCTGTGGCGCATGATCGGGAGCGTTTGGCGGGACGAGGGATTTGGATAAAGGCGGGAAACTAGGGCTGGATTCATCGCGGGGCAAGCCCGTTCCCACCAAGTGGGAGCGGGCTTGCCCCGCGATGTTTTTCAGCCTTGAGAACCTTCGAACCAAGCCAGCTTGTCGCGCAACTGCACCACTTCGCCGACGATCACCAGGGTCGGTGCATGCACTTCATGCTCAGCCACCAGGGCTGGCAGGTCAGCGAGCGTACCGGTGAACACCCGCTGGTTCGGTGTAGTGCCCTGCTGCACCAGCGCTGCCGGGGTATCAGCCGCACGACCGTGACGAATCAGCTCGGCACAGATGGTCGGCAAGCCAACCAGGCCCATATAGAACACCAGGGTCTGCGCCGGTGCCACCAGGTCATTCCAAGGCAGGTTGCTGGTACCGTCCTTGAGGTGGCCAGTGACGAAACGCACCGACTGGGCGTAATCACGATGCGTCAGCGGAATCCCGGCATACGCCGAGCAACCACTGGCTGCCGTGATCCCCGGCACTACCTGGAACGGAATGCCCTGCTCGGCCAGTTCCTCGATCTCTTCGCCACCACGACCGAAGATGAACGGATCACCGCCCTTGAGGCGCAACACCCGCTTGCCCTGACGCGCCAGGGTAACCAATAGCTGGTTGATCTGCTCCTGGGGCACGGCGTGGTCAGCGCGACGCTTGCCGACATAGATACGCTCGGCATCACGGCGGCACAACTCGATGATCGCCGGAGCGACCAAACGGTCGTAGAGCACCACGTCGGCTTGCTGCATCAGGCGCAAGGCGCGGAAGGTCAACAGGTCCGGATCGCCCGGGCCCGCGCCAACCAGGTACACCTCGCCCGGCGCCTGATAGCTGGCACCGTCGATCTTGGCCTGCAGCAAACGCTCGGCTTCAGCCCCCTGCCCGGCCAGTTGCCGCTCAGCGATCGGGCCCTGGAAAACATCTTCCCAAAAGCCGCGACGCTGATTGACGTCCGGATAGAGCGCCTTGACCTTGTCGCGAAAACGCGCGCCCAGCCCGGCCAGCTCACCGTAGGCGGCAGGAATCCAGGTTTCCAGCTTGGCCCGGATCAAGCGCGCCAGCACCGGCGCATCGCCGCCGCTGGACACCGCAACGACCAAAGGCGAACGGTCGACAATGGCCGGAAAAATGACCGAACACAGGGACGGCGCATCGACCACATTGACCGGCACGCAGCGCTGGTGAGCATCCGCCGAGACCTGGGCATTGAGCGCCTGGTCATCTGTCGCCGCGATGATCAGCTGGCAACCCTCAAGGTCGCCCGCCTGATAACCACGGCTGAGGATTTCACCACCGCTGTGCCGGACCAACTCGGCCAGTTGCGCTTCGATTTCGGGCGCGACCACCCGCAGCACCGCCCCGGCGTCGGCCAGCAGACGCGATTTGCGCAGGGCAATTTCGCCTCCACCGACAACCAGCACCTGGCTGCCGCGCAGTTTGTGGAACAGCGGCAGAAACTCCATTTAGGCGATGACCTCCAGGCCACCCATGTACGGTTTGAGCACTTCCGGCACGCGGATCGAACCGTCGGCCTGCTGGTAGTTCTCCAGTACCGCTACCAGGGTACGGCCTACTGCCAGACCCGAACCGTTGAGGGTATGGACCAGCTCCGGCTTACCGGTTTCCGGGTTGCGCCAGCGCGCCTGCATACGGCGGGCCTGGAAGTCACCACAGTTGGAGCACGAAGAAATTTCGCGGTACTTGTCCTGGCTCGGCACCCAGACTTCCAGGTCGTAGGTCTTGACCGCACTGAAACCCATGTCGCCGGTGCACAGCGCCAATACCCGGTAAGGCAGCTCAAGGGCCTGCAGCACGCGCTCGGCGTTGGCAGTCAGGCCTTCCAGGGCTTCCATGGACTTGCTCGGCTCGACGATCTGGACCATCTCGACCTTGTCGAACTGGTGCTGACGGATCATGCCGCGGGTATCGCGACCCGAGGCACCGGCTTCGCTACGGAAGCATGGGGTGTGGGCAACGAACTTGACCGGCAGTTGCTTGGCATCGAGGATCTCGCCGGCAACGATGTTGGTCAGCGACACTTCGGCCGTCGGGATCAGGTAGAAGTCGGCTTCGCCGTCGCGGCTGATCTTGAACAGGTCTTCCTCAAACTTGGGCAACTGGCCGGTGCCTTGCAGCGCCGGTGCTTGCACCAGGTACGGGGTGTAGGCTTCTTCGTAGCCATGCTCGCTGGTGTGCAGGTTGATCATGAACTGCGCCAGGGCACGGTGCAGACGGGCGATCGGGCCACGCAGCAAGGCGAAACGGGCGCCCGACAGCTTGGCTGCGGTTTCGAAGTCCAGACCACCGCTCAGTTCGCCGAGGGCCACATGGTCCTTGATCTCGAAGTCGAAGCTGCGCGGGGTGCCCCAGCGGCGCACTTCAACGTTGTGATCTTCATCGGCGCCGACTGGCACGCTTTCGTCCGGCAGGTTGGGAATGCCCAGCAGAATCGCATCCAGCTCGGCTTGAATACCGTCCAGCTCGACCTTGCCGCTGGCCAGTTCCTCAGCCATGCGCTCGACATCGGCCATCAGCGGGGCGATGTCTTCACCGCGGGCCTTGGCCTGGCCGATGGATTTGGAACGGGCATTACGCTCGGCCTGCAGTTGTTCGGTACGGGTCTGCACCACCTTGCGGCGTTCTTCCAGTGCCTCGATGCGCGCGACATCCAGGCTGAAGCCACGGGAGGCCAGGCGGTCCGCCACTTCCTGAAGTTGGCCGCGTAACAGTTTGGAATCGAGCATGTCGTTCTCTCGTTGGTTCAGAATTTGGTCAAAGACAGGCCGGCCCAGGTTGCGAGCAGCCCGCCGAATACGCTGATTCCGGCATAACCGAAGGCCAGCGGCGCCTGCCCGCTTTCGAGCAAGCGCACGGTATCCAGTGAAAAGGATGAAAATGTAGTGAGACCGCCGAGAAACCCGACGATCAGGCCCGCGCGCAGTTCGACCGGCACCAGCGGGCGATGCAGAAACAACCCGTAGAGCAAGCCGATCAGCAGGCAGCCAATCAGATTGACCGCCAGCGTACCGAGATAGAAGTGGCGTGGCCAGTGGGCATTGACCCAATTGGCCGTGGCGAAACGCAACAGGGTTCCGGCAATGCCTCCAGCGCTGACCGCGGCGATCACGGCAATCATGGTTTTCTCCGTTGCCGCGGGCTCTTGCGGTCGAGTTCAGCGAGGTGTTTCAGCTTCTCGCCGATCTTCAGCTCCAGGCCGCGCGGTACCGGTTGGTAGTAATTGCGCGGCTCCAGGTTGTCGGGGAAATAATCTTCGCCGGCAGCGTAGGCATCCGGTTCGTCATGGGCGTAACGGTATTCGTCGCCATAACCCAGTTGTTTCATCAGTTTGGTCGGTGCATTGCGCAAGTGTAGCGGCACTTCCAGCGAGCCATGTTCGCCGGCTTCACGCAGCGCGGTTTTGAAGCCCATGTACACCGCGTTGCTCTTTGGCGCGCAGGCCAGATAGGTGATCGCCTGGGCCACCGCCAGCTCGCCTTCGGGGCTACCCAGGCGCTCTTGTACATCCCAGGCCGCCAGACACAGGCTCAATGCACGGGGGTCGGCGTTACCGATGTCTTCGCTGGCCATGCGCACTACGCGCCGGGCGATATACAGCGGATCGCACCCGCCATCGAGCATGCGCGCAAACCAGTACAGCGCGCCGTCGGGATTGGAGCCGCGCACCGACTTGTGCAACGCCGAGATCTGGTCGTAAAAGGCTTCACCGCCCTTGTCGAAACGCCGACGGCTGTCGCCGAGCAGGCTTTGCAGCAGCTCGACACCGATTTCGCCGCCGTCTTCAGCCAGGTCCGAGGCATTTTCCAGGAAGTTGAGCATGCGCCGGCCATCGCCATCGGCGGCGGCCATGAGCATCTGGAAGGCTTCATCGCCAACGCGCAACTGACGCTTGCCCAGGCCACGCTCTTCAGTCAGGGCGCGATTGACCAGCTTGCGCAGCGCGGCTTCGTCAAGACTCTTGAGTACGTAAACCCGCGCCCGTGACAGCAGCGCGTTGTTCAGTTCGAACGAAGGGTTCTCGGTAGTGGCGCCGATGAAAATCAGCGTGCCGTCTTCCACATACGGCAGGAAAGCATCCTGCTGGGACTTGTTGAAGCGGTGCACTTCATCGACGAACAGTATCGTGCGGCGCCCGTACTGTCCGGCCTGCTGTTTGGCGATTTCCACCGCGTGGCGGATTTCCTTGACCCCAGCAAGCACTGCCGAGACCGTCTCGAAGTGGGCGTCACAGAACTGCGCCAGCAGCCGCGCCAGGGTGGTTTTGCCAACCCCGGGCGGGCCCCAGAAAATCATCGAGTGCAGAGCGCCCTGCTCCAGCGCCTCACGCAGCGGTTTGCCGCGGGCCAGCAGATGCTCCTGGCCGACGTACTCGTCCAGATTGGCCGGGCGCAAGCGCGCGGCCAGGGGCTGGGCTACCGGATCGCTACGAAACAGGTCCATGGGCGGCGCTACTACCTCTTATTCCGAAATGACATCGGCGCCTTTCGGGATGTCGAACTTGAACTTGCTCGCCGGGATCGCTTCGTTGGCTTTGACCCCGGTGAACAGAATGTTAGTACGCTGGCCGACGCTGTCGATCAACTGCATGTCATTGACCAGGCCTTTGCGGAACGATAGACGCAGGGAGTCAAACAGGGTGTCTTTGGTTTTCGGCTTGAGGGTGAAATCCATGACGTCGCCCTGCTCTTTGGAGGTGATATCGAAGCTCTGGCTGATCTTCGACACATCGCCAGACAACAGCAGTGCCGGGGTCTCGGTCAGGCGCTGGTCGAGCTTCTTGATAGTCGCCTGCTCCAGGTCCGGGTCCCACAGGGTAACGGTCTTGCCATCCGAAACCACCACCTGCTCCTGCGGTGCATCGGTATGCCAGTAGAACAGGCCAGGACGCTGTACCGACATTTGCCCCGCCGTTTCCTGCAGGCTGGTGCCACTGGCGTCCAGCGTCAGCTGGGAGAATCGGGCCTCGATGGTTCTGGACTTTTCCAGCAACTGGGTCAGGCGCGCCACATCCTGCTCACCGGCGAATGCCGAAGCGCTGGACAGGGCCAAAGCGGAAACCAACATCATGCGAATCAGGCGCATGGCAATCCTCGTTGCAGTATGGATGGGCCTGTGGCCGGTCGCTGGCCACAGGCTGGAAGGTTCATCAGTCGCGGGACGGCCCGGGGGCAATCACTTCGCGCGAGCCGTTGGTGTTCATCGCGGTAACCACACCGGCCATTTCCATTGCCTCGATCATCCGCGCGGCGCGGTTGTAGCCGATCTTCAGCTTGCGCTGTACGGCGGAGATGGAGGCGCGGCGGCTTTCCAGGACGAATTGCACGGCTTCATCGTACAGCGCGTCGGTTTCGGCATCATCGTCGCCGCCACCGCCGCCGCCGTCGAAACCGCTGCCGGCTTCTTCGACGCCGCTGAGGATGTCTTCGTTGTAGTCCGGGGCACCGCGCAGCTTCCACGCCTCGACTACCCGATGGACTTCATCATCGGAAACGAAAGCGCCATGCACTCGGATCGGCAGGCTGGTACCCGGCGGCATGTAAAGCATGTCACCGTGGCCGAGCAGCTGTTCGGCGCCGCCCTGATCGATGATGGTCCGCGAGTCGATCTTGCTCGATACCTGGAAGGCCATACGGGTCGGGATGTTGGCCTTGATCAGACCAGTAATCACGTCCACCGATGGCCGCTGGGTCGCGAGAATCAGGTGGATACCGGCAGCACGGGCCTTCTGGGCGATACGCGCGATCAGCTCTTCGACCTTCTTGCCGACGATCATCATCATGTCGGCGAATTCGTCGACCACCACGACGATGGTCGGCAGGGTTTTCAGCAGCGGCGGCACGTCGTCCATGCTTTCGCGCTTGAACATCGGGTCGTAGATCGGCTCGCCGGCTTCCTCGGCGTCTTTGACCTTGCGGTTGAAGCCCGCGAGGTTACGCACGCCCATGGCGGCCATCAGTTTGTAGCGCCGCTCCATCTCGGCCACGCTCCAGCGCAGGGCGTTGGCGGCGTCTTTCATGTCGGTGACCACTGGGCAAAGCAGGTGCGGAATGCCTTCGTAGATCGACAGTTCGAGCATTTTCGGGTCGATCATGATCAGCTTGGCGTCTTCCGGGCCGGACTTGAACAGGATCGACAGGATCATTGCGTTGACCCCCACCGACTTACCGGAGCCGGTGGTACCGGCAACCAGCAGGTGCGGCATCTTGGCCAGGTCAGTGATCACCGGCTTGCCGCCGATATCGTGCCCCAGGGCCATGGTGACCGGCGATTTGGCTTCATCGTATTGCGGCGACGACAGCACTTCGGAGAAGCGCACGATCTGCCGGTCTTCGTTGGGAATTTCGATACCGACAGTGGTCTTGCCGGGAATCACTTCAACCACACGCACACTGGTGACCGCCAGGGAACGGGCGAGGTCTTTCGCCAAGTTGGCGATACGGCTGACCTTGACGCCAGCAGCCGGCTGGATTTCGTAACGGGTGATCACCGGGCCCGGATGGATGGAGTCCACCGAGACCTCAACGCCGAACTCCTTGAGTTTGATTTCCAGCAGGTTGCCAACACCAGCCAGGGATTCGGGCGAGTAATTGACCTGCTTTTTCTCGGCAGGGTCGAGGATCGAAATCGGTGGCAAGGTGCCTTCGATGGCGCTGTCGACGAACAGCGGCGCCTGCTTTTCCTTCTGCACGCGCTTGCTCAACTCCGGCGCCTTGGCCGGTGCCGGTGCTGGTGCCGGCATGATCACTGGCGCAGGCGGCTGCACGCGCTCGGCGACCGGCTTGCTCGGGGCCTGCTCACGCTCGACGATGCGTTCCCTGGCCTTGACCTGCTCACGGCGATCCGCCACCACCGGGGCCACAACGTCATGGACCTCATCGTCGACTTCACGCAGCTGCGCGACCAGGCGCTTGCGCTCGTTGCGCGCCGCCCACCAGCGGTTGGCGGCGCCCTGGAACAGCTCGAACAGATCGAGGGTAATTTTGCCGGTCACGTCCATGACCTTGAACCAGGACAGGTCTGTGAATACCGTCAGGCCAAACAGGAACAAGGCGATGAACATCAGCGTGCTGCCCTGCACGTTCAGGGCATTCTTGGCCAGGTCGCCGAGGCTTTCGCCCAGCGCGCCACCGGCCGAAGCCGGCAGGCTGGCGGCCGAGTGGAAGTGGATATGCGCCAGTGCCGCGCCTGACAGCACCAGGAACACCAGCCCAATCAGGCGCCAGGAGAACAGCCAGCCGCTCCACTGCCAGGGCTGGTGACGCTCGCGGAAGATCTGCCAGGTCTTGATCGCCAGCAACAGCGGGAAGATGTACGCAAAGTAGCCCAACACCATGAACAGGACGTCGGCGAAGTAGGCACCCGCACGTCCGGCGGCGTTCTGCACCTGCTCGACGTTGCTGGTATGGCTGAAGCCCGGGTCGGCCTGGTCGTAGGTCAGCAACGCCATCCACAGGTACAGGCACAGCGCCCCCATGGCAATCAGCGCGCCTTCCTTGAGGCGATAATGCAATTGCTGGCGCCACTGCGGCACAGGCAAGGGATTCGATGTTGCGGTGGATTTCTTCAAAACGCGTCTATTCCTGCGCTCAATGCGCGTCCAACAGTGATTGACCTATGTGAACAGTCAACAAACCACTACTTTTAACATTACTGCCCGCATACCGCCATGGCGGCACGCCAGAAACACGCGTAAACGGGGGCCAATTTCCTATATCGCAATTTGAGCACGCATTTTCTTTTGTGACAAAGGCTTATGCGGTGTTTTTATGCAAGTGTGACAACAAACGCCCATGCAAGTTGCGAAGGCTCAGGAATGGAGCGATGCTGGGCGCCCTCCCCTACTCCGCCATTGAACGACGATGCTGACCTGGTTGAGCCGCGACTCCCTGACTTTCCCTGCGCTGGATAAAGCCCTGCGCGATCCCAACGGCCTGTTGGCCGCCGGCGGCGACCTCAGCGCCGAGCGCCTGGTGCAAGCCTACCGCCACGGCTGCTTCCCCTGGTACCAGGATGGGCAGCCGATCCTCTGGTGGTCGCCCGACCCGCGCACCGTGCTGTTTCCCGACGAGCTGCACGTGTCACGCTCGCTGCGCAAATTCATCCGCCAGGGCCACTACCAGGTCAGTTTCGACCAGGATTTTGCCGCGGTCATCAACGCCTGCGCGGCACCCCGCGACTACGCCGACGGCACCTGGATCACTGACAGCATGCAGGCGGCCTACCTCAAACTGCATCAACAGGGCTTTGCCCATTCGGTGGAGGTACGCCAGGACGGTGAATTGGTCGGCGGCCTGTACGGCCTGGCCATGGGTCGGCTATTTTTTGGTGAATCGATGTTCAGCCGCGCCGACAACGCTTCCAAAGTAGGCTTCGTGACCCTGGTCGAACACTTGCAGCAGGCCGGCTTTGTCCTGATCGACTGCCAGATGCCGACCGATCACTTGCACAGCCTGGGGGCCCGGGATATTGCCCGGGCGACCTTCGCCGACTACCTGCAACGCTACCTGGACCAACCCAGCAGCGCCAATTGGGTTTGCTAGCGAGTTTTTCCAGCTGGCTTACACTTAAATCTAAAGCACCTCCCGAGGGGTTGATCATGACAGAGCTGGCGCGGTTGAAGTTTTATGCCACTCAACCCCATTCCTGCAGCTACCTGCCAGACGAACAGGCCACCACGCTGTTTCTCGACCCGAGTCAGCCGATGGATGTGAAGGTCTACGCAGACCTGTCGGAAATGGGTTTCCGGCGCAGCGGCGACCACTTGTATCGCCCACATTGCCAGAACTGCAACGCCTGTGTGCCGGCGCGGATTCCGGCTGCGCGCTTTCTGCCCAACCGCCAACAGAAGCGCATCCTCAAGCGCAATGCCGACTTGACTGTCAGCGCCGCGCGCCCAGCATTCAAGGAGGAGTACTTCGAGCTGTACCGGCGCTATATCGAACAACGCCATGCTGACGGTGATATGTACCCGCCCAGCCGCGATCAGTTTGCCACCTTCCTGGTCCGCGACCTGCCGTTTTCCCGCTTCTACGAGTTCCGCCTCAACGGCCGCCTGGTCGCCGTAGCGGTCACCGACCTGCTACCCAACGGCCTGTCGGCGGTCTACACCTTCTACGACCCCGACGAAGAGCGCCGCAGCCTGGGACGCTTTGCCATCCTCTGGCAGATCACCGAAGCCCTGCGCCAGGGTCTGGACGCGGTCTACCTCGGTTACTGGATCAAAAACTGCAAAAAGATGAACTACAAAACCCAGTACCGCCCCATTGAGCTGTTGATCAATCAGCGCTGGGTAACCCTGAACTGAAATCATTGGCTTAAAATCCAGTTTTCGGGCACAATGCACGCCACTTTTTTTGCCTGGCGCAGTTGTGCACCGGGCCATTAACTGGACACCGAGGGCTTTACTGCATGTCGAAAGAAGACAGCTTCGAAATGGAAGGCACTGTCGTCGACACCCTGCCCAACACCATGTTCCGTGTGGAGTTGGAAAATGGGCACGTCGTTACCGCGCATATCTCCGGAAAAATGCGCAAGAACTACATTCGTATTCTGACCGGTGACAAGGTCCGCGTCGAACTGACGCCTTACGACCTGAGCAAGGGGCGCATCACCTACCGCGCCCGCTAAGCGACACCAACAAAAACGCCCGGCTATATGCCGGGCGTTTTTGTTGGTCTTCGAAAAGCATCGCCGGCAAGACCGGCTCCCACAGGCAGGGCATACAACCTACCTGTGGGAGCCGGCCTTGCCGGCGATTAGCCGTTACGCCATCTCAGCCGTGGTTTCGAACTCGAACACCAGCTCGCCATCGCGAATATCGATGTGCACCACACCGCCATGCTCGGCCAGCTCGCCGAACAGGATCTCTTCGGCCAATGGCCGCTTGATCTTGTCCTGGATCAGCCGCGCCATTGGCCGCGCCCCCATCTGCGCATCGTAACCACCGGCAGCCAGCCAGCTGCGCGCCGCATCGCTCACTTCCAGCAGAACACGCTTGTCTTCCAGCTGCGCCTGCAGTTCGATGAGGAACTTGTCCACCACGCTCTTGATCGTCTCGTGACTGAGGCGACCAAACTGGATGATGGTGTCCAGACGGTTGCGGAATTCCGGCGTGAAACTCTTCTTGATCACTTCCATCGCGTCGGAGGAATGATCCTGCTGAGTGAAGCCGATCGAGGCTCGCGCAGCAGTTTCGGCACCGGCGTTGGTGGTCATGATCACGATGACGTTGCGGAAGTCCGCCTTGCGCCCGTTGTTGTCGGTCAGGGTGCCGTGGTCCATCACCTGCAGCAGCAGGTTGAATACTTCCGGATGGGCCTTCTCGATTTCATCGAGCAGCAAGACGCAATGCGGCTGCTTGGTGATCGCCTCGGTGAGCAAACCACCCTGGTCAAAACCGACATAGCCCGGAGGCGCACCGATCAACCGCGAGACGGTATGCCGCTCCATGTACTCGGACATGTCGAAGCGCACCAGCTCGACCCCCAGAGCCTTGGCCAGCTGACGCGCCGCCTCGGTTTTACCGACACCGGTAGGCCCTGCGAACAAGAACGAACCGACCGGCTTGTCAGGCGACTTCAGCCCCGCACGCGACAGCTTGATCGCAGTCGCCAGCGAATCGATTGCCGCGTCCTGACCGAACACGGTCAGCTTCAGATCACGCTCAAGATTACGCAGCAGCTCTTTGTCGGAACTGGTGACGTGTTTTGGCGGAATCCGCGCGATCTTCGCGACGATGTCCTCAACTTGCGGCACATCGATACGCTTGACGCGCATCTCCACCGGCTGCAGACGCTGATAGGCGCCCGCCTCGTCGATCACATCGATGGCCTTGTCGGGCATGTGTCGATCATTGATGTAACGGGCTGCCAGCTCGGCAGCGGCGCGCAAGGCTTCATCACTGTACTCGATATTGTGATGAGACTCGAAACGCCCCTTGAGGCCACGCAGGATACCTACGGTGTCTTCCACCGATGGCTCGCTGACATCGACCTTCTGGAAGCGCCGCGCCAGGGCGCGATCCTTCTCGAAGATCCCGCGGAACTCCTGGAAGGTGGTCGAACCGATGCAACGGATATCACCCGAGGACAGCAACGGCTTGAGCAGATTGGAGGCATCCATGACGCCACCGGAGGCCGCACCGGCACCGATAATGGTGTGAATTTCGTCGATAAACAGGATTGCCTGCGGCCGTTTGCGCAACTCGTTGAGCAGCGCCTTGAAGCGCTTCTCGAAGTCACCGCGGTATTTGGTGCCGGCCAGCAAAGCGCCCAGATCCAGGGAATAGACCACGCTTTGCGCCAGCAGATCTGGCACCTGGCCATCAACGATACGTTTGGCCAGGCCCTCGGCAATGGCAGTCTTGCCGACACCGGCCTCACCAACCAGCAACGGGTTGTTCTTGCGCCGGCGTGCAAGGATCTGCGCCACGCGCTCGACTTCAAGCTCGCGACCGACCAGCGGATCGATGCGGCCTTGGCGGGCCTGCTCGTTGAGGTTGCTGGCATAGGCATCCAGGGGATTACCCGAGGATGAGGTCTCGCCACCATCCTCGTCCTGCATGTCCTGCTCGCCCTCGGAGTGCTCACCATGGCCCGGCACCTTGGAGATGCCATGGGCGATGTAATTGACCACGTCGATACGCGCCACGCTCTGCTGCTTGAGCAGGAACACAGCCTGGCTTTCCTGTTCGCTGAAAATCGCTACCAGCACATTGGCGCCGGTGACTTCACGCTTGCCCGAGCTCTGGACATGAAAGACTGCACGCTGCAGCACACGCTGGAAGCCCAGGGTTGGCTGGGTTTCACGATCCTCGTCATGCACGGGAATCAACGGCGTGGTGGAGTCGATGAACTCCTGCAGGTCGTGTTTGAGTTTGTCGAGGTTCGCACCACAGGCGCGCAGAACGGTCGCGGCGGCCTCATTATCCAATAGCGCCAGCAGCAGGTGCTCGACGGTCATGAACTCATGACGTTTCGAGCGGGCCTCCTTGAAGGCCAGATTGAGGGTGACTTCGAGCTCGCGGTTTAACATAGCTTCACCTCATACCCAAGTGGCCGGCGATTAACCGTCCTTCTCGATTTCACAGAGTAGCGGATGCTGGCTTTCCCTTGCGTATTGGTTGACCTGCATGGCCTTGGTCTCGGCGATGTCACGGGTAAACAATCCGCATACTGCCCGTCCTTCTGTATGGACGGCCAGCATGACCTTGGTCGCCAGCTCGCGATTCAGGTTAAAAAACACCTCGAGCACTTCGACGACGAAATCCATCGGTGTGTAGTCATCGTTGAACAAAACCACCTTGTACATCGGTGGTGCCTGCAGGGCCGGTTTGGCCTCCTGTACCGCCAGGCCAGAACCATCGTCCTCATGCGATTGCGGGCGATCCTGATTGAATGTTAGTCGAATCTGGCTATGTGCATGCATGGAAAGAATTTCATCATTTCGACAGGTTGGATTATGGATTGACCGCACAGGCGACGCGCAACAGCGCCACCTCACCTTGACTATCGGCAAAACGGTGTTACAACCAATAAGAACCCACCGTGGTCGATAAAGATCCGCGCAGTCAACCAGAATTTTCGCAGGTTCATATGCGGATGGAGTGGATGATACTCCAGTGATGGAGTCCTTTGCAGAGGGATATGAGGATGGCAAGCGGTAAAGTCAAGTGGTTCAACAATGCCAAGGGCTACGGCTTCATCAATGAAGAGGGGAAAAGCGAGGACCTCTTCGCCCACTACTCGGCTATCGAGATGGAGGGCTATAAGACCCTGAAGGCCGGACAAGCCGTCAGCTTTGAGATCATCCAGGGGCCCAAGGGATTGCACGCGGTGAAAATCACCAGCGTGAAAGCTGAAACCACCGATCCAGCATCCACGCCACCCACTACCGTTACCGCCTGACCGCCAACGCACATAAAAAAGCCGGCCCGTTGCTATGAACGGGCCGGCTTTTTATTTCTTTACCCGCTTACATGTGCTTGATCAGCGCATCACCAAAGCCGGAACTGCTGACCAGCGTCGCACCGTCCATCAGGCGCTCGAAGTCATAAGTCACGGTTTTAGCGGCGATGGCACCGTTGGTACCCTTGATGATCAGGTCAGCCGCCTCGGTCCAGCCCAGGTGGCGCAGCATCATCTCGGCCGAAAGAATCACCGAACCCGGGTTGACCTGGTCCTTGCCGGCGTATTTCGGTGCGGTACCGTGGGTGGCTTCGAACATGGCCACGGTGTCGGACAGGTTGGCACCCGGCGCAATACCGATACCACCGACCTCCGCCGCCAGGGCATCGGAGAGATAGTCGCCGTTGAGGTTGAGGGTGGCAATCACATCGTATTCGGCCGGACGCAGCAGGATCTGCTGCAGCATGGCATCGGCAATGGCGTCCTTGACGATGACTTCACGGCCGGTTTTCGGGTTCTTGAACTTCATCCACGGGCCGCCATCGAGCAGCTCGGCGCCGAATTCGTTCTTGGCCACTTCGTAGCCCCAATCCTTGAAGGCACCTTCGGTGAACTTCATGATGTTGCCCTTGTGCACGATGGTCAGCGACTTGCGGTCGTTGTCCACAACATACTGCAGGGCTTTGCGCACCAGGCGCTGGGTGCCTTCCTTGGATACCGGCTTGATGCCGATACCGCAATCCTGATCGAAGCGGATCTTGGTGACACCCATTTCTTCTTTCAGGAACTTGATGACCTTGGTCGCTTCAGGCGAACCGGCCTTCCATTCGATACCGGCATAAATGTCTTCGGAGTTTTCGCGGAAGATCACCATGTCGACGTCACCCGGCTTTTTCACCGGGCTCGGCACGCCCTGGAACCACACCACCGGACGCAGGCAGACATACAGGTCCAACTGCTGGCGCAGGGCAACGTTAAGAGAGCGAATACCTCCACCGACCGGAGTGGTCAGCGGACCTTTGATGGAGACGACGTAATCTTTGACCGCGTCCAGGGTTTCCTGGGGCAGCCAGGTATCCTGGTCATACACCTGGGTGGCTTTTTCACCGGCGTAGACTTCCATCCAGGAAATCTTGCGCTTGCCCCCATAGGCTTTCTCTACAGCAGCATCGACCACTTTGATCATGACGGGACTGACGTCTACGCCAATGCCGTCGCCTTCGATGAACGGGATGATCGGATTATCAGGAACATTGAGAGAATGGTCCGCATTGACGTTGATTTTGTCGCCGACTGCCGGAACCTTGATTTTCTGGTATCCCATGCTGCACTCCGTTTTTTTTGGTGTGGTACGTCATCTGGATCCCCAGAGCGTACCCCAGATGCACGGCAACGGGAACCACGGCAGCGAATGCACCAAATTGGGACCATTGCGCCTACATCTTTGGTCTAAAAAAGCCGCTGTTACACCTTGACCTTGATGATTACGAGCAAGGATTTGATATACTCCGCCGGTGACCAAAGGGTCACTGGGGCGAACCGTCATTCAACCCCGACCTGACTGGGCTGTTACCGCAGTTCAGCCGTTTGACACTCGACTGATGCAATCCACCATCACTGCACAGAACCCTCGACCTTCTGCTCATAGATGTGTCTGAGCGAAGCGCCTACCCTGCGCACTTCGAGATTCTGCGCACGCTCAGCAAAACAGAGAGTTAACCCGAATATGCCCACCCGATCCAAGATCATCTATACCTTCACCGACGAAGCCCCTGCCCTCGCCACCTATTCACTGCTCCCCATCGTCGAAGCTTTCACCGCTTGCGCCGACATTGCCGTAGAAACCCGGGACATCTCTCTGGCCGGCCGCATCCTTTCTGCCTTCCCTGAACAGCTCGGCGCCGACAAGCAAGTGGCCGACCACCTGGCAGAACTGGGCCAACTGGCAACCACGCCAGAAGCCAACATCATCAAGCTGCCGAACATCAGCGCCTCGGTTCCGCAGCTCAAAGCCGCGATCAAGGAACTGCAAGCCAAGGGCTTCAATGTTCCTGACTACCCTGAAGCCGCCGCTACCGATGCCGAGAAAGAAGCCAAGGCGCGCTACGACCGCATCAAGGGCAGCGCCGTGAACCCGGTGCTGCGCGAAGGCAACTCCGACCGCCGCGCGCCGCTGTCGGTCAAGAACTACGCCCGCAAACACCCGCACAAAATGGGCGCCTGGGCTGCCGACTCCAAGTCTCACGTAGCACACATGAGCCACGGCGACTTCTACGGCAGCGAGAAAGCCGCGCTGATCGAAGCCGATGACAGCCTGCGCATCGAACTGCTGGACAAGAACGGCACCACCACCGTTCTGAAGGAAAAGACCTCGGTCAAAGCCGGCGAGATCATCGACTGCGCAGTATTGAGCACCAAGGCCCTGCGCAAGTTCATCGCCGCCGAAATCGAAGATGCCAAGGCCAAGGGCGTACTGCTGTCGGTACACCTCAAAGCCACCATGATGAAGGTCTCCGACCCGATCATGTTCGGCCAGATCGTTGCCGAGTACTACCAGGACGCGCTGAACAAGCACGCTGCAGTACTGGAAGAGATCGGTTTCAACCTGAACAACGGTATCGGCGACCTGTACGCCCGTATCAAGGCCCTGCCAGCCGAGCAGCAGGCGCAGATCGAAGCTGACGTCAAAGCCGTCTACGACGTGCGTCCGGCGCTGGCCATGGTCAACTCCGACAAAGGCATCACCAACCTGCACGTGCCAAGCGACGTGATCGTCGACGCCTCGATGCCGGCGATGATCCGTGACTCGGGCAAGATGTGGAACACCGAAGGTCAGCTGCAAGACACCAAGGCGGTGATCCCGGATCGCTGCTACGCGACCATCTACCAGGCCGTTATCGAAGACTGCAAGCAACACGGCGCCTTCGATCCGACCACCATGGGCAGCGTACCGAACGTTGGCCTGATGGCGCAGAAAGCCGAAGAGTACGGCTCGCACGACAAGACCTTCCAGGCCAAGGCCGACGGCGTCATCCGTGTGGTTGACGGCAAAGGCAACCTGCTGCTGTCGCAGGAAGTCGAAGCCGGCGACATCTTCCGCATGTGCCAGACCAAAGACGCGCCGATCCAGGACTGGGTCAAACTGGCCGTCAACCGCGCTCGTGCCAGCAACACCCCGGCGCTGTTCTGGCTCGACCCGCAGCGCGCCCACGACGGCGTGCTGATCGAGAAGGTCCAGAAGTACCTGAAAGACCACGATACCGCTGGCCTGGACATTCGCGTCCTGTCGCCTGTCGAGGCCATGAAGGTTTCCCTGCAGCGCATCCGCGCCGGCCAGGACACCATCTCGGTAACCGGTAACGTACTGCGCGACTACCTGACCGACCTGTTCCCGATCATGGAACTGGGCACCAGCGCCAAGATGCTGTCGATCGTACCGCTGATGAACAACGGCGGCCTGTTCGAAACCGGCGCCGGCGGTTCGGCTCCGAAGCACGTGCAGCAACTGGTCGAAGAGAACTTCCTGCGTTGGGATTCCCTGGGCGAGTTCCTGGCCCTGGCCGCTTCCCTGGAGCACCTGGGTACTGCGTACACCAACCCGAAAGCCAAGGTACTGGCGGCGACCCTGGACCAGGCCACCGGCCAGTTCCTGGACACCAACAAGTCCCCTGCGCGCAAGGTCGGCGGTATCGACAACCGTGGTAGCCACTTCTACCTGACCCTGTACTGGGCTCAGGCGCTGGCAGCCCAGAGCGACGACGCCGCCCTGCAAGCGCGCTTCGCTCCACTGGCAAAAGCCCTGGCCGAGAACGAAGCGACCATCGTCGCCGAGCTCAACGCCGTTCAGGGCAAGCCGGCCGACATCGGTGGTTACTACTACCCGGATGCCGAGCTGACCAGCAAAGTGATGCGCCCAAGCCAGACCCTCAACAGCGCGATTGCCGCCCTGTAAGGTTCGCTTGACGTAACAGCAGAAGCCCCGGCCACGCACCGGGGCTTTTGCTTTTCCGGAATCTATCGCGGGGCAAGCCCGCTCCCACTGTGGGAGCGGGCTTGCCCCGCGATGGATCTCACCAAAACAACACAGGGCTATCCGAATGACCTGGCAACCCCACATCACCGTCGCCACCATCATTGAAGACCAAGGGCGCTTCCTCATGGTCGAAGAATTCAAGGCTGGCAAACACGTCTACAACCAGCCCGCCGGGCACCTGGAAGCCAACGAGAGCCTGCTCGACGCCGCCCGCCGCGAAACTCTCGAAGAAACCGCCTGGGAGGTCGAACTGACCGGCGTGGTTGGCATCTACCTCTATACAGCACCCAGCAATGGCGTCACCTACCAGCGCGTGTGCTTCGCCGCCCGACCGCTCAAGCATCACCCCGAGCGCGCCCTGGACAGCGACATCGTCCGCGCCGTCTGGCTGACCCGCGACGAGTTGCTGGCCCAGCCCGAGCGCTGGCGCAGCGAGCTGGTGCCGCGCTGCATCGACGATTACCTGGCCGGGCCGTTGCACAGCCTGGCATTGATTCGTGACTGACAGCGACGATGCCTTGAAGGCCGCAGCCTGATAGAATCGTTGTCTTTTTCCAGATACACAGCCGGTACCTATGACCAGTCCAGCACTTTACGAACCCGAAAAGACACGCGTTATTGTCGGCATGTCCGGCGGCGTGGACTCTTCCGTCTCCGCCCTCCTGCTGATGGAGCAGGGCTACCAGGTGGAAGGCCTGTTCATGAAGAACTGGGAAGAGGACGACGGCACCGAATACTGCACCGCCCGCGAAGACCTGGCCGACGCCCAGGCCGTGTGCGACCGCATTGGTATCAAGCTGCATACCGCCAACTTCGCCGCCGAATACTGGGACAACGTCTTCGAGCACTTCCTGGCCGAGTACAAGGCCGGACGCACGCCGAACCCGGACATCCTGTGCAACCGCGAAATCAAGTTCAAGGCGTTCCTCGATTACGCCCTGATGCTCGGCGCCGACCTGATCGCCACCGGCCACTACGTGCGCCGCCGCGACACCGACGGGCGCACCGAACTGCTCAAGGGCCTGGACCCGAACAAGGACCAGAGCTATTTCCTGCACGCTGTCGGCGGCAAGGAAATCGCCCGCACGCTGTTCCCGGTAGGCGAGCTGGAAAAGCCCGAAGTACGCGCCATCGCCGAGAAACATGGCCTGGCCACAGCGAAAAAGAAAGACTCCACCGGCATCTGCTTTATCGGTGAACGCCGCTTCAGCGACTTCCTCAAGCAATACCTGCCAGCACAGCCCGGCGAGATCCAGACCACCGAAGGCGAAGTCATCGGTCGCCATCACGGCCTGATGTACCACACCATCGGCCAGCGTCAGGGCCTGGGCATCGGCGGCCTCAAGGACGCCGGCGACGAGCCGTGGTACGTGCTGGAAAAAGACCTCGAGAGCAACGTGCTGGTGGTCGGTCAGGGCAATGAACACCCATGGCTGTTCTCCCGCGCCCTGCTCGCTTCGGAGATCTTCTGGGTCAACCCGATCGACCTGTCGACCCCACGGCGCCTGACCGCCAAGGTGCGCTACCGCCAGAGCGACCAGGACTGCACCCTGGAACTGACCGCCAGCGGCTACCGCGCGGTGTTCGACGAACCGCAACGGGCTGTAACTCCTGGTCAGTCAGTAGTGTTCTATGACGGGGAAATCTGCCTGGGCGGCGGCGTGATCGAAACGGCCGAGCCGTGGAGCGCACGCTGATGAGCTCGATTCAAGAGCAGTTGATCGCCCTCGGCGGCGTGTTCCAGGCCGCGGTACTGGTGGACCGTATCGCTCGTACCGGCCAGGCCAGCGAGGCCAATCTGGGCTGCATGCTGGGCAGCCTGCTGGTACGCGACCCGCAAAACACCCTGGAAGTGTTCGGTGGCGACGACCTCAACCTGCGTGACGGCTACCGCGCCCTGGCCAGCGCCCTGGAGCGTGACCCGGGCAGCCTACAGCGCGAGCCACTGCGCTACGCACTGTCGATGCTTGGCCTTGAGCGCCAGCTGGCCAAGCGCGGCGATATGCTTGATGTCATCGGCAACCGGCTACCCCAGATCCAGTCCCAGGCCGAGCATTTCGGCCTGGTGCATGAAAACGTCATTGCCTCCAGCGGCGCCCTGTATCAGGACACCTTGAGCACCTTGCGCCAGCGCATCCAGGTCCACGGCGACATGCGCCACCTGCAGCAGCCGAGCAACGCCTCGAAGATCCGCGCCCTGCTGCTGGCCGGCATTCGCGCTGCCCGCCTGTGGCGGCAGCTGGGCGGGCATCGCTGGCAGCTGGTGATCAGTCGGCGCAAATTGCTTAAAGAGCTGTATCCGATGTTGCGTGGCTAACAAAGATATCGCGGGGCAAGCCCGCTCCCACAGTTGAGAAATGATCGCTGTGGGAGCGGGCTTGCCCCGCGATAAAGCCAAAGATTTACTGGCAGACCATTGGTCAGCCACCCGACTATGGCGCATTTTTCATGTATGATATGCGCCCTCTTCAAAGCCTGACTGTCCGAGAACACCCCATGCAGCTTTCCTCGCTCACTGCGGTTTCCCCTGTTGACGGCCGTTATGCCGGCAAAACCCAGGCCCTGCGCCCTATTTTCAGCGAATACGGCCTGATCCGTTTCCGCGCCCTGGTCGAGGTGCGCTGGTTGCAGCGCCTCGCCGCTCATCCGCAAATCGCTGAAGTTCCAGCGTTTTCCGCCGAAGCCAACGCCCTGCTCAATGGTCTGGCGGATGAGTTCGCCCTCGAGCACGCCGAGCGTGTGAAAGAAATCGAGCGCACCACCAACCACGACGTCAAGGCCATCGAGTACCTGCTCAAAGAGCAGGCCGCCAAGCTGCCAGAGCTGGCCAAGGTGAGTGAATTCATCCACTTCGCCTGCACCAGTGAAGACATCAACAACCTGTCCCACGCCCTGATGCTGCGTGAAGGCCGCGATACCGTGCTGTTGCCATTGATGCGCCAGATCGCCCAGGCCATCCGTGAGCTGGCCCACCGTTTCGCCGACGTGCCAATGCTGTCGCGTACCCACGGCCAACCGGCTTCGCCGACCACCCTGGGTAAAGAGCTGGCCAACGTCGTCTACCGTCTGGAGCGCCAGATCGCTCAGGCCGCCGCCGTCCCGCTGCTGGGCAAGATCAACGGTGCCGTGGGCAACTACAACGCCCACCTGTCGGCCTACCCGCAGATCGACTGGGAAGCCAACGCCCGCGCCTTCATCGAAGACGAGCTGGGCCTGGTATTCAACCCGTACACCACGCAGATCGAGCCGCACGACTACATCGCCGAGCTGTTCGACGCGATCGCCCGCTTCAACACCATCCTGATCGACTTCGACCGCGATATCTGGGGCTACATCTCCCTGGGTTACTTCAAGCAGCGCACCATCGCTGGCGAAATCGGTTCGTCGACCATGCCGCACAAGGTCAACCCGATCGACTTCGAAAACTCCGAAGGCAACCTGGGTATCGCCAACGCACTGTTCCAGCACCTGGCCAGCAAGCTGCCAGTCTCGCGCTGGCAGCGCGACCTGACCGACTCCACCGTGCTGCGTAACCTGGGCGTCGGTTTCGCTCACAGCGTGATCGCCTACGAGGCCAGCCTCAAGGGCATCAGCAAGCTGGAAATCAACGAAGCGCGTATCGCCGAAGACCTGGACGCCTGCTGGGAAGTCCTCGCCGAGCCGATCCAGACTGTCATGCGCCGCTACAACATCGAGAACCCCTACGAGAAGCTCAAAGAGCTGACCCGCGGCAAAGGCATCAGCCCGCAAGCGCTGCTGACCTTCATCGATGGCCTGGAAATGCCGGCCGAAGCGCGAGAAGAACTGAAAAAGCTGACCCCAGCCTCCTACATCGGTAACGCTGCGGCTCAAGCCAAACGCATCTGATCTGCGCCCTGCGCGTAAACGCCCGGCTCAGCCGGGCGTTTTTATTACCGAAAGAAAATTACTTTTTTTCAATAGGTTACACATGAATCCTGATACTCCTCTGCAGCTTCTGGGCGGGCTCACTGCCCGCGAATTCATGCGCGACTACTGGCAGAAGAAACCTCTGCTGGTACGCCAGGCCTTCCCTGACTTCGAAAGCCCGATCGACGCCGACGAATTGGCCGGCCTGGCCCTGGAAGAAGAAGTCGAATCGCGCCTGGTCATCGAGCACGGCGAGCGCCCATGGGAACTGCGCCGCGGCCCGTTTGAAGAAGACGCCTTCAGCACCCTGCCCGAGCGCGACTGGACCTTGCTGGTGCAGGCAGTGGACCAGTTTGTACCCGAAGTCCACGAGCTGCTGGAGCACTTCCGCTTCCTGCCGAGCTGGCGCATCGACGACGTGATGATCAGCTTTGCCGCTCCGGGTGGCAGTGTCGGTCCGCATTTCGACAACTACGATGTATTCCTGCTGCAGGGCCAGGGCAAGCGCAACTGGAAAATCGGCCAGATGTGCGACAGCGACAGCCCGCTGCTCGAGCACGCCGATCTGCGCATCCTGGCTGAATTCGAGCAAAGCGAAGAGTGGACTCTGGAACCGGGCGACATGCTCTACCTGCCGCCGCGCCTGGCCCACTACGGCATTGCCGAAGACGACTGCCTGACCTATTCGGTGGGCTTCCGTGCACCCAGCGCCGCTGAAGTGCTGACCCACTTCACCGACTTCCTCAGCCAGTTCCTGCCTGACGAAGAGCGCTACACCGACGCCGACGCCCAGCCGGTCAGCGACCCGCACCAGATCCAGCACGACGCCCTTGGCCGCCTGAAGAACCTGCTGACCGAGCACATGGGCGACGAACGCCTGCTGCTGACCTGGTTCGGCCAGTTCATGACCGAGCCACGCTACCCGGAACTGGTCAGCGGCGAGCCGCTGGACGAAGCAGAACTGATCGAAAGCCTGGCCCAGGGTGCGATTTTGATCCGCAACCCGAGCGCGCGCTTGGCCTGGTCGGAAGTCGATGACAACCTGCTGCTGTTCGCCAGCGGCCAGAGCCGCCTGTTGCCGGGCGACCTGCGCGAACTGCTGAAGCTGATCTGCGCCGCCGACGCGTTGCATATTGAAAACCTTGAGCAGTGGCTTGAAAACGACCAAGGCATTACCTTGATCTGCGAACTGGTCAAACAAGGAAGCTTGGGGTTTGCCAATGAATAAGATCCGCGTCCGCCTCGCCGACTGGCACAAAGACAACGCCGACATCCGCCGCATCCGCGAAGCCGTGTTCATCGCCGAGCAGTGCGTACCACCGGAGCTTGAATGGGATGCCGACGACAACAGCGCCGTGCACTTCCTCGCCATGGAAGGCGAGTACGCAATCGGCACAGCCCGCTTGCTGGCTGACGGCCAGATTGGCCGGGTCTCGGTACTCAAGGACTGGCGCGGCCTGAAAGTCGGCGATGCACTGATGCAGGCGGTTATCGTCGAAGCGCAGAACCGTGATCTCAAGCAGCAGATGCTCAGCGCTCAGGTGCAGGCCACACCGTTCTACGAACGCCTTGGCTTCAAGGTGGTCAGCGAAGAGTTCCTTGAGGCGGGCATTCCGCACGTGGACATGGTGCGCGAGTCGCGCGAGCTGGCCTGATAATCCATCGCGGGGCAAGCCAGCTCCCACCGGGCCTGGTGGGAGCTGGCCTGCCCCGCGATGAAGCCAGCAAAACCCCTACAAATTTGCCATCATGTCCGTTCCTCCCGCGGAGATCATGGACATGCCGCTACGCCCCCTGCTCGCCTCCCTGCTTCTGTCGTTCAGCCTGAATGCGCTGGCCGCCACCGAAGTCCTGCCGCTGAACCACCGCACCAGCGCCGAACTGCTCCCCACTGCGCAATCGTTCATAGGCAAGGATGGCAGCGTCAGCGCCTTTGAAAACAAGCTGATCGTCAACGCCGAACCCGAGCGCATCGACGACCTGCGCACCCTGCTGCAACAACTGGACACCGCGCCGCGGCGCCTGATGATCAGCGTCGACAACAACGACAGCAACTTCCAGGATAACCGCGGCAACGCTCGCGTCATCCGCTACGGCACCGCCAACCGCGAAGGCGGCCTGCAACAGGTACAAGCCACCGAAGGCAGCCCGGCGCTGATCCAGGTTGGCCAAAGCATTCCGATCACCAGCACCAGCACCGATGGCTTTGGCCGCGTGCAGAGCGACACCGAATACCGCAATGTCACGCAGGGCTTCTACGTCACTGCGAAGGTCAGTGGCGACACCGTCAACTTGAGCATCAGTACCAACAATGACCGAATGAGCCTGGAACGTCCTGATGTAGTGAAGGTTCAAAGTACCGACACAAAAGTCAGCGGCAAGCTCGGTGAATGGATCATCCTGGCCGGCGTCAACCAGCAGAGCCAGTCCGAACGCAGTGCTTCAGCCCTCAGTTACAGCACCCAGCGCGGTGAAAACATGACGTTGCGGGTAAAAGTCGACGCACTGGACTGAACCCAGACAAATCAAGGCCTCGACCAAAGGCCTCGGAACTGACCAGCGAGTCGCATTAGACCAAAGATGTAGTGGATTGAAAAAAGCACTACAAAACATTTGACGACCTCAAACCGTCGAGGCATGATGGCCCCGCTCCCGCTAATCAGAGGCCCTGACAAGGGCCTTCGAGCCGCGCTCTAACCTACCCACCTGAGCCGGCTCGTGTCTGTACAGCCCACAAGGCAGTTTGACGAGATTGCGACTGGAACGAAGTTGTCCCGAGGGACGGAAGCGCATCAAGAGGCACCCGGCAGCACTGTTTACTGCAGCTCGGCAACCACGAGCCACCCTGCAGCGAATACCTCGCCCCGCCTGCTCACTTCCCCTCTTCGAGCCCCATCGTTCGACCGTCGCATATTTCGCTGAACATGACTTACGCCAGGCTTCTGATCTGCGCTGTGTGAGCGAGAATTTTTCCAAGACCGATGCGACGAGGTTTATTTCCATGGCACTGACACGCGAACAGCAAATTGCAGCCCTCGAAAAAGACTGGGCCGAAAACCCGCGCTGGAAAGGCGTGACCCGTACCTACACCGCCGCTGATGTCGTACGTCTGCGTGGCTCGGTCCAGCCTGAGCACACCCTGGCCCGCATGGGTGCCGAGAAGCTGTGGAAGCTGGTCACCCAGGGTGCACACCCGGCTTTCCGCCCGGAAAAAGATTTCGTCAACTGCATGGGCGCCCTGACCGGCGGCCAGGCCGTGCAACAGGTTAAAGCCGGTATCCAGGCGATCTACCTGTCCGGCTGGCAAGTGGCTGCCGACAACAACTCGGCCGAGTCCATGTACCCAGACCAGTCGCTGTACCCGGTGGATTCGGTTCCAACCGTGGTCAAGCGCATCAACAACTCGTTCCGTCGCGCCGACCAGATCCAGTGGAAAGCCGGCAAGAACCCAGGCGATGACGGCTACATCGACTACTTCGCGCCAATCGTGGCTGACGCCGAAGCCGGTTTCGGCGGCGTACTGAACGCCTACGAGCTGATGAAGAACATGATCGAAGCAGGCGCCGCCGGCGTTCATTTCGAAGACCAGCTGGCCTCGGTGAAAAAATGCGGCCACATGGGCGGCAAGGTACTGGTTCCAACCCAGGAAGCTGTACAGAAGCTGAGCGCTGCCCGTCTGGCAGCCGACGTTGCCGGCGTACCGACCATTATCCTGGCCCGTACCGACGCCAACGCCGCTGACCTGCTGACCAGCGACTGCGACCCGTACGACCAGCCGTTCGTGATTGGCGAGCGCACCCAGGAAGGTTTCTACAAAGTCCGAGCCGGCCTGGATCAAGCCATTGCCCGTGGCCTGGCCTACGCTCCATACGCAGACCTGATCTGGTGCGAAACCGCCAAGCCGGACCTGGAGGAAGCCCGTCGCTTCGCCGAAGCGATCAAGAAGGAATACCCGGACCAGATCCTGTCCTACAACTGCTCGCCTTCTTTCAACTGGAAGAAGAACCTGGACGACGCGACCATCGCCAAGTTCCAGCGCGAACTGTCGGCCATGGGTTACAAGCACCAGTTCATCACCCTGGCTGGTATCCACAACATGTGGCACGGCATGTTCAACCTGGCGCACGACTACGCCCGCAACGACATGACCGCTTACGTGAAACTGCAAGAGCAAGAGTTCGCTGACGCCTCGAAAGGCTACACCTTCGTGGCCCACCAGCAGGAAGTCGGCACTGGCTACTTCGACGACATGACCACCGTGATCCAGGGTGGCAAGTCTTCGGTTACCGCACTGACCGGTTCGACCGAAGAAGAACAGTTCCACTGATCAGTGATCGGTTGCTGAAATTCGGGTAACAGACAAAACCCGGAGCCTGTGATGGGGCTTCGGGTTTTGTTTTTTTGTGACAGTGGGACTTACCCTCACTGAGCCGCGTGATTCGGCCGATTCGGCACTTTCTTATTAAATCCCTTTGGCTATGCTAGGTGCACAACAACACCAAGGATTGGCCATGCCCCGCCCACTTACCTTGCTCTGCCTGGCCCTGATCGGCGCAGCTGTCTATCTATATGCACTGACCAGCCAGAATGCATTGCTCGGCCTTGCCGTCAAACCGATTCCGGTGCTGGCCCTGATCATCTGGCTCAAGGCCGCGGAGCCTACCCGCTACCGGCGCTGGATCACTATCGGCCTGGGCTTTTCACTACTGGGCGATATCCTTTTGGCTGTACCTGGCGACCTGTTCGTATTTGGCCTGGCAGCGTTTCTCTGCGCCCATCTGGCCTACCTGCGCGGCTACCTGAGTGAGACACGCGAACGAGCGACCTCGGCACTGGTGATCTCGGCGTTGGTCGGTACCACACTACTGGCTGTACTGATCAGTCATGGCCTGGGTGAACTGCTGATCCCGGTAACGGTATATGCCCTGGCCATCAGTGCAATGCTCTGGCGCGCGCTGGCCTGTGGCGGTATCGCCGCATTGGGCGCCATTGCCTTCGTGTTTTCCGACAGCCTGATCGGTATCGATCGCTTTGTCGGCCAGTTCCAGGCCGCGCCTTACCTGATCATCCTTGCCTACTGGCTGGGACAGTGGGCAATTGCTGCCTCGGTCTACACCAGACGATCAGCAAAAACCTTGATCCAGACGGCGGCAGGTCAGGATAAATTCGGTTAAAACACAGGGTGTGGAAACTTGCGGGCGATGCCTATGCCGCACAACTTTGTAGTTGACCTGAACAGTAGGACGAATTACATACCTTCAAATGATATTAATTATCATTTCGAAGTTACACCTTCATTACGCTTTGCAAGAAACATAATTAACAAAACCCGAGGCAATGCCCGCCCCATGCGGCCTGCAGCGAGTTACGAAGGATTTTTGTTCTTAATCCTACGAATAAATTTGCTGCAGAAATTTTACTTGCACCGGGTTTACCCATAAAATCAGCACGATAGATTCCGCTGCGACATATCGTCACTGCTTTACTACTTTCCAAGCCGCAGAGACTGGTCTCTGTATAAGGATTTTCAGCATGCCCGATTCGACAGGACTCATCGCCCACAACTGGGGCTTTGCCATTTTCCTTTTCGGTGTCGTTGGCCTGTGTGCCTTCATGCTCGGTCTGTCCGCCCTGCTCGGCAGCAAGGCCTGGGGCCGCAGCAAGAACGAACCCTTCGAGTCCGGCATGCTGCCTACTGGCGGCGCCCGCCTGCGCCTGTCAGCCAAATTCTATCTGGTCGCGATGCTCTTCGTGATCTTCGATATCGAAGCCCTCTTTCTCTTTGCATGGTCTGTGTCCGTCCGCGAAAGCGGCTGGACCGGATTCGTCGAAGCTCTCGTTTTCATAGCAATTCTGTTGGCAGGTCTTGTCTACCTTTGGCGCGTCGGGGCACTTGATTGGGCTCCCGAAGGTCGTCGCAAGCGGCAAGCGAAGCTGAAACAATGAGGCTTTGGCAATGCAATACAATCTCACCAGAATCGACCCGGATGCTCCCAACGAGCAATATCCAATCGGAGAGCGGGAAACCGTCTCCGATTCGCTGCTAGAGGACCAGGTCCACAAGAACATCTTCATGGGCAAACTTGAAGATGTGCTCAGTGGCGCGGTCAACTGGGGGCGTAAAAACTCCCTGTGGCCGTACAACTTCGGCCTCTCCTGCTGCTACGTGGAAATGACCACGGCCTTCACGGCGCCCCACGACATCGCCCGCTTCGGCGCCGAAGTCATCCGGGCATCGCCGCGTCAGGCCGACTTCATGGTCATCGCCGGCACCTGCTTCATCAAGATGGCGCCGATCATCCAGCGCCTGTACGAGCAGATGCTTGAACCCAAGTGGGTCATCTCCATGGGTTCGTGCGCCAACTCCGGTGGCATGTACGACATTTACTCGGTCGTTCAGGGGGTCGACAAGTTCCTCCCCGTGGATGTCTATGTCCCTGGCTGCCCACCTCGCCCTGAAGCTTTCCTGCAAGGCCTGATGCTGTTGCAGGAGTCGATTGGCCAGGAGCGTCGTCCTCTTTCCTGGGTTGTCGGTGATCAAGGCATTTACCGTGCCGAGATGCCGTCGCAGAAAGAGCAACGCCGTGAACAGCGCATCCAGGTCACCAACCTGCGCAGCCCCGACGAAGTCTGATCCAGCTATCTGTTGCCTGCGCGTGCGCGACAGGCAGCCTGGCTTCATTCTCTACGTTGACCGAAAGCGACCGAGACCATGACAGCGGACACCGCTATTTATATCCCGCCTTACAAGGCTGACGACCAGGATGTGGTTGTCGAACTGAACAACAAATTTGGCCCCGAGGCGTTCGTCGCCCAGGAAACCCGCACCGGCATGCCGGTGCTTTGGGTTACCCGCGCCAAACTCAAGGAAGTCCTGAGCTTCCTGCGCAATGTCGCCAAGCCGTACAACATGCTCTACGACCTGCATGGTGTGGACGAACGTCTGCGCACCCAGCGTCGTGGCCTGCCTAGCGCCGACTTCAGCGTGTTCTACCACCTGCTCTCGGTGGAACGGAACAGCGACGTGATGATCAAGGTGGCCTTGAGCGAAGGCGACCTGAACCTGCCGACCGTGACCGGTATCTGGCCGAACGCCAACTGGTACGAGCGCGAAGTCTGGGACATGTTCGGCATCGACTTTGCCGGCCATCCGCACCTGACCCGGATCATGATGCCGCCGACCTGGGAAGGTCACCCGCTGCGCAAGGACTACCCGGCGCGCGCCACCGAGTTCGATCCGTACAGCCTGACCCTGGCCAAGCAACAGCTCGAGGAAGAAGCCGCGCGCTTCAACCCTGAAGCCTGGGGCATGAAGCGCCACGGTGCCAACGAGGACTACATGTTCCTCAACCTTGGCCCGAACCACCCTTCGGCCCACGGTGCGTTCCGTATCGTCCTGCAGCTGGACGGTGAAGAAATCGTCGACTGCGTCCCGGACATCGGTTACCACCACCGTGGTGCCGAGAAGATGGCCGAGCGTCAGTCCTGGCACAGCTTCATTCCCTACACCGACCGTATCGACTACCTCGGCGGGGTGATGAACAACCTGCCGTACGTGCTCGCGGTCGAGAAGCTGGCCGGTATCCAGGTGCCACAGAAGGTCGACGTGATCCGCATCATGCTGGCCGAGTTCTTCCGGATCACCAGCCACCTGCTGTTCCTGGGTACCTACATCCAGGACGTCGGCGCCATGACCCCGGTGTTCTTCACCTTCACCGACCGTCAGCGCGCCTACACCGTGATCGAGGCCATCACCGGCTTCCGTCTGCACCCGGCCTGGTACCGCATCGGTGGTGTCGCCCACGACCTGCCGCGCGGCTGGGACAAACTGGTGAAAGACTTCGTCGAATGGCTGCCAAAGCGTCTCGACGAGTACACCAAGGCCGCCCTGCAGAACAGTATCCTCAAGGGCCGGACCATCGGCGTTGCCCAGTACAACACCAAAGAGGCCCTGGAATGGGGCGTCACCGGTGCCGGCCTGCGTTCCACCGGTCTGGACTTCGACCTGCGTAAAGCCCGCCCTTACTCCGGCTACGAGAACTTCGAGTTCGAAGTACCGCTGGCCCACAATGGCGATGCCTATGATCGCTGCATGGTCCGTGTCGAGGAGATGCGCCAGAGTATCCGCATCATCGACCAGTGCCTGCGCAACATGCCGGAAGGCCCGTACAAGGCGGATCACCCGCTGACTACGCCGCCGCCGAAAGAGCGCACCCTGCAGCACATCGAAACCCTGATCACTCACTTCCTGCAGGTTTCGTGGGGCCCGGTCATGCCGGCCAACGAATCCTTCCAGATGATCGAGGCGACCAAGGGCATCAACAGTTACTACCTGACGAGCGACGGCGGCACCATGAGCTACCGCACCCGGATTCGCACCCCGAGCTACCCGCACCTGCAGCAGATCCCTTCGGTGATCCGCGGCAGCATGGTCGCGGACCTCATTGCGTACCTGGGCAGTATCGACTTCGTTATGGCTGACGTGGACCGCTAAGCATGAACAGCACGCTTATCCAAACCGACCGTTTCGCCCTGAGCGAAACCGAGCGCTCGGCCATCGAGCACGAGATGCATCACTACGAGGACCCGCGCGCGGCGTCCATCGAAGCCCTGAAGATCGTTCAGAAGGAACGCGGCTGGGTGCCGGACGGCGCCATCTATGCCATCGGCGAAGTGCTCGGCATTCCTGCCAGCGACGTCGAAGGCGTGGCCACCTTCTATAGTCAGATCTTCCGTCAGCCGGTTGGCCGGCACATCATCCGCGTTTGCGACAGCATGGTCTGCTACATCGGTGGCCACGAGTCCGTGGTCAGCCAGATCCAGAGCGAGCTGGGTATTGGCCTGGGCCAGACCACCGCCGACGGCCGCTTCACCCTGCTGCCAGTGTGCTGCCTGGGTAACTGCGACAAGGCCCCGGCGCTGATGATCGACGACGACACCTTTGGCGATGTCCAGCCTGCTGGCGTTTCCAAGCTGCTGGAGGGTTACGTATGACCATCACTTCCTTCGGCCCGGCCAACCGCATTGCCCGCAGCGCCGAGACGCATCCGCTGACCTGGCGCCTGCGCGACGACGGCGAGCCGGTCTGGCTGGACGAGTACCAGGCCAAGGACGGCTATGCTGCCGCCCGCAAGGCCCTGGCGCAGATGTCCCAGGACGATATCGTCCAGACTGTCAAAGATTCCGGCCTCAAGGGCCGTGGCGGTGCGGGTTTCCCCACCGGCGTCAAATGGGGCCTGATGCCCAAAGACGAATCGATGAACATCCGCTACCTGCTATGCAACGCGGATGAGATGGAGCCCAACACCTGGAAAGACCGCATGCTGATGGAGCAACAGCCCCATCTGCTGGTCGAGGGCATGCTGATCAGCGCCCGCGCGCTGAAGGCCTACCGTGGCTACATCTTCCTGCGTGGTGAGTACACCACCGCGGCGAAGAACCTCAACCGCGCCATCGATGAAGCCAAGGCCGCAGGCCTGCTGGGCAAGAACATCCTCGGCAGCGGCTTTGACTTCGAGCTGTTCGTGCACACCGGCGCAGGGCGTTACATCTGCGGTGAAGAAACCGCACTGATCAACTCCCTCGAAGGCCGCCGCGCCAACCCGCGCTCCAAGCCGCCCTTCCCGGCCGCTGTCGGCGTCTGGGGCAAGCCGACCTGCGTCAACAACGTCGAAACCCTGTGCAACGTTCCGGCCATCGTCGGCAACGGCGTCGACTGGTACAAGTCGCTGGCCCGCGAAGGCTCTGAAGACCACGGCACCAAGCTGATGGGCTTCTCCGGCAAGGTCAAGAACCCGGGCCTGTGGGAACTGCCATTTGGCGTTACCGCCCGTGAGCTGTTCGAAGACTACGCCGGCGGCATGCGCGACGGCTTCAAGCTCAAGTGCTGGCAGCCTGGCGGCGCCGGTACCGGCTTCCTGCTGCCCGAGCACCTCGACGCGCAAATGTACGCCGGTGGCATCGCCAAGGTCGGCACCCGTATGGGTACCGGCCTGGCCATGGCGGTGGACGACAGCGTCAACATGGTCTCGCTGCTGCGCAACATGGAGGAGTTCTTCGCCCGCGAGTCGTGCGGCTGGTGCACCCCATGTCGCGATGGCCTGCCATGGAGCGTGAAGATGCTGCGCGCCCTGGAGAAGGGACAAGGCAAGGCGGAAGACATCGAGACCCTGCTGGGTCTGGTCAACTTCCTCGGCCCTGGCCGTACCTTCTGCGCCCACGCACCGGGTGCCGTCGAGCCGCTGGGTAGTGCCATCAAGTATTTCCGTCCGGAGTTCGAGGCCGGCGTCGCGCCTGTTGCAGGCAGCGAAGCCCTGCGCCCGAACCTGGCCAAGCCGATCGTCGTCGGCGCATAACAAATGAAATGCGGGGGGTCCGTGCCACCCGCTGCCTCGACGGCTCGCCAGGTAGTCCCTGCGCGGGCCGCAGGCACACAGCTTTCCATTAGCCACGCCCGCAGACGCGGGCCAACGAAGAACTTTGAACCATGGCCACTATCCACGTAGACGGCAAAGCGCTCGAAGTCAACGGTGCAGACAACCTGTTACAGGCGTGTCTGTCACTCGGCCTCGACATCCCCTATTTTTGCTGGCACCCGGCGCTCGGTAGCGTCGGCGCCTGCCGCCAGTGCGCGGTCAAGCAGTACACCGACGAGAACGACACCCGTGGTCGAATCGTCATGTCTTGCATGACCCCAGCCACCGATGGCACCTGGATTTCCATCGACGACGAAGAGTCCAAGGCGTTCCGCGCCAGCGTCGTCGAATGGCTGATGACCAACCACCCGCACGACTGCCCGGTCTGTGAGGAAGGCGGTCACTGCCACCTGCAAGACATGACGGTAATGACCGGCCACAACGAGCGCCGCTACCGTTTCACCAAGCGTACCCACCAGAACCAGGAGCTCGGCCCGTTCATCGCTCACGAGATGAACCGCTGCATCGCCTGCTACCGTTGCGTGCGCTACTACAAAGACTACGCCGGTGGTACTGACCTGGGCGTATTCGGTGCCCACGACAACGTGTACTTCGGTCGCGTTGAAGACGGCGTACTGGAAAGCGAGTTCTCCGGTAACCTCACCGAGGTCTGCCCGACCGGTGTGTTCACCGACAAGACCCACTCCGAGCGCTACAACCGTAAATGGGACATGCAGTTCGCCCCGAGCATCTGCCATGGCTGCTCCAGCGGTTGCAACATCAGCCCGGGTGAGCGATACGGCGAACTGCGCCGGATCGAAAACCGCTACAACGGTTCGATCAACCAGTACTTCCTCTGTGACCGTGGCCGTTTCGGCTATGGCTACGTCAACCGCGAAGACCGTCCACGTCAGCCACTGCTGGCCGATGGCAGCAAGCTGAGCCTGGATGCGGCGCTGGATAAAGCCGCCGACATGCTGCGCGGTCGCAACATCGTCGGTATCGGTTCGCCGCGCGCCAGCCTGGAAAGCAACTACGGCCTGCGCGAGCTGGTCGGTGCCGAGCACTTCTACTCGGGTATGGAAGCCGGTGAACTGGCTCGCGTGCGTCTGGCCCTGCAGGTTCTCAACGACAGCCCGCTGCCGGTCCCGACCCTGCGCGACATGGAAGACCACGACGCGGTATTCGTCCTCGGCGAAGACCTGACCCAGACCGCTGCCCGCGTGGCCCTGGCCCTGCGCCAGTCGGTCAAGGGCAAGGCCGAAGCCATGGCCGATGCCATGCGCGTTCAGCCTTGGCTCGACGCTGCGGTGAAGAACATCGGCCAGCACGCCATGTACCCGCTGTTCATCGCCAGCCTGGCCGAAACCAAGCTCGATGACGTCGCTGAAGAATGCGTCCACGCAGCACCTGACGACCTGGCCCGCATCGGTTTCGCCGTGGCCCACGCCATCGACCCGAGCGCCCCGGCCGTCGAAGGCCTGGACGCCGAAGCGCTGGCCCTGGCCAAGCGCATCGCCGATGCCCTGGTTGCCGCCAACCGTCCGCTGGTGGTCGCCGGTACCTCGCTGGCCTCCAGCGCACTGATCGAGGCTGCTGCCAACATCGCCAAAGCCCTCAAGCTGCGCGAGAAGAACGGTTCCCTGAGCCTGGTGGTGCCTGAGGCCAACAGCCTGGGTATGGCCATGCTCGGTGGCGAGTCCATCGACGCAGCCCTGGACGCAGTGATCAGCGGCAAGGCCGACGCCATCGTTGTACTGGAAAACGATCTGTACAGCCGCGTCCCAGCGGCCAAGGTCGACGCTGCCCTGGCGGCCGCCAAGGTGGTGATCGTTGCCGATCACCAGAAAACCGCGACCGTCGAGCGCGCTCACCTGGTACTGCCAGCCGCCACCTTCGCCGAAGGCGACGGTACCCTGGTCAGCCAGGAAGGCCGTGCCCAGCGTTTCTTCCAGGTGTTCGACCCAACCTACCTGGACAGCAGCATCCTGGTTCATGAAGGCTGGCGCTGGATGCACGCCCTGCGTGCGACCCTGCTCAACAAGCCGGTGGACTGGACCCAGCTGGACCACGTCACCAGCGCGTGCGCCGCTGTCACCCCGCAACTGTCGGGCATCGTCAACGCCGCGCCGTCCGCTTCGTTCCGCATCAAGGGCATGAAGCTTGCGCGTGAGCCGCTGCGTTACTCCGGCCGTACCGCAATGCGCGCCAACATCAGCGTGCACGAGCCGCGTACTCCGCAAGACAAAGACAGCGCCTTTGCCTTCTCCATGGAAGGCTACTCGGGTTCGGTCGAACCGCGTTCGCAAGTACCGTTCGCCTGGTCTCCGGGCTGGAACTCGCCGCAAGCCTGGAACAAGTTCCAGGACGAGGTCGGTGGTCACCTGCGCGCAGGCGACCCGGGCACCCGCCTGATCGAAACCGAGGGTGACAAGCTGCACTGGTTCGCCAGCGTACCGGCAGCCTTCTCGCCGGCCCGTGGCACCTGGCAGGTCGTGCCGTTCTACCACCTGTTCGGCAGCGAAGAGAACTCCTCGCGCGCCGCGCCGGTACAAGAGCGCATCCCACAGGCCTACATTGGCCTGGCCAAGTCCGAAGCCGACCGTCTGGGCGTCAACGAAGGTGCGCTGCTCAGCTTGAACGTGGCTGGCCAGACCCTGCGTCTGCCATTGCGCATCAATGAAGAACTGGGCGCAGGCCTGGTTGCCCTGCCCAAAGGCCTGGCCGGCATTCCGCCTGCCATCTTCGGTGCATCCGTCGACGGCCTGCAGGAGGCAGCACAATGACCTGGTTCACCCCTGAAGTGATCGATGTGATCATTACTGTCGTCAAGGCCGTGGTCATTCTGCTGGCCGTGGTGGTCTGCGGTGCGCTGCTCAGTTTTGTCGAGCGGCGCCTGCTGGGCTGGTGGCAGGACCGTTACGGTCCGAATCGCGTCGGCCCGTTCGGTATGTTCCAGATCGCAGCCGACATGCTGAAGATGTTCTTCAAGGAAGACTGGAACCCGCCCTTCGTCGACAAGATGATCTTCACCCTGGCGCCGGTCGTGGCCATGAGTGCCTTGCTGATCGCCTTCGCCATCATCCCGATCACCCCGACCTGGGGGGTCGCGGACCTGAACATCGGCGTGCTGTTCTTCTTCGCCATGGCCGGTCTGTCGGTGTACGCGGTACTGTTCGCCGGCTGGTCGTCGAACAACAAGTACGCGCTGCTCGGCAGCCTGCGGGCCTCGGCGCAGACCGTGTCGTACGAAGTGTTCATGGGCCTGGCGCTGATGGGCATCGTTGCCCAGGCCGGCTCGTTCAACATGCGCGATATCGTTGACTACCAGGCCCAGAACCTGTGGTTCATCATTCCGCAGTTCTTCGGCTTCTGCACCTTCTTCATCGCTGGCGTCGCCGTGACTCACCGTCACCCGTTCGACCAGCCGGAAGCGGAACAGGAACTGGCCGACGGCTACCACATCGAATATGCCGGCATGAAGTGGGGCATGTTCTTCGTCGGTGAGTACATCGGCATCATCCTTGTCTCGGCGCTGCTGGTAACGCTGTTCTTCGGTGGCTGGCACGGGCCGTTCGGCATCCTGCCGCAGATCCCGTTCATCTGGTTCGCCCTGAAGACCGCGTTCTTCATCATGCTGTTCATCCTGCTGCGAGCTTCGATCCCGCGCCCGCGCTATGACCAGGTGATGGACTTCGGCTGGAAGTTCTGCCTGCCGTTGACCCTGATCAATTTGCTGGTGACCGCTGCGCTCGTGTTGCTCAACACGCCAGCTGTTGCGGCCCAGTGAGGATTTGACCCATGTTCAAATATATTGGCGACATCGTTAAGGGCACAGGCACCCAGCTGCGCAGTCTGGTGATGGTGTTCTCTCACGGTTTTCGCAAACGTGACACCCTGCAATACCCCGAAGAGCCGGTCTACCTGCCGCCACGCTACCGTGGTCGCATCGTCCTGACCCGCGACCCGGATGGCGAAGAGCGCTGTGTAGCGTGCAACCTGTGTGCCGTGGCTTGCCCGGTCGGTTGCATCTCGCTGCAGAAAGCCGAGACAGAAGACGGTCGTTGGTACCCGGAGTTCTTCCGCATCAACTTCTCCCGTTGCATTTTCTGCGGCCTCTGCGAGGAAGCCTGCCCGACCACCGCGATCCAGCTGACGCCGGATTTCGAAATGGCCGAGTTCAAACGTCAGGAACTGGTGTACGAAAAAGAAGATCTGCTGATCTCCGGCCCCGGCAAATACCCTGACTACAACTTCTACCGTGTTGCAGGTATGGCTATTGCCGGCAAGCCGAAAGGCGCCGCGCAGAACGAAGCCGAGCCGATCAACGTGAAGAGCTTGCTCCCTTAAGGAAGAAAGATGGAATTCGCTTTCTATTTCGCATCCGGTGTCGCTGTGGTGTCCACCCTTCGGGTGATCACCAACACCAACCCCGTGCACGCCCTGCTCTACCTGATCATTTCGCTGATCTCCGTGGCGATGACCTTCTTCGCCCTCGGCGCTCCGTTCGCCGGTGTCCTGGAAGTGATCGCCTACGCTGGCGCCATCATGGTGCTGTTCGTCTTCGTGGTGATGATGCTCAACCTCGGGCCGGCTTCGGTCGCCCAGGAACGTGGCTGGCTCAAGCCGGGAATCTGGCTCGGGCCTGTAGTGCTCGCCGCGCTGCTGCTGCTTGAGTTGCTGTATGTGCTGTTCGGCAACGAAAGCGGTGCTGGCATCGGCCACACCACGGTCGACGCCAAGGCCGTCGGTATCAGCCTGTATGGTCCTTACCTGCTGGTGGTGGAACTGGCCTCGATGCTGCTGCTCGCTGCAGCGGTGACGGCTTTCCACCTCGGCCGCAACGAGGCGAAGGAGTAATCACATGTCTGCAATTCCTCTCGAACATGGCCTGGCAGTCGCCGGCATCCTGTTCTGCCTCGGCCTGGTCGGCCTGATGGTGCGCCGCAATATTCTTTTCGTGTTGATGAGCCTGGAAATCATGATGAACGCCTCGGCACTGGCGTTCATCGTTGCCGGTAGCCGTTGGGCGCAGCCGGATGGACAGATCATGTTCATCCTGGTGATCAGCCTGGCAGCCGCCGAGGCCAGTATCGGCCTGGCGATCCTGCTGCAGCTGTATCGCCGCTTCCACACCCTCGACATCGATGCAGCCAGTGAGATGCGCGGATGAACCTTATCTTTCTGACGTTCGTATTCCCCCTGATCGGCTTCCTGCTGCTGTCGTTCTCGCGCGGCCGCTGGTCCGAGAACCTGTCGGCGCTGGTCGGCGTCGGTTCGGTGGGCCTCTCGGCCGCCGTGGCCGCCTACGTGATCTGGCAGTTCAACATCGCCCCGCCGGAAGGCGGTGCGTACAGCCAGCTGCTGTGGCAGTGGATGTCGGTGGACGGCTTTGCGCCGAACTTCACCCTGTACGTGGATGGCCTGTCGGTCACCATGCTCGGTGTGGTTACCGGTGTCGGCTTCCTGATCCACCTGTTCGCCTCCTGGTACATGCGTGGTGAAGCCGGCTACTCGCGCTTCTTCGCCTACACCAACCTGTTCATCGCCAGCATGCTGTTCCTGGTGCTGGGCGATAACCTGCTGTTCATCTACTTCGGTTGGGAAGGCGTGGGCCTGTGCTCGTACCTGTTGATCGGTTTCTACTACAGCAACCGCAACAACGGTAACGCCGCACTCAAAGCCTTCATCGTTACCCGTATCGGCGACGTGTTCATGGCCATCGGCCTGTTCATCCTGTTCGCCCAGCTCGGCACCCTGAACGTGCAGGAGCTGCTGGTACTGGCGCCGCAGAAGTTCCAGGCCGGTGATTTCTGGATGGTCCTGGCGACCCTGATGCTGCTCGGTGGTGCGGTCGGTAAATCCGCCCAGCTGCCGCTGCAGACCTGGCTTGCGGACGCGATGGCCGGCCCTACCCCGGTTTCGGCACTGATCCACGCCGCAACCATGGTGACCGCCGGTGTCTACCTGATTGCCCGTACCCACGGCCTGTTCGCCCTGGCGCCTGACATCCTGCACCTGGTCGGTGTGGTTGGCGGTGTGACCCTGGTGCTGGCCGGCTTCGCGGCGCTGGTACAGACCGACATCAAGCGTATCCTCGCCTACTCGACCATGAGCCAGATCGGCTACATGTTCCTGGCCCTGGGCGTCGGTGCCTGGGAAGGCGCGATCTTCCACCTGATGACCCACGCCTTCTTCAAGGCCCTGCTGTTCCTTGCTTCCGGTGCGGTGATCGTTGCCTGCCACCACGAGCAGAACATCTTCAAGATGGGCGGCCTATGGAAGAAACTGCCGCTGGCCTACGCCAGCTTCATCGTCGGTGGTGCCGCCCTGGCTGCCCTGCCGCTGCTGACCGCCGGTTTCTACTCCAAGGACGAAATCCTCTGGGAAGCCTTCGCCAGCGGCAACAACGGTCTGCTGTACGCCGGTCTGGTCGGTGCGTTCATGACCTCGCTGTACACCTTCCGCCTGATCTTCATCGCCTTCCACGGCGAAGCCAAGACCGAAGCCCATGCTGGCCACGGGATCTCCCACTGGCTGCCACTGGGTGTGCTGATTGTGTTGTCGACCTTCGTCGGTGCCTGGATTCATCCACCACTGGCGGGCGTGCTGCCACAGAGCGTCGGCCATGCCGGCGGCGAAGCCAAGCACAGCCTGGAAATCGCCTCGGGCGCCATCGCCATCGCCGGTATCCTGCTGGCTGCCGTGCTGTTCCTCGGCAAGCGTCGCCTGGTGACTGCGATTGCGGGCAGCGGTATCGGTCGTGTGCTGTCGGCCTGGTGGTTCGCCGCCTGGGGCTTCGACTGGATCTACGACAAGCTGTTCGTCAAACCTTACCTGCTGATCGCCCACATCCTGCGCAAGGATCCGGTTGACCGCAGTATTGGCCTGATTCCGCGTATGGCGAAAGGCGGTCATGCCGCCATGAGCAAAACCGAAACCGGTCAGCTGCGCTGGTACACCGCTTCGATCGCCGTAGGTGCCGTGCTTGTGCTCGGTGCCGTTGTAATGGCTGCGGTCTGATATGAACCTTGCGACTTTGCGAAAGGAATTGAGCCCGTCATGATTTTGCCTTGGCTGATCCTGATCCCCTTTATCGGCGGCCTGCTGTGCTGGCTGGGTGAGCGCTTCGGCGCCACCCTGCCACGCTGGATTGCGCTGCTGACCATGTCCCTGCTGCTTGGTATCGGCCTCTGGCTGTGGGCCAACGGGGACTACACCCTGGCCCCTGCTCCAGGCGCTGCGCCTGAGTGGGCGGTCGAATTCAAAGTGCTGTGGATCGAGCGCTTCGGCATCAGCCTGCACCTGGCCCTCGACGGCCTGTCGCTGCTGATGATCCTGCTCACCGGCCTGCTCGGTGTGCTCTCGGTACTGTGCTCCTGGAAAGAGATCCAGCGTCACGTCGGCTTCTTCCACCTCAACCTGATGTGGATCCTGGGCGGCGTGGTCGGTGTGTTCCTGGCCCTGGACCTGTTCCTGTTCTTCTTCTTCTGGGAAATGATGCTGGTGCCGATGTATTTCCTCATCGCGCTCTGGGGTCACAGCTCCTCCGACGGCAAGAAGACCCGGATCTACGCCGCCACCAAGTTCTTCATCTTCACTCAGGCCAGCGGCCTGATCATGCTGGTGGCGATTCTTGGTCTGGTTCTGGTCAACTACAGCAACACCGGTGTGATCACCTTCGACTACACCCAGTTGCTCAAGGCTGACCTACCGGCCGGCACCGAATACCTGCTGATGCTCGGCTTCTTCATCGCCTTCGCGGTCAAGCTGCCGGTGGTACCGTTCCACTCCTGGCTGCCCGACGCCCACGCCCAGGCGCCAACCGCAGGTTCCGTGGACCTGGCCGGTATCTTGCTGAAAACCGCGGCCTACGGTCTGCTGCGTTTCGCCCTGCCGCTGTTCCCGAATGCTTCAGCGGAGTTTGCGCCGATTGCCATGACCCTGGGTCTGATCGGGATTTTCTACGGTGCCTTCCTGGCGTTCGCCCAGACCGACATCAAGCGTCTGGTCGCCTTCTCCAGCGTTTCGCACATGGGCTTCGTGCTGATCGGTATCTACTCCGGCAGCCAGCAAGCACTGCAAGGTGCAGTGATCCAGATGCTGGCGCACGGCCTGTCGGCGGCGGCACTCTTTATCCTCGCCGGCCAGCTGTACGAGCGCCTGCACACCCGTGACATGCGTGAGATGGGCGGCCTGTGGCATCGCATTGCTTACCTGCCGGCCATCAGCCTGTTCTTTGCTGCCGCGTCGCTGGGCCTGCCGGGTACCGGTAACTTCGTTGGCGAATTCCTGATCCTGATCGGCAGCTTCGTCGCCTCGCCATGGGTCACCGTCATCGCCACGTCCGGTCTGGTGTTCGGTTCGGTTTACTCGCTGATCATGATTCACCGTGCCTACTTCGGCCCGGCGAAGTCGGACGAAGTCCTGGCCGGCATGGATACCCGTGAAATGATCATGGTACTGGGCCTGGCTGGCCTGCTGATCTTGCTGGGCGTCTACCCGCAGCCGTTCCTCGACACTTCCGCCGCCACCATGAGTGGTGTGCAGCAGTGGTTCGGCTCCGCTTTCACTCAACTCGCTTCGGCCCGGTAAGAGCGCTATGGACCTGACGATTCAACACTTTATCGCGCTTGCGCCACTGCTGATTACCACCATCACCGTTGTCGTGGTGATGCTGGCAATCGCCTGGCGCCGCAACCACTCGCAAACCTTCCTGCTGTCGACCGTGGGCCTGAACCTGGCCCTGCTGTCGATCCTGCCGGTACTCAAGGTCGTGCCACTGGCGGTCACTCCGCTGCTGACCATCGACAAGTTCGCCTGCCTGTACATGGCGCTGATCCTGGTCGCCACCCTGGCGTGTGTAACCCTCGCCCATGCCTACCTGGGTGACGGTGGCAAAGGCTACCCAGGCAACCGCGAAGAGCTGTACCTGCTGATCCTCATGGCTGCCCTCGGTGGCCTGGTACTGGTCAGCGCGCAGCACCTGGCCGGCCTGTTCATTGGCCTGGAGCTGCTCTCGGTACCGGTCTACGGCCTGGTTGCGTATGCCTTCTTCAACAAGCGTTCGCTGGAAGCCGGCATCAAGTACATGGTGCTGTCGGCCGCCGGTTCCGCTTTCCTGCTGTTCGGTATGGCCCTGCTGTACGCCGACGCTGGCAGCCTGAGCTTCGACGGTATCGGTAAGGCCTTGGCCGCCACCAACATGCCAAGCCTGCTGGCTCAGCTGGGCCTGGGCATGATGCTGGTCGGCCTGGCGTTCAAACTGTCGCTGGTACCTTTCCACCTGTGGACCCCGGACGTCTACGAAGGTGCTCCGGCACCGGTCGCCGCCTTCCTGGCCACCGCCAGCAAGGTTGCCGTGTTCGCCGTTGTCGTGCGCCTGTTCATGCTCTCCCCTGCCGCCAGCAGCGGCGTGCTGACCACCGTGCTGTCGGTGATTGCCGTCGCCTCGATCCTGATCGGTAACCTGCTGGCGCTGACCCAGAGCAACCTCAAGCGTCTGCTCGGTTACTCGTCCATCGCTCACTTCGGTTACCTGCTGATCGCCCTGGTGGCGAGCAAGGGTCTGGCCGTTGAAGCCATCGGTGTATACCTGGTCACCTACGTGATCACCAGCCTGGGTGCCTTCGGTGTCATCACCCTGATGTCGTCGCCATACAACGGCCGTGACGCAGATGCCCTGTACGAGTACCGCGGCCTGTTCTGGCGCCGTCCGTACCTGACCGCGGTACTGACCGTGATGATGCTGTCGCTGGCTGGTATTCCGCTGACCGCAGGCTTCATCGGCAAGTTCTACATCATCGCTACCGGCGTCGAGTCGCAGCTGTGGTGGTTGGTCGGTGCCCTGGTGATCGGTAGCGCCATCGGCGTGTTCTACTACCTGCGTGTGATGGTTACCTTGTTCCTGATCGAGCCGAACCTGCGTCGTCACGATGCCCCGCTGAACTGGGAACAGCGCACCGGCGGCGTCATGCTGCTGGCCATCGCGATCCTCGCCTTCGTGCTGGGTGTGTACCCGCAGCCATTGCTGGACATGGTCCAGCATGCAGGCCTGCAACTGATCGGTTGAACGATCTTGCTACAACAGACACCCCGCTTCGGCGGGGTGTTTTTTTATGGCTGAAATTGTCATCGCGGGGCAAGCCCGCTCCCACCGGGTTGCCCAAATCCTGTGGGAGCGGGCTTGCCCCGCGATGAGACTGTGCTTCGTCTGATGGTTGCGACGTCAGATACCCGCTCACAGTCCCGGAACCCCATCGATGTGCCCCACCCTACCCCGCTCCTCCCTCGCCCTGTTGATTTCCTGCGCCGCTTCCGTCCAGGCCAGCGATGGCATTGAACTTGGCCAGGTGCTGATCCAGGAACAAGAGCAGAGCGAGCTGCAAGACGCTCGCGAACGTCTGAATCAGGTACCCGGCGCCACCAACCTGATTGACATGCAACGGGTGGAACAAGGCCGGGTCGCCAGCAATCAGGATGTACTGGCCTACCAGCCGGGCGTGTTTGCCCAGTCTGCCGGCAACGACGGCATCAAGTTGTCGATCCGCGGTTCGGGCATCAACCGCGCGCCGGGCAGCCACGGCTCAGGCGTCTACACGATGTTTGACGGCCTGCCGCTGACCGGCCCCGGCGGTACACCGTATGAGTTGTTCGAACCGTTGTGGCTGAGCCGCGCTGAAGTCCTGCGCGGCGCCAACGGTTTCGACCGCGGCGCCCTCGCCCTGGGCGGCGCCATCGACTACATCACCCATACCGGCCATGATGCCGCGCCCTTGCAAGTGCGCTATGAACTGGGCAGCCGCGGCTATGCCAAGCGCCAGATCAGCTCCGGCCAGGTGTTGGGGGATCTGGACTACTACGTGGCGCTGACCGATTCTGAGTACGACGGCTATCAGGATCACAGCAGCGGCAGCAGCAAGGGCATCGCTGCCAATCTCGGTTATCGCTTCAGCCCGACCCTGGAAACCCGCTTCTACCTGCGCTACCGGGAAACCGAGAATGACCTGGCCGGGCGTCTGACCAAAGAACAGATCAAGCACGATCCGCGCGCCGCCAATCCGCTGTACCTGAGCCGCGATGCCAGCCGTCCGCAACCGGGCAGCACCTGGTTGGGCAACAAAACCACGTTCTTCCTCGATGACGATTCGCGCTTGGAGACTGGGCTGGTCTACCACGACTACCCGATGGACCTGCGCGAAGGCGCCAACCGCCTGAAGGTGGCCTATAGCGACGTCAGCGGTACATTGAACTATTTCCGTCGCGATACGCTGTTCGGTCATGAGAGCAACACTACCGTCGGCTGGCGCACGACCAAGCACCTGCCCAACAGCGGTGCTTCCGAGTTCGTCCGGGTCTCGGAAAAAAGCAATAACAACCTCCCCGTTGGCACCCGCACCCGTGACTTCAGCTACCAGGGCTCCGACAGCGTCGTACATGTCGGTAACGATCTGGAACTGGTCCCCGATCTCTGGCTGACCAGTGGCCTGGCAATGATCTACACCCGTCGCGAAAGCGCGGTGACCTACCCGGAGAATGGCGGCAAGGTCAGCCAGCATGACTGGGACTACGCACCGCGCCTGGGCCTGCGCTATGACCTGAGCCCGAGCCTGCAACTGTATGGCAACCTCAGCCGCTCGGTGGAGCCGCCACATCCATGGGCGCTGATCTGGAGCTCGCCGAAGGTCAACGGCCAACAAATCCAGCCCATTGAAATGCAGAACCAGACTGCTACCACCCTTGAGCTGGGTGCCCGCGGTGAGTCGTTGATCGGGCGCTGGGACCTGGCCTGGTACTACTCGGACGTGCGCCACGAGCTGTTGGCGGTCGAAATCGCGCCCGGTCTTCCCGCCGCCGAATTCAACGCCAGCCCCACTGTCCATCAGGGCATCGAAGCAGGCCTAGACAGCCTGCTCTGGGAACGCGGCGGCGTCGGCAAGCTGTCCCTGCGTCAGGCCTATACCTTGAGTGACTTCCACTACCGCGACGACGATGTCTTCGGTGACAACCGCCTGCCCGGTATCCCGATGCACTACTACCAGGCCGAACTGCGCTTCGACCTGCCGAGTGGTTTTTACGCCGGGCTCAATACCCAGATGGCATCCAAGGTCCAGGTCGACTACGCCAACAGCTATCCGGCCGACGCCTATGCCCTGCTCGGGGCAACCTTGGGCTATAACGCGCCGAATCAGGACTGGCAAACCTGGATCGACCTGCGCAACCTGACCAACAAGCGCTACGCCGCCACCGTCACTCCCGGCTACAACGACAACGGCAAGGACATTGCCCACTCGACCCCCGGCGAAGGCTTTGGGGTATACGCCGGGGTGTCCTACAGCTTCCGCTAGCTGGGTAGTTGTACCTGTGGTTTGGTCGAAACGAAGATCGCCCAGCTGGACATGAACAGCGCGGCGATCAACGGACCGATGACAAAGCCATTGAGGCCGAACACCGCCAGTCCACCCAGGGTCGATATCAGGATCAGGTAGTCGGGTATTTTCGTGTCCTTGCCCACCAGCAGCGGGCGTAACACGTTGTCCACCAGGCCGATGACGAACACGCCGAAAGCCCCCAGCACCGCACCTTGCCAGAACGCACCGGTGGCAAAGAAATACACTGCAACCGGCGCCCAGACGATTCCCGCCCCGACTGCCGGCAACAGCGACAGAAAGGCCATCAGCACCCCCCAGACCAGGGCACTGGGAATATCCAGAATCCAGAAGATGATGCCGCCAAGGGTGCCCTGGGTTACCGCCACCAGCAGGTTACCCTTGACGGTGGCGCGCACCACGCGGTTGAACTTCAGTTGCAGGCGGCGTTTCTGCTGCTCGGCCAACGGCACCGCCGCGCGGATTTTGCGCGCCAGTTCGGCGCCGTCACGCAAAAAGAAGAACAGCAGGTAGAGCATGACGGCAAAACTCACCAGGAAATCGAAGGTGCCCTGGCCGAAGCTGAACGCCTGGGTGGCGAAGAACTGGCTGCCCTGCAGGGCGCCCTTGGTAATTTTGTCGCGCAGGCCAGCCAGATCGCCCATTCCCATGCGCTCCAGGCTGTTTTGCGCGAAGGCCGGGAGAATATCCTTGAAACGCTCGATGTAGCCGGCAAGGTCCAGCTCGCCGCTCTCAAGGCGCTTGTACAACGCCGCACCTTCCTGCACCAGCAAAGTGCTGATGATGATCACCGGCAGGATGGCAATCACCAGACAGATCAGCAGCGTCAGGCCCGCGGCCAAGTTGCGCCGCCAGTCCAGGCGCGTCAGCAATCGGCGCTGCAGCGGGGCGAAGAGAATGCCAAGGATCACCGCCCAGAACACCGCACCGTAGTACGGCAACAGGATCCAGATGAAGGCGATGGTCACCAGGGCCAGTAACAGATGCAGGGCCTTGTGCTGCACGGCGGTTTCGTTCATGTGCGCTCCGTTGCTGTTCACAACGTTAGTGCACGGCGCAGTGGCAAAAGTGCCGTGCGCCCCCGACATGCGGTCAGGCTCCGACTGGCCAGTTCTCCAATGCGCGCCCAGCGCTCGAGTCGCTTTCCCAGAAATACCGAGCGCTCAATTCGATTGGCACGTAAGCCGGGTCGTCACTGTCATTACTTGCATCGTTCACGCTTGCAGGCCCCTGGGCAATACCCGCTGGCGTCACGTCGTACCAGGCCCTCTGCCCGAGTGACGTACTCCAGGTCGTCAAACTGTGCAAATCCGGGTTGGCGAAGGTGAAGGTGCAGTTGCTCACACCTGCCAGATCTTGCCCTTTCCAGTTCCAGTGGTAGGTGGTGTCCACCTGTGCTCGTTCATTCAAGGTGTAATGCGGCTCAAAGGCGGGACGTGAATCAGCAGGCTGCGCAATCGTGACGGACCAGGGTCCATGCGAAAGAATCAAAGTCATTGAGGGTCCTTAAAGCAGGCTGAGCGCTGCCATTGATCCATCGGCTAGTGGGTAGGCTGAATGGGTTGGAGAAGGCGCACTTGTTTGCCGTCGACTTCGATCTGGCCATTTTGCTGGAGACGGGTGAACACCCGGGAAACAGTCTCTCCGGCCAACCCCAGGTAATTGCCGATTTCGTTACGTGAGATGCTCAGGTGCAGCTGATTGGCTGCGTACCCAAGCGAGTGAAAGCGTGCCGACAGGTTGACCAGCAAGGACACAACCCGTGCATCGGCGGCTTTTTTCGAATGCACCCGGGTCATTTGTTGGGTATTGCGAATCTCACTGCTCATCGCCCGCATCAAATGCCGGCGTATCTGCGGCAACCGGATCAACAGCTCGTCGAGCGGCGCGAAAGGAATTTCGCACACCTCGGCGGTTTCCAGCGCCTGGACTGATACCGGGTACGCTTCGCAACCCAGCCCTGACAGGCCTATCGACTCGCCGGGCAGATGGATGCCGATGATCTTTTCTTCACCGGTTTCACTCAGGCAAACAGACTTCAATGCACCAGACCGTATCACGTAGATCGAGCTGAAACTGTCGCCCTGGCGAAACAGAAAATCGTTCTCTTTCAGGCCCCGGACATGTTTGACCACGTCATCGAGCCTGTCGACTTCTTCGGGACTCGCTGAACCAGGCAGGCACAGCGGCGCGAGACTACAGGTTCTGCATTGCGTCTGGCGGTTAGCCGGCAATCGAATGGGCTCAGGCATTTATCGGGTCCTTATGGTGGAACACACGGTGCGCCTGACCTCTATCCATCAAGCGCACTTTACGGGCCAGACCAGTGTCCCGTGCGCCTACTCCAAACACCCCTCAATAATCGTTATTTGATATCAAGCCATTGATTTTATTGAATTAACACAAAGAACCGGCACGCAAAATCCGACGCAAACGCAAGCGCCGGCAAAAGCACCGTTGACATGGATCAATTACCCGCCGGGGCATTACCGGTAGCATCCGCGCCTTTTGCCGCGACCTGATCATGACCTCGTTTGCCAAACCTGAATTGCTCGCCCCAGCCGGCACCCTGAAGAACATGCGTTACGCTTTCGCCTATGGCGCCGACGCGGTTTATGCTGGCCAGCCGCGCTACAGCCTGCGCGTGCGCAACAATGAGTTCGACCACGCCAACCTGGCACTGGGCATCAAAGAGGCCCAGGCCCAGGGCAAGCGCTTTTACGTGGTGGTCAACATTGCCCCGCACAACGCCAAGCTCAAGACCTTCCTCAAAGACCTGGCGCCAGTGATCGAAATGGCCCCGGATGCGCTGATCATGTCAGACCCGGGCCTGATCATGCTGGTGCGCCAGCACTTCCCGCAGATGCCGATTCACCTGTCGGTACAGGCCAACACGGTGAACTGGGCCAGTGTCGAATTCTGGCGCAGCCAGGGACTGACCCGGGTGATCCTGTCCCGCGAGCTGTCACTGGAAGAAATCGAGGAAATCCGCCAGCAGGTACCGGCCATGGAGCTGGAAGTCTTCGTCCATGGTGCCTTGTGCATGGCCTACTCCGGCCGCTGCCTGCTGTCGGGTTACCTCAACCGCCGCGACGCCAACCAGGGCAGCTGCACCAATGCCTGCCGCTGGAAGTACAGCGCCACGGCGGCCACTGAAGACGCCAGCGGCGATATTGTCCGCGAAGTACAGCCGACCCTGGGGATCGGCGCCCCCACCGACCAGGTGTTCCTGCTCCAGGAAAGCAATCGCCCGGATGAAGACATGCCGGCCTTCGAGGACGAACACGGCACCTACATCATGAACGCCAAGGACCTGCGTGCCGTGCAGCACGTCGAACGCCTGACCCGCATGGGTGTGCATTCGCTGAAGATCGAGGGCCGGACCAAGTCGCACTTCTACTGTGCCCGCACCACTCAGGTCTACCGCCAGGCCATCGATGATGCCGTGGCGGGCCGGGATTTCGACCGCAGCCTGATGCTCAATCTCGAGTCATTGGCCCAGCGCGGTTACACCGAAGGCTTCCTTCGCCGTCACGTGCATGACGAATATCAGAATTATCAGCGGGGCAATTCAGTGTCCGAACGCCAGCAGTTTGTCGGTGAACTGACCGGCAAACGCGTCGATGGCCTGGCTGAGGTGAAGGTCAAGAACCGCTTTGCCCTGGGGGATCATCTGGAACTGATGACCCCACGGGGCAACTATCATTTCGACTTGCATCAGTTGCGCGATGGTCAAGGGGCACCGATCGAGGTGGCCCCGGGAGACGGGCATACCGTCTACCTGCCGATCCCCGAGCAGGTAGACCTGGGGTTTGGCTTGTTACTCAAGGAGCTGATTCATTAACGGCTGTGGCCACTGCCGTCGCGTCCGTCTCGCGTATGACCTGTGAGTGATACTGTGGATCAGCCTTGATCTGTGCCTCGGTGAAGGGAATCACGTGCCACTGTTTGGCCGAAAAAGCCCGTGTCTGATCACTGGCATGCGCCGAACCTGCCTCACTGGACTCAGAGAAAGCCAGCAGACCCAGCGCTTGAGGCCCCTTGGTATCAAAGGTCACCAACTGCAAGTAACTGGTGCCACTGACTACCCGTCGTTTGCCGGGCGCCGTCGGAACACTCTGGATCGCGTTGTAGACCCCCAGACTGGCAGGCCCGCCATGAATCGGCGTGCCATCGGCGGCTTGCTGGATCTGCCCCCACTGCACCTGTGCAGTCAGGCCGGCCTTCTCCACCTCGGCCAGCGAGGCCAGGGCGGCTTCCTTCAAGGCGGCTGCCACGTCGGCGCGCTCGACTGCCAGTCCACGCGGGGTGTGCTGCGGATCGCCCGGATCAAACGCTACTCGCCAGATATCCGAACGCTGTAGCAGAGGCTCGAGCATGTTCTGGAAATGCACCAGCCCGATGCCACTGTCGAGGTCGGCGCGCAGGTTCCAGGCTTGCAAGCTGCTGCACAGCGTCGTCAATTGCGAATCCGGCGCTTGCTTACCACACCATTGCAACAGATCCGGCATCAGCAGTTGCGCCAGATAGACCTGGTTGTCCATCACCATCTGCTGCAGATCCGCGCCGGTCAGCTTGCCCTCGCGGGTCAAGCGCTGCAGGGCAAAGCGGCTGCGTGGTCCCAGGGGCTGGTCTTCGCGACTGACCAACGGCGAATAGCCACGTAACGGCTGCGCCGGGTTGACCATCCAGGCCGAGTCGTTGGAGTGCTGGATATAATCACCACGGCTCAGGCTCGGCAACAGTTGGCTTGGAAAGATGCCCGGCTGCGCCGCACGCGGGTCAATTTTCCAGTTGCAGGCACTGCGCGAACCGTCGAGCACAATCAAGTCCTGTCCCGCTGCCGGATCGCTGCACTGTGCCAGCAGGGCAGCATCGACAAAAGGCACCACCGACTGATTCAGGTACAAGGTTTGCCCCTTGGCGTCCACGGCCAGGGTGTTGACCCAGGGAATACCCTGCAATCGATGCACCGAGTCCTGCAGCGCTTTCAGGCTGTCTGCCTGGTTCATGCTGTACCACTGCTGCAGTACGCGGGTGTTGTCCAGGTTGGCGTCGCGCAAGCTGAAGGCGTGCTGCTTGTTCCAGTCCAGCCGCCCGGGCCACTGTACGACCGGGCCAAACACCGAACTGTAGACGTCACGGTTCACCGGAGTGAGCTTGCCATCCTCGCCCTTGACCATCACCGTCAGACGTTGGCGGCTCATGGCTAGCGACTTGCCATCGAGCAGGTAGCGGGTCGGATCCTTGGGGTCGAGTTCAAGCCGATACACCGTGAAGTGCCTGGAAGTATCCACCGTGTGGGTCCAGGCCAGATGGCGGTTGAAACCGATGTTGATCAGCGGAAGACCGGGCAAGGCCGCGCCCATGACGTCCAGCTTTCCGGGCAGGTTAAGCTGCATCTGGTAAAAGCGCATGCCGCCTGCCCAGGGGAAATGCGGGTTAGCCAGCAACATGCCATGACCACTGGCCGATCGCTCGCTGCCGACGGCCACCGCATTGCTGCCGCGCTCCAGCGCGAAATTGTTCTGGCGTGCTTGAGCCACGCTCATATCCACGCTCAGGCGCGCGACGGCGTTGGGCGGGGTAGCGCCCGCCACGGCTTCGGCAAACTGCCCGACTCCGCCTTCGACCAACAAGCGCCGGGTGAGCTTGACCAGATCAAGCGTGGTGATCGGTCGCAACCACTGCGCCTGCAGGCATTGCGCCCCCTGCCCCTGGGCCACGCGCTCGGCCAGTGCACGGTTGTAGCCCTTGGCATAACCTTCGAGCAGGGCCCGTACCTGCGCCGGTTGCGCCTGCCAGAAGCCGAATACGGCGGAGGGCGTGTTGAGCCAGCTGAAAAACAGATCGCTGGCGAGGTTCTCGCGCTGTTCGAAGGTCACCTGCTCAGGCCCGAAGTAACGTGAACGCTCGGCGTTGACCGTGACCACTTCATTGGCCAGCAGGCAGAGGTTGTCCTGGGCATAGGCATAACCAATGCCATAGCCCAGCCCCTGTTCGTCCCGGGCCAGGATGTGCGGTACGCCAAAGCTGGTGCGACGAATTTCAGCACCGGCATCACCCGGAGCAACGCGGGCCTGGGCAGCAAAACTGAGGCTGAACAGCAGTCCGGCCAGACAGACGCCTGCCAACGGATGGGATTTGATCACGAACACTCCTGCACCGATCAGGGAACTATTGATCCTGATTGAACGAAGCACAGGCAATAAATTTACCGAATCCGCCTCACCGAAACGTCTTTACCTAAGTGGCTCGATAATTTTTTTCCCAGGTACTGCAGTTTTGCCACGCTCATTCGTCTTAATAGGTGTAGGGAACAATTTTGACGGTATCTGGACTGGCCACGAAAGGGAGCGTTCACATGTATAACCAGCAACAGGCAGCGATCGCCAACCGCCCCGAGCGAAAACCTCGGCAAGCCTTGACAGTAAAAGTCGACAACAGCGAAACCGAGCGTCCCGGCAACGAACATATTCGCGAACTGCTCAGGTCATTCGGGTTGCGCACCAGCCTGATCCGCCTCAAGGTCATCGACGCCTTGCACATGGCCGACAGGAACGGGCGCAGCATCGGCGTACGCGGCGTCCATAGCCAGCTTGAACAGCTGGATATTCCCCTGTCGTTCCTCAGTGTGCGCGAAGTCCTCAAGCGTTTGTGCGTCGAGGGGGTGATCAGCATGGGCAACGACAAGTGCTACAGCCTCAACCCCGAGGCCCGCAGCATTCTGGAGCAAACCTGCCCACGCTGAGCGAAAGGCCGGCAACTGCCGGCCGCGCGGATCAGGTCAAAGCTTGACCTTGCGGCGCATGATGCCGTTGATCACCACAACCGCGACTGCCACCGCAATGGCAATGTACTGGAACACTTGTTCACTGATCGTCCCCTGCTTCTGCAGGTAGGACAGACCGAGCATGATCCCCAGTACCAGCAGGGAGATCAGAATGGAATATTTCAGGCGTTGACCTTGAGTCATTGATAGTTCCTTGCAACATCGGGGTAAGGGCCAGGAACGGCCCATGCGCATCATACAACGCAGCCTTGCCGCGAGCGGACAATTTCCTCCTTCTGTAGTGACCTTCCTCCTGAAACCATAGCGTCCCGGGCATAGTCCCAGACGAATGGAAACTGGCCATGCTCATCGGTCGATTACTCAGTTGCATCACCTTGCTGGTTGGCCTTGAAGCCCAGGCGCTCCCCACCATGACACTTACCCCCGATCAACGCATTGCACTGGGTAAGCAACTGGCCGAACACGCGGGGGCCAGCCAGTGGCAACAGCTCTGGCAACGCTCGCGTCAGGCCGGGTATCTGTACGAACAATCGACTACCCCCCACTTCAGCCTTGATTCCAGCGAACTCATCAAGGCAGCAGCCCTGACCCTGTCGCAGCCAAAAGAGACAAGTGCAGTCAACCAGACCCAAGTCCTGTATCGCCGGGACTTCTCCCCGAAAACCGTAGGTAAACACGCACAAACCAGCCTCAGCGCCGTGTGCATCTGGGTGGACTGGCGCACCCTGCCGGAGCACGCCGTGAACTGGCCCGGCCCCTACCTGGGGCAGATCAGCCTGCTGCTAGTGCATCCCTGCCAGTAAGCATGGGTTGCCAGACCTCGTACCCCTCACTCAAGCAACTGGAACGCAGAACCAAGGCGTTACGCAATATCTTCCATGGTTTTCCTATTCCCATGGCCCACCTTGCCTACAAACCATATACCCGATGCTCACCGCCCCTGCTGCGCTTGCTGCCTGTTACACACGGCCGGGATGTTCAAACATGAAGGTGTCAAGCCAATCCCTACAAGGAAGTCACCATGGAACTGCGCGACCTCAACCGTATTGACATCCACCAGCTACCCCACTCGCTACAGATGCTCATCGAGTGTCTGGGCATTGAAAACGCCTACAACTTGACCTGTGCTTTCGGTGGCCGCCCCAAGTACATCCCCAAGCATCGTGAGCGCACCACCCTGGCGCAGGTTCTCCCCGCGGCAGCCCTGGACGCCCTGATCAAACGCTTTGCCGGTATGGCTCTGGAAATTCCCAAGGTCGACCACTTCCTGCGCCAACTGCGCAATCAGCAAATCCAGCAGGAAAGCGCCGAGGGCCTCTCGCGCAGCATGCTAGCCAATAAATACGGCTTGAGCTTGCGCCAGATCGGCAACATTCGCCGCCAGGAGTCGTGTGCACAAACTCGCCTCACCCCTTGAGCCGCTAACCTCGGCACTCAAGGCAAACCCGCACAATGATGTGCATTCAGTAAAAGGAATTCCCTGATGGCAACTATCGATAACAGTTTGATCGGCTCGGTCATGAATGCCTTGCCACTGGACCGCATGATCTCCGGCCCCTTGCAGGCGATGATTCAGGCGCAAGTCACCGCTAGCAAGTCGTACGCCGACTTTCTCATGGGCGTCTGCATTCAGGATGGCAAGGCCGTTGCCATTCAGTTCGACTACGACGAAACCATCACCGATGAACAAGGGGTCTACAAGGGGACTGTCTCCAAGAAGATGCAGATCCCGCTGCTGGCAGCGGTTGCCCACCCCAATATTGTCATCGAAGAAGGCAACATCGACTTTGAATTAACCATCAGCCAGCAAGCCGAGAGCACCACTGAAACCGGCGGTGAGGCGAGTTTCGGCGCCTCGCTGGGTTGGGGGCCGTTCAAACTCAATGTCAAAGGCCAGGTCAGTCACAAGTCCAGCCAGACCCGTAAAACCGACACCCGTGCACGCTATGCCTTCAACACCAAGGTCCGCCGCCAGGATCCGCCAGAAGCCTTGATGCGTGTGATTGATTTCCTCACGGAGGCGGCTACCAAGCCGGTGGTCATGGCTGATGCCACCGCTCAGAACCTTGAAGCACTGCCTGCATCGGCCCTGCCAATGCCTGACAAGGCAACGCAACCCTGATTCATACCCGCTCGATCATGTTTTGCCAACAATCCCGGCCTCTCACTCGTGAGAGGCCTCCTGCCAGAAACACAAGGAGCGCGAACGCTTGGATGATCTCTCCGCAAAAAACGCCCCCATCACCGCCAGCGATCTTTGTGACATTACCCGAGGCCTGCAAGAAGCCGCTGCCGCCACCAACAATCTGATCGCCCAGCAGTACATCAAACTCTTCGATCAGTTTTTCGACTATGACGCCCAGGCCCTGGGCTCACCGATGAAGGCCAAGATGGTTGAAGTGGCGATGGATGATCAGCACAAGATGCACGTCCCGCTGATTGCCCTGGTTTCACCCAGAGGACTGGCACTGGAACGTATGCAGGTCGATCTGTCGGTGAAAATCCAGAATACCGAGACCACCAAGGCCAGCGAGAATCTGCAGCGCGAGCGCTTCTATGTCACGGTAGGCGGCCAGAACAAGCGTAACGGCGACGCCCGTGATCCCGATGAAGTGCAGATCCGCATGCAGTTCCAGGCGTGCGAGCCTCCCGAGGCGCTGAACCGTCTGATCGAGGAATACACCAACCTGATCAGCCCGCAACGACTGCCTGACCATCCCAAGCCCACGGACGACAGCAACGAATTCATCGAAGCTGCCACCGTCCGCGGATAGCGATTATCAAAAATCACGCTTGTAGAAAATATCCAGGGAGCTTGCCAGGCCACTGGCGGCCTCCAGATAGACCTTCTTGCTCAACTTGTAGCGCAACGCCACCGTATTGACCGGTTCGAATACACCCACGCCATAGCGCAAGCTCAAACGCTCGGTGAGGTTGCCACTGGCTACCACACTGGTGGTGGTGCCACTGCCTTGGGTGTCCAGCTGGAAGTCGTCGATGCCCAGGCTTGAGGCCAGGCTGCCGGTAACCCCGGCACTGGTAGCGAGCCCCAGGCCAAGTGCTGCCTGGGCGAGCATGTTGTTGTCTTCACCTGTAGTGCCAAGTGGTCGCCCCAATACCAGGTACGACAGCGCCTGCTCCTGGCTCATGGCCGGCTCGGAAAACACCTGGGTGGTGGGCTGTTCGGCGCTACCGCTGAGGCGGATACCGGCAATCACGTCATCGGTCTGACGGACAGCTTCGATGTCCAGGTAAGGCTGGTCGATAGGCCCGGCAAACAGCAGGCGCGCACGCCGGATGGTCAGTCGCTGACCGTAGGCACGGTAACGACCATCGGCCAGGCTCAGCTCCCCACGGGTGTCGAGGTTGTCACCGATGTGCACATGCCCCAGCAGATTGGCCGTCAGGCCAAAGCCGCTGAACGAAAGCTTGTCCTGGCCGACCTCGACATCAATGTCCATGGCGACGGCCATCGGCGCCTTGCCCGCTTCGGTCTGATGGCCGACGATCACTGTGTCATCAGAAACCTTGACGGTCGAAGGCGGCAGTTCGCGCACGGTTATCTTGCCTTTGGGCACCCGCACCTTGCCCGCTACCGCCAGCTTGTCATCCACCAGGCTGATCTTGAGGTCCGGCGCCACCTCCAGGTTCGCATAGGGCTCGACGCTGACCGGCAGGCGTTGGCCCTGCAGGTGCAGATCAACCAGCAGCGCCCGTCCCCAGCCGATCTGGCCACGCAAGCTGCCCTGGCCGGCTTCACCACTTTTCCAGGCACCATTGAGCTGTACCTGTTCACCGGCAATCAATGCCTGCAGGTTCAGGTCTTGCAGGCTGACCGGCAGTTCTGCCCCTGCGACTTCGCCACCGGTCAGCTTCAGGTTGCCATTGACCTGCGGCGCCAGCAACGTGCCAGACAACTGCCCGCTACCGTTCAACTGCCCGGCCAGGCGCTCGACCATCGGCGCAAACGGGCGGGCGATGGAGAGATCCAGCCCGCTCAGACGGAAGTCGCCGCTCAGCGGTTTGTTGCGGGTTAACGGGTCAAGCCGGGTGACCAGAGACAGTTCGCCCAGACGTTCACCTTTGAAGTCCAGACGGGTATCAACTCGGCGTGGTGCCAAGGTGCTTTGCAGACGCAGGGTCTGGTAAGGGAAGTCCAGCCATTGGCCCTTCTCTCGCAAGCGCAAGGTGCCGCCGCTGGCATCGATCACGATGGTGCCTTTGGGACCGCTGGCGGGCACATCCAGATTGATGTCGGCATTGAGCAGACCCTGCCAGGCAAAGTCCTTGGGCAACCATTGCGCCAGGCTTTGCAACGGGAATTGCTTGAGGTGATAACGCAGACGCGGCTCGGGGGCCAGACGCTGGTCGTCACCGCATAGGCTGGCTTGCCCGGAGCGCCAGCAATGGGCACCGAAATCCAGCTGCCCGGAGGCCAGGCGCTGGAGTTTCGCCGGTGCCTGCAAGCGCCAGTCCTGGCCACCGGCCTGGATCTGGCCGCTCGCCAGGCGTCCACGCCAGTTGCCCTTGTCCAATTGCCCATCCAGGCCCAGGTCAAGCTTGAGCTGCGGTCCGTCCAGCGCCAGTTCCAGCTGCTGTTGGCGAATATCGCCACGACCTTTGGCGTTGAGCACACCCAGAGAAGTATCACCCAGACGGATACCACCCGCCTGCAGGTCGATCACTGCACGTTGGGCACTGTCCAGCCGTGCATCCAGCGTCAAGCGCTGCAAGTGATTGTCGGCCTGGGCCAGTTGCTGTCCCTGCAAGGTCAGCGTGCCTTGCGGCGCCTGCAGGGTACCGGCGACTTCCAGCTTACCCTTGAGCTGCCCCTGCAGGTGCGGCCAGAGTTGCCCCAGGCGTGGCAGGTTGAGGTCCAGCTGACCGGCCAGACGCTGCTGCAGGCTGCCACTGCCGTTGATATGGTTGTCGCCCAGACGGATGTCCAGAGTGCCGAGCGTCCAGGTCTGCCCGGCGCCCTGGGCGACAGCCTTGAGCACCGCCGGCTGACCGCGCAGGCGGCCCTTGAGGTCAAGGTCGGCGTCCAGACTGAGTTCGCCGTTTTTGATCTGGCCCTTGCTGCGCAGCGGACCGGCCAGCGTGCCGGGCAGCTCGGCGAGCCAGTAGGCCGGGTTCAGCGCCGACAGTTCGAGAGCGGCGTCCCAGGCCACCGCATCGGCAAACTGCACACTCACACTTCCCGCGAGCTTGCCTTGGCCGGCATTAAGCGCCAACTGTGGCAGTGCAATCTGCTGCAGGTCGCCCTTGAACGGACTGCTGAGGCTGAACGCACCCGCCGGCCCGTCAAGATCGCCCTTGAACTCGCCCTGATAGTTGCCATCGCGGTATTGCACCTGGCCATTGAAGCGGCGCAACGTGACCTGCGGCGCTGGCTCCAGCGGATACAGACGCAGCCAGGGGAAGTCCAGCCAATCGATGGTCGCCTCGGCGCTCAAGCCTTTTTGCCAGTCGGCACTGGCGGTGAGTTTCAGACGCTGATCCGCGCTGGCAGTAAGGTCCAGAGCGCTCAGTTGCGCCCCCTTGGCATCGACCTTGCCCTGCAGGCTCAAGGCTACAGGCTGCTGTTCAGCCGGCAGGCTGGCTGAACCGAGCAATTGATAGCCACTTTGCAGGTTACCTTTGGCGCTGAGTTCAAGATTGTTCAACTGCAGGGTGTCAGGCAGGTCGGCACCCGGCTTGAACGCCGGGGCACTGATCTGTAGCTTGGCCGGCAACTGTTCGGCCAGCGCCTGCAGCTCGCCATTGAGCCGGGCGTTCAGGTAACCGCTGCTGTCGGCGCTGAGCTTGAGGGTTTTCTGCAGCTCGCCCTCAACCTGCAAGGCCAGTTGCCAGTCCTGACCATCAACCTTGGGCAACTGCAACTGCCCTTTCATCTGCAGCGGCCAGTCGCCCTCAGGTTGCAGCTGGCCTTGCAGGCTCAAATGCAAGTCATCGCGTTGCAGTTGCAGGCTGTCGATCTGCAATCCAGCGACGGTCCAGTGAGCTGCCAGTTGCAACTGGCTCAGTTGTTCATTGCCATCCAGGCGCAGATGGCCGATACGCCCCTCACCCAGCTCAATTGCCAACGGCAACTTCAGCGCGGGTAATTGCAGCGGCCCACTGTCGGGTTTGTCCTCGCCAGGAGCGAAGGCGAGATTGACCTGCTCGGCCTGCAGGCGCTCGATACACAAGGTCATGCGCAACAGGCATGATGGTGACCAGGCGAACACCGGTGCAACCAGCTCGACCCGATCAGCGCCCTGCTCCCACAGCACACGCTCAGCTTGCCACTGACCGCCCAAACGTCCCTGGAACTGCTCAAGCTGCAAGCCCGGCACCAGCCCCAGCGCCCAGCGGCTGCCCGCCTGGGTCCCTAGTAAAAGGCCCAATGCGAACACCACCAGAAGCAGCAGTGCCAGCACCGTGAGCAGGATATTTCTGAAAACGCGACTCACAATTCCGGCCCCATGGAGAAGTGCAGACGAAAGCCGCCATCGTCATCCAGCGCATGGGCCAGATCCAGACGCAACGGCCCGACCGGAGAGACCCAGCGCACGCCAATACCGACACCGGTCTTGAGGCTGGGAAATTCCAGGTTATTGAATGAATTACCCTGGTCGACAAAGGTCGCCACCCGCCACTTCTCCATCACTTCGTACTGATACTCGGCACTGCCGGCCACCAGATAGCGGCCACCGATCCGATCGCCATCGGAGTTTTCCGGCGACAGGCTCTGGTAGTCATAACCGCGCACGCTCTGGTCACCACCGGCAAAGAAACGCAGCGATGGCGGAATCGAACTCTGATAGTCGTTGGTAGCGCTGCCACCGAACTGCACGCGGCCAAGAAAGCGATGCTTCTGGCCCAGCGTGGTCAGACCCTTGAGCACCACATTGGCATGCAGCAGGTTGGTATCGGACACCAGCCCTTCTTTGGCTGCCTGTACATCGAACTGCAGACGATAGCCGTTGTGCGGGTCAATGCGGTTGTCGCTGCGCAGATAGGAATAGCTGACGCCAGGCATCAACAGGTTGCTCAGACCCGAGTCATCCCCGAGCCGATACTCTTCGCGCTGGTACTTGAGCGACAACACGCGCTGCCAGCCACTGGGCAGCTTGCTGTGCCATTCCGGGCCAACAGTGAGCAGCTTGCTCAAGGTATCGGTACCGGCAATTTCTTCGTTCTGGTAGCCGCCGGCAAAGCGGAATTTGTCGGTCAACGGTGGGTCGAGGGGAATGTCGTACCACAGCCCGACGTTCTGCCGAGGGGCCGACAACTCGGTTTCCCAGCCATAGCTATGGCCTTGCGGGTTGACCCAGTGACGGGTCCAGTTGGCCTTGCCACGCGGCCCGACGTCGGTCGAAAAGCCCAGGCCCAGGCCCATGGTGCGTGGTTTGCGGGTGCTCAGCTGCACGGCGACGGGAATGCTCTGCTCTATCGCTGCCGTGGGGGCGGCATCGACGCGCACGCCCTCGAAGTAGCCACTCGATTGCAGGGCATTGTTGAGTTCGGCAATCAGCTCGGAATCGTAGGGGGTGTCGGCCTTGAACGGCACCATGCGCTGCAGCAGGGTCTCGTCGAACGGCGTGTCGCCGGCAAAACTGACCTTGCCCAGGCGGTAGCGTGGGCCACTGTCATAGACCAGCTCGATGTCGGCAACGCCCGCCTGGGGGTCTACCGCCAGGCGCTGGCGCAGGAAACGCCCGCTGAAAAAACCGTAGCGCGCAGCCTGGTTCTGGATCAGCCGTTTGGCGTCATCGTAATGACCATGGTTAAGCACTTCGCCGGAGCGCAGGGCTTTGCTGTCGGGCAAGCGGAAAGCCTTGAGCTCGCTGGCCGGTCCCTCAATGCGGATGGTTACGTCACGCAGGTGCACAGGTTCGCCAGGGTCGATGGTGAGGATCAGTTGCGGGCCTTTGTCGGCCTTGGCCGGTGCCTTGACCTCACTGTCGATCTGCGCCTGATAGTAGCCCAGTGCCTGGGCCGCCTTGCGCGCCTGCTCGACTGCACCACGGCTGAAGCGCAGCAGCGCTTCTTCATCGCGTTTACCAAGGCTGCCGATATAGCCCTCGACATTGGCCTTGAGTTCGTTATTGGCAGGTTTGACCTTCACAACCAGCTCGCTCTGCGCATACGCGGCAACGCTGGCCATCCATAGAATCAAACCGCAGGTGAATCGTCCTGAATACGTCATAGGCGCGGATGCTACCAGAGCTTGGCGCCAGCATGGAGTCCGAGGCTCTCCCGCCTGCTATGCAGGCACGGCCGATGCACGTTGAGATGACTGGGGGTTGGGATGAAAGAACACATGTTCGCGAACAGGTCCTACAGCAATTTCGCCGATTTCCTGGTAGCCCTGGCGCTGATAAAAGGCCAGATAGTGTTCATTTCCGGTATCCAGTACCACACCGTGGGAATGTTCGTCCTCGGCACACCAGTCATGCACAGCTTGCAACAATTGCTCACCGTAGTGCTTGCCCTGGAACTGCGGATGAATCCCCAGCAGCGGCAACACGTGCACGGCATCGCCCGGCAGACAGGCCATCAGCGCTGCCTGATAATCGAGGTAGCGGCGGGTACAACGAAAACCCGTACTCAACACCATGCGCATACGCCAGGCCCAGCTTTCGGTGATACCCAGACGACGCTGCGGCGGTGCGATCAGCGCAATACCGATCAACCGATCGTCGACCAGCAGCCCCAATGCCGGCAGTTCCTGAAGAAAATGTTGCCTGACCCGTTCACGCACCGTGGCGCGAATGCGCTGGTCATAGCCAGGACGCTGAGCTTCGAACAAGAAGCCAAACGTCGGCTCATGCCGATAGGCGTGATACAACAATGAACGCGCTTCACGGCTGTAGCCGCCATCAAGCAGGCGGACCTGAGCCGGGACGGCAGTCGATTCGGTCATACAGACACACCTCCACAAATGGGCATTCATTGCCTTCGAGGCGTACGTTGCGCCGACGTTCACCCCGAGCACCACGTTAGCAGCCTATGCAGTGGTGCGCCACGCTGGCCGCAGCCGTCGATGTCGGCTAGGATCCTTGGTTTTATCAGGATTGTGTTTCCCATGAAGATCGTCTCGTTCAACATCAATGGCCTGCGCGCCCGGCCCCATCAGTTGGCGGCGTTGATCGAAAAGCATCAGCCAGATGTCATCGGCCTGCAGGAAACCAAAGTCAGCGACGATCAGTTTCCGTTGGCCGAGGTCCAGGCCCTGGGTTATCACGTGCATTTCCATGGCCAGAAAGGCCACTACGGCGTCGCCCTTCTCTCGCGCCAGGCGCCACTGACGCTGCACAAAGGCTTTGCCAGCGACGAAGAAGACGCCCAGCGCCGCTTTATCTGGGGCACCTTCGCCGATGCCGATGGCACACCGATCACTATCATGAACGGCTACTTCCCCCAGGGCGAAAGCCGCGACCACCCGACCAAATTCCCGGCCAAACAGCGCTTTTACAGCGACCTGCAGGCATTGCTGGAAGAACAGTTCAAGAACGATCAGCCGCTGCTGGTCATGGGCGATGTGAACATCTCGCCCGAAGACTGTGACATTGGCATCGGCGCCGACAATGCCAAGCGCTGGCTCAAGACCGGTAAGTGCAGTTTTCTTCCCGAAGAGCGCGAGTGGATGGCTCGCCTGAAGAACTGGGGCCTGGTCGACAGCTTCCGCCACCTGCACCCTGAGGTGGCCGACCGTTTCAGCTGGTTCGACTACCGCAGCCGCGGCTTCGAAGACGAGCCCAAGCGTGGCCTGCGCATCGACCTGATCATGGCTTCCCAGGGCTTGCTGCCGCGAATCAAGGCAGCCGGGGTCGACTACGACCTGCGCGCCATGGAAAAGCCTTCGGACCATGCGCCGATCTGGCTAGAACTGGCGTAACACCTGATTTTCGCGGGGCAAGCCCGCTCCCACCGGTTTTGCATACGCTGTGGGAGCGGGCTTGCCCCGCGATTGTTCCTGTCATCTTACGGTCATCCAACCGTCTTAATCTGCGGCACATCCTTTGCCCGAAGAGTGCCTGCCGGCATGTTCCGCCACCTCAGCCTTATTCTGCTGTGCCTGCTTCCGCTCCTTGCCCAGGCAACCCCTGACACCGCGGCTCAACTACGTATCCAGGGCTCGAACACCATCGGTGCGGCGCTGGCGCCAGCGTTGGTCAAGGGCTTGCTGGAAGCTCAAGGCGCCAGCCATATCGCCATCGCAACGACCGCTACTGCCAACGAAATCCAGATCAGCGCCCAGGATGCCCAGGGCCACCCCCTGCGCATCGACATCGCCGCCCACGGCAGCAGCACCGGCTTTGCCGCACTCAAGGCTGGACAGGCCGATCTGGCTGCGGCCTCACGTCCGATCAAGCTCAATGAGCTACGCGAACTTCAAGCACTCGGCGACCTCAACAGCGCCGCCGCCGAACAGGTCATCGGCCTGGATGGCGTCGCCGTGATCGTCCACCCCGACAATCCACTGCCGCAATTGAGCACCAGGCAACTGGCGCAAATTTTTTCCGGACGGATCACCACCTGGGAGCAACTGGGTCTGGGCAACGGGCCGATTCACCTGTATGCCCGAGACGACCGCTCAGGCACCTTCGAAACTTTCAAGGCGCTGGTGCTCGATGCCGCCGGGCAGACGCTGGCCAGCTCGGCCCGGCGCTTCGAATCCAGTGAGCAATTGGCCTCTAGCGTCCTGACTGACCGCCAGGCCATTGGTTTCAGCAGCCTGGCGTCAGTACATGGCGCCAAGGTGCTGGCGATTGCCGATGGCGCCTCCCGCCCCATGCTGCCAAGCCCGACACTGGTAGCCAGCGAAGATTATCCGCTGTCCCGACGCTTGTACTTCTACCTGCCGCCAACCCAGGCCACACCGTGGGCCCGGGCGCTGGTGGAGTTTGCCCAGAGCCGCAAAGGGCAGGCCATTGTCACCGGCAGCGGGTTTGTCGGGCAGCAAGTAGTGGCGGTCAAAGTGCCGCTCGCCGACAACATGCCGTTGCCCTATCGGATGCTGGCCCGCAACGCCCAGCGCCTGTCGGTGAACTTCCGCTTCCAGGAGGGCAATGCCAGCCTGGACAACAAGGCATTGCGTGATGTGCAGCGGGTGGTCGAGTTCCTGCGCCAGCACAACAAACTGGAACAAAATGCCGTGCTGGTCGGATTTGGAGATGCCAAGGACGATCCCGAGCGCGCCGCCCTACTTTCTCGCCTGCGCGCCATGGCCGTGCGCCGGGAGCTGGCCAGGGAAGGAGTAACTCTGCGCGAGATCATCGGCCTGGGCGACGAACTGCCGGTGGCGACCAATACCGCCGAAGAGGGGCGTATCCGTAACCGACGGGTTGAAGTCTGGGTCTACTGATGCCCCGCGCAATTATTTGTAACAGCCCCGATTGGGCGTCAGCGTTCCCCGCAGCTAGGCTTTGATGAGTGACGCCGGGCCCCTCTGACGGCTGCCAAGCCGCCATGTCGGAGTCACTGTTGCTTTTTGGCAACGTCGACAATCAAGGAGGGGCGCATGGCGGCTCTACAAGCATTTCTCGAAAACGACATTCTCGGCACCAGCACCTGGTTCTGGCTGGCATTCATTGGCATTGTCCTGACCTTGCTGGTACTGGACCTAGGCGTACTGCATCGCAAGGCTCACGAAATCGAGATGCGCGAAAGCCTGCTGCTGTACGCCAGCTATTTCAGCGTCGGCATGTTGTTTGGCGGGTGGGTGTGGTGGGAGCTGGGCGCGCAACGTGCCCTGGAGTTCTACACCGGCTTTCTGGTCGAACAGTCGCTGTCGATGGACAACGTCTTCGTCATGGCGATGATCTTCAGCTACTTCGCCATCCCCCGCCTCTACCAGCACCGCGTACTGTTCTGGGGCATCCTCGGCGTGGTGGTGTTGCGCGCGATCATGATCGGCGTCGGCAGTGCCCTGGTTCAGGAGTTCGCCTGGATCCTCTATGTGTTCGGTGCCTTCCTGCTGGTTACCGGCATAAAGATGCTGTTCTCCCGCGAGGAAGCCCACCCGGACCTGGCCAACAACCCGGTGCTCAAGTTGGTGCGCGGCCATTTGCGCGTCACCGATGACCTGCATGGCCCGCGTTTTTTCGTGCGCCTCAAGGCGGCCGGGCAGAGCAAGGCCGTGCTGTACGCCACCCCGCTGTTCCTGGCACTGGTGCTGATCGAGCTGGCCGACCTGGTGTTTGCCGTCGACAGCGTGCCGGCCATCTTCGCCATCACCCAGGACCCGTTCATCGTCTACACCTCGAACATCTTCGCCATCCTTGGCCTGCGCGCCCTGTACTTTGCCCTGGCGGCACTGATGCATCGCTTTGTCTATCTCAAGTACGCCCTGGCTCTGGTGCTGATCTTCATCGGTAGCAAGATTTTCTATCACGGCCTGATTGGCGCGGTGCCGGCCTTGCTGTCGCTGGGGGTGACCGTGGGCCTGTTGAGTGGCGGCATAGTGTTGTCACTGTTCAAGACCCGCGAGCAGCCGCACCATCCTGCAAATTCCGGCAACCACAAATGAGTCAGGCCCGCATCGGCGGGCCTGACTGTCAGCGCCTGCGGATCAATGCCCGCTGCGCAGCATTTCCTTGGGAACGTACTTACCGATTTCGTACTTGCCGATCGCCGCCCGGTGCACTTCATCCGGGCCATCGGCCAGACGCAGGGTGCGTTGCATGGCGTACATGTAAGCCAGCGGGAAGTCACCGCTAACCCCGGCACCGCCATGGATCTGGATCGCCCGGTCGATGACCTTCAAGGCTACGTTCGGCGCCACCACCTTGATCTGGGCGATCTCGCTGCGAGCGACTTTATTGCCCACCGTGTCCATCATGTAGGCGGCCTTCAGCGTCAGCAACCGGGCCATGTCGATTTCCATGCGCGAATCGGCGATCTTGTCGACGTTACCGCCCAGGCGCGCCAGCGGGCGGCCAAATGCGGTGCGCTCCACCGAACGCTTGCACATCAGCTCAAGCGCCCGCTCGGCCATGCCGATCGAGCGCATGCAATGGTGAATGCGTCCAGGGCCAAGACGCCCCTGGGCAATCTCGAAACCACGCCCCTCACCCAGCAGCACGTTCTGGTAAGGCACCCGCACATTCTCGAACAGCACTTCGGCATGACCATGGGGAGCATCGTCGTAACCGAACACCGGCAGCGGCCGGACGATCTTCACCCCGGGAGTATCGGTGGGTACCAGGATCATTGAATGCTGCTGGTGACGCGGGCCGTCCGGGTTGCTCAAGCCCATGAAGATCATGATCTTGCAACGCGGATCACAAGCGCCGGAGGTCCACCATTTGCGGCCATTGATCACCCACTCGTCACCCTCGCGCACGGCGCGGGCGGCCATGTTGGTGGCATCGGAAGACGCCACATCCGGCTCAGTCATGGCAAAGGCGGAACGGATATCACCCCGCAGCAGCGGTTCCAGCCACTGACGCTTCTGCTCCTCGCTGCCATAGCGCACCAGCACTTCCATGTTGCCGGTGTCCGGGGCCGAGCAGTTGAACGGCTCGGGGCCCAGCAGCGATCGGCCCATGATTTCAGCCAGGGGCGCATATTCCAGGTTGCTCAAGCCTGCGCCCAGCTCCGACTCGGGCAGAAACAGGTTCCACAGCCCTTCAGCCTTGGCCTTGGCCTTGAGCTCTTCCATGATTGCGGTCGGCTGCCAGCGATCGCCCTCGGCAACCTGGCGTTCGAACACCGCCTCGGCGGGATAGACATAAGCATCCATGAACGCCGTGACACGTTCGCGCAACGCCTGGACCTTGGGTGAATAGGCGAAATCCATGGGCAGTACCTTCAGTGGAAAGAGGATCTGATGAAGAGCCTAGATCAGCGAGCAAAATCCACCTAGTCTATTCTCGGCGTGTATAAACATTCATAACCAATATATGATTGACCCATAACACCAACAAGAGCAGCGCCCATGAACCTGAGCAAGGTCGATCTGAATCTGTTCATCGTCTTCGATGCCATCTACACCGAAGCCAACCTGACCCGCGCCGGGCAGATCGTCGGCATTACCCAGCCTGCAGTGTCCAATGCCTTGTCGAGGCTACGCGAGACCTTCAACGACCCGCTGTTCGTCCGTACTGCGCAAGGCATGGTGCCTACACCCATGGCACAGAACATCATCGGTCCGGTGCGCAATGCCCTGTCGTTGTTGCGCGTGTCGGTGCAGGAAAGCCGTATCTTCAATCCCCTGCAGGCAAACAAGACCTTTCGCATCAGCATGACCGACCTCACCGAGGCGGTGATCCTGCCGCCATTGTTTCAGCGCCTGCGCCGTTTAGCGCCAGCGGTAATCATCGAGAGTTTTCTCTGCAAGCGTCGTGAGACCACCAAGGAGCTGGCTGCCGGGCGCCTGGATTTTGCCGTCGATGCCCCGCTCAACACCGACCCGCAGGTGCGCCACGTCAAGCTCATGCAGGATCAGTACGTCTGCGCCTTGCGTCAGGGCCATCCGATGGCCAAAGACAAACTCAGCCTCGACGATTACCTGGCGATGACCCACATCCATATTTCCAGCCGCCGCAACGGCCTGGGCTATGTCGACCTGGCCCTGGGCAAGATGGGCGTACAGCGCAAGATCGCCCTGCGTTCGCAGCATTACCTGATGGCCTCGCAAGTGCTGCAACAGACCGACATGGTCATGACCGTGCCGGAGCGCTTCGCCCGCCGTCACCAGCTCAACTACCTGAGCCTGCCGGTCAACGATGTGCCACCGCTGGAAACCCACCTTTATTGGCATGAAAGCACCGACCAGGATCCGGCCAACCGCTGGATGCGCGAGCAGATCATTGAGTTGTGCCAGGCAGTGGTGGCGCAGGATGAGCGGGCGCAGGCACAGGCTTGATCCGCAGTGCTTGACGTATACGTCAACCTGCCATTAGGTTAGCTCATGCCCTTTTCCCGAGCCTGACCATGAGCAGCCAGACCTACAGCATCTCCGACCTGTCCCGCGAGCTGGACATCACCACCCGTGCCATCCGCTTCTATGAGGAACAGGGCTTGCTCAGCCCCGAACGTCGGGGCCTTGAGCGCATCTATTCGGCCCGCGACAAGGTCAGTCTGAAACTGATCCTGCGCGGCAAGCGCATCGGCTTCTCGCTGGCAGAGTGCCGCGAACTGATCGAGCTCTACGACCCGACCAGCGGCAACCTGAAACAGTTGCACAGCATGCTGGCGAAAATCGCCGAACGCCGCGCCCAGCTCGAACAGCAACTGCTCGATATCCAGCAAATGCAGCTGGAGCTGGACACCGCCGAAGAGCGCTGTGAACAAGCGCTGGCCGCCACCTTGAACAATCAGAAAAACAGCCATTGAGCCCTGAGGAACCGCGCCATGTCATTGCCTGAAACAGTCCGCCTGGTTGAAGTCGGCCCGCGCGACGGCCTGCAGAATGAAGCCCAGCCCATCAGCGTGGCAGACAAGGTCCGGCTGGTCGATGACCTGACGGCAGCGGGCCTGTCCTATATAGAAGTGGGCAGCTTCGTCTCGCCCAAGTGGGTGCCGCAAATGGCCGGCTCCGCCGAGGTGTTTGCCAACATCAAGCAACAGTCGGGTGTCACCTATGCCGCCCTGGCGCCGAACCTGCGCGGTTTCGAAGATGCCCTGGCAGCCGGGGTGAAGGAAGTAGCGGTGTTCGCCGCAGCGTCCGAGGCCTTTTCCCAGCGCAACATCAACTGCTCGATCAACGAAAGCCTGCAGCGTTTCGTGCCAATCATGGAAGCAGCCCGGGCAAACGACGTGCGGGTACGTGGTTATGTGTCGTGCGTGCTGGGCTGCCCGTATGAAGGCGCGGTGACTGCCGAGCAGGTAGCGCCGGTGGCCCGTGAGTTGTTTGAAATGGGCTGTTATGAAGTGTCGCTGGGTGACACGATCGGCACCGGCACCCCGGGCGCCACCCGCCGCCTGTTCGAGGTGGTCGCCGCGCACGTGCCACGCGCCCAGCTGGCCGGGCACTTCCATGACACCTACGGCCAGGCCTTGGCCAACGTCTATGCCAGCCTGCTTGAAGGCATCAACATTTTCGACAGCTCGGTCGCAGGCCTGGGTGGCTGCCCCTACGCCAAGGGCGCCAGCGGTAACGTGGCCAGCGAAGACGTGCTGTACATGCTTCAAGGCCTGGGTATCGAGACCGGTATCGACCTGGACCGCTTGATCGACGCGGGCCTGCGTATCAGCAAGGTGCTTGGCCGTACCAGCGGTTCCCGGGTAGCACGCGCACGTAACGCGCAGTAATCCCAAGCGGTAACAGCCTGGTGGCGACCGGGGTGTTACCGCTCCCGCACTTTTCAGAAAAAAACCGGGTAACACGGAAACAATTCGACAGATTCCCCCGCCTCATTTTCCTGCCAAAAAACTTAAATCATTGATTTTATTGAGTTTTAAAAAGTTGGCACGGCACCTGCTATATCTTTGGTACAAGAACAATAAAAACTGTGACACACCCAATAAAAATAAGACGTAACGACTCTGACATAACAAGAACAACACGGCAGAGACGCAGCTAACAGATTTTTTTGGAGAAGATGTGCTTTTCCGGGGTTCGTCCCCGCAACCTGACAGAAAACAATAAAACTACCCCAAGGTAGCGAAGGTCACGGTTGGATCAGAAATGATGAGAGTAGATCGGCGCTCAAAAAAATACGTTTGCTCTTGATCCCGAATGGGGATCGCCAGATGCAAGAGGCAACGGTCGCCAAAAACAACAACAGGCCGCCCTCCAATAACAAAAAAAGAGCACGCAACAATCTTTGAGGGGAGCTTCGGCTCCCCTCAGTGCTTCCTGCCCTCCCCGTTTTCATCCTCATCGTCTTTTTCGAACCGGTTCACCACCCAGGGCATCACACCCAACACCAAAAGCGCCAACAGGGTGCTGATCACCGCCGTGGCTTCGCGCCCCACGCCGGCTGCGACGCCGATGGCCGCTGTCATCCACAACCCTGCTGCCGTTGTCAGGCCTTTGACGTGGTCGAGTTGTTGATGATGACCTTTGAGAATGGTCCCGGCGCCGAGAAAGCCGATGCCCGCGACGATCCCCTGTACCACCCGGCTCAAGGCCGCATCGTCGGCCCCGGCCATGCGCGGCACCAGCACGAACAGTGCGGCGCCCATGGCCACCAGCATGTGCGTACGCACACCGGCGGCTTTGCCCTTGAGTTCGCGCTCGAAGCCCAGTATGCCACCGAGCAACGCGGCCATCAGCATCCGCACCGTCACCTGGGTCAGCTGCTTGGCATCATTGATGTCAGCGAACTCGGCCACCAGGGTCAACCAGACTTGATGCCACCAGGCGTCCATCGGCGTGCTCCGCATCAGGGGCTGTTTCTCCATGGACCATCCGCCTGGCCACAAGTGCAGCACTGGCCGCTGATCGGTTGGTGCCAGCCTCAGAAGCCGACGCTCTGACTGTAGCAGGTGCGGTGGATGGTCGCAGGCGCTCTCAAAACTGCCGTTGAGGCCTCGATAATCTAAGGCCTTCGCAGATCTGACGGAAAATCTGATACGGTTTTTATCGAAATATCTGAGCCTGTTATGCAAACAGATGAGGCGCCATAGTGCTCTGGCCTGATCGAGGCCTGATGAGCGACGAACCATGAGCGATAGAATTCCCGTCCAGATCGTTGAAATTGCCGAGCCTTCCACCACCAAGAAGAAGACCGCCAGCAGCGACAGACAGATCCACACCCGCAGCTTCACCGGCTTGTTTCGTAACCTGCGCCTGGGTGGCGCGGGCTTTCTGTTTTTGCTGTTCTTCGGCACCGTCTGGCTGAACTGGAACGGTCGCCAGGCCGTGCTATGGGATCTTGCCGACAGCAAGTTCCATATTTTCGGTGCAACCTTCTGGCCACAAGATTTCATTCTCTTGTCGGCACTGCTGATCATCTGCGCCTTCGGCCTGTTTGCCATCACCGTGTTTGCCGGGCGGGTCTGGTGCGGTTACACCTGCCCGCAAAGCTCCTGGACGTGGATATTCATGTGGTGCGAGAAGGTCACCGAAGGCGATCGCAACCAACGCATCAAGCTCGATGCCGCCCCCTGGGGGGTGAACAAGCTGGCCCGGCGCTCGGCCAAACATACGCTGTGGCTGGCCATCAGCGTGCTCACCGGTCTGACCTTCGTCGGCTATTTCACCCCGATCCGACCGCTGGCCGAAGAGCTGTTCACCTTGCAGCTGGGCGGCGTCAGCCTGTTCTGGATCCTGTTCTTCACCGGCGCCACCTACATCAATGCCGGCTGGTTGCGGGAAGCGGTGTGCATGCACATGTGTCCGTATGCGCGTTTCCAGAGCGTGATGTTCGACAAGGACACCCTGGCCATCGCCTACGACCCGGCACGCGGCGAGTCCCGCGGCCCACGCAAGAAAGACAGCGACTACAAGGCCAAAGGCCTGGGCGATTGCATCGACTGCCAGATGTGTGTGCAGGTCTGCCCGACCGGTATCGACATCCGTGACGGCCTGCAGATGGAATGCATCGGCTGCGCCGCCTGCATCGACGCCTGTGACTCGATCATGGACAAGATGGGCTATGCCCGCGGCCTGGTTGGCTACAAGTCCGAACACAACCTGCAAGGCGGCAAGACCAACTGGCTGCGCCCTCGCCTGCTCGGTTACGTCACCGCGCTGGTGGTGATGATCGGTGCCTTGGTCATCGCCCTGCAGCAACGGCCGATGGTGTCGATGGACGTAATCAAGGACCGTGGCCTGTTCCGCGAGAACAACCTGGGCCAGATCGAAAACATCTACACCCTCAAGGTCATCAACAAGACCCAGCAAGCGCAGCACTACCGCTTGCGCCTGGTGGACGCCGAGGGCTTCGAGTTGCACGGCAAGACCGAGTTCACCCTGGATGCGGGCGAGATGAGCGAGATGCCGGTATCGGTGGCGATGCTTGCCGAACGGCCGCAAAGCAGCTCCCAGGAAATTGGTTTCGAAATCAGCGACAGCGACCAACCGGGTATTTCCAGTGTTGCCCACAGCCGTTTTGTCGCGCCTTTGAACCGCTGATCACATACACTTCGCAGCAGTCGAAACGTCCTGAGCCATGATGAAACGCTACGAAAAATTCGCCGACGACATTGCCGAACTGATTCGCTCCGGGGTCCTGGGCCCCGGCCAGCGCGTGCCGTCGGTGCGCTACGCCAGCCAGACCCACGGGGTCAGCCCTTCCACGGTATTCCAGGCCTACTACCTGCTGGAACGCCGCGGGCTGATCCGCGCGCGGCCGCGCTCGGGCTATTTCGTCAACGCCCATGCGCCGCGGCAGTTCAGCGAGCCGCAGATCATCGAGCAGGCGAGTGAGTCCACCGAAGTGGATGTCAGCGAGCTGGTGTTCTCGATTCTCGACTCGATCAAGGACCCGCAAACCGTCGCCTTCGGTTCGGCCTTCCCCAGCCCCCACCTGTTCCCGCTGCCGCGCCTGGCCCGCTCCATGGCCAGCGCCAGCCGCGAGATGGACCCGCGCATGGTGGTCACCGACCTGTCGCCGGGCAACCCGCAACTGCGTCGGCAGATTGCCCTGCGCTACATGGTCGGCGGGCTGATGTTGCCGATGGAGGAGCTGCTGATCACCAACGGCGCACTGGAGGCGCTGAACCTGTGCCTGCAGGCAGTCACCGAGCCGGGCGACCTGGTGGCGATCGAGGCACCTGCCTTTTACGCCTGCCTGCAGATCCTTGAACGGCTGAAACTGAAGGCGGTGGAGATCCCCGTGCACCCGCGCGAGGGCATCGACCTTGGGGTGCTGGCGCAGACCCTGGCCAAACACCCGGTCAAGGCCGTCTGGTGCATGACCAATTTCCAGAATCCGGTGGGCGCGAGCATGCCGGAGGAGAAAAAGCAGCAACTGGTCGAACTGCTGCGCCAGCATCAGGTGCCGTTGATCGAAGACGACGTCTATGCCGAGCTGTATTACGCCCAGCAGGCGCCAAAACCGGCCAAAGCCTTCGATACCGATGGCCTGGTGATGCACTGCGGCTCTTTCTCCAAGAGCCTGGCGCCGGGCTACCGGATCGGCTGGGTGGCCGCCGGGCGCTATGCGCAAAAAATCGAACGGCTGAAACTGATGACTTCGCTGTGCGCCTCGATGCCGGCCCAGGCGGCAATCGCCGACTACCTGCAGCACGGCGGCTACGATCGGCACCTGCGCAGGCTGCGCTATGCCCTGGAAGAGCAGCAGAGCGCCATGCTGGCCGCCATTGCCCGGCACTTCCCGGCGCAGACCCGGGTCAGTCACCCCTCGGGGGGGTACTTCCTGTGGCTGGAGCTGCCGGAGCAGATGGACTCGCTCAAGCTGTTCCAGATGGCCCTGGCCCAGGGCATCAGCATCGCGCCCGGGCCGATCTTTTCGCCGACCCAGCGCTTTCGCAACTGCATCCGCCTGAACTACGGCAGCCCGTGGACCGAGCAATCGGAAAAAGCCATGGAGACCCTGGGCAGAATCGTGCGCTCGTTCTGAGCGCACGCCAGTGTGGAGGCAGGCTCAGCGCCCGCCGCCCAGGTCGATGAAGCTGCCTGTGGAATACGACGCCTTGTCGGACAGCAACCAGATAATCGCCTCAGCCACCTCTTCGGCCTGACCGCCACGGCCCATGGGGATACCCGGCTCAAGCTTGCTGACCCGCTCCGGGTCGCCGCTGAGCGCGTGGAAGTCAGTGAATATGTAGCCCGGGCGCACGGCATTGACCCGGATGCCGTCTCCGGCGACTTCTTTGGCCAGGCCCAGGGTGAAGGTGTCCAACGCCCCTTTGGACGCCGCGTAGTCGACATACTCGTTCGGCGACCCCAGCCGCGCGGCCACCGACGACACGTTGACGATGCTCCCGCCCTGCCCGCCCTGGCGTTTCGACATCCGCTGCACGGCATGCTTGCTGCAGAGCATCGGCCCGACCACGTTGGTCTTCATCAACTTGAGCAGGCGGAACTCCGACATATGCTCAAGCTGACTCTTCTGGCCGATGGTCCCGGCATTGTTGACCAGCGCGCTCAGCGGCCCCAGTTCGGCATCGACGCGCTGAAACAGGTGAATGATCTCGTCCTCGACACTGACATCGGCTTTGACTGCGATGGCCTCGGCGCCCAGTTCGCGGACGTCGGCCAGTACCCGCTGGGCCGCCTCGTCGTCACTCAGGTAGTTGATGCAGATCCGATACCCTTCACGGGCCGCCAGGCGTGCGGTCGCGGCGCCAATACCACGACTGGCGCCGGTGATCAGGATGACTTTATCCATGGATACTCCTTGCCCCCAATGGCCTATAGCGCTCAGTGTGCCTGACAAATCTGTAATCTGCCGCTCAGATTTCTGACAGTCGTCGCTCGCTATGGTCGTGCCACCCTCGCTTATGGATTGGCAACCCCCATGCTTGCAAACCCGACCCGACGCACCTTCGTCAAAGGCTTTGCCGCCGCCAGCACCCTGGCCGGCCTCGGCCTCTGGCGCCTGCCCGCCTTCGCTGCCGGCTCGCCCTTTGGCAATGAACTGAGCGGCCGTGATTTCGAACTGTTCATCGGCCAGACCCCGGTCAACATCACCGGTCGCCCGCGCACGGCGCTGACCATCAACAACAGCCTGCCAGGCCCGGTGCTGCGCTGGCGCGAAGGCGACACTGTGACCCTGCGCGTACGCAATCGCCTGGACGAGCCGACCTCGCTGCACTGGCACGGCATCATCCTGCCGGCCAACATGGACGGTGTCCCGGGCCTGAGCTTTGCCGGTATCGAGCCCGGTGGCGATTACCTCTATCAGTTCACCCTGCAGCAGAGCGGCACCTACTGGTACCACAGCCATTCCGGCCTGCAGGAACAGGCCGGGGTATACGGCGCCATCGTCATCGAGCCCAAAGAACCCGAACCGCATCGCTACCAGCGCGACTATGTGCTGTTGCTCAGCGACTGGAGTGACCAGTCACCCGACGCGCTGATGGCGACCCTGAAAAAACAGTCCGACGCCTTCAACTACCACAAGCGTACGGTCGGCGATTTCATCGATGACGTGGCCCTGCACGGCTGGTCGAAGACCGTGGCCGAGCGCAAGGCCTGGGCCGAGATGCGCATGAGCCCGACCGACCTTGCCGATATCAGCGCAGCCACCTACACCTACCTGCTCAATGGTCAGCCACCGGACGGCAACTTCACCTGCCTGTTCCAGCCGGGTGAAACCGTGCGCCTGCGCCTGATCAACGGCTCGGCGATGAGCTATTTCGACTTCCGTATTCCGGGGTTGAAGCTGACGGTGATCGCCGCCGATGGCATGCCGGTGCAGCCGGTCAGTGTCGACGAACTGCGCATCGCCGTGGCCGAAACCTACGACGTGCTGGTGACGGTGGGCGACCTGCCTGCCTATACCCTGTATGCCCAGAGCATGGACCGCACCGGTTACGCTCGCGGCACCCTGGCGCGCAGTGCCGGGCTCAGTGCGCCGGTGCCGACCCCCGACCCGCGGCCGATCCTGACCATGGCCGACATGGGTCACGGTGGCATGGACGCCATGGCCGGCATGGATCACAGCCAGATGGGCGGCATGGACCACGCCAGCATGAGCGGCATGCAGAGCCACCCGGCCAGCGAAACCGGCAATCCGCTGGTCGACATGCAGACCATGAGCCCCAAAGCCAACCTTGCCGACCCGGGCATTGGCCTGCGCAACAACGGTCGGCGGGTACTGACCTACGCCGACCTGAAAAGCACCTTTGCCGACCCGGACGGCCGCGAGCCATCGCGCGAGATCGAGCTGCACCTGACCGGCCACATGGAGCGCTTCGCCTGGTCATTCAACGGCATCAAGTTTTCCGACGCCGAGCCCCTGCGCCTGCGCTATGGCGAGCGCCTGCGCATCACTCTGGTCAACGACACCATGATGGCCCACCCGATTCACTTGCACGGCCTGTGGAGCGACCTGGAGGACGAACACGGGCGCTTCCAGGTGCGCAAGCACACCCTCGACATTCCGCCCGGCAGTCGCCGCAGCTACCGGGTCAGCGCCGACGCGCTGGGGCGCTGGGCCTACCACTGCCACCTGCTTTACCACATGGAGATGGGTATGTTCCGCGAGGTACGCGTCGATGAATGAAGTACTCAACCGTCCCCTGCTGGGCAGTCTGGCGCTGCTCGCCTTACTGGCCAGTGAAGAAGTCCGGGCCCAAGGCATGGATCATGGCGCGATGAACCACGGTGCCATGAACCATGGCAGCATGAACCACGGCAGCATGAGCCAACCACCCATGGACCATTCCGGCATGGACCACAGCGCCATGGGGCAAGGCCAGGCGCTGAGCGCACCGCGCACACCCTTGCGGCCGATCACCGACGCCGACCGTCGCGCCGCCTTCCCGCCCCTGCCCGGTCACCAGGTGCATGATCGCCAGGTCAACTGGGCAGTAATCGTCGAGCAGCTCGAGTACCAGAACTTCGAAAGCAGCAGCGCCCTGAACTGGAACGCCAACGCCTGGATCGGCGGCGATATCGACCGCCTCTGGCTGCGTACCGAAGGAGAGCGTGAACAAGGTGTGACCCACAAGGCCGAGCTGCAGGCGCTCTGGGGCCATGCCATCAGCCCCTGGTGGGAGCTGGTTGGCGGTCTGCGCCAGGACTTCAAGCCGGCCAGTGGCCAGACCTGGGCGGCCTTCGGCATCCAGGGCATGCCACTCTACGGCCTGGAACTGGAGGCCACTGCTTATGTGGGAGAGCGGCAACAGACCGCGCTGCGCCTGGAGAGCAGTTACGCTATCCTGCTGACCAACCGCTGGATTCTCGAACCGTCCCTGGAAGCCAACTTCTATGGCCGTAACGATGCCAGCCGCGACCAGGGCAGTGGCCTGGCGGACAGTGAAATCGGTATGCGCCTGCGCTACGAGATCACCCGCGGCTTTGCCCCTTATCTGGGCGTCAGTTTCAACCGGAGCTACGGCAATGCCGCCGAACAGATCCGTGACGATAATGGCGATATCGGCCAGACCCGCCTGGTCGCCGGTGTGCGCCTGCGTTTCTAGTATTGGAGAAGCACCATGTTGAGCAAAAAAATCGTCGCCTTCGGCCTGTTGGCCCTGAGCACCCTGGCCCAGGCCGGGCAGACTATCGATGTCTACCGCGACCCCAACTGCGGCTGCTGCAAGGAATGGATCAGTCACCTGCGTGATAGCGGTTTCACCGTCAACGATCATGTCGAGCCGAACATGAGCGCGGTCAAGCAGCGCCTGGGCGTGGCACCGCGTCTGGCCTCGTGCCACACCGGGGTGATTGACGGCAAGTTCGTCGAGGGCCATGTGCCGGCCGAGCAGGTCAAACTGCTGGCCAAGCGCTCCGACCTGCGCGGCCTGGCGGTACCGGGCATGCCGACGGGCTCGCCGGGCATGGAAATGGGTGACCACAAGGATGCCTACCAGGTGATCGGCCTGACCCGGGACGGTCGCGACGAAGTGGTCGCCAACTACTGATCTGCGCTGAATGTTGAGCGAGTGGGCGCTGTTTCTCAGCGCCTTTGGCGCGGCAACCCTGTTGCCGCTGCAATCGGAAGCCGTGCTGGTGGGTTTGCTGCTGCGCGAGCCTCAGGCTTTGTTCAGCCTGCTACTGATCGCCACCGCCGGTAATGTACTGGGCTCGATCGTCAACTGGCTGCTGGGCCGTGGCATCGAACATTTGCGTGACCGACGCTGGTTTCCCTTCAAGCAGGCACAACTGGACAAGGCGCAGCAACGCTACCAGCGCTACGGCCAGTGGTCACTGCTACTGAGCTGGATGCCGGTGATCGGCGACCCGTTGACCCTGATCGCCGGGATCATGCGCGAACCCTTCTGGCGCTTCGTGGTGCTGGTGACGATTGCCAAGGCTGGGCGCTACGCCGTGCTGGCCTTGTTGACCCTGGGCTGGCTGGGGCGCTAGCGCCCCCAGACCAGCGCTTCGCTCCAGCCCAGCTCGGCAAAGTCCTGGGCGCGCAGGTTTGCTTCGTCTTCGCAGAAAAATTCGTCCAGCTGTGGCGGTTTCACCGAGGTGTCACTGAGCATGGCGTGTACCTGTCCACGGTGATGAATCTGATGCTCGAACAGGTGGGACAACAAGCGTAATCGTTGTTCTCGCTGGACCCAGTCCGGGCGCACGATGCTCACGTAGCGCTGCAACTGGTCATCTTGCAGCTGGCTGCAGTAGGCAATCAGCCGGTGATCGGCCTGAGCCTGTTCTTCTCTGAGCGCTTCACAGTTGGAAAACGGCTCTTCAGGCGCGAAGAAACGCTCGCTGTCGGCCTCCGGCGCCTCGCCACGCTGTTCTGACTCCAAGGCGTTGAGGTAGAACCAGTCCACCGTGAGGATGTGATTGAGGGTGGCCTTGATCGAGCCGAAAAAGCTGCAGCGCGGCGCCACGAACTCGTCCTCGCTCAGCTGCAGGCAGGCCTTGTAGAGCCTGTGGTTGGCCCACCCGTTGTGGTAGGCCATGGTCAGCAAATGGTGCGACAGCGGCTGCATGATCGACTCCTTCAACAGAAGCGTTGCAGTTGCATCTCCCGCAAACGGCTGAGGGTGCGCCGGAACGGGAATTCCAGATACCCTTGAGTGTAGAGCGCTTCGAGGGGGACCTCGGCTTCCAGGTACAGCGCGACCCGACGGTCGTAACATTCATCGACCAACGCGATGAAGCGCCGCACGCTGTCATCATGCACCGATAACTGCGGCAACTCCCGGTCGCCGGCGAGTACGCGGCTGGCCGCATCTTCGGTGCCGCGGGCAATCTTCGCTGGCCGCTGGCGAGCGCCCAGGGCGGGTACATCGCCCAGCAGAATAGCGCTGAAACTGTCGCACAGCGCCATGAAATCCATGGCGGCCAAGGGTTGCTCGCACAGATCGGTGTAGCGGCACCAGATAACGGAGTCGCTACGCTGCACTACCTGTATCTGCCGCGAGCCCACCGGCAAGGGCTGGTCGCTGCACGGCTGTTCGCCACGCAGCTGGGCAAACACCCCGTCCAGGGCTTGGGGCTGGCCGGGCTCGCGCACCCAGTAACGCTGTTGCGCGGCGCCTGGATGCAGGCGGTGGTCCTGCTCACCGAGCACAGCCTGTACCTGCATGTGTTGCTCGATGGCGGTGATTGCCGGCAGAAAGCGTTCACGATTGAAACCATCGCAGTACAACTGGTCGGGCGGCTGGTTGGAGGTGGCGACAATCACCACTCCGGCCTCGAACAGCACCTGGAACAGACGCCCGAGAATGATTGCGTCGCCGATATCGTTGACGAACAACTCGTCGAAACACAGCACGCCAATCTCATCGGCCAGGGACCGGGCCAGGGCCTGCAAGGGGTCGGCGGTGCCATTGAGCTGGAACAGACGTTGATGCACCCAGCGCATGAAGTGGTGGAAATGCTGACGCCGGGCCGGCACCTGCAAACACTGGTGGAACTGGTCCATCAACCAGGTCTTGCCACGCCCCACCGGGCCCCAGAGATAGACCCCCTGCGGTGTTTCGCCGCGCTGCAGGGCTTCGAAACAGCGTTGCAAAGCGCTGGCAGCCTGTAGCTGAGCCGGGTCGCTGACAAAGCCTTGAGCGTCGATAGCTTGCTGGTAGAGGGTCAAGGGGGACTGCTCGGTGAAACAGGACATGCGCGGCGTCCAACACAAAAAAGCGTCATTCTACGCGCTATTGTGGGAGCCGGCCTTGCCGGCGATGCAAACCACACAGACCTACAGATCCAACCCCACCTTCAACAACTTCCCATCACTCTCATCCGTCAGCAAATACAGATAACCATCCGGCCCCACCCGCACATCACGGATCCGCGCATTGAGCTCGCCCAGCAGGCGCTCTTCGTGGACAACCTTGTCGCCATTGAGCTGCAGGCGAATCAACTCCTGGCTTGCCAAGGCACCGATAAACACACTGTGTTCCCAGGGTTTGAAACGCGGATTGTCGTAAAAGGCCATGCCACTGATGGCCGGCGACTTTTCCCAGACATGGTGTGGATCGACCATGCCATCGACGTGCTCAGCTTTGGCCTCGGGAATCGGCAGCAATGAATAGTTGATGCCGTGGGTGGCGATCGGCCAACCGTAGTTCTTGCCAGGTTTGGGCAGGTTGATTTCGTCACCGCCGCGCGGGCCATGTTCATTGGTCCACAGTTCGCCGGTCCACGGGTTGAGCGCCGCGCCCTGCTGATTGCGGTGGCCAAACGACCAGATCTCGGGGCGGACATTGTCCTGGCCGACAAAAGGGTTGTCCTTGGGCACCGTGCCGTCCGGCAGGATGCGCACCACTTTGCCCTGTAGCTTGTCCAGGTCCTGGGCCGTCGGGCGCTGATTGTTCTCGCCCAGGGCAATGAACAGGTAGCCGTCACGATCGAACACCAGACGTGAACCAAAGTGCAGACCCGTCGACAGCTTGGGCTGCTGGCGGAAAATCACGTTGAAGTCTTCAAGCTTGGCCATGTCGGCAGACAAGCGCCCACGGCCCACGGCGGTACCGGCTTTACCGTCCTCGCCACCGCCCTGGGCAAAACTCAGGTACACCATGCGGTCCTGCTTGAAGGTCGGCGACAGGACGACATCGAGCAATCCACCCTGCCCCTGGGCCCACACCTCGGGCACGCCACCCAGCGGCGCACCGACCTTGCCCTCGGTACTGACGATACGCAGATTACCCGGGCGTTCGGTTACCAGTATGCCTTTGCCTTCAGGCAAAAAGGCCAACGCCCAGGGGTGGTCCAGGCCTTTGGCCAGGGTGCTGACCTTGACGCTGCCCTCTTCGCTCTTGAAGGTGCGCTCAGGCGCGGCATGGGCGAGCAGCGGCAACAGCATCGCCGTCAACAAAGTGGGAATCCAGGTGCGTACGGACATCAGCGTTTCCTTCCAGGGATCAAGGCGTACGAGTCGACTCGCGAGGCGGCCGGACGGGTTCCAGGTGCGGGGTGGACTGCTCGCGGCGCATGTTTTCGCCATTGCCGATGCCGCGGTTTTCCAGGGTTGGCTGGCGCGGGATGGGTTGGGTCGAAGGCCCCCGCACAGGTGGCGTGGCCTGCACGCTGCCCTGACGGCTGTTGGGGTTGGCGCGCATGACCGGGCTGTTGTAGGGGTTGTTCGGCGAGGCGGCCAACCGCAACGGCCCGTCAGCCTGCGCGGCCGGTAACGGCAGGCTGAACAGCAGCCCCAGGGACAAGCTTGCCAGACTCAACACAGATCTGTTCACGACGACACCTCCTGCGCGAAACGACGCGCCCAAGCATTGGATAGCCTAAGGCGCGTCCGGTTCGCGAGGAAACCGCAATTTCTCCTACAGGTGATTCATTTTGTGTCCGGCTCAGTCGACCTTGTGCCGGGCGGCATACAGGCAGAGCATTTCCATGGCCAGGGTCGAGCCGGCCAGGGCGGTGATATCGGCGTGATCATAGGCCGGCGCGACTTCCACCAGGTCCATGCCCACCAGGTTGATACCGCGCAGGCCACCGATGATCTCCAGCGCCTGCACCGTGGTCAGCCCGCCGCATACAGGGGTGCCGGTACCTGGTGCGTAAGCCGGGTCGAGGCAGTCGATATCGAAAGTCAGGTACACCGGATGGTCGCCGACCCGTTGACGAATGGCTTCGATGATCGCCTGGCAACCACGCTGGTGCACCTGACGCGCATCGAGTACGGCAAAGCCCTGGGTGTCGTCATTGGTGGTGCGCAAACCGATCTGCACCGAACGCGATGGATCCACCAGACCTTCGCGCGCGGCATGCCAGAACATGGTGCCGTGGTCGACGCGCCCACCGCCCTCCTCGCACGGCCAGGTGTCGCTGTGGGCGTCGAAGTGGATCAGCGACAGCGGGCCATGTTTGCGTGCATGGGCCTTGAGCAGCGGATAGCTGATGAAGTGATCGCCGCCGAGGGTGAGCATGGCGCAACCGGCTTCAAGGATCTGTTCGGCATGGGCCTGGATGCTGTCCGGTATCGTCCGTGGACTGCCGTAGTCGAAGTTACAGTCGCCGTAGTCAATCACCGCCAGGTGATCGAACGGATCGAATTCCCATGGCCAGTGACGGGCCCAGGCCTGCTGCACGGAAGCACTGCGAATGGCGCGCGGACCGAAGCGTGCACCGGGGCGGTTGCTGGTGGCGGTGTCGAACGGCACGCCGCTGACCACTACATCAACGCCGCGCAGATCGCGGGTGTAACGCCGGCGGGAGAAGCTGGTGATCCCGGCAAAGGTGTTTTCGGCGACCGTGCCATACAGGCTGTCACGGGTCATTGCCTGGTCATTATCGGGGGCGAGATCGATCATCGGGTTCCTGTTTTCGGGTTGTTATTGGCGGGTACGGAATGCGGTCCACAGGCGGGTGCGTTGGCGCATGTCGGCCAGGGCCATGCTACGGTCGGCAAACAACCGCGCGCGCACTGCGTCCGAGGGGTAAATATCCGGGTCGTTGCGCACCGCCTCATCCACCAGCGCCGTGGCCGCCTGGTTGGCGTTGGCGAAGAACAGCGTATTGGTCAGCGGTGCGACCGAATCGGGGCGCAGCATGAAGGCAATGAATGCACGGGCCGCTTCCGGGTGCGGCGCGTCCTTGGGGATGGCCAGGTTGTCCTGCCAGATCAGCGTGCCCTCACGGGGAATCCGGTACACCACCTGGTACGGCTTGCCGGCTTGACGGGCCTGCTCGGCGGCCATGGCGGCATCGCCGTTGTAGGTCAGCGCCAGGCAGACGCTGCCATTGGCCAGATCGTTGATCTGCCGGCCGTTGGCGACATAGCTGATCGACGACTGCAGTTGCTTGAGCAGCGCCTGGGCTGCGGCCAGATCGTCCTTGTTGCGGCTGTAGGGATCCTTGCCCAGGTAGTTCAGGGCCACGCCGATCACTTCCTGAGGCGAATCGGACATGGCGATCCCGCAATCCTTGAGCTTGCTGGCGTACTCGGGTTTGAACAGCAGGTCGAGGCTGTCCAGCGGCGCATCGCCGACCCGCTGGCGCACCGCCTCAAGATTCAACCCCAGGCCCAGCGTGCCCCAGGTGTAAGGCACCGCGTACTGGTTACCGGGGTCGACCTCGGCCAGCTTGGCCAGCAGGTCCTTGTCCAGGTTGCTGTAGCCGGGCATCGACTGCGCCTGCAGCGGTTGCAGCGCCCCCGCCGCCAAAGCCCGTGCCAGCAGGCTGGAGGATGGCACCACTACGTCATAGCCGCTGCCACCGGTGAGCAGTTTGGTTTCCAGCACTTCGGTAGTGTCGAAGGTGTCGTAGCGCACCTTGTAGCCGGTTTCCTTTTCGAAGCGCTGCAAGGTCTCTGGCGCCACATAGTCGGCCCAGCTGTAGAGGTTGAGGACTTTTTCTTCGGCCTGGATCGGCAAAGCCAGCATCAAAGCGAACAACCACAGGTATCTACGCATGTCGGGCACCTTTATTCAGTGGATACCGCCAGCATGCACGCCGGGTTACATTGCTAAAATGACAAGTTACTTAACCTGACATTCATCTGGAGCAATGTTTGATGCTCGGACAACTGCACGACCTCGACCTGCACCTGCTGCGGCTGTTCGTCACTGTAGTCGAGGCCGGCGGCTTCAGTGCCGCCCAGGGCGTGCTGGGCCTGAGCCAGCCGAGCATCAGCCAGCAGATGGCGCGCCTGGAGACGCGCCTTGGCTATCGCCTGTGCAGTCGCGGCAAAGGCGGTTTTGGCCTGACAGCCAAAGGTGAGGTGCTGCTCAAGGCGACACGGGAACTGCTGGTGCAGATCGAAGCCTTTCGCCATCAGGCCAATGGCGTCGCCGGGCGTTTACTCGGTGAGGTGCGCGTGGGCATTTCCGAAGCTCAGGACAGCAGCGTGACCCTGCGTCTGGCGCAAGCCATCGAGCGCTTTCGCCAACGTGACGAATCGGTACGCCTGGAACTGGTCAGCGCCATGCCGGCCGATCTTGAGCGCCTGCTGTTGCAGCAGCGTCTGGACCTGGCCATCGGTTACTTCTCCGGTAAACAGTCCGCCTTCGACTACACGCCATTGTTCGAAGAAACCCAGCGCCTGTACTGCGCCAGCCACCACCCGCTGGCCAGCCAGGCGCAAGTCAGCCTGGAGGTACTGCTGGAAGCCGACCAGGTCGAACATCCCTACAGTTTTCTGGAAAACCCTGACCCGCTCAGCGGCGGTCGCGCGTCGGCGCGCTCCGAGCAGGTCGAGGGCGCCCTGGCGTTTATTCTCTCCGGGCGCCACATCGGCTACCTGCCCTGCCACTTCGCCGCACCGTGGGTCGAGCGCGGCTTGTTGCACGGGCTCGACCCGGCACTCAACTTCCAGGTTCCCTTCGCCCTCGCCCGCCACCGCGCCCAGGTGCCCAGCGATGCCCAGCAAGCCTTCAACGCTGATCTGCTGAGTGCGTTCGCCTGACTCAGTAAGCCATCGACCAGGTCAGGGTGTAGGTGCGACCGCGGCCCTGATAGTCATACAAGTACTCCGGGCCGTAGGTGGGCGAATAGAACAGGGTCGCGCGCTGGCCCCAGACCGTACTGTACTGTTTGTCGAGCAGGTTCTGGATGCCGGCACTGAAGGTGCCGAAACCGGTGTCCTGGCTGCCCAGCAAGTCAAAGGTGGTGTAGCCGCTGATCTCGTGATCGGCATCATCCTTGAGGGTGAAGGCGTGGTTGGCTTGCAGGCGCGCACTGCGCCCATCGCCCTTCCAGCCAACGAAGGCCGTGGATTTGGACAGCGAGGCATAACGGGCATCACGCTTAATCCAGTCACCGTCCTTGTCCTCCTCCTCCGAACGCACCAGATGCAGGGTGCTACCGGCTTCCCAGCCACTTTCGAAGTGACGGGTCAGCGCGCCCTCGAAGCCGAAGTCACGGCTCTTCTGATCTTCGACGTTGATGGTCAAGGTGGCCATGTCGGTGGTGATGATCTTGTCCGACCAGATGTAGTACACCGACGCCTGGGCATCCCAGTCCAGATCGGCATAGCGCCAGCCCAGTTCGACCTGACGGCTCTTGATTCCCGCCAGCGGGTTGTCTTCGACGCTCAAGCCGGGTTTGCCGTAATACTTGGCCGGGTCGGGCAGATCGAAACCTTCGCCGTAGTTGGTCCAGACCTGATGACCGTTCTTGAAGTCATAGATGGTGCCAAGGTTGAACAGGTTGACCTGGTAGTCGTTATTACCGCCGGGTACGTTCTTGAAGTCGCCGACATCCACGTCCATCTGCTGGCGCCGGGCACCACCGGAGACGGTCAGGTTGTCGGTCGCGTGCCAATCCAGCTGGGCGTAGTACGACAGGCCATCGACCCGGTAACTGGGATAGCGCGGCGCCTTGCTGGCCTTGTCCAGGTCCAGGCCACCGCTTTCAGACGACGTCAGGGCATCGAAGGTGGTCTGCTCGGCGTTGAAGCGCTCGCGGTCCAGGTCCACGCCGTAGGTCAGCTTGAGCGCGTCCCACTGCTTGGCGAACAGCGCCTTGAGACTGCTTACTTCAAAGTTCTGCTGCGACGCAGCGAAGTACACACCCTTGACGCCCGCCGGCTTGCCGGGGTTGTAGTAGGGGAACGGATAGAAGTTGTCGTCTTCTTTACGGTACGACGCCTGCAGGTAGAAGTCCTGACCGAGCACATCGCTGTGATGGTAATTGGCATTGAGCAACAGACGCTTGGTGCGTGGTTCCAGGTCGGTGGAGTAGCCACTGCGCAGCTCTGCATCCTCCAGGTTCGAGGGCGCATTGTGCTTCAGATTGGGAAAGTAGATCCCGGTGCTGCCGTGGTTGCCCGAATCGTAATACTGGGCCAGCAGGTCGAGGCTTTGTTCGTCGTTGAATTGCAGACCCAGGCTGCCGAGCACATCAATGGTGCGGTTGTACTGCAAGTCGGTCTGGGTGTTGTCGATGAAAATCTGGTCGCCGGCGCCGTCATAGAAGGCTTCGTTCTGCTCGCCGGAAATCCCCAGGCGTGCGTTGACCCGCTCGTTGCCACCGCTGACCGATTGAGCGATGCGCGTCGAAAGGTCATCGCTGTTGTTGAAGCCACTGCTGGCGCCAACCTGGGTCTCGAAACGCGCTGGCCCGGCTTCACCCTTCTTGGTGACGATGTTGATGATGCCGCCCGTGGCGCCGCCGCCGTAGATGGCACTGGCCCCGGAAAGTACTTCGACACGCTGGACGTTGAACGGCGAGATGCTGTCGAACTGCCGCGACAGGCCACGGGAACTGTTCTGGCTGACACCGTCGATCATCACCAGAACGTTACGACCACGCATGTTCTGGCCATAGTTGGTACGCCCTTCCGGTGCCAGGTCCAGGCCGGGTACCAGCTTGCCAATGGCCTCCTTGAGGCTGACACCGCTGTTGATCTGTTCGTTGAGCTGCTGCTGATCAACCACCCAGACGGTGCCGGGAATTTCACTGATCGAAGTGCTGGTACGGGAAGCGACGCTGACTTCAATGGGTTTGAGGCTGACGCTGGCAGGAGTGTTCTGCGCCTTGCGCAGGATTACCGTGCGCGAATCGCTGAACTGCCAGCTCATGCCGCTGCCGGCCAGCAGGTTCTGCAAGGCCTGGGCGATGCTGTAGTTGCCCTCGAGGGCCGGGCTTTGCAAGCCGGCGACGTCGGCGGTGGTATACAGCAGATGCAGGCCGGCCTGGTCGGCGAAGGCGGTCAGGGCCTGGTCAAGGTCCTGGGCTGGCAGCGCCAGGCTCACTTCACGGTCTTGCTGGGTGCTGGATTGCGCGGTATTCACGCTATCGGCCGCGTGTACCCAGACTGGGCCGAGCAGCGCGGCGACGGCGGTGGACGCCAGCAGAGCGTGTTTGAAACTACCGGTGGAGCGGGCGATTGGCTTGAGCGTAGCCTTCACAATGTTCTTCCAGGCAAGGTGTAAATGAGAATGGATTGCTGATCAGTCTCACTACGACGATTGGGCGAAGAAGAACTTGCAGTGCCAACGTGAATTTATTTTTCTGTTCCGATCTATCGCGGGGCAAGCCCGCTCCCACAGGTGCATCACGTTCCCCCCGGTGGGAGCGGGCTTGCCCCGCGATAGCATTGATCAATACACCACAGCCAGCCAAGGCAGATAGGTAACCTTCAGCGCATAACGCTGCTCAAGCGTACGCAACAACCCTTGAGGGTCATCCAGGTCAAACACCCCACTGACCTGCATTGCCCCCAGCTGCTGATCGGACAACACAATGCGCCCATGCTGATAGCGCTCAAGCTCGGCCAGCACCTCGCGCAATGGTTTGCCGTTGAAGATCAGCTTGCCGCGCTGCCAGGCAGTCAGCGCCCCGGCGTCCGCAGTGGCCTGCAACCTGCGCTCACCCACCTGTGCCTCACCCTCGGCAATGACCACGCGGTTATGGCTGCCATCACGACGCACACTAAATACCGCCCCACTCCCCTGCACCGATTCGCCACCGGCCTCGACGACAAAGGGGCGCGGGTCGCTGGCCGGCTCGAACAGCGCCTCGCCCGCCGTGAGCATCAACCGACGCTGGCCATCGCTGAAGTCCACCGACAAGGCACTGCCACTGTTAAGCAGTACCTGCGAGCCGTCGGCAAGGGTAATGCGCTGCTGCTGACCGACGCTGGTGTGGTAGTCGGCGAGCAAGGCCGGCGCCTGTTGCCAGCCACCATAGCCGACCAGCGCCAACACCAGCGAAGCGGCCAGGGCCGAACCCCAGCGACGACGGCGTGGCGCTGGGACCGTCAACTCGGCAGCGGCCCGGGTCTGGCCCAGATCACCCCACAAGGCCTCCGCCTCCTGCGCCGCCTCGGCGTGGGCCGGACTCAACTGCCGCCAACGCTGGTAACGCGTGCGATCGGCGTCACTGGCGTTGCCGGAATGCAACAACACCTGCCAGTCGAGGGCATCGTCGGATAAATCGCTGAGCGGCTGCGGTACAGGCATGGTCAAGGCATCAATCATGGTTGTGTTTGAGCCAGTCGCGGCAATGGCGCAGGGCCTGGCCGATGTATTTTGCCACCATGCTCTCGGAAACGCCCAGCTGTTGTGCGATTTGCGCCTGGGTCAGGCCTTCGACGCGATTGAGCAACAATGCCTGACGAGCGTTGGCAGGCAGCTGCAGCAACGCTTCGTCCAATTGTGCCAGGCGCTCACGGGCCAGCAAGGCAGCCTCCGGTGCGGGTGCCGGGCACGGCACCTGGCTTGCGGCTGCGCTGTCGTCGAGATTGCCGGCCATGCGCTGTTCGCGGCGCAGGGTATCGATGGCCAGGTTGCCGGCCACGCGGAAGATGAAACTGCGCGCATGCAACACCGGCACATCCTGCTGCTCGATCTTGACCAGCTTGAGGTAGGTTTCCTGGGCCACATCAGCGGCCCGCTGACGGTCGCTCATGCGCCGGGTCAGGAACTGCAGCAGGTCATCGTAATGTTCCTGGAAACTGGCCAGCAGCCCGGACACGGGAGACGTCAACATGGAGGGATTCGATGGGCCTTGGCAACGGAAGTCAGACGTTAATGAGAAACAGTATCGTTCAAAAGACCGACAGGTTTCAACGTCCCCGTGTTTTCGCGCCAGCCCAGTTCGGCTTTACTTGGCCGCCGCCATCAGTTTGTTGACTTCACTACGGACCATATTGGCGAACTCGGGCGGCGACATGCCGTCCAGTTCCGAGCGCACCCATTCGGCCCATTTGCCCTTGCGCCGGGGCTTTTCGGCGATCAGCCGCGCGGCTTCGCCCTTGGCCTTGCCCAGGTTGGTCTGCCAGAGCTCGAACAGTCGCGCTTTCTCGTCCTCGATCTGCGCCCGTTCGGCGAAGCTCTTGTTGGCCAGATTGAAACTCATGAGGGGTGTCCTGCCACTGGAAAATAGGCGCTATCTTACACTGTAGCCGCAAGGGCCCGGCAAACCGCTGCAACTTTCCGCGCCCACCGGCATCCATTGTTCAATGCCCATCAATCGACGAGGAAGTGTCCATGGCCAGGAAAACCACGGTGCAAGCCGATGCCGAGCAAATCAAGGATCAGGCGTTCAGCGAATTGCAGATCTTGATCGAAGAGTCGGAAAAACTGCTGCGCGACAGCGCCGCGCTGGTTGGCGAAGACGCCGAAACCCTGCGCGAGCAGGTCGGGCTCAAGCTCAAGCAGGCGCGTGAAGCGATCGGTACTGTGCGCAGCAAGGCGCAGCCGATGGTTGATGCCACTCAGGACTACATTGGTGGTCATCCGTGGCAGACCGTCGCGATTTCGGCGGGGTTCGGCTTGGTGGTGGGGCTGTTGCTCGGGCGGCGGTCTTAGTAGCAGCAGGTGTTTCAAGCCTTCGCTGGCAAGGCCAGCTCCCACAAAGACAGGTGATGCATCAACAACTGTGGGAGCCGGCATTGCCGGCGATAGAGGCGACGCGATTTCAGCGCAAGCTCAATGGCTGCACTACCCCACAAGCAATCGCCATCCCCACCAACGCGGGCAGGTGCTCGGCCTCCATGCGCTTCATCACCCGTGCCCGATACAGGTCCACGGTCTTCACACTGACCTCAAGCTGCTCGGCGATCTCGCGATTACTGAAGCCCTGCACCAGTGGCACGAACACATCCCGCTCACGCGGGGTCAGGCTGTCAATCCGCGTCTGCACCGCCGCACGCGCGCAGCTGCCCGCCAGCGCCTGGACTGAACGCTCGAGCGCCGCCTGGACTGCGTCCAGCAACAGCTGGTCGTTATAGGGCTTTTCAATGAAATCACAGGCACCGGCCTTGAACGCCCGGACCACGATCGGGACGTCGGCATGACCACTGAGGAAGATCACCGGCAGGTCGACGTCGCGCGCGCGCAAGGCCTCTTGCACACTCAGCCCGCCCATCCCGGGCATGCGTACATCGAGCAACACACAGGCGGGCAAGTGTGCGTCACAGGCCTCCAGAAACGCCTGGCCACTGGTAAAAGGCAACGCCTGAATCCCGACCGACTCCAGCAGCCAGACTGTGGAATCGAGCATGCCCTGGTCATCGTCGACCACATAGACTTTCGGTTGCTGCATCACACTTCCTCTGTTCAGACACTTGCCACTGGCGCCAGCCGGCAACACAAGGTCAAGCCACCCGCCGCACCCGGCAACGCCTGCAAAGTACCGCCAAAGCCCTCGATGATACTGCGGCTCATGCTCAAGCCAAGCCCCAGGCCTTCCGGCTTGCTGGTGTTGAAGGGAGTAAAAATACCGTCCAGACGCTCTGCCGACACACCGGGGCCCTGATCGCTGACCTGTATCTGTACTTGCCCTTCGCTCAGCGCGGCGCTGAGCACGATACGCGAGGGTTGGCCCTGATGCTGCTCGCGGTTGGCGTCGATTGCATTGCGCAACAGGTTGAGCAGTACCTGTTCGAGCAAGACCCGGTCGGCATAGACCGCAGGTAGCGGATCGCCGATCTCCAGCTCGATGCTCACCTGGTCGCGCGCCGCCTCCCAATCGCACAGGCGAACCGCTTCACTCGCGACATCGGCAACGGCCAACGCCTGCAAACGCCGCGGCTCCTTGCGTAAGAACGCACGCAAGCGTTTGATCACTTCGGCGGCGTGGGTCGCCTGTTCGCTGATGCGCTGCAAGCCCTGGGCAACCCGCGGGGCGGCCTGCGGATCACGATCCAGGGCTTGCAGATAACGCTGACTGGCCCCAGCGTAATTAACCACAGCGGCCAGCGGCTGATTGATTTCATGCGCGATGCCGGAGGCCAGTTCGCCGAGCGTGATCAACCGCGCGCTGTGGGCCAGTTCGTCTTGATGGCGGCGCTGCTGATTTTCGCGCAATTCGCGCTCGGTCATGTCGCGGGCTACCAGCGAGTAGTAGCGCTCGCCACCGGTGCCACGATGGGCCAGCAGCACCAATGACACCGGAAACGCCGCAGCGCCCTGCCAGGGAACCAGCCGAGTCTCGGCGTGCCAGACCCCCGACTGTTCGGCGCACTGCCAGCCTTCGCGGTCCAGGCGTTGCTGCAAGCCTGGATCGAGCAATGCCTGTAATCGCGGCAATACCTCTACTTCCTGCAACCCCAGCGCCCGTCGCGCCGAACGATTGAGGTAACTGAGGTGGCCGTCGCGGTCGGTGAACAGCACCAGGTCGGTGTTGGCCTCCACCACTTCGGCCAGGCGCCTGCGGTTCTCCTGCGCCTCGATGCGCACGCTGATGTCTCGTGAGACGCTGACAATCTCCACCACCGCCCCGGTATAGGTTTCGCGAATTGCCCGGCTGGCAATCTCGAACCACAGGTCGCGACCGTCGCGATGACGCACGCGGCAGGTCATGGTCTGGTAACCGTCCTGCTCCAGGGCCTGGGCGGCTTGCAGCAACGCCTGCTGACGGTCCTGGGGATGAAACAGTGAGTGCACTGCGACCCCGCGCAGTTCCTCGGGCCAATAGCCAAGCAAGCGATAGGACGCCGGCGAGGAATCGAGAAAACAGCCGTCGGGGCTGTGCCGGGAAATCAGGTCGGTGGTGTTTTCGGTGATCAGTCGATACAGACGCCGGGCCTGGCTGGCCTCACGCTCGGCCAGGCGCTCGGCCGTGGCGTCACGGCATCGCGCCAGCACCTGAGCGGTGCTGGCGGGAATCAAGGTCCACAGCAGGATCCTGTCAGCCACCGCCGCTTCGACATCACTGATGGCGCGCGCCTGGTTCAGGCAAGCGTTGACCAGCGCCTGGACGTTACTCGGCAACCAGTAGTCGACCGTACGCGCCGGCCAGGGCCCGAGCATCGCCTGCAAGGCCGGATTGACTGCCAGCACGGCTGCAGATGCATCCAGGATGAGACTGGGCTGTGGGTCGCTGGCGAGCAAATACGTCATGGCGGTGCTCAACGAGTTGTGTTTAAAGCGCCTATAGTACTTCTACTATATTGCTATAGTCTATCTTCCAAGTACCATAGCGTTTCACGTAAAAATTGTGACACCTGAAGGGCCTGCCCTTCACGACACCTGATCAGAGCTAACAATCAGCCACCGGGGGTTGCAGTTCGCCATACGGGCGCCCCCTGCACAGGAACCATTCATGTCGATCTTCTCCCAGGGCCTGGCGCCCGCCCCTGTCAATCACCAGGCCCTGAGCCCCCTGAGTTTCATCGAACGCACGGCAGCGGTCTACGGCCAGTACCCGGCGGTGATTCATGGTGCCATCCGGCGCAACTGGCAACAGACCTACGAACGCTCCCGACGCCTGGCCAGTGCCCTGGCTGGCCGCGGGATCGCTCAGGGCGATACGGTAGCGGTGATGCTGCCGAACATTCCGGCCATGCTTGAAGCGCACTTCGGTGTGCCGATGATTGGCGCTGTGCTCAACGCCCTCAACGTACGCCTGGACGCCGAAGCCATTGCGTTCATGCTCGAACACGGTGAAGCCAAGGTGCTGATCACCGACCGCGAGTTCCACAAGGTCATCAGCGCAGCGCTGGCGCTGATGGAATACCCGCCGCTGGTGGTCGATGTCGATGATCCGGAATACGGCGAGGGCCAGGCGGTCAGTGACCTGGACTATGAGGCCTTTCTCGCCGAAGGCGATCCCGAATTCGCCTGGCAATGGCCCGAGGACGAATGGCAGGCCATCTCGCTGAACTACACCTCCGGCACCACCGGCAATCCCAAAGGCGTGGTCTATCACCACCGCGGCGCCTACCTCAACGCGCTGGGTAACCAGATGACCTGGGCCATGGGTAACCATCCGGTCTACCTGTGGACCCTGCCGATGTTCCACTGCAACGGCTGGTGCTACCCCTGGACCGTCACGGCGCTGGCGGGCACTCATGTGTTCCTGCGCCGCGTCGACCCGCAGAAGATCCTCACCCTTATCCGTGAACATCAGGTGACCCACCTGTGCGGTGCGCCGATCGTGCTTAACGCCCTGATCAACATGCCTGACTCGGCCAAAGCGGCCATCGACCACCCGGTCAACGCCATGGTCGCCGGTGCCGCGCCACCGGCCAAGGTCATCGGTGCAGTGGAAGAAATGGGCATCAAGGTCACCCACGTCTACGGCCTGACTGAAGTTTACGGCCCGGTGACCGTGTGCGCCTGGCACGCTGAATGGGACGAGCAGCCGCTGGCTGAACGGGCGCGGATCAAGTCGCGTCAGGGTGTGCGCTACCCCACTCTGGAAGGCTTGATGGTTGCCGACCCGCAAACCCTGGAACCGGTGCAACGCGATGGCAACACCCTGGGTGAAATATTCATGCGCGGCAACACGGTGATGAAGGGCTATCTGAAAAACCCCGAAGCCACGGCCGAAGCCTTCCGCGGCGGTTGGTTTCATACCGGCGACCTGGCGGTCTGGCATGCCGACGGCTATGTGGAAATCAAGGACCGGCTCAAGGACATCATCATTTCCGGCGGCGAGAACATCTCCACCATCGAAGTCGAAGACACCCTCTACAAGCACCCGGCCGTCCTCGAAGCCGCCGTGGTTGCCCGCCCGGATGACAAGTGGGGCGAAACGCCCTGTGCCTACATCACCCTCAAGGTGGGCTTCGAGCAGACCCGCGACACCGACATCATCAGTTTCTGCCGTGAGCACCTGGCGGGCTTCAAGCTGCCCAAGACCGTGGTCTTCAGCGAACTGCCGAAAACCTCCACCGGCAAGATCCAGAAGTACCTGTTGCGCGACTGGGCCAAGGCGCTCTGATCCCCCTTTGACAGCGAGAAATCCGCATGCCTGAATTCAATGCTCCACTGCGCGACATGCGCTTTGTCCTTCATGAAGTGTTCCAGGGCCCGGCCCTGTGGGCACGCCTGCCGGCACTGGCCGAACGGGTGGACGCCGATACCGCCGATGCCATCCTCGAAGAAGCGGCGAAAATCACCGGCCAGTTGATCGCCCCGCTCAACCGCAATGGCGATGAACAGGGCGTGACGTTTGACGCAGGGCAAGTACGCACCCCGGATGGCTTTGCCCAGGCCTGGCAGACCTACCGCGAAGGCGGCTGGGTCGGCCTTGCCGGCAACCCCGAGCACGGTGGCCTGGGCATGCCGAAAATGCTCGCAGTGCAATTTGAAGAGATGCTCTATGCCGCCAACTGCAGCTTCAGCCTCTACTCGGCGCTGAGCGCGGGCTGCTGCCTGGCCCTCGACGCCCACGCCAGTGATGAGCTCAAGGCTACTTATCTGCCGCCGCTGTACAGCGGCCAGTGGGCCGGCACCATGTGCCTGACCGAGCCACATGCCGGCACGGACCTGGGGATCATCCGCACCAAGGCGGAACCCGTTGCCGATGGCAGTTACCGCATCAGCGGCACCAAGATTTTCATTACCGGCGGCGAACAGGACCTGACTGAAAACATCATCCACCTGGTCCTGGCCAAACTGCCCGATGCCCCGGCCGGGCCCAAGGGTATCTCGCTCTTTCTGGTGCCCAAGTTCCTGGTCAATGCCGACGGCAGCCTGGGCCCGCGTAATCCGGCGCACTGTGGCTCGCTCGAGCACAAGATGGGCATCAAGGCCTCGGCTACCTGCGTGATGAACTTCGACGGCGCCACTGGCTACCTGATTGGCGAGGCGAACCGCGGACTGGCGGCCATGTTCACGATGATGAACTACGAGCGCCTGTCCATTGGCATCCAGGGCATCGGCTGCGCCGAAGCCTCCTACCAGAACGCCGCGCGCTATGCCCAGGACCGCCTGCAAAGCCGGGCACCCACCGGAGCGCAGGCGCGCGACAAGGTCGCCGACCCGATCATTGTCCACCCGGATGTGCGCCGCATGCTGCTGACCATGCGCGCCCTGACCGAAGGCGGACGTGCCTTCGCCACCTATGTCGGCCAGCAACTGGACCTCGCCAAATACGCTGAAGATACCGAAGAGCGCGACCTCGCCCAGCGCCAGGTAGCCCTGCTGACGCCCGTGGCCAAAGCGTTCTTCACCGACAACGGCCTGGAAAGCTGTGTGCTCGGCCAGCAGGTGTTCGGCGGTCACGGCTACATCCGCGAGTGGGGTCAGGAACAGCTGGTGCGCGATGTGCGCATCGCACAGATCTATGAAGGCACCAACGGTATCCAGGCCCTCGACCTGCTCGGTCGCAAGGTGGTGGCGGAGGGTGGCCGGGCACTGACCGAGTTCACTGAACAGATCCGCCGTTTCTGTGATCAGGACACGCCCTACCGCGAGCCACTGCTCAAGGCCACCAACGACCTGCTCAGCCTCAGCCAGTGGCTGTGCGAGCAAGCCCGCGAAGACGCCAACGCGGTCGGCGCCGCCTCGGTCGAATACCTGCAACTGTTTGGCTATGTGGCTTATGCCTACATGTGGGCGCGCATGGATGCCGTGGCCGCAGCAAACATGGCGCAAGACCCGGCTTTCTACGCAGCTAAACGCGCAACCGCGGCGTTCTTCTTCGCTCGCCTGTTACCACGCACCTTGTCGCTGCAAGCCAGCATCCGGGCAGGCAGCACCTCGCTGTTCAGCCTGGCTGGTGAACACTTCTGAACCCGCTCACTACCGTCAGTCGCCCACGGTAGCGCGGCATACCCCGTCATCGGACGGGGTATGGCTGTGAATTCAGTGCTTTTAGCGGATTTTTCCCGGTGAAAAATCTTACAACTGATAGTCATTCGCCATTATTCCGGGTTCTCGCCGCCTACGCTGCAAGGGTAGAATAGGCAAAACCGGGAGCCTTGATGAACCACACCAGCCACAGCGCCGACGAACACGATGCCATCAGCGATGCCGCCGCGCATTGGTGCCTGCGTTTGCAAGCTGAGGACTGCACAGCAGCCGAACGCCAGGCGTTTGCGCAATGGTTGGCTGCCGACCCGCTGCATGCTCAGGAATACCAGGCCATGCTGGATATCTGGCAGACCGCCGATCATCTGCCACGCAGCGCCACCCCTGGTAATGTCATCCACCTTCCCCGGCGTCGCCAAAGCGCCTGGCGCCACTATGCCTCGGCCGCCGCCATCGCTCTGGTGGCGCTGCCGCTCGGTGCCTGGGTCGGCTGGGAACAAGGCTGGCTGCCCAACCACTACCAGTACCTGGAAAGCGGCGACGCCATCAGTCATGTGGTACTCAGCGATGGTAGCCAGGTCGAGCTGAACCTGGGGACCGAACTGCGCTTCACCAACTACAAGGACCAGCGCCGGGTCACTCTGGTCAAAGGCGAAGCCTTCTTCAAGGTCCGGCACGACAGCCTGCACCCCTTCGTCGTGCATGCAGCCCAGGGCCAGACCCGCGTCACCGGTACCCAGTTCAATGTCTGGAAGTATGAAGATCAGGTCAAGGTGACCCTGGTCGAAGGTTCGGTGCTGGTCAGCAGCGATGCCAATGACAGCGATGGCGGCTATCGCCTGGGCCCGGGCATGCAGGCCAGCTACCAGACCGGTGACTACGAACCACGCCTGAGTCAGACCTACGCACATGACACCAGTCTGGCCTGGCGCAACGGCAAACTGATCCTCGACAACCTGAGCCTGGCCCAGGCCCTGCCGCAGATCAACCGCTACCTGGAGCAGCCACTGCGACTGGCCGACGAAAACACCGGCAGCATTCGTATCAGTGGCATCTACGACACGACGCAGATCAAGCGTCTGGTCAGCAACCTGCCCAAGGTGTTGCCGGTCTATCTGACCCGCAACAAGGACGGCAGCATGCTCCTCAACCGTATCTCGCCACCGCCGGCACGGGGCTGAGCCTTACACTCATCCCCGCGCTGCTGCGCACTATAGCGTCATTGCCGCCAGCCAGCCGAACGCCAGCAGTGGCAGGTTGTAGTGAATGAAGGTCGGCACCACGGTGTCCCAGATGTGGTGATGCTGGCCGTCTACGTTCAAGCCGGAGGTCGGGCCCAGGGTCGAATCCGAGGCCGGTGAGCCGGCATCACCCAGTGCACCGGCGGTGCCAACGATGCACACTGTGGCAACCGGATCGAAGCCCAACTGCACACACAGCGGCACAAAGATCGCGGCAAGAATCGGCACCGTGGAAAACGATGAGCCGATGCCCATGGTCACCAGCAGCCCCACCAGCAACATCAGCAGTGCGCCGACACCTTTGCTGTGGTCGATCCACAGCGCCGAGGTCTCGACCAGGCTCTTGACCTCACCGGTGGCCTTCATGACCTCGGCAAAACCGGAAGCGGCAATCATGATGAAGCCGATCATGGCCATCATCTTCATGCCTTCGGTAAACAGGTCATCGGTGTCCTTCCAGCGCACGATGCCCGACACCGAGAAAATCAGAAAACCGACCATGGCGCCGATGATCATCGAGTCCAGCCACAGCTGGATGATGAACGCCGCCGCGATGGCAACCCCGGCAACCAGCAGGGTCAGCGGGTTGTAGCGCACCGCTACCTGCTCGACCTGCTCGATTTTTTCCAGGTCGTAGACACGCTTTTTGCGGTAACTGAAAAACACCGCCAGGAGCAGGCCGAACAGCATGCCCGCCGCCGGGATGGCCATGGCGTGGGTGACGTTGACTGCGCTGACATCCACCCCGCTACGACTGACGTTGGCCAGCAGAATCTCATTGAGGAAGATGTTGCCAAAGCCCACCGGCAGGAACATGTAAGGCGTGATCAAACCAAAGGTCATCACGCAGGCCACCAAGCGCCGGTCGATCTGCAGCTTGGTCAGGACATAGAGCAGCGGCGGCACCAACAGGGGAATGAAGGCAATGTGGATGGGCAGGATGTTCTGCGAGGAAATCGCCACCAGCAGCAGCAAGCCGATCAGCAGCCATTTGACCTTGCCACCATCGGCATGCCCTTGCTTGCCAACCATCGCCAGGGCGCGGTCGGCCAGGGCATGGGCCATGCCGGACTTGGCAATCGCCACCGCAAAGGCACCGAGCAAGGCATAGGACAAGGCCACGGTGGCACCGCCGCCGAGCCCACCGTTGAATGCTTTGAGCGTGCCTTCAATTCCCAGGCCGCCCACCAATCCGCCGGCCAGCGCACCGACGATCAGGGCGATCACCACATGCACGCGGGACAGACTCAAGATCAGCATGATGCCGACCGCGGCAATTACTGCATTCATTCCTGTGACCTCTAGAAACCAGACAAAAAGCGACCGATTCGGCGACAAACTGCCCCGGAGCAGTGGCCGAACGACGGTATTTTTATGGAGGGCGCACACTCTGAAGCAGGGCCTCGCGCTTGTCAAAGTTCACTGGCCGATTGGTGTCGTAGGAATGCACGAAAACGACGCATTTAAATTGATCGTTTGAATAAAGAACGCGGCGCAACCGCCGATAACGTCGGCAGCCTCAATCTTTTTGGATCAAAGGACTTCGCCATGTCGTTCAGACAACTTTCCATTCAGTGGAAAATCACCCTGCTCGCCGGTTTGTGCCTGGCCAGCATCGTTACCCTGCTGGTGGGCCTTTCGTTGTATCGCATGGGACATAGCTCGGAGCTGGTCAAGACCAGCAGCATGCAGATGCTCACCGAGTCAGCCCAGGGACGCATCGAATCCCAGGGCGAAGTCCAGGCCTTGAACATTCGTCGCCAGTTCATGGATGCCTATCAGTACGGTGCCGGTTTCGCCCGTCAGGTCCTGTTCCTGCGCGAACAGGCCGAAAAGCGCTTTCTCGATGCCTTCGACCTGCGCGAAGACCTGACCCGCCAGGTTCGCGCCGCCTTGCAGGCCAACCCCGACCTGCTCGGCCTGTCACTGGTATTCGAAGCCAATGCGCTGGACAACAAAGACGAACTGTTCGTCAACCAGGAGCAACTGGGCAGTAACGAAAAAGGCCGCTTTGCCCTGTACTGGTCGCAACCGACTCCAGGCCAACTGACCTCCATGGCCCTGCCGGAAAAAGACATGGCCGATACCAGCATCGGCCCCAGCGGCGAGCCGGCCAACACCTGGTCGGTGTGCCCACGCACCACCCGCAAGACCTGCGTGATCGAACCCTACTTCTATGAGATCAACGGCCAGCAGGTGCTGATGACAAGCATCGTGTTCCCGCTGATGGTCGCCGACAAGGTGGTTGCCACTTTGTCTATCGACATCAACCTCAACAGTCTGCAGGCCATGAGCCAGCAAGCCAGCCGCAACCTCTACCAGGGCCAGACCCAGGTCAGCATCCTCAGCCCCGTGGGCCTGTTGGCCGGCTACAGCCCGGATGCCGGCAAGCTGGCCCGGCGCTTTGACCAGGTCGATCCAGAGAAAGGCGCCGAAGTGATCCGCCTGCTGGCCGACAGCACGCCCATTCACAGCATCCATCACCAGCAGCGCCTGAAAGTGCTGGCCTCCTTTGCGCCGATCCCGGGCGGCAAATCCTGGGGCGTACTGCTCGACGTTCCGGAAAGCGCCCTGACCGGCCCGGCCGAGGCCCTCAAGCAGGAACTCGACCGCAGCAATACCAGCGGTACCCTGATCGAGCTGGGGTTGGGCGCACTGGCGGCCATCGTTGGCTTGCTGATGATCTGGCTGATGGCGCGCGGTGTGACCCGGCCGATCCTCGGTGTGGCGGCCATGCTCAAGGACATCGCCAGTGGCGAAGGCGACCTGACCCGCCGCCTGCAGTACGACAAGCGCGACGAACTGGGCGAACTGGCCGGCTGGTTCAACCGTTTCCTGGACAAGCTGCAGCCGACCATTGCCGAGGTCAAGCGCTCGGTGCAGGCAGCCCGCGACACCGCCGACCAGTCTTCGGCGATTGCCAGCCAGACCAGCGCCGGCATGGAGCAGCAGTACCGCCAGGTCGACCAGGTTGCCACTGCTTCGCATGAAATGAGCGCTACCGCCCAGGATGTTGCCCGCAGTGCCGCCCAGGCCGCCCAGGCAGCCCGTGACGCCGACCAGGCCACTCGCCAGGGCCTGTCGGTTATCGATCGCACCACCACCAGCATCGATACCCTGGCAGCCGACATGAGCGCCGCCATGGCTCAGGTCGAAGGCCTGGCCGAAAACAGCGAGAAGATCGGCTCGGTGCTGGAAGTCATCCGCTCTATCGCCGAACAGACCAACCTGCTGGCCCTCAATGCCGCCATCGAAGCGGCCCGTGCCGGTGAAGCGGGCCGCGGCTTCGCCGTGGTTGCCGATGAAGTGCGCAATCTCGCCCGACGCACTCAGGAGTCGGTGGAAGAAACCCGTCAGGTGATCGAAGAGCTGCAGGCCGGTACGCGCGAAGTGGTAGGTGCCATGGACAGCAGTCATCGCCAGGCACAAGGCAGCGTCGAGCAGGTCAGCCAGGCGGTCACCGCCTTGCAGCAGATTGGCGATGCGGTCACGGTAATCAGCGACATGAACCTGCAGATCGCCAGTGCCGCCGAAGAACAAAGCGCCGTAGCCGAGGAAATCAACAATAACGTCGCGACCATTCGCGACGTGACCGAATCGCTGTCCGGCCAGGCCAACGAATCGGCGCGGGTCAGCCAGTCGCTCAACAGCCTGGCCAACCAGCAGCAGGGATTGATGGATCAGTTCCGGGTCTGAGGCGTAACGTCCTGCGAGCGCCCCTCACGCTCGCGGGTCAGAGCTCATCCCTGGGCGAGTGGAACCTGCCACCGCCCAGGATCTGATCGAGCAGCACCAATGCACCGTGCACGTTCGGCCTTGCCCCCATCGGCAGTACCTCCGAGTGAGGTAACGTGGCATCACGATAGCCTGCCTGCATGACCAGCAAATGCATCTGGTCGGCATTCAAATAGAGGTGGTGCTGCTCCATGGCGTACGACTGGATCAGGCTCAGCGCCCCCGTGACCAGGGGAGTTGCGCTTGAAGTCCCACCGTAGGTGGCAGTGTAGTCCCTGTCGCTACCGGATTTGTCTTGCAGTCGATCACTGCCATAACCGAGGGTGGCTACGCTGTCCCCCGAGGCATTGAGCATCCGGTTGGGGTAGGAAAAGTTTGAGTACTGATGAGGTTTACCGTCCCACGACTGACAGGCACCCACCAGTATTGCATTGACGTCTCCATGATCATCAAAGTACCGCCACTGCGAGAGATTGACGCCATAACCCTTCGTGGTGTCCTTGCTTGCATCCGTCGCATGGCTGCCATTGGCAGCCGCGAAGAGCACCACGGCCCCCCGTTCGGTCAGCGCTTGGGTCATCTCCCACCACTCCCGTTCATGGATTGATGGCAAGAACGTCGCCAACACGTTGCCATTGGCCGACTGCCGGTTGATGGCAACGATGTCCCCGGGTTCGACATGGCGCAGAAGATCCTTCGGCGCCTGGGCACGGAAAGCCTGATTCCGAGCATGATTGTTGTAGAGGTACAATTCGCTTGCGTGGCACACGCCGGTCATGCCGATACCGTTGGGCGTAGCCAACAGGATCCCCACTGATTGGGTTCCATGGTTAGGATTACCATTGGGTTGTAGTGTGATGATCTTTAGATTGGGATTGCCTTGCAGGTCTTCATGGTTCGGGAACAGCCCACCATCTGAAAAGTGCACGCGAGCCCCTTTCCCGATCACCTGCTGCGCCCATGCCTTGCGGACATTCATGCCCTTGTATCGAGGGCCGGGTTCGTCCAAGTACGTTTGCAGCGGCTCGAAGTCAGGCGTTGGCTGTGCGTTGTCATAAGCCTTGTCGCCCGCCACCACTGCAGCACCCGTGATCAGCGTTGCCAGCACGGCCGCAGCACCAGCAATCAGAATGTTACCCTCCTCCCGGTCAGGCGGCACAAAGTGAAGGGATTCAAGGTATTCCAGCGCCGCCAGGGTCTTGATCAACGCTACATAGGTGTCATTGAGCATACTTGCGGGCTGTTCCAGGTAGCAGTAGTCCCTGAACGCTTCCAGTTTGTCCTCCTGGCGCTCCTGCGGGTCGAGCAAAGGCCGGGGATCGATTACCTGGTTCAGCTTGGGCCAAAGACGCACAAGGTCGGAACCTGAGTCCGGCTGGAGCTCGGAGAAAAATCGCTCAAGGCCCCCATCGCTGAACTTGAGCACCAAGGTCGGGTAGGACTTGCCAGGCTCCACGTCGGGGAGCGTCTCTAGCGATTCACGGTACGGGTCCACCACTCCACGCCTTTCACCCGCAGACGCATTAACGAACCGCCTGCGTCTGCTGAGCCCTGCCTCCAGCGGTACAGTGTCGAGAATGCTTCGGCTCAGCTCGCCTTCGTTGATGACGATAATCAATGGGTCCATCTGCAGCGAGCGAAAAGAGTCGACAGGCAGACCCGACACGTCATCCATTACCCTGATCCGAGTTCTGATCGTGTAAGTGCCGGTCGCCGGCTCGGCGCGCAGGGTGGCAGGACAGCCATGATCGACCAGGTCGCCACTGTGGGCCTGTGAATGCACGGACTTCGCATCGATCTGCACTGGGCCTTCAGGTCCGGCCTTCTCCAGCTCATAGCGGATGCTTTTGACTTTGCTCAGGTCGCTGCCGATACAGCGCACGTGGAATTTTCCATCGAAACGGAAATTGCGGTAGTAAACAAAGCTCACATCAAGATTCATAGGTTCAGCCTTCCGTGTTTTGCACCCGTGCCCTTCGTCGGGCCTGCCAATGCACATGCTCACACCCAGCCAGGTCACACGTGCAGCGTGAAGGCATTCCACAGCGCCTTGTGTACCCGGACAATGCACCTCAGCTCGTCGTCTACACTTGCCCGAACGCCTGGACCGCCAACGACGAGGCCCCTATGAAGAACATCCCGACGCTGCTGGCCGGCCTGGTGCTCGCTCTGGGCCTGGTCACCGCCGCGGCCAGCGAGCCGCGCAAGCCCATCCACTTTGGCGACATCACCTGGGAAAGCGGCAGCCTGACCACCGAGATCCTGCGACTGATCGTCGAGAAAGGTTACGGCTTCCCCACCGATACCCTCCCCGGCAGTACCGTCAGCATGGAAGTGGCCCTGGCGCGCAATGACATCCAGGTGATCGCTGAGGAATGGGCAGGTCGCAGCCCGGCCTGGGTCAAGGCCGAACAGGCCGGTCAGGTGTTCGCCATCGGCGACACGGTGAAGAACGCCGATGAAGGCTGGTATGTACCTGAATACGTGATCAAGGGGGATTCTGCCCGCGGCATCCAGGCCCTGGCCCCGCAACTGCACGCGGTGACCGATCTGAAACAGTACAAGGACGTCTTCAAGGACGCGGAAACACCTGACAAGGGCCGTTTCCTCAACAGCCCAAGTGGCTGGACCTCCGAGATCGTCAACAGCCAGAAGCTCAAGGCCTATGGCCTGGACAACGACTACGTGAACTTTCGCAGTGGCTCCGGCGCCGCCTTGGATGCCGAAATCACCTCGGCGATCCGCCGCGGCAAGCCGGTGCTGTTCTACTACTGGTCACCTACCCCTTTGATGGGCCGTTTCTCTCTGGTTCGGCTGGAAGAGCCGCCATTCAACGAAGCGGCCTGGAAGACCCTGACAGACGCCAACAACCCCAATCCACAAGGCTCACGATCACTGCCTGCGAAGTTGTCGATCGGCATCTCCGCACCTTTTCGCAACGAGTATCCGCAACTGGTCGAGTTCTTCGCCAAGGTCGACATCCCCATCGACACCTTGAACAAAGCCCTGGCGCAGATGAGCGAAAAACGCGAATCCCCCAAGGATGCCGCGCTGAATTTCATGCGTGATCATCCGGCCATCTGGAAAGCCTGGCTGCCCAGCGAAGTCGCCGAACGTGTCGGGGTCGGCTTGTGAGTGGAGGCTTTCCGGAAACCCTGCACGTCTCCTTCGCTGACAGCGTCAACCGTTTCGTCGACTGGCTGGTGTTGGCTTACGGCGATCAATTGCGCGGCGTCTCCGAAAGCCTGCTGCAATTGCTGGTCGCTCTGGAAAACCTGTTGCGTGCAACACCCTGGTGGTTATTACTGCTGGTCGTCGCACTGCTCACCTGGCATGCCAGTCGCAGCGTGATCCGGGCGCTGGTGCTGAGCGGCTTGCTGTTTTTGATCGGGGTGATCGGTCTGTGGGACAAGCTCCTGCAAACCTGTGCTTTAGTGCTGGTGAGTACCGGACTGTGCATTCTGATCGGTGTGCCTATCGGTGTATTGCTGGCCAGCCGGCCGCGGGCACGCCAATTGCTGTTGCCGGTACTCGATGTCATGCAGACCCTGCCCAGCTTCGTCTACCTGATTCCGGTGCTGATGCTGTTTGGTCTGGGCAAGGTCCCGGCGATTTTCGCCACCTTGATTTACGCGCTGCCGCCGCTGATCCGCCTGACCGAACTGGGCTTGTCACAGATCGATCCGTCCCTGACCCAGGCCGCCCAAGGGCTGGGCGCCGGACGCTGGCAACGGCTGCGCCGGGTTATGCTGCCACTGGCCATGCCGAGCATCATGGCCGGGCTCAACCAGTCGGTGATGATGGCCCTGTCGATGGTGGTGGTCGCCTCGATGATCGGCGCGCGAGGGCTGGGCGAGGATGTACTGGCGGGGATTCAGACGTTGAATGTCGGCAAGGGCATGGAAGCCGGACTGGCGATCGTCGCCCTGGCCATGGTGATCGACCGGATTACCCAGGCCTATGGCCAGACCAAGTCTGGTGCTTTCAATCAACGCTGATCGACGCCATGATGAGCCCCCATCCTCCTGCACAATCGGAGCCCGCGTTTGTCGCTCAAAGCCCTGCGCACCCTGGTTACCATCGCTCGCCACGGCACATTTGCCCGTGCTGCCGATGTCCTGAGCCTGACCCCCTCGGCGGTCAGCCTGCATATCCGCAGCCTGGAGGAGGAACTGCAGGTCAGCCTGTTCGACCGTAGCCGGCGTCAGGTCAGCCTGACCGAAGCCGGACATCTGGCGGTCGAGCGCGCCGAGGGTATCCTTGCCGCCTATGATGAGATGGCTGACGCGCTGGTCAGCGGCCCGGGGTTGCGTGGGCGGCTGAAGATCGGCGCCATCCACACTGCTCTGGCCGGGCGCCTGCCCGCAGCGCTGGTGCGGATCAAGGCCGAGCATCCGCATCTGCATATCAGCGTGCTCTCGGGCATGTCCGCCGAGCTTGCCCGGCGCGTCGAAGACGGTGAACTGGATGCCGCTATCACCACTGAACCCGTACCGCCCTTCCCGCCCAATCTGGACTTCACCCCGCTTTACCAGAACCGTTTCTGGGCCGTCGCCGGTCCGGGCTTTGCCGGTGCGAACCTGAGGGATTTACTCGCCAGCCAGCCATTTCTGCGTTTTGATAAACGCGCCTGGGCCGGGCGTATCATCGAACAGGAACTGCGCAAGCAGCAGTTGCCGGTCAGTGAGCAGATGGAGCTGGACAGCCAGCAAGCCCTGACGCACATGGCCTCGATGGGCCTGGGCGTGGCCATCGTGCCCCTGGCTGACGAAGACTTGCAGCACCTGCCCGCCGTGACATTGCTGCCCTTTGGCGAACCGCAGCGCGTGCGCCATGTCGGCTTGCTCGAACATGCCAGCAGCCGTCGGCGCCACCTGACCGCCGTGCTTAAAGCTACCTTGGGTCAACCGTAAAGTTTTCCTCATTGGTCGATTGAGAATTCAGCGTTTTTTTCTTTCAATGCCGCAGGCTAGCCTGATATCGACTTCCACCAGGAAGACCGGACTGACAGAGAAATCGCCTGATGCTGAACTTGATCCTTGCCACCATTGTTCCCATCGCCCTGCTGATTGCACTGGGCCGCTGGCTGCGATTCCAGGGGTTGCTGGGTGAGGGTTTCTGGCCAGCAGCAGAGCGCCTGAGCTACTTCGTGTTACTTCCTTCGCTGTTCACCCATAGCCTGGCGACAGCTGACCTTGCCGGTCTGCCGGTGTTCGACATGGTTGCTGTATTGTTGCTCTCGACGCTTGCTGGCGCCACCTTGCTGGTGCTGTGCAGGGGCGCTGTCGCCAGCGATGGCGCCAGTTTCACTTCGGTGTTCCAGGGCGGCGTACGCTTCAACAACTACATTGGTGCGACGCTTGCCGCGGGGATTTATGGCACGGGCGGGATCGCCCTGGCTGCCGTGGCCAATGCCGCCATCGTCCCCACGGTGAATGTGCTGTGCGTCATGGTCTTTGCCCGCTACAGCGGTACGCGCAGTTCGGCCGCCGTTGTCATCAAGGCAATTTGCCGCAATCCACTGATCGTTGGCTGCGCCATCGGTATTGCCCTGCGCGTCACCGGGATAGGGCTGCCAGCGGGTATCGAGCCGACCGTGAAAGCCCTCGGTCAGGCCGCTTTGCCGTTGGGTCTGCTGTGCGTCGGTGCCGCGCTGGGTAGCAGCGCACAGGGCCTCGGCCCACGGCCACTGCTGGCGGCGTCGCTGTTCAAGTTCGTGGTACTGCCACTGACGACCTATGGGGTCTGTCGAATACTCGGACTCAGCGGCCAGGCAGCAGTCGTGGCCATTCTGTTCCAGGCCCTGCCGACCGCTTCGTCGTCTTATGTGATGGCACGGCAAATGGGCGGCAATGCACCGCTGATGGCCAACATCATTGCCTTGCAGACCTTGCTCGCGGCGCTGACGCTACCGGTGATGCTGAGCCTGACGCTGGCTTGAGTCTGCCTGCGGGAACGGCGGCGCAGCCCCGGTGCGCCGCCACCGCATAACGCTTACTTATCCGACTTGATGCTGGTCCAGACCCGGGTCCGCACACGTTCAAGCTTCTGTGGCAACGGTTGCACCACGTAAAGCTTGGCCAGGGCTTCCTGCGTCGGGGTCAGGTTCGGGTTAGCGGTAATTTCCGGATTGATCAGCGCCAACGAATCTTTGTTGGCGTTTGGGTAGCCGAGAAAGTCACTGATCGGGGCGATGACTTTCGGCTCCATCAGGTTGTTGAGAAACGCGTGGGCTTCAGCAACATTCTTTGCGCTTTTCGGAATCGCAAAGGTGTCGAACCAGATCGGCGCCCCTTCTTTAGGCAGACGCCAGTCAACCACTACACCATTGCCCGCCTCCTTGGCGCGGTTGCCGAACTGGTAAAAGCTGCCGGAATAGCCAATGGCGACACAGATGTCACCGTTGGCGATGTCGGTCATGTATTTGGCGGAGTTGAAGTAGGTGACGTAGGGACGAACCTTCAACATCAAGGCCTTGGCTTTTTCATAGTCCTCAGGGTTCTGGCTGTTGGGGTCCAGGCCCAAGTAGTGCAAGGCCAGCGGCAGGATTTCCGAAGGTGAGTCGAGCATGGCCACGCCGCAGGATTTGAGCTTCTCCATGTTCTCGGGCTTGAACACCAGGTCCCAGCTGTCCACCGGCGCCTGCTCACCCAGCGCTGCCTTGACCTTGGCCGGGTTGAAGCCGATCAACACCGTGCCGTACATATAGGGCACACCGTACTGGTTGCCCGGGTCGTTGCTGTCGAGCAACTTGAGCAATACCGGGTCCTGATGGCGCCAGTTGGGCAACTTGCTCTTGTCCAGTTTCTGAAAGACACCGGCTTTGATCTGGGTATCGAGGAACTGGTTCGACGGCACCACCAGGTCATACCCCGAGTTGCCGGTGAGCAACTTGGCTTCCAGGGATTCGTTGGTGTCGAAGGTGTCCCAGGTGACTTTGATGCCGGACTGCGCGGCAAAATCCTTGGGCACCGATGGCAAGATGTAATCCGCCCAGTTGTACACCCTCAACTCTCGTACTTCAGCATGCACGGCGCCGGCCAACAGCGTCAGTGCCCCAACGCCGACCGCAAGCATACGTTTCAGTGTGGCCATGGATTATTCCCCCGAGTTTGGCCTTCTGATTCTTGCTGAGGGTTTTCGCGGATCACAGTGTGTGGTTGGCCAAAAAGAGATCGTAATGGCCAATTTTCGTGGACAGCGTTAACCCCTGCGCGGCAACGCGATACTGACCCGCAATCCGCCAAGAGGGCTGTCCTGCAAGGTCATCTGCCCACCCCATACCTCGACGATATCCCGCACGATACCCAGGCCCAGGCCATGCCCATCGACCTGTTCATCCAACCGGGTACCGCGCTCTAGCACTTGCTGGCGATCAGCTTCGGGAATACCTGGGCCATCGTCGTCGATCACCAGCAGATAGCGCTCGGGCTGCTCTTCGATCGTCAACCGCACTTCGCTGTCAGCCCATTTGCAGGCGTTATCCAGCAGGTTGCCGAGCAGTTCGAGCAGGTCCTCTCGGTCCCAGGGCAACAACAAGTCGGGCGGCACACACTGGCTGAGTTCCAGGCCTTCGCCATGGATCATGCTCAAGGTCGAAAGCAGCCCGGGCAGCTCGGCATCGCAGTCGAATTGCGCACCGGGCAAGGCATCACCCGCCAGCCGGGCGCGATTGAGCTCACGACTCAGACGCTGCTGGATCTGTTGCAGTTGCTCGCGCAATTGTACGCGGACCTGCGGTGCGTCCTTCAATTGTTCGCTGGACGCCAGGCTCAGCAGCACTGCCAACGGCGTCTTCAGCGCGTGCCCGAGATTACCCAGGGCGTTGCGCGAACGGCGCAGGCTGTCTTCGGTGTGAGCCAACAGGTGGTTGATCTGTGCGACCAGGGGCTCGAGCTCGCTCGGCACCTGGGTGTCAAGCTGCGAGCGCTTGCCTTGTTGCAGCTGCGCGATCTGTCCGCGCACCCGCTCGAGCGGGCGCAATGAGCGGGTGACGGTGATGCGTTGCAGCACCAGTACCAGTATCAGGGCGACCAGGCCCAGGCCCAGCCCGATTTGCTGCATGCGCCGAAACTGATCGCGCACCGGGGTGTAGTCCTGGGCGACACTGATCGAAATAGACTGGCCAAAGCGCCGGTAATCACTGCGCAACACCAGCAATTGCTGGTTCTCCGGGCCGAGTTGCAGATCGGTATGCAGGCCGCTACTGGCCGGTGCAGGCATGTCCAGGTCCCATAGCGATCGAGAACGCCAGCTGCCACCTTCAAAATCGATGCGGAAGTAATAGCCGGAGAACGGCCGCTGGTAGGCCGAGGAAAGCCGCCGCTCATCCAGCTCAAGCCCCGACTGCCCGCGCACCAGCGCAATCAGCAGGTTTTCGCTTTCCTTGCGCAAACCTGTCTCCAGATAGCGCTGCAAACCCACTTCGAACAACCACAGGCTCAGCTGCGCCAGGGCCAGACCTACCAGCACCAGCACCGCAACCAAGCCAAGACTCAAACGCGCCTGGATCGACTTCACTCGGCGCTCCCGGCATAACGGTAACCCTGGCCGCGGCGCGTCTCGATGACGCTGCGGCCAAGCTTGCGGCGCAGGTGATTGACGTGAACTTCCAGCACATTGGAGTCACGCTCGGTTTCACCGTCATAGAGGTGTTCAGCCAAGTGACTCTTGGACAGGATCTGTTGCGGGTGCAGCATGAAGTAGCGCAACAGGCGAAACTCTGCAGCGGTGAGCTGGATATCGACGCCATCGCGGGTCACGCACTGGCGTCCTTCATCCAGCTGCAGGCCTGCGGCCTCAAGGGTTGGCTGATTGGCCAGGCCACGGGCGCGACGCAGCAACGACTGCACCCGCAACATCAGCTCTTCCGGGTGAAAGGGCTTGCTCAGGTAGTCATCGGCACCGGCCTTCAGTCCCTCGATGCGCTCCGCCCAGGAGCTACGCGCGGTCAGAATCAGCACAGGCGTGGCCAAGCCACTGGCGCGCCACTGGGCCAGTACTTCAAGCCCGGACAGTCCGGGCAAGCCGAGGTCGAGAATGATCAGGTCATAGGGTTCGCTGCTGCCCTGATAGACCGCGTCACGGCCATCGGCCAGCCAGTCGACCGCGTAGCCCTGGCGCTGCAGGCCCTGGGTCAGTTCATCTGCCAGCGGCACGTTGTCTTCGACCAGTAACAGGCGCATCAGTCATCTTCCTCGTCTTTGAGCAACGCTCCATTGGATGCATTGAGTTTGATCTCGCGCACTACGCCTTCGGGGGTCAGCAACTCGACTTCGTACTCGTAGCGGCCGTGCTTGTGCTCCAGCTCCGCCTCCAGCAACTTCGCCCCGGGATAGCGTCCCAGGGCATCATTGAGTAACTGCTCCAGCGGCAGGATGACGCCCTGCTGTCGTAACTGCAGGGCTTCGTCCTGATCAAGGTCACGGGCCGATGCCAGCGAACAAAGTGCCAACAGCGCAACGAGAACGGTCTGTGCTGTTCGCGTGCAAACGCTCATTATTTGTCCTGGACATCCTTGAGGATTTCACCGGTCTTGGCGTCCAGATCCACATCCCATTCGACGTTCTGGGCATCGCGCAAGTCGATCTTGTAGACCAGACGGCCGTAGACATCTTCAAGCTCGGACTCTTTGATCGTGGCACCTGGATGCTTGGCCAGCGCTTTGGCATTCAAGTCATCCAGGGACAGGATGGTTTTGTCCTGAACCAGCTTGGTGACTTCATGCATCGGGATATCTTTGGCCAGTGCAACATTGGCACCCATGGCAAGTGCAGCGGTCACGAACAGGGCAGTCAAAGTTTTCATGGTGTCTCTCCGTTGAGATCAATAATGTTTCTACGGGGCCTAGATTAACCAACCGAACTTAATTGAAGCTGAAAACAACTGGCGACATGATAGCGCACCCCTGCCCCACAACTGGACCGCCGTTCTTTATAATTGCCGGCTCCAGACAGTGAGGCCCGTATGAGTGCAATCCATATCAAGTACCCGGCCCTGACGCTCAAGGCCGGCAGTCGCGCCTTGCAGCGCATCCGCGAGCGTGGATTACAGGCTGCCGATGTGGGTGTGCTACCGGGCGCTGCGGGCGGCCCCAAGGCTCTCGGCATACAAGGCCTGGACTTGGCGTTGTTTGGCCACTGGTTGCCCAGTGCACCCCGTGAACGGGCGTTGATCGGCGCATCCATTGGCTCCTGGCGCTTTGCCAGTGCCTGCCTGCCCAATCCGGCCCAAGCTCTACAACGCCTCGGACAACTTTATACCGAGCAGGACTTCGCCAAAGGCGTCACCCAGGCCGAGGTCAGCCGTAGCTGCCAGCGCATGCTCGACGAGCTGCTGCAAGGACGCGATGCGCAGATCCTCGAGAGCCCCGATTACCGCCTGAATATCATGGTGGTCAAAAGCCATGGACTGCTGGCGCATGATCATCCCGCACGCTTGGGTATGGGGCTGTCTTCGGTAATCGCCGACAACCTGATCGGCCGTCCCCGACTGGCCCGGCACTTCGAACGGATCATCCTGCACGATGCTCGCAGCAACCCGCCGCTGCAGCCCCTGACCGACTTTCCATCTCGTTGCCTGCCGCTGAATGTGGCCAACCTGCGCCATGCCCTGCTGGCTTCTGGGTCGATTCCGATGGTAATGGAGGGTGTACGCGATATTCCTGGCGTTGGTCATGGCACTTACCGCGATGGTGGCCTGCTCGACTACCATCTGGACCTGCCTTACCAAGGCGACGACATCGTGCTCTATCCGCACTTTACCGATAAGGTGATCCCAGGCTGGTTCGATAAAGCTCTGCCCTGGCGGCGTGGCGATGCTCAACGGTTGCGCAATGTCCTGCTGCTGGCGCCTTCCGCTCAGTACCTGGCCAGCCTGCCTTACGGCAAGTTGCCAGACCGCAGCGACTTCAAGCGTTTCATGGGCGATGCGGGCAGCCGCCAGCGCTACTGGCACAAGGCAATGTCCGAAAGCCAGCGTCTGGGCGACGAGCTGCTTGAACTGATAGAAACCGGCAGGCTGCACGCGCAACTGCAACCGCTGTAACGGTCATGCTGGTAAACTGCTTACCAGCATTGGCTTTCAGAGTTGAGACATCGTGGAAATTTTCAAAGAGTTCACCTTCGAGTCGGCACACCGTCTGCCGCACGTTCCTGAAGGGCACAAGTGCGGTCGCCTGCACGGCCACTCGTTCAAGGTTGCCCTGCACCTGACCGGCCCACTGGACCCGCATACTGGCTGGATTCGCGACTTTTCCGAGATCAAGGCGATCTTCAAGCCGCTGTATGAACAGCTGGACCACAACTACCTGAACGACATTCCTGGCCTGGAAAACCCTACCAGCGAAGTGATCGCCAAATGGATCTGGGACCAGGTCAAGCCGTTGCTGCCGGAACTGTCCAAGGTGCGCATTCATGAGACCTGCACCAGTGGTTGCGAGTACTACGGCGACTGACGTGGCATTCGATGCAATAAGACCACCCTACGGGGTGGTTTTTTTTGGCTTGGCATTCTCAGTGGGAGCGGGCTTGCCCCGCGATCGCATTCCTACCGTCACAGCGC
>NZ_JANHLE010000120.1 GCF_028682475.1 Pseudomonas putida
GTGTGGCAGAACGACTGCATCACCAGGTCGGCGGAGAAGCCCAGGCACGCCAGGTCTTTCAGTTCGTCACGGGTCATTGGACCGGTGGTGTCCTGGGAACCGACGGTGGTCATCTTCGGCTCGCAGTAGGTGCCTGGACGAACGCCAGTCACGCCGCAGGCCTTGCCGACCATTTTCTGTGCCAGGGTGTAGCCCTTGCCGGTGTCGGCAGGCTGCTCTGGCTTTTTGAACAGATCGGAAACCGGCAGGCCCAGCTCGGTGCGGGCCTTGTCGGTCAGGCCACGGCCAACGATCAGCGGGATACGGCCGCCAGCGCGGACTTCGTCGAGCAGCACCGGGGTCTTCAGTTCGAAGGTGGTGATGACCTCGTCGGTGCCGTGCTTGCAGACTTTACCGGCGTGCGGGTA
>NZ_JANHLE010000121.1 GCF_028682475.1 Pseudomonas putida
ACTGGCCAGCGGCGGGCAATGCGGCGCCTGCAGCTCGTTGGCCACCGTGCGCAAGGCAACCCGGCGCATGTGCGTGTCGCGCTTGGCACTGCTGGTGCTCAACGCCTGACAGTGTTCCGCAGGCAGCGGGTACTCGCAGTAGAGCATCCAGGCAGTGTGGATTTTTTTCAGCGCCAGCCCCGCCAGGGTGCCGCGCTGGACGAGGGTGTCATCGTCCTCCAGCGCTTGCTCGCTGAGCAGACCGTTCGGCGCGACGGCATAGCGTTTGAGCGGGCCCTGGTCTTGCCACAGGTACAGATAGCCGCCGCGCAGGCGACGTGCTGCCATGGGGTGGCTGCGGGTGACAACACCGGGCGTGCAGCAGGGATGGGCCGCTTTTTCTTCTGCCAGGGCATAGCGCACCGGC
>NZ_JANHLE010000122.1 GCF_028682475.1 Pseudomonas putida
GCTGGTCAGCGGCGGGCAATGCGGCGCCTGCAGCTCGTTGGCCACCGTGCGCAAGGCGACCCGGCGCATGTGCGTGTCGCGCTTGGCACTGCTGGTGCTCAACGCCTGACAGTGCTCCGCAGGCAGCGGGTACTCGCAGTAGAGCATCCAGGCAGTGTGGATTTTTTTCAGCGCCAGCCCCGCCAGGGTGCCGCGCTGGACCAGGGTGTCATCGTCTTCCAGCGCTTGCTCGCTGAGCAGACCGTTCGGTGCGACGGCATAGCGCTTGAGCGGGCCCTGGTCTTGCCACAGGTACAGATAACCGCCACGCAGGCGACGTGCCGCCATGGGGTGGCTGCGGGTGACAACGCCGGGTGTGCAGCAGGGATGGGCGGTTTTTTCTTCTGCCAGGGCATAGCGCACCGGT
>NZ_JANHLE010000123.1 GCF_028682475.1 Pseudomonas putida
CGAAAGCCACACCAGCGGCAACACCCTGGTCGAGCAAATCGAAGTGGTCGCCACCGATGTCGATGGCAGCACCGGCAGCGCCACCATCGACATCAACATCGTCGACGATGCACCGAAGGCGTACGACGACAGCAACACCACCACCGCTACCGAAGCGCAAACGACCCTGACCGGCAACGTCCTGAGCAACGATGTACAGGGCGCCGACCGTATCGCCAGCGGCCCGATCACTCCACAAACCATCACCGGCACCTACGGCACCCTGGTGCTGGCTGCCGACGGCAGCTACACCTACACGCTGAACGCCCAGGACCCGGACTTCATCAACTTGAAGGGCGGCGGCACGGGTGTCGAAAACTTCACCTACACCCTCAAGGACGCCGACGGCGACAGCAGCACGGCGACG
>NZ_JANHLE010000124.1 GCF_028682475.1 Pseudomonas putida
ATAACGATCTGCTCAGCGCCAAGGTCAGTGAATACATCGACCTGGAGGCGATGAACACCTGGCTCGACAGCACCGCGCCTGCGCATTTCCAGCACATCGAGCAACGTCATCAAGCCCTGTTCAGCGACCGCGGCCTGTACCTCAAGCGTTCGGCCAGCGGCACCTGGTTTGTCGATTACCATCATCGGGGCACCCGGCAGTGGCTGACCGAACTGGCCGGCCGTTGCCTGAGCGCGCAATGCATGCGTGCCCGAGGCGCCGAGCAATACGCCGACTACGTGCGGGCCGCCGATGGCGGCGCACTGACCCACCTGTTCCGCGCCTGGACGCCTTCGCTCGATGCCGGCCTCAACAGCGCCACGCGCCTGGGCGAGTTGCTGGCGGCGCTGGCCGCCGAGAATATC
>NZ_JANHLE010000125.1 GCF_028682475.1 Pseudomonas putida
CTTTCGAAGTATTGAGTGCAGTATTCGCGCACGGGACTGTTGCGAACATGGAAGCTATAGGCGTCGGCCTGGATGCCATGTCCCTGCAGCACCTGGGCGATGATCTGTGGGACCGTCAGGTGCTGGAAAATCCGCTGGTTGTGGCTGAACTGCAAGTAGTGCAGGGCCGGGACCAGGGTCAGGTGATAACGGGTCAGGCGTGTACCGGGCTCCTCCACCCGAACGTCTTCGATGCGGCCATGCAGCCCTTCCCCGTTCAAACCGAAGCGTAGAAACGCCGGTTGACTGAGCAGGCTTTCAAGATCGAAATCGGGGTACTCGCTGACCAGTTCAATGTGGATCGCGTACAAGGTGCTGATGGCTTCCGTGCCGTCAAACGCCAGGACCTTGAAGTG
>NZ_JANHLE010000126.1 GCF_028682475.1 Pseudomonas putida
CCGGTCCACTGTTCGTGACGGGCTTCCAGCCACTCCTGCTCATGGTTGATATCGCGCAGCACGCCGAGGTCGTCGTCCAGGCAGGCAAAGACCGGGAACAAGCCATTGGCCTGGGTGCTGGCGGTTTCCAGCCAATCCTGAGTGCCCTGGCCGTCCCAGCGCTCGGCACTCCACTGGCCCGGCGCCACGTCGCTGGCCTCGGGGTGTTGGGCGATGACCTTCTCCCGTTCCCGTGAGCGGTGCATCGCCGCGGTGTAGGCGTTGATATTGGCGGTTGTCGGCTCTTTCATCACCACTGCGCCCAGCGCGGCGGTATCGTCTCCGCCGTTTTTCTGATCGGCCTTCATCGAGCGGGCGTAGCTGGCGGGGATGAGTTCGGCGATGACCTGCTCGGC
>NZ_JANHLE010000127.1 GCF_028682475.1 Pseudomonas putida
ATCGGCACCGTACAGGTTTCACCTTTAGCGGGAACGTAATAAACCGCCGCCACATACACAAAGTTCGGCGGAAGATCAGCGGTAAAGGTAAAAGTGTTGGCGCTACCGTTGCCGCAGCTTCCCAGCACGGGCAAACAACAGAGCAAAATCAAGCGCTGAAGTGCCAGATTCATATACCAGCTTCCCCTTTCCAACATTTAGTCTCCTGACATACCAGGCCGGGGTTCCCCCACTGAAAGCTGGTCCATTCCCCCTGTACCGGGAAGGTCAGCACGCGACTGTTAAACGGGTGCTTTAACTCATCATCTAAAGTGCTCATTGTGTGATGTCCTTATTCGGTGCACCCGGGATAGATGGTGCATTTTTG
>NZ_JANHLE010000128.1 GCF_028682475.1 Pseudomonas putida
GGACCAGCAAGCTGAGCCTGGCCAACCTGGCCGGGTTCGACCTCAACGGCAAGACCCAGACGGTGGGCGTACTCAACGCTGTGGCCGGGTCGAGCTTGGCCCTGAACAACGGCACGCTGGCGCTGAGCAACGGTGGCACCTCGGCGGGTACCCTCAGTGGTGCAGGCCTGCTGCAGGTCAATGGCGGTACGCTGGACGTGCAGGGCAGCAACACTGGCCTGAGCGCCGATACCCTCATCGCGACAGGGGCCAAGGTCAATCTGAACCATGTGGACGGCCTGGGCAGCGGCAAGATCAACAACGCTGGCACCTTCAATATCGACACTGGCAGCGACTGGACCTTGAGCAACGCGCTCAATGGCGCG
>NZ_JANHLE010000129.1 GCF_028682475.1 Pseudomonas putida
CGGCAGCGACCGGGGGAGAGTAGCGTGGTGCATGGGGGGAGGGCAAGTGGAGAGCTAAGCAAGGACAAAAGTCCAGCGCTCGCCAGACCCAGGAGCAGACGGTCAGCCAAGGCAGCAGCCTGACCAGTGGCCACAACCTGACCATCGTCGCCACCGGCAACGGAACCGAGGGCGCAGCGGGTGACATCCGCGTGCAGGGCAGCCAGCTCAAGGCCGGCAACGACCTGCTGCTGTCCGCCGAACGCGATATCCACCTCGAGGCTGCGGCCAACACGCAGAAGCTGGACGGCAAGAACAGCAGCAGCGGCGGTGCCATTGGCGCCAGCATTGGTGTCGGACCGCAAGGGGGTGGCCTGAGCATT
>NZ_JANHLE010000013.1 GCF_028682475.1 Pseudomonas putida
TGCTTGTGGGAGCGGGCTTGCCCCGCGATGGGATCAGTAGTGATACCACTTCACCTCCAGCATCACCTCGTTCTGCGCCGTCGCCAGCTGACTGAATTCACGCTTGGCACTCAGGCGCAAACCGAGGTCACGGGACAACTCCCACTGCTGGTTCAGGCTCAGGCTGCGGCGCACCTCGCCGTTGGTGAAGTAATCGGCTTTCGCCTCGACACTCAGGTTACCCAACGGATTGCGCCACAGCAGACCGGTGTTGAAGCCGGCCGCCGGGGAAATGAATTCGGAGAAGTCGTTGTTATGTTCGACCCTCACCGTACCCAGGGCAAAGCCAAGCATTTCATCAGCCAGTTGCCAGGTACCGCCCGCCCCACCATTGACGTGGCTGACCAGCACTTCGTCGTCGTGCTTGCCCAGCACCCGTTCAAGACCGCCGGTCACCTGCCACGACCAGGGTTGCAGCAGGTCGTTGCGCGGCGTCAGCGAGCGGATGGTAGCCAGGTCCAGACGCTGCACCTGCCAGTCGTTGCTTTCGTACTGACGCACCTTGAGCTGGAGTATTTCGATCTGTGCACCGAGGGGGAAGCCATAGGCGTTGTCGTTGAGATCGTGGTAGGCCATGCGCAGGCCGTATTCGGCGAAGGCGCGGTCTTCGCGGGTCCCCGCGCCAAGCTGCCAGGTGCGCGATTGATGGCCATCCTCGGGCAATCCGGGGCGTTCAATGTCCAGCTCCGGCGCCGGGTTGCGGTTGATTGCCCGCAGCAGCTCGAAGCTGCGCTGGGTCCGCGCCGGATCGCGCTCCTGACCGTTGGCCCGGTAGCGTTCGAGGCGGTAGGCAGCGTCCTGGACCAGCGCCTGACGGTCGCGGGGCAGGGCGGTGAACTCGGGACTCTGCAGGTGAGCGGTGTCAGCGCTGACGTCCAGTACTTGTTGTTGCTCGGCGCTATCCAGCGGCTTGGCACGCTCCAGCAGCTCGCGTTCGCGCGACGGGCGATAGTCGATGCGTTCCACCAGCCCCGACTGCTTGACCGCCTTGACCGTGTCGGTGGGAATTGCGGTCAGCGGAAACTGTGAGGTCAGGTCCAGGCCCGGGCGGGCGACCTGGAGCAATTCGAGCAGGCGATACGAGCAGTTCTCGTCGAAAAAGAAATAGTCGAACTGGATCTGCTTGAGCTCCCAGACATGTTCGACCATGCGCCCGGTTTCTTCCGGTGTCAGGTTAAGCCGGTATTCCCACAGGTCGCGGTTCTCCAGGCTGCGGTATTCGGAGAGCTTTTCCTGGTAAGGCACCAGGGCAAACAGCCCCGGGTAGCCGCCCATCAGGCCTTTCCAGGCGTAGAGGATGCTGTTGTCGTTGCCTTCGATGTAGGCACCGAAGTTGATCGCGTAGCTGAGCAGGGCGGTCTGGTTGCTCTGCACGTCGGCCTGGTCGATGCGCAGCAGGGTATGACCGAACATCGAAGACGGGCTGTTGAGGTAAGCCGCAGGGAAGATCATCACTGCGCTATGAGGCGAGACGTCCTTGTACCACTGGGTGTATTCCTTGCAGTCCGGCGCCGGCAGGTCATCGAGCTGCAGCTGTTCGCGCAGCCAGCGGGTGCGTGCCGGGAATACACATTGCGCATGTTTGTCGCCCAGACTGGCCGGGGCATAGAGAGCCTGCAATGTGGCGCGCAGCTCCTGGTCGGGATGGTGGGCACCGTCCTCGGCGAGGAAGAAGCGCCGGTCATCGACATAGCTGCGCCAGCCGCCGAGCTTGGCGGTTTCATAGTGGCCCAGGGAGATCCAGTAACGGTCGGCGGCCAGTTGCGCAAGGCGTGTGTCATCGTATGAGGGAGCAGCTTGCAGCGGGGCGCAGGCACAGAGCGCCAGGTAGGCAAGGCGTTTGAGCATGTCGGGCAACTACGTCTGAATGATGCCGATAGAGGCAGGAAACAACCCGCCCCGGTCAGGGGCGGGTGGGCCGAGCTTAAGCCTGGGTCGCGTACTTGGCCAGGCGTGGATCGCTTTTGAGTACTGCCAGGGTGTTGCTGTGAACATCTTCGGCGGTCACATCCGCAGTCTTGAAAATTTCCTGGAAGTGCTGGTGGGTGACGGCGGCAAAGTGCGCACGGTCTTCCGGGGCGACGCCAAGCACCACCGCGTAGGTGGTCAACGCTTCGCCCTGACCTTTGGCCATGTCTTCGGAGAGTTCGTTCATCATGCCGTTCATGGCGAACCAGGATTTGCCGCCATAGGTCAGTGCCGCGTTGGTCGAACAGCCGTTGGTGCCCGAGGTCATGCCGAAGGTGGCGTTGCCGGAGGTACCGTTGGTGGTGGAAGCGAGGAAGTGGGCCGGTGTGCCGCGTTGGCCCTCGAACAGCATGTTGCCCCAGCCGCAGTCCGGTCCACCAGGGGCCTGGGCCATGGCGTTGAGGGAAACCGCGGTGAACAGAGTACCCAGAAGAATCCGTTTCATAGCTTTGTTCTCTTTCTAGTCGTAGATACCAAAGGTCAGGGTTATCTGGCATGTCTGTCAGCAGAATTGCCAGGGCGGGTCGGTTGTTTACCCAGCCGCGCAGTAATGGAGTTTAGGCACGATCTAAGGGTTCCGTGATTTATTGCGAAAAATTGCTGAGGAATGTTGACCGGGCGCGGGTTTTCGACCCTGCGACATATTGTGCCGATGAGCCTTGCAAGGCGCGGGCAGGCGGCGCCAGAATGCCGTCATCTGCCCCGCCGAAGTAAGGAAGCCCGATGCCCGATCCTGTCGCTGCGAGCCTGCGTCTTGCGCCAGAAGCCTTGACCCGGCCGTTTTCCGCCGAACAGTTCGCCTTTTCCACCACCAATGATCTGGAGCCTTTTCGCGGTGTGCTTGGCCAGGAACGTGCTGTCGAAGCCTTGCAATTCGGCGTCGCCATGCCGCGCCCCGGTTACAACGTGTTTGTCATGGGTGAGCCCGGCACCGGGCGATTCTCGTTCGTCAAACGTTACCTCAAGGCCGAAGGCAAGCGTCTGCAAACGCCGTCGGACTGGGTCTACGTCAATAATTTCGACGAGCCGCGCGAGCCGCGGGCCCTGGAGCTGCCCCCGGGCAGTGCGGGGGCGTTCATCAGTGACATCGGTGGTCTGATCGACAACCTGCTGGCCACCTTCCCGGCGGTGTTCGAGCACCCGTCCTACCAGCAGAAGAAGAGCGCCATCGACCGCGCCTTCAACCAGCGCTATGACCGTGCCCTGGATGTCATCGAGCGCGCGTCGCTGGAAAAGGACGTGGCCCTGTACCGCGACAGCAGCAACGTCGCTTTCACGCCGATGGCCGATGGCAAGGCGCTCGACGAGGCGGAATTCGCCCAGTTGCCGGAAGCCGAGCGCGAGCGCTTCCATGAAGATATCGCCGCCCTCGAAGAGCGCCTCAACGAAGAGCTGGCCAGCCTGCCGCAGTGGAAGCGCGAATCGAACAATCAGCTGCGCCAGTTGAACGAAGAAACCATCACCCTCGCGCTCCAGCCTTTGCTCGCGCCGCTGTCGGAAAAGTACGCGGAGAATGCTGCCGTGTGTGCTTACCTGCAGGGCATGCAGGTTTATCTGCTGCGCACGGTGGTCGAGCAACTGGTCGATGACAGCAAGACTGACGCCCAGGCGCGCAAGCTGCTGGAAGAGCAATACGCCCCGAGCCTGGTGGTCGGCCATCACGTCAGTGGTGGCGCACCGGTGGTGTTCGAACCGCACCCTACCTATGACAACCTGTTCGGCCGTATTGAATACAGCACCGACCAGGGCGCGCTCTACACTACCTATCGCCAGCTGCGCCCCGGCGCGCTGCACCGGGCCAATGGCGGCTTCCTGATCCTCGAAGCGGAGAAGATGCTCGGTGAGCCGTTTGTCTGGGATGCGCTCAAGCGCGCCCTGCAATCGCGCAAGCTGAAGATGGAGTCGCCGCTCGGTGAGTATGGCCGCCTGGCTACCGTGACCCTCAATCCGCAGATGCTGCCGCTGAACATCAAGGTGGTGATCATCGGCTCGCGCCAGTTGTACTACGCCTTGCAGGACCATGATCCGGACTTCCAGGAAATGTTCCGGGTGCTGGTGGACTTCGACGAAGACATCCCGATGGTCGACGAGAGTCTGGAGCAGTTCGCCCAGTTGCTCAAAACCCGCACCAGCGAGGAGGGCATGGCACCGCTGAGCGCCGATGCGGTGGCGCGTCTGGCGACCTACAGTGCGCGCCTGGCCGAGCATCAGGGGCGTTTGTCGGCGCGCATTGGCGACCTGTTCCAGCTGGTCAGCGAGGCGGATTTCATTCGTCACCTGGCCAACGACGAGATGACCGATGCCGGTCATATCGAACGCGCGCTCAAGGCCAAGGCGACCCGCACCGGCCGGGTCTCGCAGCGCATTCTCGACGACATGCTGGCGGGGATCATCCTCATCGACACCGAAGGCGCCGCGGTCGGCAAGTGCAACGGCCTGACCGTGCTGGAAGTCGGTGACTCGGCGTTCGGTATCCCCGCGCGCATCTCCGCCACGGTTTATCCCGGTGGCAGCGGCATTGTCGATATCGAGCGCGAGGTCAACCTCGGCCAGCCGATTCACTCCAAAGGCGTAATGATCCTCACCGGCTACCTGGGCAGTCGTTATGCCCAGGAATTCCCTCTGGCGATTTCGGCGAGCATTGCTCTGGAGCAGTCTTACGGTTATGTGGACGGTGACAGTGCGTCGCTCGGCGAGGCCTGCACACTGATCTCGGCGTTGTCGAAAACCCCGCTCAAGCAGTGCTTTGCCATCACCGGCTCGATCAATCAGTTCGGTGAAGTGCAGGCGGTGGGTGGGGTCAACGAGAAAATCGAAGGCTTCTTCCGCCTCTGCGAGGCGCGCGGGCTGACGGGCGAGCAGGGCGCGATCATTCCGCGCGCCAACGTCGCCACCCTGATGCTCGATGAGCGGGTGTTGCAGGCGGTGCGCGCAGGCATGTTCCACGTCTATGCGGTCAGCCAGGCCGATGAAGCCTTGAGCCTGTTGGTCGGCGAACCGGCCGGTGAGCCGGATGCCGAAGGCGAATTCCCCGAGGGCAGCGTCAACGCCCGCGTGGTAGAGCGCCTGCGGGTGATTGCCGAAATGATCAGTGAAGAGGAGCTCAAGGAGGCCGAGAAAGAGCATGCCGAGCAAGCCCTGGCCCAGGTGAAATCGTCCTGAGTCAAATTATCGGCGCCGCAGCGGTCATGACCGCTGGGCGCCGGTTTTTCCACGCGGCAGCGGATTTCTTCTATTCTTCTATGCAGGGATCGTAGTCATTACAGGATCGAAACAGCCTTGCCCGCAAGGCTGAACCAGGGTTTACCGAGGATCGTCGCCATGCCGCGCAGCCTCAGCCTCACCCGCCAATGCCTGGGCCTGGTGACCCGCATTGAATGCAGCATTCGCCCACTGGCCGGTGACAACGGCATGTGGACCCTTTTATTTGCCGCCGGCATGGCTGGCGAACAACCTTCGGCGATCAAAGCCCAGGGACCTTTTCATGGGCCCTTTGTGGCTGAATCAGTGCTCGACGCCATCGTCGACAGCCTGACCCTGCATGGCTATCAGGTGGCCGACGACCCGCAGATCTGGTGCGTGCACCTGCAGGCCCAGCTCCGCCGGATCAATGGTGAGCGAGTCCATCACGTCGGCGATTTCCAGTTCCATCCGGAAACCTGAAGCGCCGATCCGCAGGCACTGCAACAACGCCCGATGCTGCCCCTGTGGCAGCGTGCCACGGGCTTTTTCTGTCATGGCTGGCTGTTATACTCGCGCTCGCTTTTTTTGCCACCTGACGAGTTTTCAATGGAACGTATTATCGAAAATGCGATGTATGCCTCGCGCTGGCTGCTCGCCCCGATCTATTTTGGTCTGTCGTTGGGCCTGCTGGCGCTGGCACTGAAGTTCTTCCAGGAGATCTTCCATGTGCTGCCCAATATCTTCTCGCTGGCCGAGGCTGACCTGATCCTGGTGATCCTTTCGCTGATCGACATGGCCCTGGTCGGTGGTCTGCTGGTGATGGTGATGATTTCCGGCTACGAGAACTTCGTCTCCCAGCTGGATATCGACGAAGACAAGGAAAAACTCAACTGGCTGGGCAAGATGGACTCGTCTTCGCTGAAGATGAAAGTGGCGGCGTCGATCGTGGCGATCTCCTCGATCCATCTGCTGCGGGTGTTCATGGATGCGCGCAACATCGAGACCGAATACCTGATGTGGTACGTGATCATCCACATGACCTTCGTGGTGTCGGCCTTCGCCATGGGCTACCTGGACAAGCTGACCAAGCACTGATCCCCCGTCCGGCGCGCTGAATGACCGCCCGTCCGTTGCAAAACGGACGGGCGGTTGCGTTTTTGCCTTGTGCTTTGCCGCCTGCTGTACAAAAAATGAACCGTCACTCGAAGTGCCTGCTCAACGTTCCAGTAGCGAGGTATCAGCATGAACCTTCAACAACTGAACACAGAGGCCAAGGCCGGTCATGTCGAAGAACTCAATCTGATCGCCCTCGAAGGCGGCGATTTCATTATCGAAGCACGGGTGAAAGGCCACGCCCATCCACTGGATGACAGACATGGACAGCGCGTGAAAGTGCATTCGGTGGTTGATGCGCAGCGTCTGCTCAACGGTTTGCCCTCCGTGCCGGTGCACATGGTGCACTGGTCGATGGATGACGAGATGTGCGGCGCCGGCAGCGCCGGTGACGGCGACCTGAAAATCCCGATGCCACGCCGTTCTGCCTGGTAGCTGAACTGCTTTGCCGCAGTGTGCTAGGCTGCTCGCCCTTTTCATAAAGGGCGCAGTTGTCGTGCGCCCTGCAGCGGAGCAAGCAAATGTCCGAAATCAACCTGTCTACCGACGAAACTCGCGTCAGCTACGGCATCGGCCGTCAGCTGGGTGGCCAACTGCGTGACAACCCGCCACCGGGCGTGAGCCTGGACGCGATCCTGGCCGGCCTGACCGACGCTTTCAACGGCAAAGACAGCCGCGTCAGTGAGGAAGACCTGTCGGCCAGCTTCAAGGTCATCCGTGAAATCATGCAGGCAGAAGCGGCGGCCAAGGCCGAAGCGGCTGCTGGCGAAGGCAAGGCCTTCCTGGCCGAAAACGCCAAGCGTGACGGCATCACCACCCTGGCTTCGGGCCTGCAGTTCGAAGTCCTGACCGCAGGTGAAGGCGCCAAGCCAAGCCGTGACGACAGCGTGCGCACTCACTACCACGGCACCCTGATCGACGGCACCGTGTTCGACAGCTCCTACGAGCGTGGTCAGCCTGCAGAGTTCCCGGTCAGCGGCGTGATCGCTGGCTGGACCGAAGCCCTGCAACTGATGAACGCCGGCAGCAAATGGCGCCTGTACGTTCCGAGCGAGCTGGCTTACGGCGCTCAGGGCGTTGGCAGCATCCCGCCGCACAGCGTACTGGTGTTCGACGTCGAGCTGCTGGACGTACTGTAAGCACTGCGGAGGGCCTTTCGGCCCTCATCGCCGGCAAGGCCGGCTCCCACAGGATTGCACTGATCTGAAGATCAACTGGGTCTCTGTGGGAGCTGGCCTTGCCAGCGATGCTTTTCAGTTCCACTCGGTTCCACCACCAGGGCGCAACGCCCGCGCATAGCAGAACAGGAACAGGTTCCTCACCAGTTCCTTGAGCACAATCGGCTCACTTGAATTCAAACCGTTGAGGTCCAGGTCACCCTGATCGCGCAGTTCGTCCAGTGCTTCTTCTTCGAGCACGGCACAGACTTCGCCGGTTTCCCGGTGCAGGATGCGCAGGTAAGGATGGGGGCGGTCAAGCCAGGCGTCGATCAGATAAGTCATGGCTATTCTCCTTGGAAGCTTCCAATGAGAATAATTCTTATTATCAGAATAGCAAGAGACTATTGGGAAAAAATCGCCCAATGGTGTTTGGCGCGATGTTTCGAGGCTGGCTGGCAGCCCCGAAACCACCGGGACTCAGACCTTGCGGACGAACTCGGATTTCAGCTTCATCGGGCCAATGCCGTCGATCTTGCAGTCGATGTCGTGGTCGCCATCGCACAGGCGGATGTTCTTGACCTTGGTGCCGACCTTGACCACCAGCGAGGTGCCTTTGACCTTCAGGTCCTTGATCACGGTGATGGTGTCGCCGTCCTGCAGGACGTTGCCCACCGAATCCTTCTTGACCGCTTCATCGCTCACTGCCTCGGCTTCACCGGCGGCGGACCACTCGTGAGCGCACTCTGGGCAGATCAGCTGGGTGCCGTCTTCGTAGGTGTATTCGGAGTTGCATTTAGGGCAGGGTGGCAAAGTGCTCACTAGGGTTCCTCAAGACGTACAGGTACAAAACCTACATTGTATAGGGTTTTGTCCGTCAGAGGGTAATCAGGCCCATCGAGCGATGGGCCAGAGGCAGGATCAGTGCGTGCGGGCGACCGCGAATTCGCTCAGTTCGACCAGGGCGTCGCGGTATTCGCTGGCTGGCAACACGTCCAGGCAGGCGATGGCGCGGGCCACGTAGTCGCGGGCCAGCTGCGCGGTGTACTCCAGGGCGCCGGAGGCTTCGACCGCAGCACGGATGCTTTCGAGGTCTTCGATGCCGCCTTTCTGGATCGCCTGGCGCACCAGTGCAGCCTGTTCGGCGGTGCCTTCGCGCATGGTGTAGATCAGCGGCAGGGTCGGTTTGCCTTCGGCCAGATCGTCGCCGACGTTCTTGCCCAGGGTCTGCGCATCGCCCTTGTAGTCGAGCAGGTCGTCGACCAGCTGGAAGGCTACGCCCAGGTGATCACCGAAGGTGCGCAGCGCTTCACTTTGCTCAGGGGTGGCCTGGGCCAGGGCGGCGGCGCTGTGGGTCGAGGCCTCGAACAGCATCGCAGTCTTGCCGCGGATGACGTCCATGTAGACTTCTTCGGTGGTGCTCGCGTCGCGAACCTTGGACAACTGCAGGACTTCGCCCTCGGCGATCACCCTGGTGGCCTTGGAGAGGATCTGCATGACCGGCATCGAGCCCAGTTCGACCATCATCTCGAACGAGCGCGAATAGAGGAAGTCACCGACCAGCACGCTCGGCGCGTTGCCCCACAGGGCATTGGCGGTGGAACGGCCGCGGCGCATGCCGGACATGTCGACCACGTCATCGTGCAGCAGGGTGGCGGTGTGCAGGAATTCGATGGTGGCGGCCAGCAGGCGCACGTCGTCGCCTTCGCGACCCAGGGCCTTGCCACACAGCAGCACCAGCAGCGGGCGCAGGCGCTTGCCACCGGCTGAAGTGATGTAGTCGCCGATTTTCGATACCAGCGGTACACGCGAAGTCAGCTGTTTCTTGATAATCTCGTCAACGGCGCTGAAGTCGTCCGCTACCGCTCGGTAGAAAGCTTGGGGTTGCATCGGCCACAGGTGCTCCATAAAGGTTGCGCGGCATGCTAGGTCGCGGGTCCCGGCGTGTCAAGGCGCGGTCCCCGCAGGCCGGGGGCGGGACTTGCAAGGGGCGAGCGGCTTGCGTACAATCGCGCACCCTGAACTTCCTGGGCAGCACCTGCCTTACGCAATTGCACTGGGCCGTTCCAGCCCTATGCAGCCATGCCAGCCAATACTCTTCCTATAAAGAGCTGGGTGAGCAGGATTATCGGAGAAATACCCATGTACGCAGTAATTGTTACCGGTGGCAAGCAGTACAAAGTCGCCGAAGGTGAATACCTGAAAATCGAAAAACTGGAAGTCGCCACTGGCGAATCCGTGACTTTCGACCGCGTTCTGTTGGTTGCCAATGGCGACGACGTGAACATCGGCGCTCCAGTCGTTGCTGGTGCCAAAGTTGTTGCTGAAGTGATCTCCCAAGGTCGTCACGACAAAGTTCGCATCATCAAGTTCCGCCGCCGTAAGCACCACATGAAGCGTATGGGCCACCGCCAGTGGTTCACCGAAATCAAGATCACCGGTATTTCGGCTTAATCGCCAAAATCCCATTTCTGGAGAATTGAACCATGGCACACAAAAAAGCTGGTGGTAGTACCCGTAACGGTCGCGACTCAGAAGCCAAACGCCTTGGCGTGAAGATGTATGGCGGCCAGGCTATCGTTCCTGGCAACATCATCGTGCGTCAGCGCGGCACCCAATTCCACGCTGGCTACGGCGTTGGCATGGGCAAGGATCACACCCTGTTCGCCAAGATCGCGGGTAAGATCAAGTTCGAAGTAAAAGGCGCCTTCGGTCGTCGTTACGTGAGCGTTGTCGCCGAGTAATCGCGCGAACGCTGGAAAAGCCCTGTCTCGCGACGGGGCTTTTTCGTTTGTGGGGTGAGTCTCTTGCAAAGCTGTTTGTATGGGCTGCCGGCGCTGGTGTTTCGGTCGTTGACGGGGGCCGCCGCGCTCACTTTTGCAAGAGCCTTATGTCTTTGTGTCACTCAGCTCGTCCAGCTGACGAGAGGCGGTTTTTATGAAGTTTGTTGACGAAGTATCGATCCGGGTCAAAGCCGGTGATGGCGGTAACGGTTGCATGAGCTTCCGCCGTGAAAAATTCATCGAGAACGGTGGTCCCAACGGCGGTGACGGTGGCGACGGCGGTTCCGTATTCATGGTTGCCGACGAGAACCTCAATACCCTGGTCGACTACCGTTACACCCGTCACTTCGAAGCCCAGCGCGGCTCCAACGGTGGCAGCACCGACTGCACCGGCAAGAAGGGCGACGACCTGATCCTGCGCGTGCCGGTCGGCACCACGGTGATCGACTCCGCCACCCAGGAAGTCATCGGTGACCTGGTCAAGCCTGGCCAGAAGCTGATGGTGGTTCAGGGCGGCTGGCACGGCCTGGGCAACACCCGTTTCAAATCCAGTACCAACCGTGCGCCACGCCAGACCACGCCGGGCAAACCGGGTGAGCAGCGTGACCTGAAACTGGAAATGAAGGTATTGGCCGACGTTGGTCTGCTGGGCTTGCCGAACGCCGGCAAGAGTACCTTCATCCGTTCGGTCTCGGCCGCCAAGCCGAAAGTCGCCGACTACCCGTTCACCACCCTGGTGCCAAACCTGGGCGTGGTCAGCGTCGACCGCTGGAAGAGCTTCGTCATTGCCGACATTCCCGGCCTGATCGAAGGCGCCTCCGAGGGTGCCGGCCTGGGTATCCGCTTCCTCAAGCACCTGGCGCGTACCCGCCTGCTGCTGCACCTCGTCGACCTCGCGCCGCTGGATGAAAGCAGCAGCGCCGATGCCGCCGAAGTGATCGTCAACGAGCTGGTACGCTTCAGCCCGTCGCTGGCCGAGCGTGATCGCTGGCTGGTGCTGAACAAGACCGACATGCTGATGGACGACGAGCGTGACGAGCGCGTCAAGGAAGTGGTCGAGCGCTTGCAGTGGGAAGGTCCGGTCTACGTGATCTCGGCCATTTCCAAGCAGGGCACCGAGCAGCTCAGCCGCGACATCATGCGCTACCTCGAAGACCGTGCTGATCGCCTGGCCAACGACCCGGCCTATGCCGAAGAGCTGGCTGACCTCGATCAGCGCATCGAAGACGAAGCCCGTGCCCAGCTGCAGGCGCTGGACGACGCGCGTGCCTTGCGCCGCAGCGGCGTCAAGAGCGTGCACGACATCGGCGACGACGATGACGACGATTGGGATGATGACGACGAAGACGGTCCGGAAATCATTTACGTGCGCGACTGATTCGTTGCAGTACACTAAACGCCGCTCTCTGGAGCGGCGTTTTAGTATCTAAAGATCTATATAGGTTGGAAGAAGATGCGGAGCAAGGTGACGGGTGCGCAGCGCTGGGTGGTGAAGATCGGCAGTGCCCTGCTGACAGCAGATGGCAAGGGTCTGGATCGCGCCGCCATGGGTGTCTGGGTCGAGCAGATGGTGGCGTTGCATGAGGCAGGTGTTGAACTGGTGCTGGTGTCGTCCGGGGCGGTTGCCGCGGGGATGAGCCGCCTGGGCTGGGCCAAGCGACCGAGCGCGATGAACGAGCTGCAGGCTGCGGCGTCGATCGGCCAGATGGGCCTGGTGCAGGCCTGGGAATCGAGCTTTGCCGAGCATGGCCGGCATACCGCGCAGATCCTCCTGACCCACGACGACCTCTCCGACCGCAAGCGTTACCTCAACGCTCGCAGCACCTTGCGCACGCTCGTCGAGCTGGGCGTGGTGCCGGTGATCAACGAGAACGACACGGTGGTCACCGACGAAATCCGTTTCGGCGACAACGACACCCTGGCCGCGCTGGTGGCCAACCTGGTCGAAGCCGACCTGCTGGTGATCCTCACCGACCGCGACGGTATGTTCGATGCCGACCCGCGTAACAATCCCGATGCGCAGCTGATCTACGAAGCCCGTGCCGATGATCCGAGCCTGGATGCGGTAGCCGGTGGTACCGGTGGCGCGCTGGGCCGTGGCGGCATGCAGACCAAGCTGCGTGCTGCGCGTCTGGCGGCACGTTCCGGTGCCCACACGATCATCGTTGGCGGGCGTCTGGAGCGTGTGCTCGATCGTCTCAAGGGCGGCGAACGTCTGGGTACCCTGCTGTCGCCTGAGCGCGGCATGCTGGCTGCGCGCAAGCAGTGGCTGGCCGGGCACCTGCAGACGCGTGGCACCCTGGTGCTTGACGACGGCGCGGTGAAGGCCTTGCGCAAGGACAACAAGAGCCTGTTGCCGGTTGGGGTCAAGACCGTGCAGGGTAGCTTCCGCCGTGGCGAGATGGTCGTGTGTGTCGGGCCTGATGGCCTCGAAGTCGCTCGCGGCCTGGCCAACTACAGCGCCCTTGAAGCGCAGAAAATCATCGGGCAGTCGTCTGAAGCAATCGAAAGCCTGCTGGGCTATAGCGCCGAGCCGGAACTGGTGCATCGCGACAACCTGATTCTGGTCTGAGGAAACAACCGTGCTCAAAGGGATAGTGACTGCCGCGCTGCTGGCATTGCCGGTGTTGGCATCGGCCGAGGAAATCGGCCAGGTGTCGACCGTGTTCAAGTTTGTCGGGCCGAACGACCGTATCGTCGTCGAGGCTTTCGATGACCCTAAGGTGGAAGGGGTGACCTGCTACCTGTCGCGGGCCAAGACTGGCGGTGTGAAGGGTGGCTTGGGCTTGGCCGAAGACCGTGCCGAAGCCTCGATCGCCTGTCGCCAGGTGGGGCCGATTCGCTTCAAGGAGCAGCTCAAGGATGGTGACGAGGTGTTCAAGGAACGCACCTCGCTGGTATTCAAGACCATGCAGGTGGTGCGCTTTCTCGACAAGAAGCGCAACACCCTGGTCTATCTGGTGTACTCGGACCGGCTGATTGAAGGCAGCCCGCAGAATGCGGTGACGGCGATTCCGATCCTGCCCTGGGCCCAGTAAAGCTTCGCGGGGCAAGCCCGCTCCCACCGGAGGGTGATGATTCCGGTGGGAGCGGGCTTGCCCCGCGATTAGCTGCTTCAGGCTGAAGCTTCTTCCTCTTCTTCTTTGCGCACCACCGCCTTCTCCACATCCCGGCGACTGATGTACTTCCAGTCCGCCTCGTCGATGTAGATCCCGTTCGGTCCGCTGCCGCCTTCCAGGTCGATGGCGACATGCGCCGAAACCTGCGGCTTCACACTCGCCAGAATCGGCACGAAGCCCAGCTGCAGGCTGGTTTCCAGCAGTGCCGCCTGGTTGCGTTCGTCGATGTCGGCCGCCTCGTCGAGGTAGTACGGCAGGCGCACGCGGCCGGCCAGGTCACGGTCCATCAGGTGCAGCAACAAGTACATGTTGGTCAGCGCCTTGATGGTCATGGTAGTGCCGTTGGATGCCGCACCGTCGATGTCGGTGTGGATCACTGGCTGGCCGCCGACCTTGGTGATCTCGAAGGCCAGTTCGAACAGGTCCTTGAGCCCCAGCTGGTTGTGGTTGGCCGCGACCAGGCGCGCCAGGTACTCCTTGGCTTCTTCGTTCTTGTTGTCCTGCTCGGCACTGGCACTCAGGTCGAACACCGACAGAGTCTCGCCTTCTTCGTACTGACCGGCGCTGTGGATGATCTGGTCGATGTGCTTGAGTGCTTCCTTGTTTGGCGCCAGGACAATGCGGAAGCTCTCCAGGTTGGAAACCTGACGCTTGTTGATCTCGCGGTTGAACAGTGCCAGCTGGTGCTCGAGGCTGTCGTAGTCGCTGCGGATGTTGCGCAGGGTCCGGGCGATGTCGGTGACGGCCGCGCGGCGCGCCTTGCCCAGGGTCAGGGCTTCTTCGGTGCGGTGCGAGTAGGCGTTGATCAACAGTTGCAGGCGGCGCTCCATGTCGTCTTCGCTGTCGAACTTGGCCACGCCCTTGAGGCGCACCTGGGCGTACAGCGCTTCAATCTGGCCATCAACGCGTAGCAGGCCCTGCCAGCTGTCCTGGTAGTCGTTGAGCAGCGGCAGCAGGTTGTCCATGGAGTCGTCGACCGGCTCCATGAACGGCGTGCCGAACGGCAGGTCGGCCGGCAGCAGCTGGCGACGGCGCAGAGCGTCGTCGAGGGTACGTTGCTTGGCTTCCATGTCGGCGATCTGGCGGCCGACCAGTTGCAGCTTGGCCGACAGCTGCTGGACGCGCTCGGTGAAGGCGTCGCTGGAGCGCTTGAGTTCGTCCTGGGCGGCTTCCATCTGGGCCAGCTGTTCGAGCTTGTCGCCTTCCTCGGCGGCCAGGGTCTGGCTGCGGCGGAAGTCTTCCAGGGCTTTTTGCGCGTCCAGAACCTGCTGGTACAGGGCTTCGGTCTGGGTCTTGCTCGCGGCGCGGTCGGCGGCCACGGCTTGCTGGGTCTTGAGCTGCTTGAGCTCTTTCTCCAGGCGTTCTTTCTGGTCGCGCAGCGCGGCACGGTCGGCCAGGGCCTGCAGGGCAGGGGGCTCGATGTGCGACAGGTCGATCGACAGGCCGGGGGCTTCGAAGCGCTCGCCCTTGAAGCCGTCGAGCACCGCTTCCAGGGATTTGACCCAGATGTCGCTGTCGTCCAGCTCGATGCCGCGCTCGCCCAGTGGCAGGCTGAACAGTGCGCCGTTGAACAGGCGCATCAGGCGTTCGACGTCCTGCTGCGAGAACTCTTCGCGCAGACGCGCGTAGCTGTTGTTGTCGGCGTGGTCGAGCTGCTGCTTGACCGACTTCAGGCGTTTTTCCAGGTCGCGCAGACGCTCTTCGAGGTCTTCGGCACTGAACTGACGGGACTGGGCCAATGCACCGGCCAGTTCGTCGTGGGCGTCCTTGGCGGCCAGCAACTGCTGTTCCAGGACCTTGACGTCATCGACCAGGGCAAAGCGGTGCTTGAGCACCGACAGCTCGCCGAGCCAGCGTTGCACGCCGGTGATTTCACGTTCCAGACGCATCAGCTCCTGGGTGCCACCGCGCTGGTCGTTCTGCAGGTGGTCCTGTTCGTTCTTGTAGTGCTCGGCCTGGATCACCAGCTCTTCTTTGCGGGCGCTGGCGTAGTCCTGCCAGGTGCCGAGCAACGAATCGAGCAGCGGCGACAGGCGATGCAGCTTGCCGCGCAGGATGTCGCGCTGGGCCACGCCGTTGGCCAGGGCCTCGACCAGCGGGCCGGCAGCGACCAGCGAGTTGTAGTCCTGCTCCATGCGGCGAACGTCGCGGAAGGCTTCTTCGCAGGCGGCGATGTAGTCGACACTGCCCGAGCGCAGGCTGTGCTCGAAGGCATCTAGGAACAGCTGCTTGAGCTTGGCCGCAGTGATTTCGCGCATGTGCAGCAGGTTGATGAACAGTGCGCGGAAGGTCTTCAGGCTCTGCTCGCTGGTGGAACGCAGCGGGATTAGGGTGAGGTCGAGCGGGATCGAGGTGTGACCGCCGACCAGCAGGCGCCGCAGTTCATCAGGCTTGAGCTCGTAGGCCTTGAGGCCATTGCGCTCAAGGTTGCTGAACAGTTCCTTCTGGCGCAGGCAGGTGTCGTCCTTCTGGTAATGCGCCAGATCCAGCTCGCCGGCATAGGCGAAGAACTGGTGGCCGAAACCGCCACCCGGGCCGCGACCGACCACGCCGATCACGTGCGGACCGTGCGGGAGGTTGACCTCGCAGAGGATGTAGCTGGTGTCGCTGGCAAAGTAGAAACGCCGCGACTGCTCCAGGCTGTACTTGCCGAAGCTCATGTCGGACATGCGCGCCAGGATCGGGAACTGCAGGGCGTTGATCGAGGCACTCTTGCCCAGGTTGTTCGCGCCATAGACCGACAGCGGGTGTTCCAGGGGGAACAGGCCAAGGCTGTAGCCGGCGGTGTTGAGCAGTGCGAAGCGGCGAATGCCGTAGCGTTCCTGGCTCATGCGTCAATCTCCTGTTGCTCTTCGGCGATGGCGCGGGCCAAGGCGTCTTCTTCGCTTTCTTCGAACGGGCTGAGGTCGAGCGGATCGTCGGTGCGGTTCAGCTCTTCCGGGCTCTCTTCTTCGACCAGTACCGGCGTCGGCAGCGGCAGGGTGCTGTGCAGGCTGGCGGCCAGGTCGCGGTCCTGCTGGACCGACAGGCAGACGTCAAGGAAGCGGTGCATCGGCGGCAGGAAGCGGTAGATGCCGTTCTCTTCGTGAGCAAAACCGAGTTGGGTCATGCGGCGCATGATCTTTTCTTCCAGCTCGTCGGGGGTTTGCACTTCGGCCTGAATGAACAGGTCGCGGTATTTCTCCAGCATCGATGGCAGCTCATCGCGGCCGAGGCTGCCGCCATCGAGAACCGACATCGGGTCGCGGCCCTGGTCGGCCAGGTGTTCGACCAGAATGAAGGTGAACAGCGACAGGCGCTGGGCGGTCTTGTTGACCTGCGCAGCGGCCAGCTCCGGGACGAAATAGTAGAAACCGCGGGTGTCGCACACCAGTTCAAAGCCCAGGGCCTTGAACAGGCCGCGGTACTGGTCCTGGAAGTTCGACAGGTGGGCGTACAGCTCCGGGTCGCGGCGGCTGATGTGAAAGCCCTTGAACAGCTCGCGGAAGATCGGCGCGAGCTGAGGCAGTTCGGAAAGATCAAGATGCATGGGCAGGGCTCGCAGTAGGCTCAGGCGATGGTTCGCGGCTCGATGTCAGGGCGAAGGAGCGCAGGCTGACCAGGTGTTCGCGGGTGAGGTATTCGCGGCGCTCGAGGCGCTCGCGGGTAAAGCGTTTTTCCCGCGACAGGCGCGAGAACCAGTACAGCAGTTCGTCGGTGGCACCTTCGGGCTCCTGGTCCAGCAGCCAGACCATCAGGTCCGGCAGGGGCAGGGCACCTTCGCAGCGCTCGAGCATTTCCTTGACCGTGCGCGGCGCGCGCGGGGCCTCGCCCTTGTGGCTCTTGTGCGCCTTGGGGAACTTGGCCGGCTTCGGTTCGAAGCGGGCCAGGGCATACACGTAGGCTTCGACCTGGCTGGCACTGCCGAGGAAGGTGCTCTGCGGCCGGGTGAACATCGGCATGGCGGCCTGGGGGACTGCGTCCAGACCTTTACGGCGGATCACCGACAGGGCCAGGGCAGCGCCGCGGGTCACGGCGTTGTGACGGCGGGCTTCTTCACGCAGCGGCAGCAGCAGTTCGCGGGCATGGCGCAGGGTCAGCTGGGCGCTGGTCTGCATTTCGAGGATGCGCGCGTGGGTACGCAGCAGCATGTCGTCATCGACCAGGTGGCCGAGCCGGGCCTGCTCGCCGAGCAGACGCAGCAGCACGGTCTCGACCTTGCGTACGCCCTGTTCGAAAGCGCCGTCGGCGTTGACCAGCTGGATCATCGGCTCGACATATTCGTCCCAGGTCGCCAGGACCTCGGCATAACGCTGGCGCAGCGGGATCTGGCGGTCGCTGGTCTTGGCCCGTTCGGCCACGGCGACCAGCGCCTGCTCATCGTTGTCGAGTTTTTTCAGGACATCGCGCACACGCATGTCGAGCAGGCGCAGCTGGCGCGCCAGGTCGTTGCCATCGCGAATCTCGAAGGCGTCCTGGATATGCCCGGCCAGGCGCTCGAGGTGGCGCAGGTAGGCTTCGATCTCCAGGCACAGGCCCAGGCGGTGTTCGCGGCGCAGGTAGGCGAGGAAGTCGTGGATCTGCGCATTGAGCTCGAAACGGTTGGGGCTTTTCGCCACCGGCACGAGGATATCCAGGCGGATCCAGACGTCGAGCAGGCTGGTGATGTCCTGGGGCGTGCTCTCCAACTGCTGGTTGGCCAGTTGCTGGCGCAGTTCGGCGAGGCTCAGGGTGCCCCCGTCGAAGCGCTCGCACAACGGCTCAAGCAGGGCCCAGTGTTCGGCTAGGGCGCGCAGGACGCGCTTGGGTTCGATCATTGGCGGGTCGACTCGTTGCCAAATAAAAGCGCCGATTGTACTGCATCAGGTGCCTGTCGATTCACCCCCTGATCGTTTGAAGCTGCTGTCGGGCGGTTTTCTGCCGATCAACAGCGGCGCCGAGCGGCGAACAACGTTAGAATATCGGCCCTGACTTATCCACAGATGGCCGATCCTTCTTGTTAATCGAGTCCCGCCGCCGCGCTTACCTCAACGCCATGCAAGTGGTGCACTGGCTGCCGCGTACCGAACTGCCGTTCGCCGCGCCGTCGCGCCCGGAGCTGTTGCTACCGCTGGCGCCTGAGGCGGTGCCCGAGTTCGATGCGCCGCAGGTGGAGCCGGCACGGGTGACGGTCAATGCGCCGCAGGCGCGCAGTGGCGAGCGACCGAAGATCGAGATCCCGCGTCCTGGCAGCACGCCCAAGGCTGCCAGCAAGCCCGCTGAAGCCGCTGAAGCAGCCCCGGTAGTGGCCAAGCCAGTGCCGGTACCGCCACCGCGTTTCGCGCTGCAATTGCTGCGCGCCGGTAGTTGCCTGCTGCTGGTGGAATTGGCGACCGGCCAGCCGTTTCAGAGCCGCGACCCTTCGTATCTGTTGCTCAAGGACATGCTGCGCGCCGCCGGTCTGCCCGACAGCCCGCAGATCGTCGGTGAGCCGGTGCGTTGGCCGTTGCTGGTGCGTGGCAACCTCGACCAGGGCCCGCAGGCGGCAACCGATTTTGTCCAGGGCTTCATTCAGGCTCGGCTTGAAGAGTCGCCCTGTGTCTGTTTATGGCTGATTGGCCTGCCTGCCGTGCGGTTCGCCGGAGAGGCAGACGCCGAGGCTTATTACCGCGAGTTGCCGGTCGAGGGGCTGGGCACTGCCTGGGCCTTGCCTGGCCTTGAACTGTTGATGGACGAACCGCAACGCAAGGCGGACGTCTGGCAAGCCATGCGCCGGCTGATGGCGCGCTGGAAACCAAGCGATGAGTGACACAATCAGCTTCCGCCGGATGACCGAGGCGGATCTGGATGCCGTACTGAAGATCGAATACGCCGCCTTCAGCCACCCCTGGACCCGGGGGATTTTCCTCGACGGGCTAAAATCCTATGAAATCTGGCTGATGTTCGAAGGCGGGCAGCAGGTGGGTCATGGCGTGATCAATGTGATCATCGACGAAGCGCACCTGCTCAATATCACGGTCAAACCGGAGAGCCAGGGCCGTGGTCTGGGCCTGCGTCTGCTGGAAGAGCTGATGAAACGCGCCTACGAGCTGAACGGCCGCGAGTGCTTCCTTGAAGTGCGCGCCAGCAACCAGTCGGCGTATCGTCTGTACGAGCGCTACGGCTTCAATGAAATCGGGCGGCGCCGCGACTACTACCCGGTTGCTGGCGGTCGCGAAGATGCCTTGGTCATGGCCTGTACCCTGATCGAGTAAACGAGCGTCACTGTAGCCCGGCAACATCCAACAGATGAGAAGCGAACATGCACGATCTACAAGAACTGATTGATAACAACGCGCGCTGGGCCGATGCGATCAAGCAGGAAGATCCGGATTTTTTCGCCAAACTCGCCCGTCAGCAGACCCCTGAATTTCTCTGGATCGGTTGTTCCGATGCTCGGGTGCCGGCCAACGAGATCGTCGGCATGCTGCCGGGTGATCTGTTCGTGCACCGTAATGTCGCCAACGTGGTGCTGCACACTGACTTGAACTGTCTGTCGGTGATCCAGTACGCGGTGGACGTGCTCAAGGTGAAGCACATTCTGGTGACCGGGCATTACGGCTGCGGTGGTGTTCGCGCGTCGATGCAGGACCGCCAACTGGGCCTGATCGACGGCTGGCTGCGTTCGATTCGCGACCTGTATTACGAGAACCGGGTGGAGCTGGCCAAGCTTGCCACCGAAGAGGAGCGAGTCGACCGCCTGTGCGAGCTGAATGTGATTCAGCAAGTGGCTAACGTCGGTCATACCACCATCGTTCAGAACGCCTGGCACCGCGGTCAGAGCCTGTCGGTGCATGGCTGCATCTACGGCATCAAGGACGGTCGCTGGAAGAGCCTGAACGCGACCATCAGTGGCCTGGACCAGTTGCCGCCGCAGTATCGCTTGCGTCCTCAAGATTAAATTGGCTTTCATCGCGCCCATGCTTAACTCCTTGTGATGCTTAGAACAGCCAAGGAGTGGGACAAATGGCCTCATGGCGCACAATCGGGCTCTTGCTGACACTGCTGTGCAGCGCTCATTCGCACGCCGATGAGCGCGACCTTTACATGTTTGCCCAGTGGGCTGGCGACCATGAAACCCGGACCTTTCGCCAGATGCTGGTGGATGCACGCCTGTATGGCGTGGTGCCGATTTCTCAGCTGCTGCGTTCGGCCAGTGACTGGCGCCTGTGCTTGTCGCAGCCCTTTGCGGTGGCGCCAGCCGCGCAGTGGCCGTCAGTACGGTCGACCCTTCAGTTGCTCAAGACCCTGGGTGACCAGGGCCTGTTGCAGCGTTATGAAGTGGTTTCGGCCTACCGCGATCCGCGTCTCAACCGCTGTGCTGGCGGCGCCGTAAACAGCGCGCACACCCGGGCGTTTGCGGTTGATGTGATCCTGCCGTCCTGGGCCGATCCCAATCCGTTGTGCCAATTCTGGCAGGCCCGGGGCAAGGCCTGGAACATGGGCCTGGGCCGTTACCCATCAGGGCGCATTCATATCGACACGGCGGGCTTTCGCACCTGGGGCGGGGACTTCAGTGCTGGCTCGTCTTTCTGTGCCTTGCCAGCGGCCGATCAGCCTCAAAGCAAATGAGCCAGGCAGGCTTGCACCTGTGCGCTGACCCACTGGGCGAAACGTTGGCATTTGTCGTCGTCGGCCATTGTTTGCAGGCACAGCAGGTAGTACGCCGATTGATCCTGGACGAAGCTGCGCGGCGCTTGCAACTGGCCGCTATCGATCTCGTCCTGAACCATCAGGAATGAAGCCATGGCCACACCCAGGCCAGCCACGGCAGCCTGGATGCACAGATAAAAATGTTCGTAATCGGCGCGACTGCTGCCCTTGATTGATTCGCCTGTCACACGCAACCAGGTGTTCCAGGCACTGGGTCGTGATGCACTGTGCAGCAAGCGCAGGCCCTCCAGGCCCTGGTCCGGTATGGCCAGGTGGGTGCTGCTCACCGGGCCTACCCATTCATCGCAGATTTTTACGGCGTGCAGATCGGCTTCCCAGCGAAAGTCATCGCGGCGCAACGCCAGATCAACGCCGCTGCGGGCGAAATCGACAGGGCCACCAGCCGCCACCAGATGCAGGTGGATATCGGGATGGGCGGCGTGAAAGGCCGGTAGCCTCGGGATCAGCCATTTCATCGCGATGGTAGGCTCGCAGGACAGCACCAGCACGTTCTCCCGCGCCTGTTGCTGCAGTCGATGTACCGCGCCCTGTAGTTGCTCGAAGACTGACAGGGTGGTGCCGTGCAAGGCACGACCGGCCGGGGTAAGGAAGATGGCGCGATTGCGCCGCTCGAACAACTCGACCCCCAAAGACTCTTCCAGCAGGCGCACCTGGCGGCTCACGGCGCCATGGGTGACGTTCAGCAGTTCGGCGGCGCGCACGAAGCTCTGGGTCTGGGCGGCGACGTCGAAATAGCGAAAGGCGGAGAGGGCGGGAAGTTTCATATGTGTGAGGAAAACTAGCGGATTTAACGCACTATAAATCGTTTTTTGTCGTTTACGAAGCTTTCGATAATGGCGGTGTGCAGGGCGTTATCGCGGGGCAAGCCCGCTCCCACCTGTGCAATTTCCTAGCAGATCGAGGCGTTTTTCGTGAATGAACTCATTGCCGTTGCTGTGTTCACCGTCCTGGCGGTGATCAGCCCGGGCGCAGACTTTGCCATGGTCACCCGCAGCAGTTATGCCTTTGGCCGCCGCGCCGGTCTGTCAGCAGCGCTGGGCATCGCCCTGGGCGTGCAGGTGCATGTGCTGTACACGGTGCTTGGCATTGCCCTGATCATCAGCCAGACCCCGTCATTGTTTCTGGCAATGAAAGTGCTGGGGGCGGGCTATCTGATCTACCTGGGTTACAAGTCGTTGACCAACACCACGCGGATCTCCCTCGACGGCGGTGCTGCTTCCAGCCAGCTCGGCGTGTGCGCAGCCTTTCGCTCGGGATTTCTGACCAATGTCCTCAATCCCAAGACCATGCTGTTCGTGGTCAGTGCCTACACTCAGGTAGTGCAACCGGGCAGCTCGCTGGCGACCAGTCTTGGTTATGGTCTGTTCATGTCTGTGGCCCATTGGCTGTGGTTCAGCCTGGTCGCGCTGTTCTTTTCCTCGGCATCCTTGCGCCGGGTCATGCTGGATCGGCAGTTGCTGGTCGATCGGGTGATCGGTGTGGCCCTGATTGGCCTGGGGCTGGCGGTGGTGCTGGCCAACGTGCGCTGAGGGGCAGGAATCCTTCATGCGTCTGCTCGGTGCCGGTGCCTATGAACAATTCACCTTCTGCACAAGTGCTGCAAGAGGCGGCCGAATGGCTGGTGCGCCTGGATGGCGAAGTCGGCGCTGCCGAGCGCAATGCCTTTCGCGACTGGCTCGACGCCGACCCTGAGCATCTGCAGGCAATCGAGTGTCTGCAGAGCAGGATGGCGACGCTGCGCGATTTGCCGCGGGAGCCGGCGCGGGTGGCCCTCGAGAGTATTGCCCGACGGCGTGCCGTCCGGCAGCCGATCAAGGCGCTGGCGCTGGCCGCGTTGCTGCTGTTGCCGATCGGTTTGGCGTTGCAGCAGTTTCCGCCGTCCTACCTGTTTGCCGACATTCGCACCGGCAGTGGCCAATGGAGCACCCGACAGCTACCCGATGGCAGCCGTATCAGCCTGGATGGAAGCAGCGCCGTTGATCTGCAGTTCGATGGGCAGCGCCGCACGCTGCGCCTGGTGCAAGGGGAAATACGGGTGGAGGTGGCCAACGATGCCCGACCCTTCCTGGTACTGACCGAGCACGGCAGTGTGCGGGCGCAGGGCAGCCGTTTTGTCGTAGAGCAACTGCCTGACTCCAGTCGGCTGGCGATGATTGAGTCGGCCAGTGAAGTCGACAGTGCCGGCAAGCGCGTAACGGTTCGGGCCGGACAGACGTTGCGCTTCGATGTGGCGGGGGCGGGGGCGCTGCAGTCTATCGACATTGCTGAGGTTGAGCAGGCCTGGGAGCAGCATCAACTGCTGGCGCGCGAACAGCCCCTGGATCAGGTGCTTGAGCGCCTGGCGCGCAATCATCGGGGTTACTTGCTGTATGACGCCAAAGACCTGCAATTGCTGCGGGTCACCGCCGTGCTACCCGCCGATGACAGTCAGCGGGCACTGCGCCTGTTGGCGCGCAGCTTGCCGATCAGGATCGAGCATTACACACCCTTGATCACGCGCGTGTCTCTTGAGCGGCCTTGAAGTCTAAAATACACAAGGCAAAAAAAGGGCCTACCTTGCGGTAAGCCCTTTTTCGGTACTTGGTGGCTACACAGGGACTTGAACCCCGGACCCCAGCATTATGAATGCTATGCTCTAACCAACTGAGCTATGTAGCCAAGTGGCGCGCATTATTCGCTTTAAACGGATACCTGTCAACACTCTTTTTTAAAAAAATTCATCGTGCGATCAACTGCTTAGCGGACAGGTAGCTCAGCAGCCCGCTACGTGGTGTGGCAGCAGTGCAAATCAGCGGACGATGATCAATTGCCCAGCCAGTTCGTGGGCGCGCAACTGCTGAGCGCTGGCCAGGGTATCGAAGGTGCCGGCGGCCTGGTCGAGGTTGAAGTCACCAATGACCAGGCGCCGCCCAGCCGGGTCATCGAGCAGTAGCAGGCGGCTGCCCTCCACTTTGCCCTTGAGCAGGACCACTATTGCGGTCACGACCTCGGCTGACCGAGAAACGCGTGCCCAGCACCTGAATCCGGGCGCCGTTGACTTCGACTACAAAGGGGCGGCCATCATGGATCACATTGAGAAACCCCTGGCGCACCGGCCCGCGCAGGTCGACGTCCACCGCGCTGGCGCTGTCGAGCGTCAGTTTCGGTCGAAATCACGTTCGTCGAAAAGAATAGTGCGCTTGCTAACGAATTCTGGATAATTGGATCCCAACCACCGGATGGAAGACCTTGTCATGGCTGTAAGCAGTGCCTCGTCCATTTCGCCCGCCAGCACCACGACTGCCCAGAGCAGCCCGCTGGTCATGCGGATCATCGCCGCTTGCGCCCTGGCGCACCTGATCAACGACCTGATCCAGGCGGTGCTGCCGTCGATCTATCCGATGCTAAAGGCCAACTACGGGCTGAGTTTTGCCCAGGTGGGGATGATCACCCTGACCTTTCAGATCACCGCCTCACTGCTGCAGCCCTGGGTGGGTTTCTACACCGATCGCAAGCCGATGCCCAACCTGTTGCCGCTGGGCACGCTGTGCACCCTGGTGGGGATCGTCATGCTGGCGTACGTCGGCAGCTTTCCGATGATTCTGCTGGCAGCGGCGTTGGTCGGCATCGGCTCTTCGACCTTCCACCCGGAGACCTCGCGCATTGCCCGGCTGGCTTCGGGCGGGCGCTTCGGCTTGGCGCAGTCGACTTTTCAGGTCGGTGGTAATGCCGGCTCTGCGTTTGGTCCTCTGCTGGCGGCGGCGATCATCATTCCGTTCGGCCAGGGCAATGTCGCCTGGTTCGGTCTGTTCGCGGTATTCGCGGTACTGGTGACCTATGTGCTGAGCCGCTGGTACCGCGAGCACCTGAACCTGTTCAAGGCCAAGGCCGGTCAGGCGGCCACTCACGGCCTGTCGCGCGGGCGAGTGACCGGTGCGTTGGTGGTGCTCGGGCTGCTGGTGTTCTCCAAGTACTTTTACATGTCCAGCCTTACCAGTTACTTCACCTTCTACCTGATCGAGAAGTTCGACGTGTCGGTGGCCAGTTCGCAGTTGCACCTGTTCCTGTTCCTCGGTGCGGTGGCCGCCGGGACGTTCTTCGGCGGGCCGATCGGTGACCGCATCGGCCGCAAGGCGGTGATCTGGTTCTCGATCCTCGGCGTGGCGCCGTTCACCCTGTTGCTGCCTTACGCGGACCTGTTCTGGACCAGCGTCCTGAGCGTGATCATCGGCTTTATCCTGGCGTCGGCGTTCTCGGCCATCGTGGTTTATGCCCAGGAACTGGTACCCGGCAATGTCGGCATGATCGCCGGGATTTTCTTTGGTCTGATGTTCGGTTTTGGCGGTATCGGCGCGGCATTGCTCGGCTACCTGGCCGACCTCAAGGGCATCGAGTACGTCTACAGCCTGTGCTCGTACTTGCCGCTGTTCGGTCTACTGGCGATCCTGTTGCCGTCCACTGGAAAGCGCTGAAGGCAGGTGACAAGCGAGGAACTTCGACAAGGCATCGACTTTTGGAAGGAGCTGACGGCTGCGTGGCCAGACCAGGCTGATGGGTAACCCGGCGGTAGACAGTTGCGGAAGGATCTCCACCAGTTCACCACGTTGCAGTTCTTCGCTGATCATCCAGGTGGCCAGCTGCGCAATGCCGTAGCCGCCTTTGACCGCTTGAACCTGTGCTTCGCCACTACCGAGGACGATTCTGCCGTTCATGGCCCGACGCTCTATCTGCCGCTCGGGCCCGGCGAAGAGCCAAGGGCTGATACTGCCGTCCGCCCGTCCATACATCACATGGTCATGCTGATCGAGGTCCTGGCTGGTGATGATCGTGGCGTGCTGGCGCAAGTAGTGCGGTGCCGCGCAGAGGATCAAGCGTTCCTGGCCTATAGGCAGGTGTGCGAGCAGGTCCGGGAGTTGATCAATGCTGCCGATTCGCACGGCCAGATCGATGCCTTCTTCAATGACATCGACGAAGCGATCGGTGAACGAGGTATGTAATCGTAGCCGTGGGTTGTTTTCGGTGAAATTGAGCAGGAGCGGTAGCACATGTTGGCGACCGAACGTCACCGGGACATCGACACGCAAGCGTCCTGCAGGCTCCTTGCGTTCGGCGGCCAGGACGCTCTGGGCTTCTTCGAGTTCGGCCAGGATCCGGCTGCAGGTGAGGTAGAACGCATCGCCCGCAGCGGTCAGGTTGAGGCTGCGTGTGGTGCGCTCGAACAAGCGTGTTCCCAGCCGGGCCTCCAGGCGTGCGATCCCTTTGCTGACCGCAGATGTTGTCAGGTGGAGCTGGATGGCGGCGGCGGTGAAGCTGCCGGAATCTGCTGCTGCTACAAAAACTTCGATGCCTTTGAGGTGCTCTGTAAGCCTCATTGTCGATCCTTGAATGGCTCGTCGATGTACTTCGGGGCGGGCATCATCTCGTGGAATGCTGATCCGCTCCAGCCGCACAGTGAGGCGCGGGGGGAGGGGCATCAGTGCGGGTCGGTAGCGGTTGCGGCTAGTGTCAACGGCACTTGTCTGCTCCGCGCCATTGCAACGGCCATCAGCACCGCAAGCAAGGCAATGCCGGCCGCGACATAGCCAATGCTGGCGAGCCCGCCCAGTTCAATGCTGTAGCCTCCGATGATCGCCCCGAGGCCGATACCGGCATTGGCGGCCGAGACGTTCAATGTGCCGGCCAGTGCCTGAGCGTGGGTGGCTGCCTTCATGACACGTACCTGGCAGACCGGATACAGCGCGGTGTAGGCGATACCCCATACCGTCAATGCCACCGCGAGCCAGAGGTAGGAGCTTGCCAGCGGGATGGTGATCGCCATGCCGATAGCCAGGATCAGCACGAAGGCAGCGGTAGCGCCCAGTGGATTGCGATCGACGAAGTGGCCACCCAGCCAGTTGCCGAGCAGTCCGATTGCACCAAAGCCCATCAGCCACCAACCGACAGCTACCGGCTCGATACCCGCCAGGCGCTCCAGCAGATCTGCCAGATAGGTATAGGCAGTGAACATCGCGGTAAACACCACAACCGAGAGGATCACATTGGCGACAAAGCGGCGGTCGCCGAGAATGCTCAGTTGCTTGAGAAAGCCCGTACGCTGCGGACGCGCCAGTCTGGGCATGAACACTGCCAGCAGCACGGTCATGACCAGCGACAGTACCGCCAGCCCCCAGAATGCGCCACGCCAGCCAATCATGTTGGCTGCGACCGTGCCCAGCGGAATGCCGAACAAGGTGGCGGCAGCAATCCCCAGATAGACTTGAGAGACCGCACGCCCGGCACGTTCGGGGCCAACCAGCTGGCTGGCGGTTTCACTTGCCGTTCCCCAGAAAACCGGCAGCAGCAGGGCAGGGATGAAGCGTGCCAGGCTGAGTATCCAGATGTTGGGGGCCAATGCGGCGAGGGCGTTGGATGCCGCGAACACGACCATGATGAAGATAAACAGCCGCTTGCGTTCGATGTGAGCCAACGCCGCGGTCAACGGTGGGCCGAACAACATGACCGTGAACGCAAAGAGGGTGACCAGTTGGCCTGCCGCAGGGATTGAAATTTGCAGATCACGGGCCAGCGCCGGCAGTAATCCGATAATCAGAAACTCGGTGGTCACAATGACGAACGCTGCCACCGCCAGAAGTGCGATGGAGAAGCCGCTGGCGCCGTGGGGGGCGCTAGTGGTCTGGGGATGATTCAATACTTGAGTCATGGACTGGAATCCGACGGACGAAGAGTCCCCATAGGCTATAAAAGATTTATATTCTTATCTTTGATGTGTTTTCTTCCGATTGTTGAATCAAATTCCCTAATAAGTGACTTGCCTCAATCGCTTTTCCAACCATTGCGCTGCACATTGACGCCTGCCGTGTACATCCCCTAGAGTGCGCCTCCCTTTCTGACGGTTGCTGATGCATGAGCCGCTCTTGCAGTTGTTACACGATGCCACCACCCGCTGCCCAGGCCGCGTGGTGCAACTGGCCGTGTGACACGGTACTCAAGCGTCGACGCAGCGTACTGTTCGCCTTCACCTTCTCCCCGCCCGCGTTCGCTCACTGACGCGGTAAAAGCACGCCCGGCATCGCCGCGGTCGAGCTTGCCTGCACCTGAACTCTTTAAGGTCATGTATGAGCTGGCCCAGGACGACTTCGTTCGTGCGCCAGTGGTGGAGTTGTAATGAACAAGCGTTTTCTGGCGGGCCTGTTGTTCGCCGTATCGGTGGTCGGTTTCAGCCTTGGGGCGAGCCTGCCGTTGGTGTCACTGCGTTTGCTTGAAGCAGGTGCCAGCACCTTGCAGATCGGAATCCTCTCAGCCATTCCGGCGGCGGGGATGATGCTCTCGGCGTTCATGGTCGATGCCTGCTGCCGGTACCTGACACGAAGAGTCATCTACCTCCTGTGCTTCGGCCTGTGTGCCTTGAGTATCGGTCTGCTCGAGTGGGCTTTTTCCTCGATCTACCTGCTGGCGCTTTTGCGTTTGGGCCTGGGCATCGGCATGGGCATCGCGATCATTCTTGGCGAGTCCTGGGTCAATGAACTGAGCGAAGAGCGCAACCGCGGCAAGGTCATGGCGCTGTACGCCACTGCGTTCACCGGCTTTCAGATGCTCGGCCCGGCCATGCTGGCGCTGCTCGGTGCGCAGAGCGTCTGGGTGACGGCAGTGGTTACCGCCTGCTATGGCCTGGCGTTGCTGTGTATCGTGCTGACAGTGCCCAACGATCACGTCGAGCATGGCGAGGAGGGCGGCAAGAGCTTCTCCCTGGCGGGCTTTTTCCGCGTCGCGCCGGCGTTGTGCATGGGCGTGCTGTTCTTCTCGTTCTTCGATGCGGTAATTCTGTCGCTGATGCCGGTGTACGCCTCGAGTCACGGTTTTGCCGTGGGAGTGGCGGCCTTGATGGTGACGGTGATCCTCACCGGCGACATGCTGTTTCAGCTGCCCCTGGGCTGGCTGGCGGACCGCAGCGAACGGACCCTGGTGCATCTGGTCTGCGGTGTGGTGGCGATGCTGATTGGCCTGGCCTTGCCCTGGCTGTTGCAGGTGCAGTGGCTGCTGTGGCCGGCGCTGGTGGTGCTGGGGGCGGTTGCCGGTGGGGTCTATACCCTGGCGCTGGTGTTGATCGGCCAGCAGTTCAAGGGGCAGGATCTGGTTACCGCCAATGCCAGTGTCGGGCTGTTGTGGGGCGTTGGCAGCCTGATCGGGCCATTGCTCAGCGGTGCGGCCATGGATGTCGCGCCCCATGGTTTGCCGATGGCGCTGGCGATCATGGCCGCGTTGTTCGTGTGCTTTGCCCGCACTGCCAACCGCAAGGCCAGGCGCCTTGCAGTTGCGGGCTGAGATGAGGCAAGCGTCAGCCCTTGATCAGTGTCGAGGGTGCCGCAATCCTGTTCAGAAACGTTCTGGAATCAGGCGGAACGGGTAGTCGGCACTCTTGTAGCTGCCGATCTTGCCGCGCTTTGGCAGCTTGATCTGTTGCTCGTGGGTAATGTCCTTGTAGGGAACCTGCTTGAGCAGGTGGCTGATGATGTTCAGGCGTACCCGTCGTTTGTCTTCGGAGTGCGCCATGTACCACGGCGCCCAGGAAGAATCGGTAGCGGCAAACATCTCATCGCGGGCGCGGGTGTAGTCGTCCCAGCGGCTGAACGATTTCAGGTCCATGGGCGAGAGCTTCCAGATCTTGCGACCATCGGTGATGCGCTCTTCCAGGCGTCGTTGCTGCTCTTCGGCGCTGACTTCGAGCCAGTACTTGATGACGATGATGCCGGACTCGACCAGCATCTTTTCGAACAGCGGGGTCACCGCCAGGAATTTTTTCGCCTGGTCGTCGGAGCAGAAGCCCATGACCCGCTCGACCCCGGCGCGGTTGTACCAGCTGCGGTCGAAGATCACCACTTCGCCAGCGGAGGGCATGTGCTGAATGTAGCGCTGGGCATAAATCTGGCTCTTTTCCCGCTCGGTCGGTGCCGGCAGTGCGACAACGCGAAATACCCGCGGGCTGACCCGCTCGGTGATGGCCTTGATGGTGCCACCTTTGCCGGCGCCGTCACGCCCCTCGAAAACGATGCAGACTTTCAGGCCCTTGGCCGTCACCCACTGTTGCAGCTTGACCAGTTCGACATGCAGAGATTTGAGTTCTTTTTCGTATTCCTTGCGGGGCAGCTGCTCTGCGTCGCGCGCCTTTGCCTTCTTCTTTGCCATGCGCTGATACCTCGTCAGTAAAAGTGCCTCTGAGTATAGACAGGGCGGGCGTGGAGGGGCCTGACGCGGCTCAATGGAAAAGAAAAACCCCTTGAGGCGGATAGCCTCAAGGGGTTTTGTGTTCATCCGGGCCCGGCAGGACCCGCAGACGGCTTAGACGTTAAAGCGGAAGTGCATCACGTCACCGTCCTTGACGATGTAGTCCTTGCCTTCCAGACGCCATTTGCCGGCTTCTTTCGCGCCGCTTTCACCCTTGTACTGGATGAAGTCGTCATAGGCGACCACTTCGGCACGGATGAAGCCTTTCTCGAAGTCGGTGTGGATCACGCCTGCCGCTTGCGGAGCGGTAGCGCCGACACGCACGGTCCAGGCGCGGACTTCCTGAACACCGGCGGTGAAGTAGGTCTGCAGGTTGAGCAGGCCGTAACCTGCGCGAATCACGCGGTTCAGGCCAGGCTCTTCCAGGCCCAGGGCCTCGAGGAACATGTCCTTTTCTTCGCCTTCGTCGAGCTCGGCGATTTCCGCTTCGATCTTGTTGCACACCGGCACGACAACAGCGCCTTCTTCTTCGGCGATGGCGCGCACGACGTCCAGGTGCGGGTTGTTCTCGAAGCCGTCTTCAGCGACGTTGGCGATGTACATCACCGGCTTGCTGGTCAGCAGGTGGAAGCCACGGATCAGTGCCTTCTCGTCGTCCGCCATGCCCTTCATCAGGCTGCGCGCAGGCTTGCCTTCGGTGAAGTGCGGGATCAGTTTTTCGAGGATGGCTTTCTGCGCCAGGGCATCCTTGTCGCCGCCTTTGGCGTTACGCGCAACTTTCTGCAGTTGCTTCTCGCAGCTGTCGAGGTCGGCGAAGATCAGTTCCAGGTCGATGATTTCGATGTCGCGCTTGGGGTCGACACTGTTGGAGACGTGAATCACGTTCTCGTCTTCGAAGCAGCGCACTACGTGGGCGATGGCGTCGGTTTCGCGGATGTTGGCCAGGAACTTGTTGCCCAGGCCTTCACCTTTCGAGGCACCGGCTACCAGGCCGGCGATGTCGACGAATTCCATGGTGGTCGGCAGTACGCGGTTCGGCTTGACGATGGCCGCCAGGGCATCCAGGCGCGCATCAGGCATCGGTACGATGCCGCTGTTCGGCTCGATGGTGCAGAAGGGGAAGTTCTCTGCCGCGATACCGGATTTGGTCAAGGCGTTGAACAGGGTGGACTTGCCGACGTTGGGCAGACCGACGATGCCGCAATTGAAACCCATGGTGAATCCCTCTTCGTGGAGTCAGGCCTTCTGGCTGTGCAGCTCTCTCATCGCACGCGTCCAGTCGCCGGCGAGGATGTCCGGCAGCACGCCGAGGGCAAAATCGATACTGGCGTCCAGCTTTTCCTGTTCGGCGCGCGGCGCCTTGCCCAGGACAAAACCGGAGACCCTGCTGCTGTCACCCGGGTGGCCGATGCCAAGCCGCAGACGGTGAAAGTCTTGGTTGTTGCCGAGCTGCGCAATGATGTCGCGCAGGCCGTTGTGGCCACCGTGGCCGCCGCCTTTCTTGAGCTTGGCGACGCCGGGCGGCAGGTCTAGTTCGTCGTGGGCCACCAGGATGGCATCTGGCGGGATGCGGAAAAAATTCGCCAGTGCAGCAACGGCCTGGCCGCTGCGGTTCATGTAGGTGGTCGGAATCAATAGACGAACGTCTTTGCCCTGATGGCTGAATTTTGCCGTCAGGCCGAAATACTTGCGGTCAGCGGTCAGGTTGACACGCTGGGCGCTGGCAATGCGTTCTACGAAAAGAGCCCCTGCGTTATGCCGGGTCTGTTCGTATTCGGGGCCAGGGTTTCCCAGGCCGACGATCAGTTGGATGGCGGTCACGTCAGGGGCTCTTCCTTGGAGTTGGGGGTTACAGTGCGGGGCACTGTAACCCGATCAACGCCGGCGTGCTGAGATTACTCAGCAGCGCCTTCTGCAGCTTCAGGCGCAACACGCGGAGCGTGAACGTTGGCAACAGCTTTGTCATCACCGTGGGCCAGAGCAACGAACTCAACGCCTTTCGGAGCTTTGAGGTCCGACAGGTGAATGATGGTGCCGACTTCGGCTTTGGCCAGGTCGACTTCGATGAACTCAGGCAGGTCTTTGGCTTCGCAGGAAACTTCGATCTCGGCCACTACGTGGGAGATTTCGCCGCCTTTCTTGACCGGAGCTTCTTCGTTGACGAAGTGCACAGGTACTTTGGCGGTCAGTTTCTGGCCAGCAACAACGCGGACGAAGTCAGCGTGCATGATGAACTGCTTGGCTGGGTGACGCTGCATGGCTTTAACAACGACGTTTTCTTTCTTGCCGTCGATGTTCAGCTCGATAACGTGGCTGAAAGCAGCTTCGTTTTCGAACAGCTTGGCAACTTCTTTAGCCAGCATGGTGATGGAAACTGGCTCTTTGTCACCGCCGTAAACTACAGCAGGAACGGAAGAGGCGAGACGACGCAGGCGGCGGCTCGCACCTTTCCCCAGGTCGGTACGCGCTTGGGCGTTCAGGATGAAATCAGTCATTTTGTATCTCCAAAATAGCCATCTCCCGCAGGCGTTTGCGACCAGCGCCAAACGGGGTGGGCAAAAAAGCCCCGCCCCAACAACAGGTGTTGGGGCGGGGCGCTTTTCGTCAACGAGAGGTTCGCGAGGACAAAGTCCTCAGCGGAACATCGCGCTGATCGATTCTTCGTTGCTGATGCGGCGCACCGCTTCAGCGACAACCGGTGCGATATCCAGTTGACGGATACGGTCACAGGCTTGTGCAGCTGCGGACAACGGGATGGTATTGGTCACCACCAGTTCGTCCAGCACGGAGTTCTCGATATTCTCGATCGCCCGACCCGACAGGACAGGGTGCGTGCAATAGGCGTAAACCTTGGCAGCGCCGTGTTCTTTCAGGGCTTTGGCCGCGTGGCACAGGGTGCCGGCGGTATCGACCATGTCGTCGACGAGAATACAGGTACGTCCTTCGACGTCGCCGATGATATGCATCACTTCGGAGTGATTGGCCTTTTCACGGCGTTTGTCGATGATACCCAGATCGACGCCCAGGGACTTGGCAACCGCACGTGCACGCACGACGCCGCCGATGTCCGGGGACACGATCATGAGGTTCTCGAAACGCTGGTCTTCGATGTCATCCACCAGAACGGGGGAGCCGTAGATGTTATCTACCGGAATATCGAAGAAACCCTGGATCTGGTCAGCGTGCAGGTCGACAGTGAGAACACGGTCGATACCGACGACGGTGAGCATGTCAGCGACGACTTTGGCGCTGATGGCAACACGCGCCGAACGCGGACGGCGATCCTGGCGGGCATATCCGAAGTAAGGAATCACGGCAGTGATTCGGGACGCTGAGGAGCGGCGGAAGGCGTCGGCCATCACTACCAGTTCCATCAGATTATCGTTGGTTGGCGCGCAAGTCGGCTGAATGATGAAAACGTCCTTACCGCGAACATTTTCATTAATCTCAGTGCTGATTTCGCCGTCGGAGAATTTACCGACAGAAACATCACCCAGTGGGATATGCAGCTGACGTACGACACGCCGAGCCAGATCGGGGTTGGCGTTCCCCGTAAAGACCATCATCTTGGACACGCGCAGTACCTGAAGGCTGAGGGTATACCTGGATGAGTATAAGGAAAATGGCAGGGGCGGCTGGATTCGAACCAACGCATGGCAGGATCAAAACCTGCTGCCTTACCGCTTGGCGACGCCCCTGTATCTGTTGCTGCGAGTACCTTGTACTCGATTCCTAGTGCAGGCTTTGAAGCTTGCGATGCAACATCGAAATGTTGCTTCCTTTTGCTACAAACCCTGTTTGGGTATCTGCAAGAAGGGCCAAAACTTTATCAGCTTCAGCTTTGCTTGGGAAGGCCCCAAACACACAACTTCCAGTTCCGGTGAGTCTAGCTTCAGTGAATTTGCTTAACAAATCCAGTGAGTTACGTACTTCTGGGTAACTCTGCTCTACTACCGGTTGGCAGTCATTACGACTGTTTCCCTTGGGAACGGGGCGCATCTTAAGGGGCAAGGAATCACGTGTCAACTGCGGATGTGAAAAAATTTCTGCTGTACTTACAAATACTTGTGGCACCAGCACGACATACCAGGGCTCTTCCGGGTCTGCCGGGGTGAGGATTTCGCCGACACCTTCGGCGAATGCCGCGTGGCCACGAACGAAAACCGGTACGTCAGCGCCCAGGCTCAGGCCCAGTTCTGCCAGCTGATCTTCGCTGCAACCAAGCTGCCACAGGTGATTGAGGCCGAGCAGGGTGGTGGCGGCATCGGAACTGCCACCGCCGATGCCGCCGCCCATGGGCAGGATTTTTTTCAGCCAGATGTCGGCGCCCTGGGTGCAGCCGCTCAGGGCCTGCAGTTTACGGGCGGCCTTGACGATCAGGTTGCTGTCGTGGGGGACGCCTTCGATGTCGCTGTGCAGGCGGATTTCGCCGTCTTCGCGCACGGCGAAAGTCAGTTCATCGCCGTAGTCGAGAAACTGGAAGAGGGTTTCCAGCAGGTGGTAGCCATCGGCGCGGCGCCCAAGAATGTGCAGCATCAGATTGAGTTTGGCCGGGGCCGGCAGGGTCAATCGGGTCATGTCAGTGCCCCAGCTGGCGTGGCTGCCAGTCCTTGACCACCAGGGTCACGTCGATATTTTGCCCGTGCAGTTTGAGGCGCTCGGGCAGCCAGTAGCCGTTCTGCTCGGTGTAGCTCAGGTACTGCACGTCCCAACCATCCTGCTTGAGACTGGCCAGGCGGCTGTCGCTGCCCAGAGTCAACTGGCTCTTGCTGTCCGGTGCAGGCAGGCCGCGGACCCACCAGACCAGGTGCGATACCGGCAATTCCCAGCCGAGCTGTTCTTCGAGCAGGGCCTCCGGGCTTTTTGCTTCGAAACGGCCCTGGTTGGCAACTTCCAGCACGACCCCGCCCGGGCGACCGGTCAGGCGCGCGGCGCCACGGCCCAGCGGGCCGGACAGGCGAATGTCGTAGTAATCCTGGCGCTGCAGCCAGAACAGGGTGCCGCTGCCGGAGTCTTTCGGGGCGCGGATGCCGACCTTGCCGTTGATCTGCCAGCCGTCGAGGGTGCTCAGCTGTTGTTTGTGCTCGCGCCACAATTGTGGGCTGCCCTGGCCCTGGAGGGCTTCACGGGAACCGAAGCCGGCACAACCGGCGAGCAGGGCGATCAGGCTGAAGGTGATGCAGTGGCGCAAAAACATAGGCTTAAAGAGTCTCGGAACCGGTCAGGCGCAAGACGGTCTTGCGCAGGATAGGGCTGTCGGGTTGGGCTTCGATGGCTTTGGCCCAGATCTGGCGTGCTTCGCGGCGCTTGCCGTTGGCCCACAGGACTTCGCCCAGGTGCGCGGCGACTTCGTGATCGGGGAAGCGCTCCAGGGCCTGGCGCAGCAGGCGCTCGGCTTCGTCGAGATTGCCCATGCGGTAGTTGACCCAGCCCAGGCTGTCGAGCACCGCGGGATCGTCGGGGTTGATCTGGTGAGCCTTGTCGATCAGCGCCTTGGCTTCGGCATAACGCGTGGTGCGGTCGGCCAGGGTGTAGCCCAGGGCGTTGAGGGCCATGGCGTTTTCCGGCTCGCGGGCGATGATGCTGCGCAAGTCCTTTTCCATCTGGGCCAGGTCGTTGCGCTTCTCGGCCAGCATGGCACGGGTATACAGCAGGTTGTTGTCGTCAGGGTACTGCTTCAGGGCTTGTTCCAGCACCTGCAGGGCCTGGGCATCCTTGTCGTTGTTGCCCAGTGCTTCGGCTTCGATCAGGTACAGCTGGATGGCGTAGTCCGGCTGAGTGTCGCGGGCCAGCGCCAGGCGGCGTGAGGCTTCTGTGCTGCGACCGTTGGCCACCAGGATGTCGGCCTGGCGCAGTTGGGCTGGCAGGTAGTCGTTCCCCGGACCGACCTGGGCGTATTCGTCCAGGGCCGCTTGCGGCTGGTTGCGTTCTTCATGGATGCGCCCAAGGTTCAGGTGCGCCGAGTCGACGTGACTGTCGCGCTCGATCAGCTCTTGCAGGTAGCCGCTCGCTTCATCCCAGTTCTTGGTTTCCAGGCAGATCAGCGCCAGGGAGTAACGCAGCTCGTCATCATCCGGGTATTGCTCGAGCAGGCTGGCAAACTCGACTTTGGCGTCGTCCAGGCGATCCTGCTCCACCAGCGTGCGGGCGTAGGTCAGGCGCAGACGCTTGTCGTCGGGGTTCTGGCGAATGGTTTTCTGCAGCAAGGGCAGGGCTTCTTCGCCGCGGCCCACGCTTTGCAGCAGGCGCGCGCGCAGCAGCACCGGGGCGATCTCGCCTTCTTCGGGCGGATGTGATTCAAGCAGGTCCAGCGCCGCCTTGGCGTTGCCGTCCTGTTGCAGGAGCAGGGCCTTGCCGAATACCAGCTGGCCATTGTCCGGGTATTTCTGCAGCAGGCGATCGAAGCTCTTCTGCAGGCCGTCGCGGGTGTCCTGGTCGGTTTCGGCGGCCGACAGGGCGAGGAAATCGAAATGGGTGTCGCCTTTGCCCTGCAGCACTTTCTCCATATAGACCATGGAGTCGTCGTAACGGCCAGCGCGTGCCAGCTGGATGGCAGCGGCGCGTTGCGCGTCGAGGTTGTCCGGAGCGTTTTTCGCCCAGATCAGTGCGGTATCCAGGGCCGATTGATCGGCGCCCAGGTATTCGGCGATGCGGTAGGCGCGCTCGGAAATGCCCGGGTCCTGGGTTTTGATGGCCTCGCTGACATAGTTGTCCAGGGCAATGTCGAAGCGATTGCGCTGGCCGGCCAGTTCCGCACTCAACAGGTTGTACACGGTTTCCTGGGTAAACGACCCATAGACCACCGGCTTGTCCGCCGGCTTTTGTGCGGCATCGAGGGCAGGCGCCTGGGCATCCGACGAGTCGGGGGCCAGGGTCTGGCAGCCCTGGAGCAGGGCCAAGGCAAGGAACAACGCGTAGGATCTATTCATAATGAGGATTTGGGCGGCTTACCAGCGGTCGGATCATCATGACACAAGCGCCGGGGCAAACCCATAAGCGAAGGTCTCGGTAGAGGTAGTCTATAGAGACAATAGCGAGCGGTGGTTGTTCTGAAACCTGCGAAGTAGGACAATTATCGGCTTCTCGTCATAATCAGCGACCTTGCATGGCCTTTCTTGCCCTCGGTATCAACCATAAGACTGCCTCGGTAGACGTACGCGAGCGCGTGGCGTTTACCCCTGAGCAGCTGGTGGACGCCTTGCAGCAGCTCTGCCGACGGACCGCCAGCCGTGAGGCGGCGATCCTTTCGACCTGTAACCGCAGCGAACTCTATATAGAGCAGGACCACCTGGCCGCAGAGAGTATTCTGCGCTGGCTGGCTGAATATCATCAGCTGAGCCTGGATGAACTGCGCGCCAGTGCCTACATCCATGAGGATCATGATGCCGTCCGGCACATGATGCGGGTGGCGTCCGGGCTCGACTCGCTGGTGCTTGGCGAGCCGCAGATCCTCGGCCAGATGAAGTCTGCCTACGCCGTGGCGCGCGAGGCCGGGACCATCGGTCCGCTGCTCGGGCGTCTGTTCCAGGCGACCTTCAGTGCCGCCAAACAGGTGCGCACCGATACCGCCATCGGCGAAAACCCGGTGTCGGTGGCCTTTGCCGCGGTCAGCCTGGCCAAGCAGATCTTCAGCGATCTGGGGCGTAGCCAGGCGCTGTTGATCGGCGCTGGCGAAACCATCACCCTGGTGGCGCGACACCTGCATGAGCAGGGCGTACGGCGTATCGTGGTGGCCAACCGTACTCTGGAGCGGGCCAGCACCCTGGCCGAGCAGTTCGGTGCCCATGCGGTGTTGCTGGCGGATATTCCGCAGGAGCTGGTCAACAGCGATATCGTCATCAGTTCCACCGCCAGCCAGTTGCCGATCCTCGGCAAGGGCGCGGTGGAAAGCGCGCTGAAGCAGCGCCGGCACAAGCCGATCTTCATGGTCGATATCGCCGTGCCGCGTGACATCGAGCCAGAAGTTGGCGAGCTGGACGACGTCTACCTGTATACCGTCGATGACTTGCACGATGTGGTCGCCGAGAACCTCAAGAGCCGTCAGGGTGCTGCCCAGGCTGCCGAAGAGCTGGTCTCGGTGGGCGCCGAAGATTTCATGCTGCGCCTGCGCGAACTGGCGGCGGTGGATGTGCTCAAAGCGTACCGTCAGCAGAGCGAACGCCTGCGTGACGAAGAATTGCAAAAGGCCCAGCGTCTGCTGGCCAATGGCGGCAGTGCCGAAGAAGTGCTGGTGCAACTGGCGCGCGGGCTGACCAACAAATTGCTCCATGCACCCAGTGTGCAACTGAAAAAGCTCTCTGCCGAAGGCCGCCTCGATGCGCTGGCCATGGCCCAGGAACTCTTTGCCCTCAATGAGGGTTCGACGGATAAAACCCCGCAATGAAAGCGTCGCTGCTCAATAAGCTGGACACCCTCCAGGACCGTTTCGAGGAATTGACCGCCCTGCTGGGTGATGCTGAAGTCATTTCCGACCAGACCCGCTTTCGCGCCTATTCCCGCGAATATGCCGAAGTCGAGCCCGTGGCGGCGGCCTACGCCCAGTGGCGCAAGGTGCAGGACGACCTGGCCGGTGCCCAGGCACTGCTCAAGGACAGCGACCCCGACCTGCGCGAAATGGCCGTAGAGGAAGTGCGCGAAGCCAAGGAGCAACTGGCCGAACTGGAGAACCAGCTGCAGCGCATGCTGCTGCCCAAAGATCCCAACGACGGGCGCAACGTGTTCCTGGAAATCCGCGCCGGTACCGGCGGTGACGAGGCGGCGATCTTCTCCGGCGACCTGTTCCGCATGTATTCGCGCTACGCCGAACGGCGTGGCTGGCGTCTGGAAATCCTCTCGGAGAACGAGGGGGAGCACGGTGGCTACAAGGAAATCATCGCCCGGGTCGAGGGCGACTATGTCTATGGCAAGCTGAAGTTCGAGTCTGGCGCCCACCGTGTCCAGCGCGTGCCGGAAACCGAATCCCAAGGCCGTATCCACACTTCGGCCTGCACCGTGGCGGTACTGCCCGAGCCCGACGAGCATGTGGCGATCGAGATCAACCCGGCCGACCTGCGCGTGGATACCTACCGTGCCTCCGGCGCGGGTGGTCAGCACATCAACAAAACCGACTCGGCGGTGCGCATCACCCACTTGCCTACCGGTATTGTGGTTGAGTGTCAGGAAGAGCGCTCGCAACACAAGAACCGCGCACGGGCGATGTCCTGGCTGTCGGCCAAGCTCAACGACATGCAGACCAGCGCGGCGCAGAATGCGATTGCCAGCGAACGTAAACTGCTGGTGGGCTCGGGCGACCGTTCCGAGCGGATTCGTACCTACAACTATCCACAGGGCCGGGTCACCGATCACCGTATCAACCTGACCTTGTATTCTCTGGATGATGTGCTGGCCGGTGGCGTGGACGCGGTGATCGAGCCGCTGCTGGCCGAGTATCAGGCTGACCAACTGGCTGCACTGGGTGAGTAAATGACGATTATCGCCAGCCTGCTCCGCGCTGCGGAGCTACCGGATTCGCCTACGGCACGCCTGGATGTCGAGCTGCTGTTGGCGGCCGCCATCGGCAAGTCGCGCAGTTATCTGCATACCTGGCCTGAGCGGATTGTCAGCAGTGAAGCGGCGTTGACCTTCGCCGAGTACCTGCAGCGCCGCCGCAGCGGTGAGCCGGTGGCTTATATTCTGGGTCAGCAAGGGTTCTGGAACCTGGACCTGGAAGTGGCGCCGCATACCTTGATACCGCGTCCGGACACAGAATTGCTGGTCGAGACCGCGCTGGAGCTGTTGCCATTGAGCCCGGTTCGCGTGCTGGACCTGGGCACCGGGACCGGCGCCATTGCCCTGGCCCTGGCCAGTGAGCGGGCGCAGTGGCAGGTCATGGCGGTGGACCGCGTGCTTGAGGCTGTGGCCCTGGCAGAGCGCAACCGCCAGCGCTTGCAACTGAACAATGTCCAGGTGCGCAGCAGCCACTGGTTCGACGCCCTCAAGGGTGAACGCTTCGATCTGATCATCAGCAATCCGCCGTATATCGCCGCCGAAGATCCACACCTGGTGGCGGGTGATGTGCGCTTTGAACCGAGCAGCGCGCTGGTGGCGGGCGCCGATGGCCTGGACGACCTGCGCGTCATCATCAGTCAGGCACCTGCGCACCTGCAGCCGGGTGGCTGGTTGCTGCTCGAGCACGGTTACGATCAGGCTGCCGCGGTGCGCGAGTTGCTGGCGCAGCACGACTTCGAACAAATCGAAAGCCGCATCGATCTTGGCGGTCATGAACGAATCAGCCTGGGGCGACTGTCGTGCTGAGTGATCAGGAACTATTGCGCTACAGCCGGCAGATCCTCCTGGCTCAGGTCGATATCGACGGACAGCTGCGGCTCAAGAACAGCCGGGCATTGATCGTCGGTCTTGGTGGCCTGGGTTCGCCCGTGGCGTTGTACCTGGCGGCGGCGGGGGTTGGTGAACTGCACCTGGCGGATTTCGACACGGTCGATCTGACCAACCTGCAGCGTCAGGTACTGCATGACACTGCATCGGTGGGGATGAGCAAGGTCGACTCGGCGTTGAACCGCTTGCAGGCGATCAACCCTGAAATCCGTCTGGTTGCCCACCGCAACGCCCTCGATGAAGACTCGCTGACGGCCGCTGTGCAAGCGGTCGACCTGGTGCTCGACTGCACCGACAATTTCGCCACCCGCGAGGCGGTCAATGCCACGTGTGTGGCGCAAGGCAAACCTCTGGTCAGTGGCGCGGCGATTCGCCTGGAAGGGCAGCTGTCGGTGTTCGATCCGCGTCGCCCTGAAAGCCCCTGCTACCACTGCCTCTATGGCCATGGCAGCGAAGCCGAGCTGACCTGTAGCGAAGCCGGGGTGGTCGGTCCGCTGGTAGGTCTGGTGGGCAGCCTGCAGGCCCTTGAAGCGCTCAAGCTGCTGGCCGGTTTTGGTGAGCCACTGGTTGGTCGCTTGCTGTTGATTGATGCGCTGGGCAGCCGCTTCCGTGAGTTGCGCGTCAAGCGTGATCCGGGGTGCAGCGTCTGTGGCGGGCGGGATGACTGATCAGGTGGCAGCGCCGATCGGCGTCTTCGATTCCGGTGTCGGTGGTTTGTCGGTGCTGGCAGAAATCCAGCGCTTGCTGCCCAATGAATCTCTGCTGTACGTCGCCGACTGTGGGCACATTCCCTATGGCGAGAAATCGCCTGAATTCATCCGGCAGCGTTGCCGTCTGGTCGCCGAGTTTTTCCGCGAGCACGGCGCCAAGGCCATGGTGCTCGCCTGCAACACGGCCACTGTCGCTGCGGTAGCCGATCTGCGTGAGCACTATCCAGACTGGCCGTTGGTAGGCATGGAGCCTGCGGTAAAGCCTGCTGCGGCTGCCACCCGCAGTGGCGTGGTCGGGGTGCTGGCCACCACTGGCACGCTGCAGAGCGCCAAGTTCGCTGCGCTGCTCGACCGCTTTGCCAACGACGTACAGGTAGTGACTCAGCCATGTCCCGGGCTGGTCGAGTGCATCGAGGCGGGGGATCTGGGCAGTCCGGTCCTGCGTGACCTGCTTCAGGGCTATGTGAATCCTCTGCTCGCAGCGGGCTGCGACACCTTGATTCTGGGGTGCACGCATTACCCTTTCCTCAAGCCACTGCTGGCACAGATGGTGCCGCCATCGATTGCCATTATCGACACCGGTGCTGCCGTCGCCCGCCAGCTGCAACGGCTGCTGGGTGAGCGGCAATTGCTGTCTGATGGCCCAGCGCGTGAGGCACAGTTCTGGACCAGTTCAAGCCCGGAACATTTGCGAAAGATACTTCCAATCTTGTGGAATAAATCTGACAGTGTGCGAAGCTTCACAGTGTAAGAAGTGTGAGGGGCACTGACGATTTCTGTGAACTAACGCCGCCGCGCCGACCTCTATAATTTTGTCCGACGAGACAGAAGAACCAACAATAGCATTAGGAAAAAAAGGACGTTTCTCATGAAGAAACTGCTTTGTTTGGCTGCACTTGCAGCCTTGACCCTGGGGCAATCGTTCACAACTCAAGCGGCAGATGTTTCTTTTTCGGTAGGGCAGACCGGTGAGTCGACCATGACCTATCGCCTGGGTCTGCAATCGAACTGGGATGCCAGTTGGTGGCAAACTAGCGTTGGCCGGATTACCGGTTATTGGGATGCCGGCTACACCTATTGGGACGGAGACGAGACGACAAGTAACCACAGCCTTTCCTTCGCTCCGGTGTTTGTCTACGAGTTTGCTGGCGAGTCAGTCAAACCCTATATCGAGGCAGGTATCGGGGTGGCGGCATTCTCCAGCACCGAAGTTGAAAACAATGGCCTGGGATCGTCTTTCCAGTTCGAAGACCGGATCGGTTTCGGTCTGCGATTCGCCGGTGGCCATGAAGTCGGCGTGCGCGCCATCCACTATTCCAATGGCGGGCTGCAAACACCTAACGATGGTGTGGAAAGCTACGCACTCCACTATCGCATGCCGTTGTAAACCTGCTTCGGCCCTGCACTGATTGCAGGGCTAAAAGGCTACCTGGGCAGCGGCCATAACTCGTGCAGGTGCAGGGCCTCCAGCACCAGGTTGGCAGGGCGATCAGGCAGGCGATTGAGAATGACCTCTGCGGCGGTGAGCGCCGTCCATTGTTCTGGAGCAACCTGCTCCGTCACCAGCGCATCCTTCAAATCCAGTGGCGCAATGATCGTCAGGTCTATGGCCTGAGTGGCGAGGGCGCTACGCTGGCGGTTGAACAACTGTCTCAAGCTGTTGTCCGCGTTTGCCGGCTGCCTGGGGTCGTGTAGCTGCAGTGCTGAGTAGCGGCTGAGGATACCGACGACTTGAGGCGAACGACCACCTTTCAACAGTTGCCAGGCACTATCCAGGCAATGCCGGGTGACGCTGAGGTTGCTGCTGACAATGCCTTCGAAAATACCCGAGGCCGGTGTATCGACGGCCAGGTAGTCGCAAGTTCCAGTATTGATGATCAGGCAGTCGAGTGCGCCCCAGTGATCATTGATCCGGCTGGAAGCTTTTTGCACTTCATGTGGATCGCTCAGATTGCCGTCAAGTAACAGCAAACTTTCAGGATACTCCCGGGACAAGTCTTGCAAGTCTTCACAAGTCCGGCCACTGGCAGCTACCTGTGAGCCCTGTGCCAGTAACCGTTCGACCAGCGCAAGCCCTAGACCGTTACTGGCACCGGTAACCCAGACTCGATTGGCAATGGAGTTATTCAAAAGGTGATTCCTCAACCTGCCGCGTGGACAAATTCTTGAAAGCATTCAAGGCACGTTGGCGACTGCTACCGAGGTCCACAATCGGTTGTGGATACTCATTTGTAACAAATAGTTCTGCTAATGGCACCCCGTTATGAATGTTTTTTTCATCGGCTGTTGCCAGCTCCGGCAACCAGCGCTTGATAAACCAGCCTTGACTGTCGAAACGCCGGGACTGGCTGATCGGATTGAATATCCGGAAGTAAGGCACCGCATCGGTTCCGGTGGAGGCGCTCCACTGCCAGCCACCATTGTTCGCGGCCAGATCGCCATCGATCAGGTGGCGCATGAAGAAGCGCTCGCCTTCGCGCCAGTCGATCAACAGGTTCTTGCTCAGGAACATCGCCACGATCATCCGCAGCCGGTTGTGCATCCAGCCGGTGGCAAGCAGTTGACGCATGGCCGCGTCGATGATCGGAATGCCGGTGCGGCCTTCTTGCCAGGCTTTCAACTCATCGGGCGCATGGCGCCAGGGGAGTGCCTCGGTCTCCTGGCGGAAGGCGCGGTGACGCGACACCCGCGGGTAGCCGTTGAGGATGTGCTTGTAGAACTCACGCCAGATCAGCTCGTTGATCCAGGTCACCAGCCCGCTGTTGCCGCTGTCGAATTCGCCGTGGTTGTGCGCCAGGGCACGCAGCAAGCACTGGCGAGGGGAGATCACGCCCGCCGCGAGATAAGGCGAGAGCTGGCTGGTGCCGGTAACGGCGGGAAAGTCCCGTTGCAGCTGGTAGTCATCAACGGCTTCATCGATAAAGCGCTGCAGACGCTCATGGGCCTCGGTTTCACCGGCCGGCCAGAGATCGCTCAGGCTGGCAGGTGGCACGGCGAAACCTGGCACTTGAGTGGGGACCGCGTCGTTGGCGACCGTTAGCGCAGCCTGGGGTGTTGGCGGCGGCTGCAGGCTGGGCAAGCCAAGGTGCAAGCGTTCGTAGCAGGCTTTGCGAAACTGGCTGAAGACCTGGAAGTAGCCACCGCTACGGGTGAGGATGCTGCCGGGTCTGAACAGCACTTGGTCCAGGTGGCGATGCACGGCAATGCCCGCCTGAGACAGCGACTCGCTGACGGCTTGATCGCGGCGGCTTTCGTTGATGCCGTATTCGTCGTTCAGGTGCAGTTCCCGAATCCGATGCTCGCGGCAGATCTCGAGCAGCACATCAGGGGCCCGGTCCCAGGTGTCGGCTTCGCGCACCAGTAGCGGGATGTTCAGCGTGGCCAGCTGCTCGCTCAGTGCTGCCAGGTTGCGCAACCAGAAGTCGACTTTGCACGGGGCGTCATCATGGCTGTGCCATTGTTGCGCGCTGACCAGCCAGACCGCCAGGGTCGGCCCCTGCGCGCAAGCGGCGGACAGTGCGGTGTTGTCGTGTAGGCGCAGGTCGTTGCGCAGCCAGATCAGTTGCATGGTGTTTGTTCAGATGGCATTGCGCAGACTCAGGCTTTCCGGGTGCGGTTGCAGGTAGACCTGTTGCAGCACGTAAGGGTCGGGGTGGCTGCGCAAGTGATGCTTGAGCAGTGTTAGCGGCACCACCAACGGCACCACACCGTCGTGGTATTGATTGATCAGGTGCCGGATTTCCTGCCTGTCGTCCTGGCTCAGCCCGCTACGCAGGTAGCCGCTCAGGTGCAGCAGTACATTGCTGTGGTTGCCGCGGCTGGCGCAACGGCGCAGGGCCCGCATCAGTTGACTGAAATAGTGGGGGCCAAGCACCTGCGGATCATCGTCGCGGGTCATGCTGCCCAGTAGCTTGCCCAGCACCTTGTATTGATGCGGATTGTTGGCCATCAGTTGGTACTTGTAGCGCGCATGGAAGGCGATCAACGCGCCGCGGCTGAGGCCCTCGGCGAGCAGCCGCTGCCAATCGGCGAAGGCATACACGCGGGTGATGAAATTTTCCCGCAGTACCGGGTCGCACAGACGGCCGTCCTCTTCGACGGGCAAATCCGGGCGTTGCTGGCAAAAGGCAGCGGCATAAAGACCGCGGCCGCCTTCGTGAGCGGGAGAGCCGTTGGCCTTGTAGACCTTGACCCGTTCAAGCCCGCACGACGGAGATTTCTGCATGAATATGTAGCCACAGATGTCCGTGAGGTCCGCAGCCATCTGCTGTCCATAGGCGCGCAGCGGGCCGGACAGGTCCAGCGCCGGATCATGGCTGCCGACTGCTTGTGGGTCAGCGGGATCGCCTATCAGGCGGATGGGCGCGCGTGGCACGCCGAGGCCGATGGCTATTTCCGGGCAGACTGGAATGAAGTCGAAGTACTGACCGAGTACCTCGTTGCAGAGTCGAGAGGCCTTGTGACCGCCGTTGTAGCGAACCTCGGCACCGGTCAGGCAGGCGCTGACCGCGATCCTGGGTTTGCAAGTGGCGTGTGACGCATCCATGGCGAGCTCCGAATATTCCTGTACATAATTAAATTTATGTACAGGAATATCATAGGAGCAAATGTATACGAGTCAATTGCAGTGCATAGTTTTTGTACAGATATTTGTTGCGGCGTTGCCGGGTAGATCACTCCATGTGTTCGAGTAGCCTGCGCGCTGCTTCCTGGCCGCTGAGCCAGGCGCCTTCGACACGTCCAGACAGGCACCAGTCGCCACAGGCATAGAGACCCAGGTCGGCGTCGGCCAGGGCGCCCCATTCGTGGTTGTTGGCCGGGCGGGCGTACAACCAGCGGTGGGCGAGGGAGAAGCTGGGGGCAGGGACCACGCAGCCGACCAGCTCGGCGAAATCGCCCCAGAGCTGTTCGATCACCGCTTCCTTGCTCAGGTCGATGTGCTGCTTGCTCCAGTGTGAAGTGGCATGCAGGACCCAGGTGTCCATGTGTTCGTCACGCCCCGGTTTGCTGCGATTGCGCGCCAGCCAGTCCAGCGAGCTGTCCTGCACGAAGCAACCCTGCATCGGGGTGTCCAGCGGCGTCTCGAAAGCCAGGGCAATTGCCCAGGTCGGGTCCATCTGTACGTTGGCGGCAGTGGCGGCGAGTTTGGGCGCGGCACTGAGCAACTGGGTCGCCTGCGGTGCCGGCACCGCGACCACTACCCGGCTATACGGACCATGGCTGCATCCGTCGGTATCCTGCAAATGCCAGTACTGCTGACCACGGTAGACTTCGGCAATCCGGCAGCTGAAATTGACCGTCATGTCTTTGAGCAGGCCGCGGGTGATGGCACTCATGCGTGGCACGCCAACCCAGCGGGTCTGTTCGTCGGGGGAGGGGCTCAAGACGCCATTCTGGTAGTTGTAGAGTTGTGGCTTCCACTCTGCAACCCAGCCGGCTGCGACCCACTGCTGGACCTGATCGACGAAGCGCCGGTCGCGGGCAGTGAAATACTGGGCGCCGAGGTCCAGGGCGCCGGCATCGCTGCGTTTGCTGGCCATGCGGCCGCCGCTGCCGTGCCCCTTGTCGAACAGGTGGACGGTCTGCCCGGCTTTTTGCAGTGCCTGGGCCGCTGACAGCCCGGCGATTCCGGCACCGATGATGGCAATAGGTACAGTCATGATGGCCTCTTCGAACCTTATGGGTGCAGACTTCTCTTCCGCCGGGCAAACCTTTACATCTTGCAAGTTCTGTATAAGGTGCTTCCGTTCATTACCGCAGGTTGGCCTATGTTTATCCGAGAGTGTTCGGTCAAAAAAGTGCCTTGATCTTAAAAATAGACCAGGGCGCGCCATGTGAGGACACAGCCATGCATATATTGCTGACCGGCGGTACGGGATTGATAGGTCAACAGCTTTGCCAGCGCTGGTTGGCGCAAGGACATCGCCTGACGGTCTGGAGCCGGCGTCCTGAGCAGGTAGGTAAATTGTGCGGGGTCGGTGTGCAGGGCGTCGCCCGGCTCGAGGCTTTGAGTGAGGATGAGCCCATCGATGCGGTGATCAATCTGGCCGGCGCACCGATTGCCGATCGCCCTTGGACCGCGCGCAGGCGTGCGTTGCTCTGGAGCAGCCGGATCACCCTCACTGAACAGTTGATTGCCTGGCTTGAAAGCCGTCAGCAGCGTCCTGAAGTGCTGATCTCCGGGTCAGCGGTAGGGTGGTATGGCGACGGTGGTGAGCGTGAGCTGACCGAGGCCTCGCAGCCGGTCAAGGAAGACTTTGCCAGTCAGCTGTGCATTGCCTGGGAAGAAACCGCACAACACGTCCAGGCCTTGGGCATGCGTGTGGTGCTGGTGCGTACCGGCCTGGTGCTGTCGAGTGAGGGCGGCTTTTTGTCGCGCCTGCGCCTGCCGTTCAAACTCGGCCTGGGCGGGCCGATTGGCGATGGCCGGCAATGGATGCCCTGGGTCCATATAGACGACCAGGTCGCCCTGATTGATTTTCTCTTGCAGCACAAGGACGCCAGCGGTCCTTATAATGCCTGCGCCCCGGAACCTGTACGCAACCGCGAGTTTGCCAGGCGCCTGGGGCGCGTCCTGCATCGTCCTGCCTTGATGCCGTTGCCGGCACTGGTGCTGAAGGCCGGGTTGGGCGAGCTGTCGACCCTGCTGCTGGGCGGACAGCGGGCACGCCCGGTGCGCTTGCTCGCTGCGGGGTTCACCTTCCGCTTCAATGATTTGCAATCGGCGCTGGATGACTTGTCCAGGCGCCTCTGAAATAGGACGTTGCATGACCGATCACGCTCTGCTGCTGGTCAACCTGGGCTCGCCGGCCTCCACTTCGGTGGCTGATGTGCGCCGCTACCTCAATCAGTTTCTGATGGACCCGTACGTCATCGACCTGCCTTGGCCGGTGCGTCGTTTGCTGGTGTCGCTGATCCTGATCAAGCGTCCTGAGCAATCGGCTCATGCCTATGCCTCGATCTGGTGGGATGAAGGCTCGCCACTGGTGGTGCTGACCCGACGTCTACAAGCCGCCATGCGTGAGCACTGGCAGCATGGACCGGTGGAAATCGCCATGCGTTACGGTGAGCCGTCCTTGCCGACGGTGCTGCAGCGCCTGGCTGCGCAAGGCGTGCGCAAGGTCACCCTGGCGCCGCTTTATCCACAGTTCGCCGACAGTACGGTGACCACCGTGATCGAGCAGGCCAGGCAGGTCGTTGCCGAACACGCGTTGCCGTTGCAGATGGCCGTGTTGCGGCCATTTTATGACCAGCCAGAGTATATCGATGCCTTGGTGGAAAGTGCCCGGCCTTATCTGGAGCAGGATTACGATCATCTGCTGATGAGTTTTCATGGCTTGCCCGAGCGGCATTTGAAGAAGCTTGATCCGACCGGTAAGCATGATTTCCAGGCTGAGGATTGCTGTCGCGATGCTTCACCCGAGATGCTTGCTGTCTGCTATCGCGGCCAATGTCTGCGTACGGCGCAGGCGTTTGCGAAAAAAATGGGCATCCCTGATGGCAAGTGGTCGGTGTCGTTCCAGTCTCGGCTTGGCCGGGCTAAATGGATCGAACCCTATACCGAAACCCGCCTGGACGAGCTGGGTAAGTCAGGGGTGAAAAAGCTCTTGGTGATGTGCCCGGCGTTTGTTGCCGACTGCATCGAGACGCTGGAAGAGATCGGCGATCGCGGGCGCGAGCAGTTTGTGGCGGCGGGCGGCGAGGAGTTGGTGCTGGTGCCGTGCCTGAACGATCACCCGCAGTGGGTGCAGGCGTTGAAGGGGATGTGTGAGAAAGCCTGAGGGCTGATCGCGGGGCAAGCCCGCTCCCACAGGTGGTGTACACACCTCGGTGGGAGCGGGCTTGCCCCGCGATGCTGTTAGTCCTTTATCTTGTTCTTCCAGCCATCATTTCCAGGCAGCAGCAGGTTCAGGGCAATCGCCACCACCGCACACAGGGCGATGCCTTTGAGGCCCCAATCGTCCGGACCGGTACCGGTACCGACCAGCACGCCGCCGATCCCGAACACCAGGGTCACCGAAACGATCACCAGGTTGCGTGCTTCGCCCAGATCGATCTTGTGGCGGATCATGGTGTTCATGCCCACTGCCGCAATCGAGCCGAACAGCAGACAGAGAATCCCGCCCATCACCGGCACCGGAATGCTCTGCAGCAAGGCGCCGAACTTGCCGATGAAAGCCAGGGTGATGGCGAAAATCGCCGCCCAGGTCATGATCTTCGGGTTGTAGTTCTTGGTCAGCATCACCGCGCCAGTGACTTCGGCGTAGGTGGTGTTAGGCGGGCCACCGAACAGGCCGGCCGTGGTGGTGGCGATGCCATCACCGAGCAGGGTGCGGTGCAGGCCGGGCTTTTTCAGGTAGTCGCGACCGGTCACGCTACCTACCGCGATCACCCCGCCGATATGTTCGATCGCCGGCGCCAGGGCCACCGGCACGATGAACAGGATCGCCTGCCAGTTGAACGCCGGTGCAGTGAAGTGCGGCAAAGCCAGCCACGGTGCGGCGGCAATCTTGGCGGTATCGACCACACCGAAGTAGAACGACAGGCCAAAACCCACCAGCACACCGGCGATGATCGGCACCAGGCGGAAGATGCCCTTGCCGAACACGGCGACGATCAGGGTGGTCAGCAGTGCCGGCATGGAGATCATCATCGCCGTGCCGTACGGCAGCAGCTCGGTGCCATCGCCAGCCTTGCCCATCGCCATGTTGGCGGCAATCGGGGCCATGGCCAGGCCGATCGAGATGATCACCGGGCCGATCACCACAGGTGGCAGCAAGCGGTCGATGAAACCGGTGCCTTTGATCTTCACCGCAAGGCCGAGGAAGGTGTAGACGAAACCGGCCGCCATCACCCCGCCCATGGTCTCGGCCAGGCCGAACTGGCCTTTGGCGAGAATGATCGGGGTGATGAAGGCGAAACTCGAAGCGAGGAACACCGGTACCTGACGGCCGGTGACTATCTGGAACAGCAGAGTTCCCAGACCTGCGGTGAACAGCGCGACATTCGGGTCGAGGCCGGTGATCAGCGGCATCAGCACCAGCGCGCCGAAGGCTACAAAGAGCATCTGCGCGCCGGAGACGACCTGGCGCCAGAGCGGGTCGTTGAACTCATCCTGCATGTTCAGGCGTCCTTCTGCTTGGTACCGAAGATCTTGTCACCGGCATCGCCCAGGCCCGGGATGATGTAGCCATGCTCGTTCAGGCGCTCATCGATCGAAGCGGTGTAGATCTGCACGTCCGGGTGGGCCTTCTCGACCGTGTCGATACCTTCAGGCGCGGCAACCAGGACCATGGCGCGGATATCCTTGCATCCGGCTTTCTTCAGCAGGTCGATGGTGGCGACCATCGAGTTGCCGGTGGCCAGCATCGGGTCGATGATCAGCGCCAGGCGCTCGTCGATTTCCGGGGCGAGCTTTTCCAGGTAGGTGTGCGCTTCGAGGGTTTCCTCGTTGCGGGCAACGCCGACGGCGCTGACCTTGGCGCCTGGAATCAGGCTGAGCACGCCGTCGAGCATGCCGATACCGGCGCGCAGGATCGGTACTACAGTAATCTTCTTACCGGCGATTTTCTCGACCTGGACCTTACCGCACCAGCCTTCGATCTCGTAAGTTTCGAGTGGCAGGTCTTGGGTGGCCTCGTAGGTCAGGAGCGTGCCGACTTCCTGGGCGAGTTCGCGGAAGTTCTTGGTGCTGATATCAGCGCGGCGCATCAGGCCGAGCTTGTGACGGATCAGCGGATGGCGGATCTCACGGGTAGGCATAGGGAAAGCTCCGGGGGCGGGCAAAAAAACCGCGGTAGATTAATCTATTCAGCCGTGTGTGTCCTATAGGCATTCTGGACGTTAGTCCATAAATGCTTGATCTGACGCCCCCGGATGCGTACCTTTGCCCGCTTTTCTCATTTGCAGCCCCCTGGAGAGCGCCATGTCCGCTGATCTCGAGCATATCCGTCAAGTCATGCGAGAGGCTGACTGCCTGTACAACGAAGCCGAAGTAGAGGCCGCCATTGCCCGCGTTGGCGCGCAGATCAGCGAAGTGCTGGCCGAAAGCAACCCGGTGGTGTTCTGCGTGATGAACGGTGGCCTGATTTTCGCCGGCAAGCTGCTGACGCACCTGCAGTTCCCGCTGGAGTCGTCCTACCTGCACGCCACCCGCTACCGCAATCAGACCAGCGGTGGTGATCTGTTCTGGAAAGCCAAGCCGGAAGTCTCGTTCATTGACCGCGACGTGCTGATCATCGACGACATCCTCGACGAAGGGCACACCCTCAGCGCCATCATCGATTTCTGCAAGCACTCCGGCGCCCGCGCCGTGCACACTGCGGTGTTGATCGACAAGGATCACGACCGCAAAGCCAGTGCCGAGCTCAAGGCTGATTTCTGTGGTCTGAGCTGCGTTGACCGCTACGTGTTCGGTTATGGCATGGACTACAAGGGCTACTGGCGCAACGCCAATGGGATCTTCGCTGTAAAAGGACTCTAAGGACTGATCGCGGGGCAAGCCCGCTCCCACAGGTTGGATATGACCTCTGTGGGAGCGGGCTTGCCCCGCGATGGCGTGATCCCATGCTAGAGTGCCAGGCCGCCCCCAAGGAGCCTGACATGCGTGCAATTGTCCCCTTTCTGCTGCTACTGAGCATGCCCCTGGCTGCTGCCCCGCTACACAGTCAGTTCCTGCCTCCGGACGATCTGGCGCTACGCCAGGAAGCCCCCGAAGCCCAGCAGTTGCTGCAGGTCACCGACTATTCGGTGGTGGTGGGCAATCAGCGTCAATCCAACCAGCAGCCGATCCCGGTCACCTCCCCTTTGATCCTGCGTCTGAAGGGCAAGCCCCTGAGCAAGGGCGCCACGGTCAGCCAGGTGCTGATCAGTTTCGATGTCGAGAGCAAGAGCCTGAAAAAGCCGGTGTTCGATGACAAACGCAAGGTCCTGAGCCTGAACTACCCGATCAGTCAGTACCCGGTAATCGTCGACCTGCTGCGCAACAACACGGTCTATGTGCAATTTCTCAGTTATGCCAACGGCCACGTCTGGGCCGATGTGCATACCGGGGCCGTACGCGCGCGTTGAGTGGCGGTGCCGGGCAGGGGTAAACTGCCGGCCCGTGAAAATGTCCGTGATGGTTCAGTTGGAGTCGGCAATGCGTAAAGACAAGAAGCAAGTGATTGGGGATGAGATCAGCGACGAGTACGTCAAATCCTTCCTGCAGTTCGAACCGGCGGATGCCACTTCACCTTCGCTGCACAAACTGATCAAGGCCTATCGTGGCCTGCGCATCGACGACTTCGAACGCTTTGTCGGTTTCTTCGTCGAGGCCGGCCTGGATCTGGACGGTAAAGACGAGCAGGGCAAGACCTTCGTCGATCAGATCCGCGACCAGCGCAACGCGGCCGAGTACATCGAGATCATCGACAAGGCCCGCGGCTGATTGTCCTGAGCCCATAAAAAAACGCCCCGAAGGGCGTTTTTTTATGCCGGTGCGTTACGCGTAGTGCTGCGCCGGGCTGTTTTCGACCAGGCCCAGGACCTCGTCGTTGTGCGCGCTGATCTTGTGATAAAGCGCAGCGTCGGCGGCCAGGACCTTTTCCCGGGCCGGGAAAATTTCCTTGAGCTTGGCTGCCCAGGCACCCTTGGTCTGCTCGGGGAAGCAGCGTTCGATCAGCTCAAGCATGATCGAAACCGTCACCGAAGCACCCGGCGAGGCGCCCAGCAGGGCGGCCAGGGTGCCGTCCTTGGCCGCTACCAGTTCGGTACCGAACTGCAGGATGCCGCCTTTTTTCGGGTCTTTCTTGATGATCTGCACGCGCTGGCCGGCCACTTCCAGGCGCCAGTCCTCGGCTTTCGCCTCGGGGTAGAAGCGGCGCAGCGAGTCCAGACGCTGTTCCATCGACTGCATCACTTCGCTGACCAGGTACTTGGTCAGGTCCATGTTGTCGCGGGCCACCGCGAGCATCGGGCCGATGTTGCCCATGCGTACCGACAGCGGCAGGTCGAGGAACGAGCCGTGCTTGAGGAACTTGGTGGTAAAGCCGGCATACGGGCCGAACAGCAGCGAGGTCTTGCCGTCGACGACGCGGGTGTCCAGGTGCGGCACAGACATCGGCGGCGAACCGACCGCGGCCTGGCTGTACACCTTGGCCTGGTGCTTCTTGACCACTTCCGGGTTGTCGCAGCGCAGCCATTGGCCGCTGACCGGGAAGCCGCCAAAGCCTTTGCTCTCTTCGATGCCCGACTGCTGCAGCAGCGGCAGGGCCGCGCCACCGGCGCCGAGGAAGACGAAGCGGGCGTTGACTTCACGGCTGCTGCCGCTGTTGACGTCCTTGATGCTGACGGTCCAGCCACTGCCGTTACGGCGCAGGCCGGTGACCCGCTTGCAGTACTTGACCTGGGCATCCGGCGCGCTGGCCAGGTGCTTGAGCAGTTTGTTGGTCAGGGTGCCGAAGTTGACGTCGGTGCCTTTCATGACACGGGTGGCGGCGATTTTCTGGTCGGCAGGGCGACCCGGCATCATCAGCGGCATCCACTCGCTCATCAGCGCTTTGTCTTCGGTGTATTCCATCTCGCTGAAGGCGTGATGCTGCTTGAGCAGCTCGAAGCGCTTCTTGAGGAAATCGACGCCTTTGTCACCTTCGACGTAGCTCAGGTGCGGGACCGGGTTGATGAACGCCCGTGGCGAGCTGAACGCGCCTTTTTTGCTCAGGTAGGCCCAGAACTGCCGGGACACCTCGAACTGGGTGTTGATGTGCACCGCTTTCTTGATGTCGATGCTACCGTCGGCAGCCTGCGGCGTGTAGTTCAGTTCACACAGTCCGGCATGGCCGGTCCCGGCGTTGTTCCACGGGTTGGAACTTTCCGCGGCACCCGAATCCATCAACTCGACGACTTCCAGCTTGATCGCCGGGTCGAGTTCCTTGAGCAGTACGGCCAGGGTGGCACTCATGATGCCTGCCCCTACCAGTACTACATCGACTGCTTCGTTCTGCGCCATTTAACGCGTCTCCAAAATCTACAGCACCAAATTGACAGCATAGGATCTCTGGCTTGGCCAGGATCGCCATGTCCGATTCTTCGCAGTTTTTGCAACTTCAGCGGACACCGCCAAACGGGCTTTGCGTTGCCTATGAACGCATTTTAAGGCCGGTGCGGCAATTCGACTTATGGTCAAGGTGTCCGTCGTGCGTTATGGACCGGCCTCAGGCACTCATCCAGGATGCGCGCTGTTGCCAGCTGTTCAGGGCTGTTCGGGACACTTTAGGTGCTTTTGCACATGCCAGACTGTTCATTGCTCGCCACACTCTCGTGAAGTTGTGAAAACCCGTTTTTTCACGCTCTTTTGGAGTCGTGAACCTCAAAATGGGCTGCGCGATGGCAGACCCGGCAGGTTCAGGCAGAGCAGAGGGCCGAATATTGCAGGCACACTGGCTGGTGCAAGACCTGTGTGGAAGGCTCTCTGTGGGCGGTGCGGAGGATGCCGATGGTCAACATTGGCGGTGCTGCGAGGCCCGATCAGGAGACGTCCTTATAATCGGGGGGAGATTATAACGATGTCTCGGGCAGAAATGATCTTTATTAGCGACTTTTATTGATGCACGGTTCTTGGCCACCAGATGATCAAACGATTGCGGCCGCGAACTGACGGCGCTTGCGCCTGTCTTATTCGCTAATGGCACGGCGATGGCTGGGCCGCGTCGTGCTGGTTATACTGGCGGCCTTTGCTGCCTATTCTGGAGAGATGAGCATGTTGCAACGTTTGTTGTTCGGTTTGATCGCGGTGACCAGTCTGACCCTGGCCGGTTGTGCCCACAGCCCGCAACAACTCAGCCCGCAACCGAAACTCACCGCTCAGCTCGCGCCGGTCGGTCATGGCCAGCCGGTGGTGGTCAAGGTGGTCGATGGCCGTGCTTCGCAAACCCTGGGCACCCGTGGTGGCCTGTACCCGGAAACCAGCGCCATCACCGTGACTGGCAACGATATCCTGCCGAAGCTGCAAGCCCAGGCTGAAGCCGCTGTGCGCCTGCTGGGCTTCACCCCGACGCCAAACGCCTACAACGCGCCGCAGCTGACCGTGACCCTGGCCGAGCTGAAGTACCAGTCGCCCAAAGAAGGCATGTACGTGACGGAAGCCACCATCGGTGCAACCTTCAAAGCTGACGTGTCCAATGCCAACCGTCGCTACAGCGGCCGTTATGGTGCGTCCCTCGACCAACGCTTCGGCATGGCGCCCAACCAGGAAACCAACACCAAGCTGGTAGGCGACGTCCTCAGTGACGCCCTGACCCGTTTGTTCAAGGACCAGGCCATCGGCCAGATCCTGGGCGAGTAAGCCGGGCCGTTCGACTACAAACAAAAGCCCGATGGTTGCACTGCAGCCATCGGGCTTTTTGGTTTCTGGCTTCAGGCCGCTTCGACGTAGAAGTCCAGCACGCTGATGCCGGTCTGGCCATCGACCTCGGGCAGGTCGTCGTGGGCATGCCCGCCCAGGGCGCAGTACACCAGCCATTGGCGGTCCTGAACATTGAAGGCCAGGCCATCGATCAAGGCCTGCTGCTCGTCGCTCTGGGCGATCAGGTAGAGGCGGTCCTGGTTTTCGGCGTGCAGCATGACAAGCTCCGGTCCATTGCGAAGGCCGCTAGGGTGGACTGTGTTGATGACGAACGTATGACGGCGGGAATTATCGTCGTTTGTCGCAAAGGGCAGGAATACCCGCGGCGCTTGGGTAGAATGCGCGCCGTGTCGAGTGTTTCGATGTACTTCTTTTGAGGTTCTGCGATGTCGTTGCAAGTGATCTGGGGGCTGTTTGCCGCCCATCCGGCCAAGCTGATCAACCTGCTGGCCCTGGTGCTGACCTGTCCTGGCGGGCTGTTGCTGCACAGCGCCCGGCGTCGTGCGGCGCAAACCCTGGCCGGTATGGCCGCCGATGAAGCGGTGGTCGATGGCATGAGCCTGCGCATCAACCGCTTTTATTACATCCTCGGCTTTGCCTTCCTGGCATTGGCCTTGTTGCTCTCCTGGTTCAGTACCTGGGTTTGAACCGTAATCGCGGGGCAAGCCCGCTCCCACCGCAGTTAGTCCTGTGGGAGCGGGCTTGCCCCGCGATGATCAAAGCGCCAACCCGGCTTTAACCCGGTACTGATTACGCACCGGCGTCGCATACTGCTGCACCAGGTACGGCTGCTGCTCGACCGGGCAGGCATCCAGGCGGCGCTGCCATTCGGCCTGGGCGCGGGCCAGTTCATCGGCCGGGAACACCTTGGCCGCCGCCGGCACTTCCAGCGCAGGATCGGCCTCGGCCCATTGCGCATAGGCCAGGTAATGCACCGGGAACAACCGGTAACCGCCGAGAATCTGCCGATCGATTTCCGCCGCCAGTTGCTTGGTGTCCTCGAAGAACGCCGTCACCGGCGGGGCGAAGTTGATGTGCACCCGTCCCTTATAGCCGGTGATGCCCTGGGCAATGCTGATGTCGTCTTCCCCCGGCGCCTTGGTGTAGCTGCCGGTGGTGGCGCGGATGTACAGCTCGCGGGCCTTGGCCTGATCGCACGGGTCGTACTCGTAGCTGATCGATACCGGGCTCAGGTTCAGCGACTGGATCACCGCCCCGAACGGCTCGTCCTTACGGCTCATGTGGAACATTTTCAGGATTGCCGAATCGGTGCGATCGTCACCATCCTTGGCCCGGCCTTCAGCCTGGGCGATCCAGATCGACGCACCGTCGTTGCGGATCGAATGGTTGATGTAGGCTGAAAGCAGTTGGTAGGCCGCCAGTTTTTCCCGGCGTCCGCTGATCGAGCGGTGGACGATGAAGCTCTTGTTCAGGCGCATCATGTCGCTGACGAACGGCTTTTGCAGCAGGTTGTCGCCAATGGCGATCCGCGGCGTTGGCAGGCCGGCGTGGTACACCGCGTAATTGACGAACGCAGGGTCCATGACGATGTCACGGTGGTTGGCCAGGAACAGGTAAGCGGTGCCGGACTTGAGTTGCTCGACGCCGGTGTAGGTCACGCCGTCGGTGGCCCGTTCGATGGTATGGTCGACGTAGTACTCGACCTTGTCCTGCAGGGTCGAAACGCAACTGACACCGGCAAACTCTTTACGCAGGCGCCTGGCGATCAGCGGCTTGAGCAGCCAGCCGAACGCTCCGGCCATGCGCGGGAAGCGGAAGTGGGTGAGGATATCGAGGAATGCCGGGTCGCTGAGCAGGCGTGCCAGAACGGCAGGGACCTCAGCGTCGTCGTACGGTCGGATGGCATCGAATTCGCCCATCATGCTCTCTTGTTGGAAACGGCTAGGGTAATAGGTAGGGCCGGGGTTCGAAAAACGGCTCGAACACGCGCAGGTCCTGTAAATAGACCGGCAATTATACGCACAAGTCACTCGGGAGGCCGCGATGCTGGAAACTGCGATCTACGATTGTCCCTATTGTGGTGAAGAAGTCGAAACGACGGTGGACCTGTCTGGCGGTGACCAGGAATACATCGAGGACTGCCAGGTCTGCTGCAAGCCGATCAGATTCGTGCTTCAGGTGCATGGCGAGGAATGGATGCTGGACGTTTACGGTGAGAATGACTGATGCAGCGAATCTATGATCCGGAAAACCTGCTGGAAGCTGAAATGCTGATCGGCATGCTCGCCAGTGAAGGTATCCAGGTGCACCTGGTGGGTCGTGACCTGATGGGGGCCATCGGCGACTTGCCGGTGCACGGCCTGCTGGGCCTGGCGGTCGCCGATGAACAGGCCGACTGCGCACGCCAGCTGATCGCCGCGTACAATACTGCCCAGCCACTTGCGGGCGACGAACCGGAGAACATTCCCGGAACCCTGATTTGCTAGGTTTTTGCCCTCATGTGTGGACGTTATGCGCTGTTTCGCTGGTCTCCCGCCTTTGCTGCGTTGCCGGGATTTCCCGGTGATCAGCAGGCGCAATGGAATATCTCCCCTGGCGCCCAGGTGCTGATCCAGCGCCGCCTCGAAGCGGGCCAGCTGGAGCTGGCGCGGGCCCGCTGGGGGCTGACCCCGGCCTGGCTCACCGACTTGTCACGCACGCCCGCTCATGCCCGGGCCGAAACCCTGGCCGAGCAACCGATGTTTCGCGAGGCGTTTCGCCTGCGCCGTTGCCTGATGCCGGCCAACGGCTTTTATGAATGGCGCGGCACCCAGCGCAAGCGCCCCTATTGGCTGACGCCGGGGGAGGGCTCTTCGTTGTTCTTTGCGGCAATCTGGGAGGCGTATCCGGTGCAGGATCAGGTCTGGTTGAGCACCGCCGTGGTGACCCAGGCGGCGGTGAATCAGCGGCGGCCGCTGATGCTCGATGCGGCAGGGCAGGCCGCCTGGCTCGATCCTGAGACGCCAGTGGCGCGCTTGTACGAGCTGCTGGCGAGCAGCCAGGCCCCGCTGCGGGAGCGGGTGCTGGCCAATTTCGTCAATGATCCCAACCTCAATGGGCCGGAGTGCCTGACCCCGGCTTAACTGTGGGAGCTGGCCTTGCCAGCGATGCAGGCGCCGCTCAACACCTGGCACCGCAACGATGCCATCGCCGGCAACGCCGGCTCCCACAGGGTTACACCCTGAACTGATTGATCAAACGCCGCTGCTGCTCGGCCAGCTTGGTCAACTCGGCACTGGCAGTACTCGACTCATCCGCCCCGCCAGCCACTTCATTGGCCACCTGCCCAATGTTGATCACATTGCGGTTGATGTCTTCAGCCACCGCACTCTGCTCTTCCGCAGCGCTGGCGATCTGGGTGTTCATGTCATTGATCACCGACACCGCCTGGGTGATGCTCTCCAGTGCCTCGGCGGCGCGGGCCGCCTGCTGCACGCTGTCATCGGTCTTGCCCTGACTGTCTTCCATGACCCGCACCACATCGCGGGTGCCTTGCTGCAGTTGCTGAATCATCTGCTGGATTTCTTCCGTGGCCTGCTGGGTCTTCTGCGCCAGATTGCGCACCTCATCAGCCACCACGGCAAAGCCGCGACCCTGTTCGCCGGCGCGTGCCGCCTCGATGGCCGCGTTGAGTGCCAGCAGGTTGGTTTGCTCGGCAATGGCGCGAATGGCCGTCAGGATCGCATTGATGTTCTCGCTGTCGCGGGCCAGGGTCTGCACCACACCAACCGCCCGGCCAATCTCTTCGGCCAGGGCGCTGATCGAGTCTGAAGTGTTACGCACGATCTGCAGGCCCTGGTGGGCCGCCTGATCGGCGTTACTGGCGGCCTGCGCGGCATGGGTGGCATTACGCGCCACATCCTGGGCGGTAGCGGTCATTTCGTGCACGGCGGTGGCCACCAGGTCGATCTCGGCCATTTGCTTGTGCACGCCCTGGTTGGTGCGGATGGCGATGTCGGCAGTGTGCTCCGAGGAATCGCTGACTTTCTGCACCGAGGCCACTACCTGGCTGATCATCGCCTGCAATTTGGCCAGGAAGGTGTTGAAGCCCTTGGCGATCGAGCCCAGTTCATCGGCGCGGTCGCTGCTCAGGCGGCGGGTCAGGTCGCCTTCGCCCTGGGCAATATCGTCGAGCATCGCCACCATCTGGCGCAGCGGACGGGCGATGCCGTGGGCCAGCAGCCAGATCACCAGCAAGCCGAGGGCGGCGATGCCCAGGCCCATAAGGGTCATGCCGGTGAGGTCGGTGCTGCGCTGGGCACTAAGTTCGTCCTGAAGCTTGGTTACATCCGCCATTACCGCGCTCAGTGGCAATTCCAGCAGCAGGGTCCAGCGCGCATCGGTATTGCCGATCTTGAACGGCAAGTACAACTCGATGCGCCCGGCGTTCTGATTGACTTCGTAGCGCAGGTTTTCACCGCTGAGCTGGCTCAGGGTTTTGGCGACACTGGCATCGAGGGTATCACTGGCTTTCTCGCCGAACTTGCTCGGGTCTTTGGTAAACGCCACCAGGCGACCGTTGCCGGAGACCAGTGCCAGTTCGCCGGCACCGTCATAGAGTTGTTTGTCAGCAGTGTTGAGCAGCTCCTGGATGAAGTTCACCGACAGGTCGGCACCGGCAATCCCCTGGAACTGGCCGTCGATCAGGATCGGTTCGACGAACGAGGCGAGCATGACCATCTTGTCGCCCACCTTGTAAGGCGCCGGGTCGATCACGCAGGCCTTTTTCGATTCTCGCGAGCACAGGTAGTACTCACTGGCACGGACACCGGTGGCGAGAACGGTCTGGTCGTTGACGTCGGCCAGTTTGTCCAGGCCAAGGCTGCCGTCATCGTTACGGAACCACCAGGGCAGGAAGCGCCCGTTGGCACTGTCGATACCGCTGATGGCGGTGCCGACGAAGCGGCTGTCATCATGGTCCAGGGCGTTGGCTTCCCAGCCCAGGTAGGTGCCGAGGATCAACGGGTTGGTCACGGCGGTCTGCTTGAGCAGGGCGATCAGTTGGTCGCGCTCGATCCTGAGCAGCGCATTGCCGTTGGCATCCTTCATGCCCAGCATGGCGTTGCTGGTGGCCAGCCCGCGGGCGATCAGCAGCGGCGCTTCCAGGCCGCGCTGGATTTCGCTGACCTGGGTGCGGGCCAGAGCGGTCAGGCGTTGTTCGATCACTGCCTCGAACTGCTGCTGGGTGCGGGTCTGTACCAGTTCCTGGGTACGCTGGCCGGAATACACGGCGTAAAGTACCAGGGCGGCAACTATGCTTAAGACTATGGCGCCGGCCAGGGCCGCGACGGAAAACTGGATCGACCTGAACTTCATGAAGGGCTCCAAGCACAAGAAATTTCGTCTGCCTTGGGTTATCGGCGTGTGCGGGACAAAGCATGAGTGCCGTGCGGAGAATTCTTCGTGCGGGGTGTGGCGGGCTCAACCGAGTCGGCCTAGGATACGCGGCATGTTCGAACGGAGTGTTTTCATGCGTAAGTCATTAGTTATCGGCGCCCTGAGCGCCAGCGTACTGCTTTCCGGATGCCAGGCAGTGAACACCACCAGCGGCGGCGCCGTGGGTGTCGAGCGTAAGCAATATATGTTCAGCATGCTGTCGACCGACGAGGTCAACCAGATGTATGCCCAGTCGTACCAGCAGACCCTGGGTGAAGCGTCGAGCAAGGGTGTGCTCGACAAGACCAGTGCCCAGGCCAAGCGGGTTCAGGTGATTGCCGACCGGCTGATTGCCCAGGCGCCGAAGTTCCGCCCGGATGCGGCGCAGTGGAACTGGGAGGTCAACCTGATCAAGAGTGACGAGCTCAATGCCAACTGCGGTCCTGGCGGCAAGATCTTTTTCTACACCGGGCTGATCGACAAGCTGAAGCTGACCGATGACGAGATCGCTGCGGTGATGGGCCATGAAATTGCCCACGCCTTGCGCGAACATGGCCGTGAAGCCATGTCCAAGGCCTATGGTGTGCAGATGGCGCGTCAGGGCGCAGGCGCCTTGTTGGGGCTGGGCCAGGATAGCCTGGCAATTGCCGACACCGTGGTGCAGTACAGCATGACCCTGCCCAACAGCCGCGCCAACGAGAACGAAGCCGATCTGATCGGCCTGGAGCTGGCCGCTCGTGCCGGTTACAACCCCAATGCCGCGATCACCCTGTGGGACAAGATGAGCCAGGCATCGGGTGGTTCGCAGCCAGAGTTCATGAGTACTCACCCGGCTTCGGCCAGCCGTCAGGCGTCGTTGCAGGCGGCGATTCCGAAGGTGATGCCGTTGTACGAGCAGGCCAGGAAGTAAACGGCCTATCGCCGGCAAGGCCGGCTCCCACAAAGGCCAGGCCCTGTGGGAGCCGGCCTTGCCGGCGATGAATTCAACACCAATCAGCCTATCCAGCCACTGACCTGCATCGCCGAGTAAACCGCCACGGCGGCCAGTACGAAGAACGCGGCCGACGCCAGGCGACGGATCAGGGTCAAAGGCAGTTTCTCGGCGGCAAAGTTGCCCGCCAGCACGACCGGCACGTTGGCAATCAGCATGCCCAGGGTGGTGCCGATGATCACCATGATCAGGTGCGGATACTGGGCCGCGAGCATCACCGTGGCGACCTGGGTCTTGTCACCGATTTCGGCGATGAAGAAGGCAATCAGGGTGGTCAGGAACGGACCGAAGCGCCGCGCGGTGCTGGCTTCGTCGTCATCCATCTTGTCCGGGATCAGCGTCCACAAGGCAGTGGCCGCGAAGCTCGCAGCGAGGATCCAGTGCAGGGTGGCGGCGGAGAAGAAGGTGCTGACCCAGGCGCCGACAGCGCCGGCAGCCGCATGGTTGGCCAGGGTCGCGGCGATGATGCCGGCGATGATCGGCCAGGGCTTGCGGAAGCGGGCAGCGAGGATGAGCGCGAGTAATTGGGTCTTGTCGCCAATTTCGGCAAGGGCCACGATCGCGGTCGGGACGAGCAATGATTCCAGCATCAGGATTCCTACGGGGGCGGGTCGACACGGCTATGACACGTACAGCCTTCCCGCCCCGGGTAAGGTGTGCGTGTCATAGGTCTTGTCAAACCCTGGGTCCGTCTGTGCGGACCGTGGGTCGCACGCGCCATGGTCTGTGGACCAAGTATGTTGACGCGTACCGGGCGAGCTGGGCGCTCGCGGGAGACTACTCCCCTAGGACGGAGCGGATTCTGCCTAGGCAAATCCGATTCGGCAAGCGCTGATTTTATCCGCGTGTTGCCTGGTAGATGCGAAAGCCTTGCCCCTCGTCGCGTATCCGGCAATTGCCCAGTGCTTCTTCGATCAGCGGTTGATAGCGCAGGAAGCTGTTGGCGACCAAGCGCATTTCTCCGCCTTTTTTCAGATGATCGGCTGATTTTCTCAGCAGGTTTTCCGAGGCCTGGTAATTGGTGTGAACGCCGGTGTGGAACGGCGGGTTGCTCAGGATCACATCCAGATCGCGGGGGGCGGCATCGATGCCGTCACCGCAGATCACCTCACCTTCCAGACCATTGGCCGCCAGGGTCAGGCGGCTGCTGGCGACGGCAAAGGCGTCGACATCGAGCAGGGTGATCCGGCTCTGTGGATAACCACGTTTGATGGCTGCACCGAGCACGCCGGCACCGCAGCCGAAGTCGAGGACATGACCGACCGGCAGTTGATCAAGGTTTTCCAGCAGCAGGGCGCTGCCGCGATCCAGACGGCCGTGGCTGAACACGCCCGGCAGGCTGACGATCTTCAGTGGCCCGTCAGCCAGTTCCAGCTCGAAATGTTCGGCCAGGCTTTGCAGTGGCTTGAATTGCGGTGCGTGTTCTACGGTGACCTGCCACAGCTGGCAGTGGCGGGCGCTGTCGAGCTTGCGTGGCTTGCCAAAGGCATGCAGCTGTTTTGCCGCGCCTTCGATGCCGCCGCGCTTTTCCCCGACCAGGTACAGCTCGCGTCCAGCCAGGCGCGAGGCCAGGGCATTGAGCAGGTAGCTGGCCAGGTCGCGCGATTTGGGCAGGAACAGTACGGCAGCGTCGAACGCCTGGGCAGGCGCCTCTACGCCGAAATGGCTGCGACCGCCAAAGCGCGCATCGATAGCCGCCTGATCGCCGGCATGCCAGCTCCAGCCGTGGGCGGCCGGCAGCTTGCCGAGCAGGTCGTCGGCGGGCAGGCCTGCGAGCAACAGCGAGCCCTGGAAAAGCTCGGCCTGACGAAGCAACACTTCACTGCGCGGGTCCATGGGTGGGGCTCCTGAAAAAGTGGCGCAGTTTATCAGAGCCAGGCGCGGCTTAACCGACCTGTCGACGCGGGCTGCCGGCAAAAAACGCCTCGGCGTTTTCGCACAGCTGTTCGACGATGCGCTGACGTGACTCCACCGCGCCCCAGGCGCTGTGCGGGGTGACGATCAGGCGCGGGATGTCTTTGGCCAGTAACGGGTTGCCATGGACCGGCGGCTCGACACTCAACACATCGGTGGCGGCACCGCCCAGATGACCGGCGCGCAAGCTATCGGCCAGCGCCTGCTCGTCGATCAGACCGCCGCGGGCGGTGTTGATGACGAAGGCGCCGGGCCTGAGTAACGCCAGTTCGCGGGCGCCGATCAGGTTGCGGGTGTGTTCGTTGAGCGGGCAGTGCAAGGTCAGCGCGTCGACCTGAGGGAGCAGTTCTTCCAGCGGCAGGCGGTCTTCGCGTGGCGGGCGCCCGGGCAACTGTCCGAGCAGCACGCGCATGCCAAAGGCTTCGGCCAGGCGCGCCACGGCACCGCCCAGTTCGCCGTGACCGAGCATGCCGAGGGTCTTGCCCTCCAGCTCGACGATCGGGAAGTCCAGCAGGCAGAACTGCTTGGCCCGCGCCCATTGCCCCTCGGCCACGGCGTGTTGATAGTCCGGCAGGCGCGTGGCCAGCGCCAGCAACAGGGCCAGGGTGTGCTGAGCGACCGACGGTGTGCCGTAGCCCTGGCAGTTGCTGACCACAATGCCCTGCGCCTGTGCAGCCTGCAGGTCGACATTGTTGGTGCCGGTGGCAGCCACCAGGATCAGCTTCAGGTTGGGGCAGGCAGCCAGGGTGCTGGCGTCAATCATCACTTTGTTACTGATGGCCACGGTAGCGCCCAGCAAGCGTTCCATCACCTGATCGGGGGCGGTGGCCGCGTATAGTTGCAGCTCGTCGAAGCAACCGCGCAGGCGATCCAGGCTGAGATCGCCCAGGTCCAGGGAGTGATGGTCGAGGAAAACAGCGCGGCGCAGGGTGGACATGGAAGCTCCTGTGAGTGACGGGCGGGCTCAGGTCGAATAGGCAAATTATCGTCTTTTGCGGCCTGATTCCAATCCATCCTACTGGCAGCAGCCTTAATCTGTGGGAGCGGGCTTGCCCCGCGATGCGGTGTGACTGTTGCTAGCGCAATCGCGGGGCAAGCCCGCTCCCACCGGTTGTTACTTGGTGTGTCTAAGGCGTAATGTACTTTTCTTCTGACTTCACCCACTGCCGCAAGGAGCCCCCATGTACTGGGCTGAATTTCTGACTGTTGCCTTGATTCACCTGCTGGCCGTGGCCAGCCCCGGTCCCGATTTTGCCGTGGTGGTCCGCGAGAGCGTTACCCACGGGCGCCGCGCCGGCACCTGGACGGCCTTTGGCGTGGGTATGGCGATTTTCCTGCATGTCGGCTATTCGCTGCTGGGCATCGGCCTGATCGTGTCGCAATCGATTGTGTTGTTCAACGCCCTCAAGTGGCTGGCCGCCGCTTATTTGCTGTACATCGGTTTCAAGGCCTTGCGCGCAGGTCCCGCCGCACCCGGCAGCGATAGCGTGCAGGCCTCGACGGTCGAGCGCACGCCGCGAGCGGCGTTTGTCGCCGGCTTCATGACCAATGGCCTGAACCCCAAGGCCACGCTGTTCTTCCTGTCGCTGTTCACCGTGGTGATCAACCCGCACACGCCGCTGGCGATCCAGGCCGGTTACGGCGTGTACCTGGCGGCCGCCACCGGTCTGTGGTTCTGCCTGGTGGCCATGCTGTTCAGCCAGCAGCGCGTGCGCGCAGGCTTTGCGCGTATGGGCCACTGGTTTGATCGCACCATGGGCGCGGTGCTGATTGCCCTGGGTGTGAAGATCGCCTTCACCGAAATGCACTGATGGCAATTTGCCTCTAGCGATTTGCCCGGTCAAATCATTCCTTCGGCTGATTTGGCCGGCGTTGCGGCGTTCTAGAGTGGGTCATGTCTTGCCCAGCTCGTGCACTCTAGAAAAGGGACTCCTATGTTGCAGACTCGTGTCATTGCGCCTGCCGAGGGCGCTTATCAGTTTCCACTGTTGATCAAGCGCTTGCTGTTGTCCGGCAGCCGCTACGAGAAAACCCGCGAAATCGTTTACCGCGATCAGTTGCGCTACAGCTACCTGACCCTCAACGAGCGCATCGCGCGCCTGGCCAACGTGCTGACCGAGGCCGGGGTCAAGGCCGGTGACACCGTGGCGGTGATGGACTGGGACAGCCATCGTTACCTGGAATGCATGTTCGCGATCCCGATGATCGGTGCGGTGGTGCACACCATCAACGTGCGCCTGTCACCGGAGCAGATCCTCTACACCATGAACCACGCCGACGACCGCTTCGTGCTGGTCAACAGCGATTTTGTCGGCCTGTACCAGGCCATCGCCGGGCACCTGACCACGGTAGAGAAAACCCTGCTGCTGACTGACGGAGAGTCCAAGACCGCCGATCTGCCGAACCTGGTGGGCGAGTACGAGCAATTGCTCGCCGCCGCCAGCCCGGTGTATGACTTCCCTGATTTCGACGAGAACTCGGTCGCCACGACCTTCTACACCACCGGTACCACCGGTAACCCCAAAGGTGTGTACTTCACCCACCGGCAGCTGGTGCTGCACACCCTGGCTGCCGCGTCGGTAACCGGCAGCATCGACAGTGTGCGCCTGCTGGGCAGTAACGATGTGTACATGCCGATCACCCCGATGTTCCACGTGCATGCCTGGGGCATTCCTTATGTGGCAACGATGCTGGGGATCAAACAGGTCTACCCTGGGCGTTACGAGCCGGAAATGATGTGCCAGCTGTGGCGCAACGAGAAGGTTACCTTCTCCCATTGCGTACCCACGATCCTGCAGATGCTGCTCAATGCCAAAGGCGCGCAAGACCAGGACTTCGGCGGCTGGAAAATCATCATTGGCGGCAGTGCGCTGAACCGCGCTCTGTACGAAGCTGCCAAGGCCCGTGGCATTCAACTGACCGCCGCTTACGGGATGTCCGAGACCTGCCCGCTGGTCTCGGCCGCCCACCTCAACGACGAGCTGCTGGCCGGCAGCGAGGATGAGTGCATCACCTACCGGATCAAGGCCGGTGTGCCGGTGCCGTTGGTGGAAACGGCGATTGTCGATGGTGAGGGCAAATTCCTCCCCAACGATGGCGAAACGCAAGGCGAGCTGGTACTGCGCGCGCCCTGGCTGACCATGGGCTACTTCCGCGAGCCGGAAAAGGGCGCCGAACTCTGGCAGGGTGGCTGGCTGCACACCGGTGACGTGGCCACCCTCGACAGCATGGGCGTGATCGACATTCGTGATCGCATCAAGGATGTGATCAAGACCGGCGGCGAGTGGATCTCCTCGCTGGAGCTTGAAGACCTGATCAGCCGTCATCCGGCGATTCGCGAGGTGGCGGTGGTCGGGGTCGCCGATCCGCAGTGGGGCGAGCGGCCGTTTGCCCTGCTGGTCGTCCATGAAAACCAGGCCATCGATGCCAAGGCGCTCAAGGAGCACCTCAAGCCTTTTGTCGAGCTCGGACACATCAACAAGTGGGCGATTCCCAGTCAGATTGCCCTTGTTACTGAAATTCCCAAGACCAGCGTCGGCAAGCTCGACAAGAAGCGCATCCGCCTGGACATCACTCAGTGGCAAGCCAGTAACAGCACGTTTCTCTCGACCCTGTGATGGCTCGCGGGTCGTGCCCGATCGGGTGCGACCCGCAGGCTAGACACATATTCGCCTTGTCAAATGACATTTTTCAGCCATTCTTGCCCAGCCAGCACAGCGGCAGGTGTGCAACACCATGCCACAGGGGCAGACATGCAAATCACACTTTAGAGGGATCAAGCACCCGTACCTGCTGGCTATAGTCGGGTCAGGGGATTTTCAGGAATGGGGGGCAGCACATGAATGTGCCCAGCCACTTGCTCGACGATCAAGGTGCGCTCACACCTGTCGAACAAAGCGTTTCTGCAAAGGACTCACTGCCATAAAAATAAAGAAAGTACATGGAGTAGCGTCGATGACATCAGTAAATCTGTTCTGGCGCCGGGCGAAACTGCCTTTGGCCGTCAGCCTCGCTTCTACGCTCGCCGGTCCTGCATTCGGCGTCAGTTTCAACATCGGTGAAATCGAAGGGTCGTTCGACTCGTCGCTGTCCGTGGGGGCCAGTTGGTCGACGGCTAAACCGAACGAGAACCTGATTGGCGTCAACAACGGCGGCAAAGGCTTGTCGCAGACCTCCGACGACGGCCACCTGAACTTCAAGCGCGGTGAGACCTTCTCGAAAATCTTCAAGGGCATCCACGACCTGGAGCTCAAGTACGGCGATACCGGTGTGTTCGTGCGTGGCAAGTACTGGTACGACTTCGAGCTCAAGGATGAACACCGCGAGTTCAAGGACATCAGCGACTCCAACCGCAAAGAGGGCGCCAAGTCCGCCGGTAGCGAGATCCTCGACGCCTTCGTCTATCACAACTACTCCATCGCCGATCAGCCAGGTTCGGTGCGTCTGGGCAAGCAGGTGGTCAGCTGGGGTGAAAGTACCTTCATCGGTGGCGGTATCAACTCGATCAACCCGATCGACGTGGCCGCCTTCCGCCGTCCTGGCGCCGAGGTCAAGGAAGGTCTGATCCCGGTCAACATGTTCTATGTGTCGCAGAGCCTGACCGACAACCTCTCGGCCGAAGCCTTCTACCAGATCGAATGGGACCAGACCGTCGTCGACAACTGCGGCACGTTCTTCTCCCAGCCTGACGTGATCGCCGACGGCTGTACCGACAACCTGCGCCTGCTCAACAGCAGCCGCAGCCTGCCGCCACAGGCCCTGGGTTTCCTCGCCAGCCAGGGCGTCGACATCAACACCGAAGGTGTGAAGGTCGACCGTGGCCCGGACCGCGATGCGCGTGACAGTGGCCAGTTCGGCGTGGCCATGCGCTACATGTTCGAGCCGCTCGATACCGAGTTTGGCGCCTACTTCATGAACTACCACAGCCGTGCGCCGATTTTCAGTGCCACGGGCGCCTCTCCGTCAGTCTATGCCGGGCTGTCGCGCCTGCCGGCGTCACTGCGGCCCCTGGCGCCGTTGATCGTTGCGGGCAACTCGCAGTACTTCGTCGAATACCCTGAAGACATCCGCCTGTATGGCCTGAGCTTCTCCACCACCCTGCCTACCGGCACCGCGTGGAGCGGTGAACTGAGCTACCGGCCTAACGCGCCGGTCCAGCTCAACACCACCGATATCCTCTACTCCGGTGTCACGCCAATCCCGGGCTTTGGCAACGCGTCGCTGCTCAAGGGCGTTCCAGGCCAGGACCAGCATGGTTACACCCGTAAGGAAATCACCCAGTTCCAGACCACGCTCACCCACTTCTTTGACCAGGTGATGGGTGCCAGCCGCCTGACCGTGGTCGGTGAAGTCGGTGTTACGCACGTCGGCGGCCTGGAAAACGCGCACAAGATGCGCTACGGCCGTGACCCGGTCTACGGTCCAGGGCCGCTGGAGCCTACCGGCCCGGTGAATACCTGTGAGTTCCTCAATGGTCGGACCATCAGTGGTGCTGGCAACAATGCCTCTTCGGCCAACCTCTCGCGCAAATGCGAGAACGATGGCTTTACCACCAGCACCTCCTGGGGCTACCGCGCTCGGGCGATCTGGGACTACAACGACGTATTCGCCGGGGTCAACCTCAAGCCTAACGTGGCCTGGTCGCATGACGTCTCCGGTTACTCCCCGGGCCCTGGCGGCAACTTCGAGGAAGGGCGCAAGGCGATCAGCCTGGGTCTGGATGCCGAGTACCAGAACACCTATACCACCAGCCTGTCGTACACCAACTTCTTCGACGGCAAGTACACCACCGTGGATGACCGCGATTTCATCGCCCTCAGCTTCGGTGTGAACTTCTAAGAACACGGATTCAGGACGAGCATGAACATGAAAATGACCAAGAATCTGCTGCAAGCCGGTGTGTTGGGCCTGTCGCTGCTGGCAACCGGTGTCATGGCGGCGGTGTCCGCCGACGAGGCCGCCAAGCTGGGCACGACGCTGACGCCGATGGGTGCGGAAAAGGCCGGTAATGCCGACGGTTCGATCAGCGCCTGGAAGCCGCTGGCCACCAATGCCGGCGCCGTTGATGGCAAAGGCTTCCTGGCCGACCCGTACGCCGGCGAAAAGCCGCTGTATACCATCACCGCGCAGAACGTCGACCAGTACAAGGACAAACTGTCCCCGGGTCAGATCGCGATGCTCAAGCGCTACCCGGACAGCTACAAGCTGCCGGTCTACCCGACCCACCGTGGGGCGACCGTGCCGGCTGATGTGTTTGCCGCGATCAAGGAAAACGCCACCAAGACCAAGCTGATAGAGGGCGGTAACGGTCTGGAGAATTTCCACACGGCGGTGCCGTTCCCAATTCCGAAGAGCGGCCTGGAAGCGATCTGGAACCACATCACTCGCTACCGTGGCGGCAGCGTGACCCGATTGGTAACCCAGGCCACACCGCAAACCAACGGGTCGTATAGCCTGGTGTACTTCAAGGACCAATTTGTCTTCCGCGACAAAATCAAGGATTACAACCCGGCCGAGCCAGGTAACGTGCTGTTCTACTTCAAGCAGAATGTAACGGCACCAGCGCGTCTGGCTGGCACCGTACTGTTGGTTCATGAAACGCTTGACCAAGTCACGGAGCCGCGCAAAGCGTGGGTCTATAACGCCGGTCAGCGCCGGGTACGTGCCGCGCCACAAGTCTCTTATGACGGCCCAGGTACTGCTGCTGATGGCCTGCGCACTTCCGATAACCTGGACATGTTCAACGGTGCACCGGATCGCTACGACTGGAAGCTGGAAGGCAAGAAAGAGCTGTACATCGCCTCCAACAGCTACAAACTCGACGATCCAAAGCTCAAGTACAGCGACATCATCAAGGCCGGGCACATCAACCAGGACTTGACCCGCTATGAGCTGCGCCGCGTCTGGCACGTGGTCGCCACCCTCAAGCCAGGCCAGCGTCATATCTACGCCAAGCGTGACTTCTACATCGACGAAGACACCTGGCAGGCTGCAGTGATCGACCAATACGACGGTCGCAATCAACTGTGGCGCGTTTCCGAAGCCCACTCCCAGGACTACTACAATGTCCAGGTGCCGTGGTACACCCTGGAAGCCATCTATGACCTGCAGTCGGGTCGTTATTTGGCTCTGGGCATGAAAAACGAAGAGAAAAGTGCCTACGATTTTGGTTTCACTGCGTCAAAAGCTGACTTCCAGCCCGCAGCGCTTCGCCAGGAAGGTGTGCGCTAAGCTTCAAACCTCCGTGTGATCTCCCAGAACGCCCCGGCTTGCCGGGGCGTTTCTGTTTGCGCGGCCTGCCTGATCCGGGATTGTCGCTTTTTGTTGTAGTCTTTTTTCCGCAAAACGCGGCAATCATCTTCAAATGTGCGTTTTTAACCGCTAGTCTGCGCTGACCCGTACTGCCGAAGATTCTCTAACTAAAACGAGCCGGCCATGACTGATCTGTCCCGTACGCAAGGGTTCGCCGGCCAGGCCATGAGTGTCCTGGAAGGACGCTTCTATCGTCCGCCACTGCCTGAAGGGCATGTGCCGCGGGCGCGCTTGTGCCAACGCCTGCAATCCGGGCTGGGCGGCCGCTTGTTGCTGGTCACTGCGCCGGCCGGGTTCGGCAAGAGTTCCCTGGCAGTGGAGTTCTGTCAGGGCCTGCCCAGTCACTGGAGCAGCCTGTGGCTGGGGTTGAGCCGTCGCGACAACGATCCGGGACGCTTTCTCGAACGCTTGCTTGAAGGCTTGCAGCAGTATTGTCCGGTGCTGGGCAACCAGGCCCTGGGCCTGCTCAAGATGCGCCAGCGCCATCAGCCGTTCGCCTTTGAAGAGTGGCTCGATGGCCTGCTTGATGAACTGGCTTTCCATCTGCAGCCACACAATCCGTTATTGCTGGTGCTCGATGACTACCATCTGGCCCAGGGCCCGGTACTGGATCGCTGCCTGCAGTTTTTCCTCAACCATTTGCCACCGGGGTTGGTGCTGCTGGTTACCAGTCGCTTGCGCCCGGACTGGCACCTGGCGCGCCTGCGCCTGTCGCGCCAATTGCTCGAACTCAACGAACAGGACTTGCGCCTGACCCCAGACGAGTCGCTGGCGGTGCTGGGCCAGCAGTCGACCGGCTTGCGCGGCCAGGCCCTGGATAACCTGATCCAGCGCAGTGACGGCTGGATTGCCGGGCTGCGTTTCTGGCAGCTGGCGGCCAGTGAGTCTGGCGCCGACAGTGCCTTGCCGCAGGCCCTGCATGGCGGCGAGGGATTGATCCGCGATTACCTGCTCGAAGAAGTGATCGATATTCTGCCGGCCGACGTTCAGGGCTTCCTCAACGACACCGCGTGCCAGGAGCGCTTCTGCAGCGAGCTGTGCGATGCCCTGCGAGAGAGTCACGACAGCGCCGAGATCATCGCTTACCTGCAGGCGCATCAGGTGTTTCTGGTGCCGCTGGACGAACATGGGCGCTGGTACCGCTATCACCATCTGTTTTCCGACCTGCTGCGCAGCCGCCAACCCAGCCTGCCGCTGTCGAGCCTGCACCTGCGTGCCTGCCGCTGGTTTCAGGGCCAGGGGTTACTCGACGAGGCGGTGGAGCAAGCCTTGCGGGCAGGGCACCTGGATGTTGCCGCCAACCTGGTGCAGAACCTTTCCGAAGAGCAACTGCTGGCCGAGCAGAACGTCGGTATGTTGCTGCGCTGGAAGATGGACCTGCCCGACAGCCTGCTGATCAGTACACCACGGCTGATTGTGCTGTACAGCTGGGCCTTGGGCCTGGCCGGGCAGCTCGACGCCGCCGAAGAGCTGGCCAGTCACCTGAGTCGCTTTCTGCCAGCGCCTTCGGCGACGGCCCAACGCTCCATGCTCGCGCAATGGCTGGCCTTGAGTGGTGTCATCGCCCGTGGCCGTGGCGATCGCGAGCGCACCCGGGCCTATTGCGTCGAAGCCCTGCGCAGCTTGCCGCAGAAGCGCTATGGCCAGCGCCTGGTGTGCTTGTCGACGGTTTCCAACCTGGCCATTGCCGACGCGGACTTCTCGCGGGCCCGCAGCTGGAACCGCGAGGCCCTGGAGCTGGCGCAGCGGGTCGGTAACCCGTTGTTTGAAGCCCTGGCCCATTACGATCGCGCGCGGGTGCTGCATGCGCGCGGCGAAGTGCTGCGCGCACTCGATGAAGTGCGCCAGGGCTTGCAGCGTCTGCAGGGGCTGTCGGCGCAACGCTTGTACGCCGCGCGGGCGCGCCTGACCTTGTACGAAGGTTATCTGCTGGTCGCGCGCCTGCAACCGGAAGCTGGGCGCAGCCGCCTGCGCGCAGGCCTGGTCGAGGCCCGGGCCTGTCGCGACATCAGCGTGCTGATCGGGCATTGCGTGATCGCTTCGCAGGATGGCCGCGAAGGGCGCTTTACCGAAGCCTTCGCCGAACTGGCCGAGGCCGAGCGGCTGATGCACATCTGGGACGTACCGCCGATTTTCTATCTGGCGATGATTACCCTGATCAAATGCGAACTCTGGCTGGCCCAGGGGCGTACTGATCTGGCCGAGTCCTGGTTGTTGCGACTGGGCCAGACCTACGGCGGCAAAAAAGCGGCGGCGGCACCGGAGTTCCATCCTTTGCTGGGGCTGCATATCGAATTGCAACAGGCCTTGCTCGAGCGTACCCAAGGGCGCCTGGAGCAGGCCGGACAACGTCTGCAAGCGCTGGTAGAGCGCGGTCAGGCCAGTGGCGGCCAGTTGTTGTGTGTGACCGCGCTGTGCCAGTGGACAGACCTGTTGCTGGCCAGCGGTAACGAGATGCAGGCCCGTGATTTGTTGGCACTGAGCCTGGAGGCTGGCCGCGGTGGCGCCTTGCAGGCATTCCAGCGGCTGGTGCAGGAACACCCGCTGTGGCTGCGTGAACAGTTGCTGATGCAGCCTGCGGGTCCGGCGCAGGCCAGCCTGCTGGCGCTGTTGCCGGCCCTTGATGCTGCACCAGTCGCCAGGGCCAGCTGCGAGACCTTGAGCGCACGGGAGAAGGCGGTGCTGGAGTTGATCGCCCAGGGTTGTTCCAACCAGGAAATCAGTGACCGGCTGTTCATCTCCTTGCATACGGTCAAGACCCACGCCAGCCACATCAACAGCAAGCTGGGCGTCGAGCGCAGGACTCAGGCTGTCGCCCGGGCCAAATCCCTGGGCCTGCTGGCCTGACGACTGAATGTGCGGCCACGGGAGGAATATCTGCTGTACTGTCTGGCAGGTTCTTTTCCGCTGGAGGCCTCGCCCATGTCCCATGCACGCACCCTGGTGCTGCTGACCTGCTGGTTGCCCATAGGTACGGCACTGGCAGCAGAAGGGCCGTCGTTTTCCTGCGACAAGGCCGAGGGCGTGGCCCTGAAAGTGTGCCAGAGCCCGCAACTGAGCAAACTCGATCGTGACCTCGCCGCCCTCTATAAACGCGTGCTCGGCCAAGCCGACAGCGATTCGCAAAAGCAGCTCAAGGCAACCCAGCGCGGCTGGATCAAGGGCCGTGACGAATGCTGGAAAGCCAGCGATGTCGATGCCTGTGTCCTTGAGCAGTATCAGGTGCGCATGGTCAAACTGCAGATCCAGTCCGGTGCGGTTCAGGTGCCGGCCGCCGTCGAATTTGACTGCAATGACGACAGCAAACCCTTTACCGCCGTGTTCTACAACCAGCTCGAACCGCAAGCGGCGGTGCTTACCTATGGCGATGATCAAACCATCGCCATCGCCCAGCCTTCAGGCAGCGGCAGCAAGTACGGTGCCGAGGGCGTCGAGTTCTGGGAGCATCAGGGCGAAGCCAAAGTGAAATGGTACGGCACCGATCTGACCTGTCAGGCGGTACGCTGAACTAGCGTCTACACCAGGCTTTACGAGGGGCAGAGGATCGAAGATGATGGCTGCTTGCTATCATCATTGAGCGTTTCATCATGACGCAGATGCTGTACATCGTCGCGCCATGGATCGGCTTGGGGGCCCTGTCGATCCTGTGGATACGTGCGTTGTTGCGCGGGCGTGAGCTTGAACGGCAATTGTGTGAATTCCGCCGCTCCCTTGATGCTCCGGGCGGCAGACAGGCACCGGGCGGTGCGGTGCTGCCGGAAGACATCGAGCGCTACCAACGCAGCCAGTACTTTGCCCGCATTGGCACCTGGGACTGGGAGATCGACACCGAAAAGCTCTATTGGTCTGATGCTATCTATCCCATGTTCGGCTTTCAGGTCGGGGAAATCGTCCCCAGCTATGAGCGTTTCTGCGCCAGCGTGCACCCGGATGACCGTGATCAGGTCCGTGCCGGAGAACTGCGCTGCATTGCAACGGGTGAAAACCATGATGAGGAGTACCGCGTGGTCTGGCCTGACGGCAGCGTCCGCTGGCTGCGCGAGACCGGCAACGTGGTGTGCAACAGTCAAGGCAAGGCGGTGAAAATGATCGGGGTGGTACGTGATATCACCGAAGAAAAGGCCTGGGCCAGCCAGCTGCAGAACCTGGCGCATAACGATGCCTTGACCGGCCTGCCCAACCGGCTGGCCTTTGAGCAGCGCCTGGCCCGGGCCCTGGAAAAGGCCCGCACCAGCAACACGCGGGTGGCCCTGGCGTTTATTGACCTTAACGACTTCAAGACGATCAACGACCGTCACGGCCATGTCATCGGTGACCAGGTGTTGAAGTTTACGGCCAAGCGGCTCAAGCAAATGCTGCGCTCGGCCGATACCGTGGCGAGGATTGGCGGCGATGAGTTCGTCCTGATCCTTGAAGGGTTCTCGCCCGGTGTCGGGGTGGACGAGGAAGTGCGGCTGCTGTGTGGCAATGTGATCGAGTCGCTGGCTTTTCCCATGATCGTTGCCGGGGAGCTATTGCAGGTGGGTACCAGCTTGGGGGTGGCGATCTATCCGGATCATGCCGCGAGCATGGACACCTTGATTCACCTTGCGGACCTGGCCATGTATGAAGCCAAGCGCAGTGGTGAAAACCAGTTCCGCCTGGCCGCAGCAGGCGCTTGTGTGTAACCCCGATTGTCAGCCCATACGTGTCGACCCTGATGTCGCGCCGGATTTACCCGCGAAGCCAGCCTGTGGTTGTTGAGGTCTGTGCATCCTTTTTTTTATTTGCCATGTCAGGTTTCGTGGATGCAGGTCTACAGCCATAAAAGTTTTCTGATCGTCGATGATTTCTCGGACTTTCGCAGTTCGGCGCGGTCCATGCTGCGCGAGCTGGGCGTGCGTGATGTCGATACTGCCGATAGCGGTGAGCAGGCCCTGCGCATGTGCGCGCAAAAGCGTTATGACTTCATCCTCCAGGACTTTCACCTGGGCGACGGCAAGAAGAACGGCCAGCAGGTGCTCGAAGACCTGATCCTCGACAAGTTGATCAGCCATGAATGTGTGTTTCTCATGGTGACCGCCGAGACCAGCCAGGCGATTGTCCTCAGCGCCCTGGAGCATGAGCCGGATGCCTATCTCACCAAACCGTTCAACCGTATCGGCCTGGCTCAACGCCTGGAAAAACTGGTGCAGCGCAAGACCTTGCTCAAGCCGATCCTCCAGGCCCTGGACCGTGGCCGCCCGGCCGAAGTGCTGGCGGCCTGCGCTGAACTGTGCAAGAAGGACCCGCGCTTCGCGCCCTTGTGCCTGCGCTATCGCGCCGACGCATTACGTGACCTGAATCGTTACGACGAGCTGGGGAAATTCCTTACCACCATTATCTCCAGCCGGGCCACGCCCTGGGCCTATGCGGCACTGGGCAGCCTGCTGTACAAGCGCAATCAGCTTTCCCAGGCCCAGGGTGTATATGAACAGGCGCTCAAAGCCTTTCCGATGATGCCAGGCCTGTATGACGGGCTGGCTGAGGTGCTGGTCGCCCAAGGGGAAAGCAAGCGTGCCCAGGGTGTGCTTGAAGAGGCGGTACGCTTGTCGCCGCTGGCGGTACGCCGGCAGATGATGCTCGGCAAGCTGGCACTGAACAATGACGACTATGACACCTCCTCGAAGGCCTATCGGCATGCGGTCAGCCAGGGCCAGAGTTCGCGTTACAAAGACCCGGAGAGCAACCTCGGCCTGGTCCAGGCGCTGATGAACAAGAACGCGGGTAACGGCCTGGATGCGCGTACCCGCGTCGAGATCAACACCGTGCTCAGTGAAGTGGCCAAGGAAAACGTCGAGGACCAGGGCCTGCAGGTGCGTGCGCGGTTGATGAAAGCTGCCAGCCTGCAACAGGCCGGCGATGCCGAGACCGCTGCCAAACTGACCGAGCAGGCCATGGCTCGTCTGGACAAGATGGAGCAGTTCTTCTCGGTCGAAGCGGCACTGGTGGTGGCGACCCAGTTGCAGCAGCTTGGCCAGGCATCGGCCGGCACTTCGATTCTGAAAAACTGCGTGGAAACCTACGGTGATGACCCCAAGGTGATGCAGAGTGTGGCGCGCCTGACCGACGATCCGGCGGTGCTGGGGGCGGTGACCGAAGCCGTCGACCTCAACCGCCAAGGGGTGCGCAGCTATCAGGGGGGTCAGCTCAGCGAAGCGCTGGGACAGTTCCGCCGTGCCCTGACGCTGCAGCCGAAGAACATCAGTATCGCCCTCAATACCGCCCAGGCCTTGCTGCGTATTGGTGGTGAAACACCGCCGCCAGCCATCATGGACGAATGCCGCGCCTGCCTGACCTGTGTGGCCGGTATTCCCGAGAGCGACAGTCGCTACGACCGTTACCGCAAACTGCACATCCGGGCTTTTGGCGCATGAACCAGGACAATCAGGGGCTGGATTTCTCCACGGTGATCGCCTCCACCGTACATGATGTGAAAAACTCCCTGTCGGCGCTGACCCAGGCCCATGGCCAGTGGTTGGCACGTCTGCCGGCGGATCTGCGCGACACCAGTGAGCAGGGTGTGATGGAGTACGAGTTCACCCATCTCAACGGCATGCTCGTGCAATTGCTGGGGCTGTACAAGCTGGGCGTCAATCAGCTGCCAATGTGTCCGGATTATCACGAGCTGGACGATTTCATCGAGGCGCAGCTGGCAGCCCAGCAGAACCTGCTCCAGCACCGCGATATCCTCGCCAGCTGGCGAATCGAAACGGCCAGTCCGCTGGGGTTCTTTGATCGTGAACTGGTCGGCTCGGTGGTCGCCAACGTCCTCAACAATGCCATGCGCTATGCCGGTCACACCTTGCTGATCACGGTGAGTGATGAAGACGATCAGCTGTTGTTGAGCATCAACGACGATGGTGCGGGGTTCCCGGTACGTATGCTCGAACGCCAGCACGACTACGTGCAGGGTATTGATGCGCAGAGTGGCAGCACGGGGTTGGGGCTGTACTTTGCTGCGCGAATTGCAGCCTTGCACGAGCGCAACGGGGTAAAGGGGCGGATCGAGATCGCCAATGGCGGGGTGTTGGGCGGGGGCTTGTTCAAGCTTTATCTGCCGTGAGCAATTGATCGCGGGGCAAGCCCGCTCCCACCGGGGATATCCCGAACCGGTGGGAGCGGGCTTGCCCCGCGAAATTATCTCCACTGGTCGGCTTTCCACTGCGTCGCTTGAATCCCTGGGCGAAGGGGTCTAGTTTTTTCATGTGGGAAAATTTCCCACGAAATAAAAAATACAACGATACCCCACGATTTCCGACTTGATATTGCGTTTCTCGCGGTAATGACCAGGAGACGGAAGATGCAGACTCATCGGCTGTTCAACAAGGCTTTACTGGCAATGGCCATCGGCGGCGTGCTGTCGGCCTCCCTCGTTTTGATCCCCGATTCGATTTCACAGTATTCCAGTGCCTACGCCAAAGATGGTGGCGGTGGCGGTGGCGGTGGCCACGGCGGTGGAGGCGGTGGCGGCCATGGTGGAGGCGGTGGAGGCGGTCACGGTGGAGGTGGTGGCGGCCATGGTGGAGGCGGTGGCGGCGGTCACGGTGGCGGTGGCGGTGGTGGTGGCCACGGCGGTGGCGGTGGCGGTGGCGGTCACGGCGGCAGCGGCGGTGGAAGCGGAGGTTCAGGCGGCCATGGTGGAAGCGGCAATGGTGGTGGCCATGCTGGCAACGGCAGTGGCAGCAGCAGTGGCAGCGGTCATAGCGGCAGCAGCCATGGCGACGCCAGCGCGGGCCAGGCCGGCAACTCGAACTCCGGACGCAGCAGCAACCATTCAGAGCCTGGCGATGATCATGGCAATCATGTCGGTGGTGAGCCCGGTGATGACCATGGCAATCATGTGGGCGGTGAGCCCGGCGATGACCATGGTAATCATGTTGGCGGCGAACCTGGCGACGACCATGGCAATCATGTTGGCGGTGAGCCTGGTGATGACCGTGGTAATCATGTGGGTGGCGAACCGGGTGATGACCGTGGCAATCACGTCGGCGGCGAACCTGGCGACGACAACGGCAGGAGCTGATTGACCGCAATGCACTCGCCCACACTCCCGCCTTCGCTGTTGAGCGCTTTGCGACGGGTCATGCGTCCCCTGGTACGCCTGATGCTTCGCAAAGGCGTCACCTATACGGTGTTCGCCGACTTGCTCAAGGAGGTGTTCGTCGAGGTGGCTGATCGCGAGTTTCGTCTGCACGACAAAGCGTCGAGCGACAGCCGCATCAGCCTGCTGACCGGGGTCCATCGCAAGGACGTCAGGCGTCTGCGCAAGGACGGCGACCCGGCGAGCATGGCATTGCCGCAGAACATCACCTTGGGCGCGCAGCTGGTTAATGCCTGGAGCAACAGCCAGCCATTCTGTCGGGCGGCTGGCCAGGCGCTACCGCTGCCGCGCCTGGCCAGTGTTGGCGGTGAGGTGTCTTTTGACGCGCTGGTGGCGCAGGTCAGCACGGACATCCGCGCCCGGGTCGTGCTCGACGAATGGTTGCGCCTGGGCGTGGTGCGCCTTGATGAACAGGATTGTGTGCACCTTGAAGCCCAGGCCTTTGTTCCGCAGAAAGGCTTTGACGAAAAAGCCGCCTACCTTGCCCACAACCTGCACGACCATGCCAGCGCAGCGGTGCACAACCTGACCGCGCAAGGGCAGCCGTTCTTCGAACGCAGCGTGCACTACGATGCGTTGAGCCCAGCCAGCGTCGACGTGCTTCGCGAGGCTGTGGCCAGCGAGGGCATGCAGACCTTGCTCGGTTTCAGCCGGCTGGCTGCAGACCTTGAAAACGGCGATCTGTCCAGCCTCGATCCACGTCAGCGCATCACCATCGGGCTGTATTTCTACACTGAGCCTGAATCGTCGACGGCGCCTCCTCCATGATCTCGCCACTGCGCCGCTTTCATGCTGTCGTTCTGGTCCTGGGTTTTGCCTTGAACCTGGGGGTTCCCTCGTGGGGGAGTGCCGCACCGGTGTGTGTCAGCCGCGATGAAATCGGCATGACCGACGCTGCGGGCCTGCAGTTGCCGGGCGGCACCGGTGGTACTGGGGCCCGGCCGGGCGGCATGGGTGGCACCGGTATCCACAGCGACAATGGCGGGGTCGGTGGTAGCGGTGCGCCGATCCAGCAGCGACCCGGTGGAACCGGCGGTACCGGTGCGCCGCTCGGGTCGCCGGGCGGTACCGGTGGCACCGGTATCGTCGGCACCATCACCGGCTTTGCCTCGATCTGCGTCAACGGCATGGAAGTGCATTTCGGCAAAGACGTCCCCGTGAGCGAAAACGGCGTCGCCGCCAGCAGCGACCATCTGGCAATCGGCCAAGTGGTTGCAGTGGAGTCTTACCCGAGCAAGCGAGGCCTGGAGGCCGGGCGTATCGCGATCCTGAACGTCTATGAAGGGCCGCTGACGGCGCTGGCAAATGCTGCGTCGCCACTGCGGGTCATGGGCCAACCGGTGCATCTGGCCAAGGACGCGCGGGTCGCCACAGGGCTGCGCCCGGGTGAGCCGGTCAGGGTCAGCGGGCTGCGCAATGCCAGTGGTGAGGTGGTGGCCAGCCGCATCGAGCGGGCACCGGACCTCAAGCAGGCCAGCGCCATCGGCGCGATCGATCGCAGCGGTAGCCTTCAGGGCTTGAAACTGGGGAGCCGGGTGGCGCCTGCGCAGGAAGTGCTGGTCCGTGGTCAGTGGTCCGGTCGCCAGCTGGAAGTTGCCCAGAGCCGGCCAGACCCGAGCCTGCCATTCGCCGGGCGGGTACGTGAGGTGGTGGTCGAAGGCCTGGTGCAAGGCCGGCAGGATCAGCGCCTGGTGGTCGGCGGCTTCAATGTGACGGTGGCGCGCGATACGGTGGTGGTTGGTGAGCAAGCTTCCAGGCTGGCGCTGGATCAACGCGTACGGGTAAGCGGAGTGCTCAGTGGTGCACGGGAGGTACGGGCGACCCGGGTCGAACTCCACAGCGAGCGCGTCGATACTTCCGGCAGAGACCCTTCTGGACGCAAGAGTGGCACGCACGACGACACACAACAGCGCGAACACACCTCAGGTAGCTCCAGCGACGGCAACAGCGGTCATGGTGGTGAGGCGCGCAGCGAAGGGAGCCTCAGTAGTGGTCGTGAAGATAGCGGGAAGTCTGAGTCTGTGGATAACTCAGGCAAGTCGGAGCGCGTTGAGAAACTCGAGCAACCCGAGAAAGAGGACAACAGCGGGCGGTCCGAGAAGGTCGAGAGGGTAGAGAAAGACGAACGGCCGGAGAAAGTGGAAAAGGCCGAGAAGGTCGAAAAGCCTGAGAAAGTGGAGAAGGCCGAGAAAGTCGAACGGCCTGAAAAGGTGGAGAAGGTCGAGAAAGTCGAAAGACCTGAAAAAGTGGAGAAGGTCGAGAAAGCCGAAAGACCTGAAAAAGTGGAGAAGGTCGAGAAAGTCGAAAGGCCTGAAAAGGTGGAGAAGGTTGAGAAAGTCGAAAGGCCTGAAAAGGTGGAGAAGATCGAGAAAGTCGAAAGGCCCGAAAAAGTAGAGAAGGCCGAAAAAGTGGAAAAGCCTGAGAAGGTGGAGAAGACCGAGAAGGTAGAACGCCCGGAAAGATCCGGTCGTTAACCTCAAGCCGCGAGGCCAACCTGCATCCTGTGAATAAACAACTAGGCTGGGAAAGTCCGACAGCGTTTGCCTCCGGGACCTTGAGGTGAAGATGAGATCCACGCTTACCCTGTTTACCGGCCTGTTTGCCAGCCTCTGCGTACCGGCCGTGGCCGACACCTTCAGCACGGCCATTGGCCTCGATTACTCAAGCGGTGACTACGGCACCGAGACCACCTCGGAAATCTGGTACGTGCCGGTGGTGGGCAAGTACGAAACCGGCCCGATGACCTACAAGGTCACCGTGCCCTGGCTGCGCATCACCAACCCTGAAGTCGGGCCGGATGGTGATCCGTTACCCGGTGGCTGCCGGGACGTGGAAAGCGGCCTCGGCGATACCGTCGCCAGCGCAGGCTATGCCTTGCTCGACGGCAGTGAGGGCGGCGTGTTGGTGGATCTGATCGGTAAGGTCAAATTTCCCACCGCGGATGAAGACCAGTGCCTGGGCACCGGCGAAACCGACTATACCGCCCAGGTCGACCTTGCCAAAACCTTTGGCCCGGTGACTGGTTTCGCTACCCTGGGCTGGAAAAAGTTCGGCGACCCGCCCGATAGCGATTTCGACGATCCGGTGTTTGCCAGCCTCGGCTTCGCCACGCCTGTGGCGGTGCGCACCACGGCAGGCGCTTCCTACGACTGGCGGCAGAAAGTGCTGTCCACGGGATCGCAGATCCAGGAACTCACGCTGTTTGTCACCCATAAGCTCAACCAGCAATGGAAGGTCCAGCTGTATGCGGTCAAGGGCTTTTCCGACGCCAGCCCGGATGCCGAGGGTGGGCTGATGGTCTTTCACGCGTTTTGACCGAGTGGCTGGCAAGGATCCACTTTGATCTGCGTCAGTTCGCTCGTCGTACTATGCTCGCCCACGTTTATTTACTGCGCCAGAATGGGCCATCAATCGTCAAGGAACCTCCATGGAATCCGGAAAACCCTCGCTCATCCGCGAAACCTTCCCCGTCGGCCCGTTGCAGTGCAATTGCACCATCATCGGCGATCCGATCAGCAAAAAGGCCATCGTCGTCGATCCGGGTGGTAACCATGAGCAGATTCTCGCCCGCCTGGACGCGCATGGCCTGAAGGTGGTGAGCATCATCCACACCCACGCGCACCTGGATCATTTCCTCGCTTCCGGGCAACTCAAGGAAAAGACCGGCGCCACGTTGCACCTGCACAAGGACGATCAATTCCTCTGGGACAACCTGGAAATGCAATGCCAGATGTTCGGCGTGCCTTACACGCCAGTGCCCGCGCCAGACCGCTGGCTGGCCGATGACGAAGCGCTGGCCTGTGGCTGCGGGGTGGCGCTGCACACACCGGGGCACACGCCGGGCTCGATGAGCTTCTGGTTTGCCGATGCCAAGCTGCTGATCGCCGGCGACACCCTGTTCCGTCGTGGGATTGGTCGCACTGATTTGTGGGGCGGTGATCAAGCGACCATCGTGCGCTCGATCAAACAGCGCCTGTACCGCCTGGATGAGGACGCCACCGTGGTCACCGGGCATGGCCCGGATACTCGCCTGGGCGACGAGATGCGCCAGAACCCTTTCGTCCGCGCCTGAGATTTCAGGGAATTATTTGGCGTTTTTACAATCCAAGGCTGGCACAGAACCGCAATCGGTCTGCCTGCACTTTCGAATTACAGTAGGAGCTTGTCCATGTTCACCATGCGTCGTTTGATTATCGTCGCTACCGCTGCCGCCCTGATGACCGGTTGTGCGGGCCAGAGTCCGTACGACAGCCAGGGTCAGGCGCAACAAGGCTCCACCGGGATGAGCAAAACCGCCAAGTACGGCGGCCTGGGCGCGCTGGCCGGTGCCATTGCCGGTGCGGCCATCGATCACGACAACCGTGGCAAGGGTGCACTGATCGGTGCTGCCGCCGTCGGTGCCGCTGCTGCCGGTTACGGCTACTATGCCGACAAACAGGAAGCTGCCCTGCGTGCGAGCATGGCCAACACCGGTGTTGAAGTACAGCGTGAAGGTGACCAGATCAAGCTGATCATGCCGGGCAACATCACCTTCGCCACCGACTCGGCGAACATCGCCCCAAGCTTCTACTCGCCGCTGAACAACCTGGCCAACTCCTTCAATCAGTTCAACCAGAACACCATTGAAGTGGTCGGCTACACCGACAGCACCGGCAGCCGCCAGCACAACATGGACCTGTCGCAGCGTCGTGCGCAATCGGTGGTGTCCTACCTGACCTCCCAGGGCGTTGATGCCAGTCGTGTGAGCGCTCGTGGCCTGGGCCCGGATCAACCGATCGCCAGCAACGCCGACGCCAACGGCCGCGCGCAGAACCGTCGGGTAGAGGTCAACCTCAAGCCGATTCCTGGTCAGCAGTACCAGTAAGTTTCGACCGATGTGAAAAGGGGAGCCATGCTGGCTCCCCTTTTTTTTGTATCCTGCAAAAGCGCTCAGGTTCAGTGCTTGGTGGTGATCTTCAGTACATCGGTGAAAACCATGTCGACCGTCTGGCCAACCTCCAGCTTGTCCATCTTCTTCTGCAGCTCCGGATCTTCAACTTTCACCACCTTCTGCGGGCCTTCTGGCGGCAGCAGGGTGACTTCGTGTGTTTTCAGGTCGATCTTGGTGATCTTCGAGGTGATCTTGATCTGACGGAACGCTTCGCCACCCGGATTGGGGTTGTCTTTGGTGGCGCGGATCACGCCGGCTTCCTTGCTGGCCCCCGGCTCACCACCCACGGTGGTATCCAGCACGGTCGCCACCGAGCGGGTGACATGCACGTTGACCTGATCGCCGACTTTCAGATTACCGAGGGCCTTGGCCTGTTCGGAAAGCTGGATCGGCACCTGGCTGTTATTGGGGCCCTCGACGGTGACCACGCGCTTTTCCATATCAATGGCGAGGACCTTGGTGACCACATCGTCTTCAATGGCGGTGCCACTGATCAGAATGTCCTGCGCCTGTACCGAGAAACTGGCTGCAGTCATGAGCGAAGCAAGAGCGATGGCGTGGGTCAGGGTGCGCAGTTTCATAGGCATGCATTTCCATGTGATGGTATTTGACAAACATCGTGGGAAGAGCATAGATGCTGCGAGGGAATTCGGCGCGCAGCGGATGACTTTCTGTTGATCTGACGCAGTCCCAAGGAGAAGAAAGTTTCCCCTTGGGCAGCGCTTGAGCATCGATCAGGCGGGCGTGTCGCGTTCAAGACGTTCGAGCAGGGCTTCCTTGTCTTGCCACAGCTGGTTGATCCATTGCTGGAACGCCAGGCGATAGGCTTCATCCCGATCATAGTTCTTGCCCAGAAACTCTTCCGGGATCGCCAGTTCTTCCAGGTGCACAACGATGTGCTTGACCCGCCCGCAGAGCAAATCCCAGAACCCTGGCGCACCCGCCGGGTAGTGCAGGGTGACGTTGACGATCGACTGCAATTGCTCGCCCATCGCATCCAGGACAAAGGCAATGCCCCCAGCTTTGGGTTTAAGCAGGTGCTGGTAGGGCGATTGCTGCTGGCGATGCTTGGCCGGGGTGAAGCGCGTGCCTTCGGCGAAGTTGAAAATGGCCGTGGGTTTACCGCGAAACTTTGCACAGGTGCGGCGGGTGGTTTCCAGGTCTTTGCCGGCTTTTTCCGGGTGCTTGGCCAGGTAGGCCTTGGAATAGCGTTTCATGAACGGGAAGCCCAATGCCCACCAGGCCAGGCCGATCACCGGAACCCAGATCAGCACCTGCTTGAGGAAGAACTTCAAGGGGCGGATGCGGCGGTTGAGCACGTACTGCAACACCAGGATATCGACCCAGCTCTGGTGATTGCTGGTGATCAGATAACTGTGCTGGTAATCGAGTCCGGCCAGGCCTTCAACCTGCCAGCGCGCCTTGCCCAGCAGGTTGATCCAGGCGTTGTTGTTGCTGATCCAGGCTTCATGGATATGGCGCATCAATTCATCGGTGACCCGCTGCGCCGCCGCGAACGGCAGGCACAGCTTGAACAGGCTGACGATGAACAACGGGGTGCAGCAGACAATGGTGTTGAGCCCCAGCAGCAGCGAGGCAATCACCCCGCGCAGTGGCGCGGGTAGCAATCCGAGCATGTTCAGCTATCCAGTGAGCGGTTGGCCTGAATCGCGGTCAGGGCAATGGTGTAGACGATGTCGTCGACCTGGGCGCCGCGCGGCAGGTCGTTGACCGGTTTGCGCAGGCCCTGCAGCATCGGCCCGAGGCTTACGCAATCAGCGCTGCGCTGCACTGCCTTGTGAGTGGTGTTGCCGGTGTTCAGGTCGGGGAACACATAGACGGTCGCGCGCCCTGCAACCTGGCTGTTGGGCGCCAGTTGCCGGGCGATTTCCAGGTTGGCGGCGGTGTCGTACTGCAACGGGCCGTCGATCTGCAGACCGCGCTGGCTTTCCTGGGCCAGCAAGGTGGCTTCGCGGACTTTCTCCACCTCTTCGCCACTGGCCGAGTCACCGCTGGAATAGCTGATCATCGCTACCCGTGGGGCAATGCCGAAGGCCTCGGCGGAGTCGGCGCTTTGCAGGGCGATTTCCGCCAGTTCGCTGGCAGTAGGGTGCGGGTTCATCACGCAGTCGCCGTACACCAGCACCTGTTCGGGGAACAGCATGAAGAACACCGACGACACCAGGCTGCAGCCCGGCGCGGTCTTGATCAGTTGCAGGGCCGGGCGGATGGTGTTGGCGGTGGAGTGGACCAGCCCGGAAACCAGGCCATCTACTTCGTCCAGGGCCAGCATCATGGTGCCGATCACCACCGGGTCTTCCAGTTGCTGTTCGGCCATCGGCGCGTTGAGGCTCTTGCTCTTGCGCAGGCTGACCATCGGCTCGACATAGCGCTCGCGGATCAGGTCCGGATCAAGAATCTCCAGGCCTTCGGGCAAGGTGATGCCCTGGGCGCGGGCTACCGCCTGAACGTCGTCGGGCTTGGCCAGCAGCACACAACGGGCGATGCCGCGGGCCTGGCAGATGGCGGCGGCCTGCACGGTCATCGGCTCGGCGCCTTCGGGCAGGACGATGCGTTTGTCGGCTTGCTGGGCACGCTGGATCAACTGATAGCGGAACACTGCTGGCGACAGGCGCAGCTCGCGCGGGGTGCCGCAGCGCTGGTGCAGCCAGTCGGCGTCCAGGTAGCTGGCGACGAAGTCGGTGATGATTTCCGCGCGTTCGCGGTCATCCACCGGGATTTCCTTGTTCAGTTGGTTTAACTGGTTGGCGGTGTCGTAGGAACCGGTGCTCACCGACAGGATCGGCAAACCGGCCAGCAGCGCCCCTTGGCACAGTTCGAGAATGCGCGGGTCAGGCTTGCTGTCGCTGGTCAGCAGCAGCCCGGCCAGGGGCACGCCGTTGATCGCCGCCAGGCTGACGGCGAGGATGATGTCGTCACGGTCGCCCGGCGTTACCACCAGGGTGCCGGGCTTGAGCAGTGGCACGGTATTGGCCACGGTGCGCGCACAGATGATGATCTTGTTCATCCGCCGCTGCTCGTAATCACCGGCGTTGAGCACCTGGGCACCGAGCAGCTCGGCCACATCGCGGGTGCGCGGGGCATTGAGGTCGGCCTGATAGGGAATGCAGCCGAGCAGGCGGAAGTCACCGCCGCGCAGCAAGGGCGAGTGTTCTTTCAGGCGTTCGGCGAACACGCTCATGCTCTCGTCGGTGCGCACCTTGTTGAGGATCACGCCGAGCACTTTCGGGTCTTTCGGCCCGCCGAACAGCTGGGCCTGCAACTCGACCCGGCCGGAGAGCTCGGTGAGCACTTCGTTCTCCGGCGCCGACACCAGGATCACCTCGGCATCCAGGCTCTTGGCCAGGTGCAGGTTAACCCGGGCGGCGTAGCTGGCGTGACGGGTCGGGACCATGCCTTCGACCACCACCACGTCTTTGCCGACGCACGCTTGCTGGTACAGGGTGATGATTTCTTCGAGCAGCTCATCGAGCTGGCCATCGCCGAGCATGCGCTCGACATGGGCCAGGCTTAGCGGCTGCGGTGGCTTGAGCCCGTGGGTGCGCGCAACCAGTTCGGTGGAACGCTCGGGGCCGGTATCGCCGGGGTGCGGTTGGGCAATCGGCTTGAAGAAGCCGACTTTCAGCCCGGCGCGCTCAAGGGTGCGCACCAGGCCGAGGCTGATGGAGGTCAGGCCGACGCCAAAGTCGGTCGGCGCGATAAAAAATGTCTGCATGCGAGCTTCTCGAAATGAGCGGTGCACAAAGAATCAATTGCCAAGGGTATCGCTATCGGCACCCTGAGCGCACCCGTTTGTCCGGCTTGCGTTCGCTTTCAGGCTTTGCGTTGGTTACACTTGTTCGCTCTACATTCTTATGCAAAAGGTCTCGCCCCATGCTGATCGCCGCCAACAAGGCTGTCTCCATCGACTACACCCTGACCAACGACGCTGGTGAGGTCATCGACAGCTCCGCCGGCGGCGCTCCGCTGGTCTACCTGCATGGCGCAGGCAACATCATTCCAGGCCTGGAAAAAGCCCTGGAAGGCAAAGCTGCCGGCGACGAGCTGGAAGTTGCCATCGAGCCGGAAGACGCCTACGGCGAATACCTGGCCGAGCTGGTCAGCACCCTGAATCGCAGCATGTTCGAAGGCGTCGATCAGCTGGAAGTGGGCATGCAGTTCCACGCTTCCGCGCCCGATGGCCAGATGCAGATCGTTACCATCCGCGATCTGGACGGCGACGACGTGACTGTCGACGGCAACCACCCGCTGGCCGGTCAGCGCCTGAACTTCAAGGTCAAGGTCGTCAACGTGCGTGACGCCAGCGAAGAAGAAGTAGCCCATGGCCACGTCCATGGCGAAGGTGGCCATCACCACTGATTTTCTGCGCTAAGCTCAGAGAGTCGCGAAGGCGCCCGGGCAAGACCGTCGCATTCCAGTAGGGGAGCACGGCTTGGCAGGGCGCCTTTTTAATGGGCTGGTGTTACTGATTGCAGCCCGCAGCGGCAACCGGGATCTGGAGAGGGAATACGTCATGAGTGCATTTCACGACCTGAAGTTGCAGGCGCTGAATGGCCAGGAGTTGCCTCTGGCGCCGTTCAAGGGCCAGGTGGTGCTGGTGGTCAATGTCGCCTCCAAGTGTGGCCTGACCCCGCAATATGCGGCACTGGAAAATCTTTATCAGCAGTACAAAGGCAAAGGTTTCAGTGTGCTGGGCCTGCCGTGCAATCAGTTTGCCGGGCAGGAGCCGGGCACTGAAGATGAAATCCAGCAGTTCTGCAGCCTGAACTACGGTGTGAGCTTCCCGCTGAGCAGCAAGCTGGAGGTCAATGGCGCCGAGCGTCATCAGCTGTATCGCTTGCTGGCCGGGGAAGGCGCGGAGTTCCCTGGCGATATCACCTGGAACTTCGAGAAGTTTCTGGTCGGCAAGGATGGCCGGGTGCTGGCGCGTTTCTCGCCGCGGACTGCGCCGGATGATTCGACCGTGGTGACGGCGATTGAGAAGGCGTTGGCCTAATTCGGATACTGTTGCGTAAATTGTGGGAGCTGGCTTTGCCAGCGATCGAGTGCACAGCACTGGTATATTGGCCGACAGATGACCTGTTGTTTGTACGGGCCCTATCGCTGGCAAGGCCAGCTCCCACAAGTTCGATGCTGTTCAATCACTCAAATCAATAGTACTGGGCCACTCAAGCGGCTCACCCTATCCTCAGGCGCATTCCTACTTCCCTGGAGCGCCGCATGTCCGCCACCGCACTGTTCACCCCTGTCCAACTGGGTACCCTTGAGTTACCAAGCCGTGTGGTCATGGCACCGATGACCCGGACCTTCTGCCCCGGTGGTGTACCGCATGCCAAGGTCGTTGAGTACTACCGTCGTCGTGCCGCCGCAGGTGTCGGCCTGATCATCACCGAAGGCACCACAGTCGATCACAAGGCCGCCAATGGCTATCCGAACGTGCCGCGTTTCTATGGCGAAGACGCCCTGGCCGGCTGGAAAAAGGTCGTCGATGCCGTGCATGCCGAAGGCGGTCGTATCGTTCCGCAACTCTGGCATGTCGGCAGCGTGCGGCGCCTGGGCACCGAGCCGGACGCCAGCGTGCCGGGCTATGGCCCGAGCGAGAAGGTCAAGGACGGCCAGGTGGCGGTCCACGGCATGAGCGGTGACGATATTCGCGAGGTGATCGAAGCGTTCGCCCAGGCCGCCCGCGATGCCCAGGCCATCGGCATGGACGGGGTGGAGATCCACGGCGCCCACGGTTACCTGATCGATCAGTTCTTCTGGGCAGCCAGCAACCAGCGTACCGACGAGTACGGTGGCGATCTGGCTGGGCGTTCGCGTTTCGCCATTGAGCTGATCCAGGCCGTGCGCGCCGCCGTCGGCCCGGATTTCCCGATCATCTTCCGCTTCTCGCAGTGGAAGCAGCAGGATTACAGCGCTCGCCTGGTGGAAAGCGCCGAGGCGTTGGGCGCGTTCCTTCAGCCGCTGGTCGAAGCGGGTGTGGATATTTTCCACTGCTCCACCCGCCGTTTCTGGGAGCCGGAGTTCGAGGGCTCGGAGCTGAACCTGGCTGGCTGGACTCGCCAGCTCACCGGCAAGCCGACCATCACCGTCGGTAGCGTCGGTCTGGATGGCGAGTTCCTGCAGTTCATGGTTGCCACCGACAAGGTGGCGCAGCCGGCCAGCCTGGAAAACCTGCTGACGCGCCTGAACAATGATGAATTCGATCTGGTGGCGGTGGGGCGTGCGTTGCTGGTCGACCCGGATTGGGCAGCCAAGGTCCGCGATGGCCGTGAACAGGACATCCTGCCGTTCAGCCGCGAGGCGTTGACGACTCTGGTTTGATCGTCAGGGCTGCCGGGGGCTGGCGCACAATGGTGCTCTGGCCCTGGCGGCAGGCATCCTGCAGGTGGCTTTCGAACTGCTCGACAATCGCTGGCCAGCCTTGACGGCTGGCGTGCTGACGGGCATTCAGGCGCACCCGCCGCAGCGCTTCGGCGTCTTCCACCAGCCAGTTGCAGGCGTCGATAAACGCATCCTCGTCACCCGGCATGGCCAGCGCACCGCTGTGACCGTGACGGATGTGCTGGGCCGCGGCGGCTTGATCGTAGGCCACTACACCCAGCCCTGAGGCCAGTGCTTCGAGCACGACACTGCCGAACGTTTCGGTCAGGCTGGGGAACAGGAAAATGTCGCCCGAGGCGTAGTGTTCGGCCAGCGCTTCACCTCGTTGGGCACCGCAGAACAGGGCGTCAGGTATCTGCTGCTGGAGTGCGCTGCGCTGTGGGCCGTCGCCGACCACGATCAACTTGATCCGCCGCTGTGGATAGTTTTGCCGCGCAGCCTGCAGGCAGTGCTGGAGCACGCCGAGGTTCTTTTCCGGCGCCAGGCGTCCGACATGCAGCAGGGCGATATCATCGTTTTCCAGCCCCCACTGTTCCCGTAGCGCCTGGCTTCGTCTGCCCGGATTGAACAGTTGACTGTCCACGCCGTGGCCCAGCAGTGTCAGGTTGTCGAATCCGCGCCGTTGCAGTTCAAGGCGCTGGCTGACGCTGGGCACCAGCGTGGTGTGTGTACGTCGATGAAACCAGCGCAGGTAATGCGTGAGCATTCGTGCCAGCAGCCCCAGGCCGTAGTCGCTGGCGTATTGATGAAAGTTGGTGTGAAAGCCGCTGACCACGGCAATGCCCAGCCGGCGTGCTGCCCGCAGGGCACTCAAACCCAGCGGCCCTTCGGTGGCGATATACAGCACATCCGGGCGCTGTCGGCGCCAGCGCCGGATCAGCTTGTGCATCGACACCTGACCCCACTGTAAGCCCGGATAACCGGGCAACGGCCAGCCGCGGCAGAGCAGGTGCCGTTCATCAGTGGCACTCGCTGGATCATCGGCCTGGCGAGGGCGCACCAGCTCGACGTGATGGCCGCGCTCAAGCAAGCCTTCGCTGAGGCGGCCAAGGGTATTGGCCACGCCGTTGATCTCGGGTGGGAAGGTTTCGCTGATCAGGGTGATATGCAGGGACGGTGCGCTCATGAACACCAGTCTCTGCGGCCTCGATTGCGCGGCTGTGACGCATTCATGACTGATTTATGACGCCCGATTTTCGGCGTTTGTGGACGAAAAAATCCCACGCATGCACTCAAGAATGCTGGGCTATCAGCCGATGCAGAAGCATTCGAATGATCGATTTCGCTCCAGGAGAGCGTTGATGTTCAACAGTAAACTGAAACAGGAAAACCTCCGGCTGCGCGAAGAGCTGCTGTCCATGGAGCAGGTCAAGAGCAGTCTGGACAGCGAGATGCTGGTATTGCAGCTCGACCCCCAGGGGCGGATCGAGTCGGTCAACAGCAACTTCGAGAAGGAGATGCTGTACAGCAGCCATCAACTGATCGGGCGCAATATCGAGGAGATCGTTCCGGCCCACGTCAAACAGCTGGATTTCTATCACCGCATGAAGACTGCCATCACCCGTGGTGAGCATCTCAACGGAGCGTTTCGTCTGCTCCGGGGCGATGGCGAAGAGGCCTGGCTGCGCTCGATTCTGCAGCCGGTGAAGAACAGCGAAGGACGCCTGAAATACTTCACCCTGCATTCCAGCGATCTTACCCGCACCATCGAAACCTCGCGTGAGCATGAAAGCCTGATCAAGGCGCTGATGCGTTCCACCGCTGTAATCGAGTTCAACCTGCAGGGCGAAGTGCTGACTGCCAACGATCGCTTCCTGCAGACCATGGGCTATCGTCTGGAGCAGGTCGTCGGCAAGCACCACCGCCTGTTCTGCGAGCCGGAGGAGTACAACTCCCCGGCCTACCAGGCGTTCTGGGACCAACTGCGCCGCGGGGAATTTGTTGCCGAGCGCTTCAAACGGGTAGATGCCCATGGTCGTGTAGTGTGGCTGGAGGCCTCCTACAACCCGATCATCGATGCCCATGACGTGCTCTACAAAGTGGTCAAGTTCGCCACCGTGATTACCGAACAGGTCAATCAGGAAATGGCCGTGGCCGAGGCTGCGGATATTGCCTACAGCACCTCCCTGGAAACCGACAGCAGCGCGCGTAACGCCACTGCCGTGGTGACCCAGACCGTGGAGGTGATGCGCGGCCTGGAGACGTCCATGCAGGAGGCGGCCAACGGCATCGAGGCGCTGGACAAGCAGTCGCAGGTGATCGGCTCGATCATCAAGACCATCAGCGACATTGCCGGGCAGACCAACCTGCTGGCCCTCAACGCTGCTATTGAAGCGGCCCGTGCCGGTGAGCAGGGGCGCGGGTTTGCCGTGGTTGCCGACGAAGTTCGCCAGCTGGCCTCGCGCACCAGCACCGCCACCGAGGAAATCGCCCGCGTGGTGCAGCAGAACGAACAACTGGCCAAGGCCGCTGTGGATATCATCGACAGCAGCAAGCGTCAGGCCGAACAGGGCCTGACCTTGGCCGGCCAGACTGGTACGGTGATCGTCGAGATCCAGGACGGGGCGAAGAAAGTGGTCAACGCCGTGGGGCAGTTCTCCAGCAGGTTGGGTAACTGATAGCCTCAGCGGGTGGGAACACTCTCGGTGGGAGCGGGCTTGCCCCGCGATGCGATGTGGCTGACAGTCCGCAATCGCGGGGCAAGCCCGCTCCCACCGGTGCGCGCCCTTAGAGCGGTTTGTTGAAGAATGCGCTCAATGTCGCGCTAACTGCCCGTGCCCCCGTGGTGATAGCGGGCAGCTCCACGACAAAGCCGGGCGTATGGTTCATCGCCGCTGGCAGTTGTTTCTTCTCGACCAGGTTCTTGTACGCATCGGGCTTGCCCGACCCTACCTCGATAAACAGCACCTTGGTATCCGGGTAAGGACTGGCCAGCATGTGGAAGTCCTCCGAGCCCATCAGCGGTGGCACGCCCGGCAATACCTTGTCGGCACCCAGTTGCTGCACCAGTGCGGCCTGGGCCAGTTCGGTCTGCGCCTTGCCGTTGAATACCGGGGTGGCATAGCCCTTCATGGTGTATTTCGCCTGGTAGTCGGCCGGCATGTCGTTCATCACCAGCACGCCGCGGGTGACCGATTTGATGCCTTCAATCATCCGCTCGCGCACCTGGGCGTCGTACCAGCGCAAGTTGAGTTTGAGCGTGGCACTGACCGGGATGATGTTGTTGTTGACCCCGGCCTGAAAGGCGCCAACGGTGAGCACCGCAGGTTTGGACTGATCGAGCATGCGGCTGATGATGGTCTGGTAGCCCATGACCGCCATGGCCCCCATCACCACAGGGTCCTTGGTCACATGCGGGGTCGATCCGTGCCCACCGATGCCCGGCAACTCGACGTCGATCTGGTCGGTGCCGGCCAGGCGCGGCCCTTCGCGCAGGCCGACGCTGTCAGCCGGATAGACCGGCGACACATGCGCGGCCACCAGTACGTCAGGCTTGGGGGCAAAGTCGTAGAGGCCGTTGTTGACCATGGCCGTGGCCCCTTCGAGGAGTTCTTCCGCCGGCTGTGCGACCAGCACCAGGGTGCCTGACCACTGGTCCTTGAGCTGGTTCATGACCTTGGCCACCTCGATCAGCCAGGTGGTATGCGCATCATGGCCACAGGCATGCATGACCGGCTGGCTGGGGTTGCCGAGCCAGGGCGTGACCTTGCTGCTCTGGTAGGGCAGGCCGGTGGCCTCCTTGATCGGCAAGGCGTCCATGTCGGCACGGTACATCACCACCGGCCCCGGGCCGTTGCGCAGGATACCCACGACGCCGGTGGTCCCTATTGCCGTCTTCACCTCAAAGCCCTGCTCCTTAAGGGCTGTGGCCACCCGCGCGGCGGTTTCCTTCTCCTGGAAGGCCAACTCCGGATTGCGGTGCAGCTGTTTGAACAGCTCGATCATCTGCCCTTCGTCCTGCTTTACCAGGGTGTCGATACGGGTGTTCAGGTCGGTTGGCGCAGCGTGTACCGAGAGGGCGCTGAAACAGGCAAGGGCAAGAACGCTGGAGCGAAGAGGGAAGGGCATGGCGTCAATCCTTGTACGGATAATTATTGTTCTGAAGGTGCTGTGTTGCATGGGCAAACAAGTCTGTGTATCTATGCCTGGTGCGTCCAATGCAAAAATAATCAAGGATTGATGCAGTGACTGAATCAATTGATTTGAAGCGGATCCGCCATCTGGTGTTGCTCAGCGAGGAGTTGCACTTCTCCCGTGCGGCCGAGCGGGCCAACCTCTCGCAGACCGCTTTTAGCCGCAGCATTCAGTCGCTGGAAGCCGATCTCGGGGTGCGCCTGTTCGACCGTGACACCCGTTCGGTGATGCTTACCGCTGCCGGGCGGCAACTGTTGGCCAGCGGGCGGGAATTGCTCGGGTGTGCCGGGCGGCTGCTGGCCGAGGCGAATCACATTGCCCAGGCCGAAGGCGGCGAATTGAATTTCGGCGCCGGCATGATGGCGGCCAATTTGTACCTGCAGGATGCGCTGACCGTGCTGCGCAAGCGTCTTCCCAAGCTGGTGATGAAGGTCGAGGTCAATCACTGGAATCAGCTGGTTCAGCGTCTGGAGCAGGATCAGATCGAGTTCTTCGTCGCCTATACCTGTGATCCGGCCCGCACGTCCGATCCGCGGTTCGAGATCACCCCGTTGCCTGCGGTGCCTGCTTCAGTTTTCTGTCGGGGCGAGCATCCGCTGACTCAGCAAAGGTCAGCGCTGACTCGCCAGCAGCTGCTGGACTATCCGTGGAGTTCGGTGCTTTTCGATGAGATCGCGCCGGTGCGCTTGCGTGAACTGCTGGGGTTGGCCGAGGGCACCGTGGCGCCACTGGACCTGGGCTGCAATGACTTGCAGTTGTTACGCGGGACGACGCTGGGCAGCGATGCGTTGCTGTTCACCTGGCGCGCCTGGCTTGAACAGGACCTGCGCACTGGCGCGATCCGCGATCTGGGCGCGTTGCTGCAGCCTGGCCTGGCCGGTGGTGGCTGCAGCATCGCCAGTGCCATTGTCTGTCACGCCGGACGTAGCTTGTCGCCGATTGCGCGGCAGGCCATCGAGCTGATCAAGGCGGCGGCCGACAGGCCGCAGTGAGATCAGCGTTCGCGCACCCAGAACAACGTGGCACCTGCCACCGCGGCTGGCATCATCAGGATGTTGACGAAGGGAATCATCAACGCCAGGTAGGTGATGCCGCCAAAGCCCAGGCTCTGCCAGCGCTTTTCACGCAGCCAGGCGAGCATGTCCTGCCAGCTCATCTTGTGGTTGTCGGCCGGGTAGTCGATGTACTGGATGGCCATCATCCAGATGCCGAACAGCAGCCACAACGGTGCGGCGATGATGTTGATCACCGGGATCAGCGAGAGAATCAACAGCGCGATTGCGCGCGGCAAGAAATACCCCAGCTTGCGCATCTCGCGGCCCAGGGTGCGTGGCACCATGGCCATCAGTTCGGCCCAGCTGAAGGCCGGGAAGTCATCGGTGCCGCGCACCACCACTTCGACCTTCTCCGCCAGGAAACCATTGAACGGCGCGGCAATGATGTTGGCGAGCATAGTGAAGGTGAAGAACACCATCAGCGCTACAAGCGCCACGAACAGTGGCCACAGCACATAATTGAGAAAACTCAGCCAGCCCGGCAGGCTGGGCATCAGCGAGTCGACCCAGAGGCTGAACTGATGACCGGCAAAGTAGATCAGGCCGACGAACAGCAGCAGGTTGACTGCCAGGGGCAGCAACACGAACAGGCGCAGGCTCGGGCTCAGGACCAGTTTCAGTCCTTCGCGCAGGTACTGAGGGCCAGAGAGGACAGGGGCTTGCATAGAGGACTCCGGGTAAAGGCAAACGCGCTGACCTTACCGAGTTTGAGCTGCCGACGAAAGCGCGGCGCAAGCCGGGACACGGGCTGTAACAAAAGCTCGGCAGGTTGCGCGACATCCCTTAATAGGCAAACAGCCGTCGTCCCAGAAGATGAATAGAGGCGGCCTATAAGGTGGATTGTCTAAGGATATTTCCTTAATCTCTGCGGCCTCGCTAAAGTGCGCACATCTTTTCAACGCCTTCGAATTTTAATCTTCAAGGAGTTTTCATGAGCATTCTGGTTAACAAGCAAGCCCCTGATTTCGATGCGGCGGCGGTACTGGGCGACGGTTCGATCGTCGACAGCTTCAAGCTTTCTTCGCTGCGCGGCAAATACGTCGTGTTGTTCTTCTGGCCGCTGGACTTCACCTTTGTCTGCCCGTCGGAAATCATTGCCCACAACAACCGCATGGACAAATTCCGTGAGCTGGGTGTGGACGTGGTCGGTGTCTCCATCGACTCGCAGTTCACCCACCACGCCTGGCGCAGCACGCCGGTCGAGAAGGGCGGGATCGGCGAGGTCGAGTTCACCATGGTTGCCGACGTCAAGCACGAGATCACCCGTGCCTACGGTATCGAGCACGATGCCGGTGTAGCACTGCGTGCCTCGTTCCTGATCGACCAGCAAGGCGTGGTTCAGCACCAGGTGGTCAACAACCTGCCGCTGGGTCGTGAAGTCGACGAGATGATCCGTCTGGTCGAAGCCCTGCAGTTCACCGAACAGCACGGTGAAGTCTGCCCGGCCGGCTGGCGCCCAGGCCAGAAAGGCATGAAGGCTGACGCCAAGGGCGTTGCCGACTACCTGGCAGAAAACGCTGCCAGCCTGTAAGGCTCAGGCTTAACGATTTTCAGGACCTGCGGCCAAAAGCCTTCCCCAAGTGCTTCGCAGGTTCTTTTTTATTCCAGCCGGCGATCCCGGCGTGACGGGACTGGTCAGTGAGTGCCGGCCCGAGAGGAGTGTGAGATGTCTGAAGTACGTCATTCGCGAGTGATTATCCTCGGTTCCGGCCCTGCCGGTTACAGCGCTGCGGTCTACGCTGCGCGTGCCAACCTCAAGCCGCTGCTGATCACCGGCATGCAGGCTGGCGGCCAGCTGACCACCACCACCGAAGTCGACAACTGGCCGGGCGATGCCCACGGTCTGACCGGCCCGGCGCTGATGCAACGCATGCAGGAACACGCCGAGCGCTTCGAGACTGAAGTGGTGTTCGACCACATCAACGCCGTCGACCTGGCCAGCAAGCCGTACACCCTCAAAGGCGACAGCGCCACCTACACCTGCGATGCACTGATCATCGCCACCGGTGCCAGCGCTCGATACCTGGGCCTGCCATCGGAAGAAGCGTTCATGGGCAAAGGCGTTTCCGCTTGCGCCACTTGCGACGGCTTCTTCTACCGCAACAAGCCTGTGGCCGTGGTGGGTGGTGGTAACACTGCCGTCGAAGAGGCCTTGTACCTGGCCAACATCGCTAGCAAAGTCACCCTGGTGCACCGCCGCGAGACTTTCCGCGCCGAGAAGATCCTGATCGACAAGCTCAACGCCCGTGTGGCCGAAGGCAAGATCGAGCTGAAACTCAACGCCAATCTGGACGAAGTGCTGGGCGACGACATGGGCGTCACCGGTGCACGTCTGAAGAACAACGACGGCAGCTTCGATGAAATCAAGGTTGACGGTGTGTTCATCGCCATCGGCCACACCCCGAACACGTCGCTGTTCGAAGGCCAGCTGACCCTCAAGGACGGCTACCTGGTGGTCAACGGCGGCCGTGACGGCAACGCCACTGCCACCAACGTTGAAGGTGTGTTTGCTGCGGGCGACGTGGCTGACCACGTTTATCGTCAGGCCATCACCTCGGCCGGTGCCGGCTGCATGGCGGCGCTGGACGTCGAGCGCTACCTGGATGGTCTGCAGAACGCAGCGCACTGATCAAGCGGCGAGCGCTTTGCGCTCAATCGCTGGCAATGCCAGCTCCCACAGGTTCACTGTGGGATGCAATAAAAAAACCGGCCTGATGGCCGGTTTTTTTATGGGTGCTCTCAGAGGCTGAGGCGCATCGACAGATCCACCGCCTTCACATCCTTGGTCATGGCGCCAATCGAGATGTAGTCCACGCCGGTCTCGGCGATCACCCGCAGTGTGCTTTCATTGACCCCGCCACTGGCTTCGAGCTTGGCCTTGCCGGCGTTCAGGCGCACGGCTTCGCGCATGTCGTCCAGGCTCAGCTCGTCGAGCATGACGATGTCGGCGCCGGCCTCCAGCGCTTGCTTGAGTTCATCCAGGCTTTCCACTTCAACCTCCACCGGCTTGCCGGGGGCGATCTTGTGGGCGGCGTTGATGGCCTGGGCAATACCACCGCTGGCGGCAATGTGGTTTTCCTTGATCAGGAAGGCATCGAACAGGCCGATGCGGTGATTGTGGCAACCGCCGCAGGTAACCGCGTACTTCTGCGCCAGGCGCAGGCCCGGCAGGGTCTTGCGGGTGTCGAGCAGTTTGACCTGGGTGTCGGCGACCATGTCGGCAAGGAACTGCGCGCGAGTCGCCACGCCCGAAAGCATCTGCAGGAAATTCAGCGCACTGCGCTCGCCGGTCAGCAGCGAGCGTGCCGGGCCTTCAAGGTGAAACAACACCTGGTTGGCCTGCGCGCGCTGACCATCCTTGACCTGCCAATGCACCGCCACCCGTGGATCAAGCTGACGGAACACGGCGTCGACCCAGGCGGTCCCGGCGATCACGCAATCATCGCGGGTAATGATGGTGGCCTGGGCCAGGCGCTCGGCCGGGATCAGTTGGGCGGTGATGTCGCCGCTGCCGATGTCTTCAAGCAGCGCACGGCGCACGTTGGCTTCGATTTCGGCGGTCAGGTCGGCGAGGCGTAAATTCGGCATGGCAGGCTCCACAAGCTAAGTGCTCGCGATTATAGGGCAGCCGGTGTTGGCGAGTGTCTTGATTTTGGCAAATAATACGATATGTATTTTATCCGTGATCATGCCCGACCCGCTTGGCTGCCACACGTTTTAACGATGCATCCCGTCACGCCTCGGGGCATACTGGGGGCGTGCTCTTGTGCCTCAGGATCTTCTATGCAACTGGACCGCGCTACAGGCTGGTTCGCCGGTATCACCCATTGCCCTTCACCGAACTTCAATGCCCGCGCCGAAGGTGAGGTTATCTCCCTGCTGGTCATTCACAACATCAGCCTGCCACCGGCGCAGTTTGCCACCGGCAAGGTCCAGGAGTTCTTCCAGAACCGCCTGGATCCCAACGAACACCCCTACTTCGAAGGGATCAAGCATTTGCGCGTGTCCGCGCATTTTCTGATCGAGCGTGACGGCAAGGTCACCCAGTTTGTCTCCTGTCTGGACCGTGCCTGGCATGCCGGGGTGTCCTGCTTTGCCGGGCGCGAGGCGTGCAACGACTTCTCCATCGGTATCGAGCTGGAAGGCACTGACGAGCTGCCTTTCACCGATGCTCAGTATCAGGCGCTGCAGGGCCTGACCCGGCAGATCCAGGCGGCCTGGCCGGCCATCGACGCGCAACGGATTCAAGGTCACAGCGATATCGCCCCGGGGCGCAAGACCGACCCGGGCCCGGCTTTCGACTGGCCGCGCTACCGAGCGGCCCTCAAGGACAACGAGGACAGATCATGAGTTTTCTGGTGTTGTTACTGGTGTTGTGGGTCGAGAAATTCTCGGCACTGCGCCAGCGACTGCAACGCGATGGTTTCTTTCTCACTGAACTGGCGCGCCTGGAGCGCAACGGCAAGGATCACCCGTGGTGGGTGTTGTCGATCCTGGTGTTGTTGCCAGTGGCCGTGCTGGCCTTGTTGCTGCAGGTGCTGGAGCCAGTTGCCTATGGCCTGCTGGCACTGCCGCTGCACCTGCTGGTGCTGATCTACAGCCTGGGGCGTGGTGATGTAAAAGCTTCCCTCGGGCCGTTTCGCGACGCCTGGCGACGGGGTGATGAACAGGCCGCGGTGCATGTCGCCGAGCGCGACCTGGATGTGACCGGCGACGATGCTTCAACGCTGCTCGAACGGGTTCAGGGGCACTTGCTGTGGCAAGCCTACCAAAGCTTCTTTGCGGTGATTTTCTGGTATGTGCTGCTGGGCCCGGCGGCGGCGCTGGCCTACCGCTTGCTCGCGCTGACTGCCGAACGTGCCCAGGCGCCAGCGCTGCGCGAGCGTGCCGGGCAATTGCGCCATGCCTTTGACTGGGCGCCGGTACGGGTACTGGGTGTGAGCTTTGCGCTGGTCGGCAATTTTGTCGCGGTCAGCCGGGTGATGCTGCATGAGCTGCTGCACTGGAACATCACTGCGCTCAGGCTGATCGCCGCAGTCGGCCATGTTGCCGGAGAGATGCCCAAGGGTGCGCCAGCGGGCCCTGAAGGGTTGGTCGGGCTGGATTCGCTGTGGGAGCTGCTGCTGCGCTCCGCCGTGCTCTGGTATGCCTGTTTTGCCTTGTGGACGGTGTTGGGCTGATCCCCCCCCCGGTGGGAGCGGGCTTGCCCCGCGATGCGGTGTCACAGTGGGAATGCTATCGCGGGGCAAGCCCGCTCCCACCGAAGACCCGCTCCCACCGGGTAACTGATCTCGGATCGCTAGTCTTTAACCTTAAGTTACAAAACCTCAATCCGATATGCGTTATACAGGTACTGGTGATAATCATCAGTGGCCTAGTGCCATTGTGCGCGCAGAACAATAAGAATCGGAGGGGACTACCCGTGAAGAGCCTGTTGTATCCGGCCATCGCGCTGATGAATCGGTTGAGCTTCGCAATGAAGTTCAGCCTGATAAGTATCCTGTTTTTCCTGCCCATGCTGGTGACCAACTTTTATCTGGTCCGCGATTCCTATGCGCAGTTTCATGCGACCCGGGTCGAGCTGCAGAGCCTTGGGCTGCTGGCAGACAGCCTGGCATTGCGTGGCGACCTGGAGACCCTGGGCAACCTGGTGCAGATCAACGCCGTGCTGGGCCAGTCGGGTAAAGCCCAGGATGTCGAGGCGCAGATCGCCCGTCTTGAGCAGCAGGTGCTCAAACGCCTGGCGGGGCTGACTGCGGTGATTGCCGATGAAGAGCAGGCCAGGGATTTTCATGCCAAGCGCGACGAAATGCTCAACCAGCTCAAGGCTGCCCTGGCAGAGTCGTCGCTGCTGAGCAAAGTGGCTTACCTGGACAAGCTGTTGGGTCAGTCCCAGGTGCTGAGCAAAATGATTGCCAGCCAGGCCGGACTCAGTCAGGACAGCGATCCGGTGATTCGCCAACTCACCGAACTGATGACCACGGTGACTCCGGAAGTCACCCAGACCCTCGGCGAAGGCCGGACAATGGGCGCCTATTCCCTGGGCCAGGGATTTCTCAATTCTGCGGTCAGCACCCGCTTCGAGGATTTGCTGCAGCGCCTGGACAAGCTTGCCGCCAATTACGCCCTCAGGGTTCAGGATGCCTTGGCCACCGAGCCCGGGGCGCAAGCGCGTCTGGGCAGCCTGGCCGCTACTAGCCAGGCGTCGTTGAAACAGGCCAGCGAGCTGTTCGAAGAACAGGTGGTGGTGGCCGAAACCCTCGATGCACCGTGGACGGCGTTCTACAAGCAGGTCAGTGATCTGATGGCGCAGACTTACGCACTCAACACCGCTACGGGCGAGTTTCTCGATCAGCAGTTGCAACAGCGTCTGGGCGAGCATCGTTTGCACATGATCCTGCTGGTGTCAGCGCTGGCAGGGGTGTTTTTGCTGATTGTCTACCTCTACAGCGGCTTCTACGCCTCGACCCGGCATACGCTGAAAAGCCTCGGTGCCGTCATGGACAAGGTGGCCGCCGGCGACATGACCGTGAACTTCCGCGCCAGCAGCCGTGATGAACTGGGTGAACTGGGCCAGGTGTTCAATGGCACCGTGCGGCGCATTCATGACCTGATCGAGCAGGTCGGCCACACCGTGGTCGAAGTCGAGCGCCAGGCGGAACAGGTGCATGCCGTGTCGGCCCGCAGTAACCAGGCGGTCAGTGGCCAGCGCGGGCAGATCGAACAGGTCGCCACCGCCATGAACCAGATGTCGGCCACCGCCCAGGAAGTGGCGCGCAGTGCCGCAACAGCGGTCAACAGTGCCCACAGCGTCAATCAGGAAACCGTCAGCGGTCGCGGCCTGGTCGAATCCCAGCAAGGCAACATCGTGCGCCTGGCCGGCGAAATCGATCAGTCGGTGGTGGTGATCAACCAGTTGGCCAGCGACAGTCAGGCCATCAGCCGGGTGCTGGAAGTGATCAAGAGCATCGCCGAGCAGACCAATCTGCTTGCCCTCAATGCCGCCATCGAGGCGGCACGGGCCGGCGAGCAGGGACGCGGCTTTGCCGTGGTGGCTGACGAGGTCCGCACCCTGGCCAAGCGCACCCAGCACTCGACCGAAGAAATCGAACAGATGATTTCGCGCCTGCAGGGCGGTGTCGGTGCGGCGGTCAAGGCCATGGACGCCAGTCACCAGGTGGCTGCCGGCACGGTCGGGCAGTCGCAGCAGGTGCAGCAGGCGCTGGAGAACATTCTCGGCGCGGTCGGCAGTATCGTTAACCAGAACCAGCAGATTGCCGCGGCCGTGGAGCAACAGACGGCGGTTGCGCATGACATCGACCGGAACATCGTCGAGATCAATCGCGCAGCCGAACACACCACCCAGGGTGCTCACCAGACGGAAGATGCCAGCCGCCAGCTGTCCGCCCAGGTGATGGAGCTCAAGCGCCTGATCGGCGCGTTCAGGGTCTGAGATCTGCGGTTGCTGATCTTTTCCACGCTGTGACAAAGTAGCGCCCTGAAGGATTCCAGGGAGCCGGATGTGTCGGCAACGCTGCGGGTGTAGTCTCACCCTCACAGCAACGGAACCTCGAGTCCCCGCGATTCGGCTCCCTCAGCACATTCACTGACGAGGTACAGACATTGGCCATCATCCACCCTAAAGTTCGCGGTTTTATCTGCACCACTACGCATCCGACCGGCTGCGAGCTGAACGTACGTGATCAGATCGAAGCCACCCGCAAGCAGGGCGTGCGCAAGGATGGTCCGAAGAAGGTCCTGGTGATCGGTGCCTCCAGCGGCTACGGCCTGGCGGCGCGCATCACCGCAGCGTTCGGCTTCGGTGCCGACACCCTGGGTGTGTTCTTCGAAAAGCCGGGTACCGAGACCAAGCCAGGCACCGCCGGCTGGTACAACGCCGCAGCGTTCGACAAGTTCGCCAAGGCCGAAGGCCTGTACAGCAAGTCGATCAACGGCGACGCCTTCTCCGATGAAGCGCGGGCCAAGGTCATCGAGCTGATCAAGAACGAAATGGGCGGCCAGGTCGATCTGGTGATCTACTCCCTGGCCTCGCCAGTGCGCAAGCTGCCTGCCTCGGCCGGTGAGCGCGCGGGCGAACTGGTACGCTCGGCCCTCAAGCCAATCGGCCAGCCGTACAAGTCGACCGCCATCGACACCAACAAGGACACCATCATCGAGGCGTCGATCGAGCCTGCCAGCGAGCAGGAAATCGCCGACACCGTGACCGTCATGGGTGGCCAGGACTGGGAACTGTGGATCGATGCCCTGAACGCCGCCGGCGTGCTGGCGCCACAGGCCCGCACCGTGGCCTTCAGCTACATCGGCACCGAGATCACCTGGCCGATCTACTGGCACGGCGCCCTGGGCAAGGCCAAGCAGGATCTGGACGAGACCGCCCAGCGCCTGAGCAAAAAAGTCGGCGGTAGCGCCAACGTCGCCGTGCTCAAGTCGGTGGTCACCCAGGCCAGCTCGGCCATTCCAGTCATGCCGCTGTACCTGTCGATGGTCTTCAAGATCATGCAGGAGAAGGGCGTTCACGAAGGTACCCAGGACCAACTCGACCGCATGTTCCGTGACCGCATGTACCGTGCTGACGGTGCTCCGGCGCAGCTGGACGAGAAAGGCCGCCTGCGCCTGGACGACTGGGAACTGCGCGACGACGTGCAGGATGCCTGCAAGGCCATGTGGCCGCAGGTCACCACCGAGAACCTGTTTGAAATGACCGACTACGCCGGTTACAAGAAGCAGTTCCTCAACCTGTTCGGTTTCGAGCGTGCGGACGTCGACTACGACGCCGACGTCGCCACCGACGTGAAGTTTGACTGCATCGAGCTGTAACCCAGCCCTCGTCGCCACCTCTGGGTTCGCTCAGGGGGGGCGACTGATTGAGGTTCCCCTATGAGCAGCCTCGAAACATTTCCTCCTCTGCCAGCCGCCAGCAACACCGCACAGGCATTTTGTGAACGTGCAGGCGATGGTTATCCCCTTGGCGGCTTTTGTTGGCGCCACCCGCTGCCGGACAGCACGCGCCCGGTGGTGATCATCAACGCGGCCACTTCGGTGCGCTGCAGCTATTACGCCCGCTTTGCCCAGTACCTGTTCAGCCACGGCTTCGATGTCATGACCTATGACTATCGCGGCATCGGTGAGTCGCGCCCGGCGTCCATGCGTCACTTCCAGGCGTCCTGGACCGACTGGGGCAGATTGGACTTCGAGGCGATGCTGCAGCGTGCTGGCCGGGAATTTCCGGGGCAACCGGTCGATGTCGTCGGTCACAGCTTTGGTGGTTGTGCGGCGGGATTGGCGGCGTCGTCCGTGCAAGTACGCAGGCTGGTCACGGTGGGGGCGCAGTTTGCCTACTGGCGTGATTACGCCGCGGACAGCCGTTGGCAGCTGTTCGGTAAGTGGCACGTGTTGATGCCGCTGCTGACTCGCGTATTTGGCTATTTCCCCGGCAAGCGCCTGGGTTGGCTGGAAGACACGCCGGCCGGGGTGGTGAAGGACTGGAGCACGCTGACGGCGGCTTACGAGCTGCGCCCCAGCGGCAAGGCACTGGATGATTTGCCGTTTGCTCAGGTGACAGCACAGACGCTGGCGATCAGTCTGACCGACGATCCCTTTGGCACGGTCGCGGCGATCGAGCGGCTACTGGGTTACTTCAGGTCCAGCCCGCGTAGCCATTTGCGCATTGCACCTGGCGATATCGACGAAGTGCAGATCGGCCATTTCGCCTTTTTCCACAATCGCTTTCAAACTCGGCTCTGGCCAATTGCCCTGCAATGGTTGCAGCAGGGGCAACTGGCCGAAGGTACGCCGGGACGCTTGATTACGCCTGACGAGCCTTGAGCGGCTGGGCGGAGAACTTCACCCCGGCCAGGCCATGCTTGATCAGCGCGCGGATATTGCCGTGGTCGCTGCCTTCTGGGGTGGCCAGTACCGAGCGGTAGTGTTCGCCGAAGGCCAGCAGCGCTTCTTCATCGCTCAGGCCTTCAAGCAGGGCCAGGCCCAGGGTCTTGCACGAACCTTCGTTCTGCCCGGCGGCGTTTTCCACGCCACCGTTGTTGAACGCTTGCGGTTGGTAATCGTAGTTCGCAGCGATGAACGCCAGGGTGTCGGCGAATTGATGCTCACCGGACTTCAGGCTGCTGCGCAGGGTGTTCAGATCAGTCATTGGGCTTTCCTTTGGCGAACGCCGCTTGCTGTTCGGCGCTGGCTTCTTTCTGGTATTGGGCTTTCCACTCGGTGTAAGGCATGCCGTAGACCACTTCGCGGGCCTCGTCCATGCTCAGCTCGATCTGACGCTCGTCGGCCGCAGCCTTGTACCACTTGGACAGGCAGTTGCGGCAGAAGCCGGAAAGGTTCATCAGGTCGATGTTCTGCACATCCTTGCGGCTGTCCAGGTGAGCCACCAGGCGGCGGAAGGCCGCGGCTTCGAGCTCGAGTTTCTGTTGGTCGTTCATGGTCGTTCTCGTGACAAGGACAATTCAGTCTACCGCGATGCGGTTTTTCAGGTGGCGGCCACCGTTGATGACCACGTTGCTGCCGGTGCTGTACTGGCTGTCGAGGAGGAACTGCACCGCCTCGATCAGCGGTTGAGCGCCGGGCTCGAATTCCAGCAAGGCCTTCTTCAGGGTTTGCTGCCGATAGGCTTCGTCGCTGTTTTCCTTGAGGATCAGCAGCCCCGGCAGGATTGCGTTGACCCTGACCACCGGCGCGTATTTTTCCGCGAAAGACAGCACCATGTTCTGCAGCGCGGCCTTGGTGGCGGCATAGCCGATATGACTCTTGCTGCCGCGCGAGGAGGTCTCGTCGCAGATGTGGATGATATCGGCCTTGGCCATTTTCAGCAGTTGCTCGCCCAGCGCCAAGTTCAGGTGATAGGGCGCTTCGACATGCAGCTTGAACATGGTGTTGAGGTTGGCCAGATCGTCATCGAGCCACAACGAAGCGTTGTGGATGATTGCCCGCAGGCCGTCATAGTTGCTCTTGAGGTGCTCGATCAAGGCCTGGCGGTCTTCTTCGCGGCACAGGTCGGCCTGGAACTGGATGATGTTCGGGTGCGCAGCCTCAGGGCTTTTGCTACGGCTGGCGCTGACCACGGTATGGCCGGCCTGCGCCAGGTTCAGGGCCAACGCCAGTCCGACTCGCTGGCTGGCTCCGGTGACAAGAATTGGGCTGTTCATGGTGGGGGCAGTCAACTTTTACAGGTTCGCTTGGATAACCCCCAGCATACCCGAACTAGGCCGGGTTGCGCGCACCCTGCGGCCCACAGCCGCGCGTCGGGGCATTGAGCCAGTTGGCCAGCAAGCGGGTCGACAGCGGAATGAAGCAATACACCATCATCGGCGTCAGCCCCAGGGTGCTGAGAAGGATCCGTGGCACCAGGTCGAGGGCACTGAGCCAGTGGCCGAACAGCAGGTTGAACAACAGCGAGACCGGAAAGAACGCCAGCCAGATTGCCACGGCTTGTTTCCAGCGCGGCGGACGATGCACCGGATTGCTGCCGAACCAGCCGTCCAGGCCGCTGGCGCGCAGCTCTTGCGGTTGCTCGAACAGGCCGTTGCCACGATCCAGCCAGGCCCTGCGCGAGGCCGAGTGCTCCCAGGCCTGCATGGTCTGCTCGCTGGTGAAGCGGAAGATGATCTGAAACTCGTCACCCTGCGGCGGTGGCGCAAGGACGCCGGAGCCCAGGTAGCCGGTGAAGTCGGTGGCCAGTTGTTCGCCTTCGTGCAGCCAGCTCATCAGATCCTGATAACGGCCTTGGGCGACACGGCGCGTCACCATCAAGGTAACGGGTGGGGTAGACATTGTGTATCTCCTGGCAACTGGGCGTGGCGGGTGGCCGGCCCATGGCATGCGTCCGGGGTGGTGGACGGCATCTGCTTGCATGCAAAAAGCGGGCACGGATTATTCCTGAAATAACCTGACTCGTCAGTGCTGAGGCGTTGCCAGCCCGAACAAATGCCAATGGTCGCTACCTACTGCGCGGAGTAGAATGGCCGTCATCCCTCAAGAATCGTGGTTTTCCGGCAATGCTTGAACCTGCCCAGCCTTCGTTGAATCCCGGTGATCTCGCTCATGAGGAGCTGTTCCCCATTCGCGAAGTCTCGCGTCTGACAGGCATCAACCCGGTCACCTTGCGCGCGTGGGAGCGCCGTTATGGGCTCATTCAGCCGACGCGCACCGAAAGTGGGCACCGGCTGTATTCCCAAGCCGATATCGATGAAGTCCGTAATATTCTCGGCTGGATCGAGCGGGGGGTGGCGGTCAGCAAGGTCGGCAAGATTCTCTCCCGCAGCCAAAGCCTTAAACCGCAGGCTGAAGCGGTGCACAGCCAGGCTTCCCAGGACGACTTCAAACAATGGCAGCTGCAGTTGCGCCAGGTGGTCAGAGCGTTCGATGAGCGGCGTCTGGAGCAGGTCTACGGCCAGGTGTTCAGCAGTTATCCACTGGTGGTGGCATTCCAGGACATCCTCTTGCCGGTCTGGCAGGAATTGCGTTGCACTCAGGACGCCTTCGGCCACCTCAGCGAATGGCTGTTTCTCGACGGTTTCCTGCGTGGGCGGGTACTGCAGCGTTTGCAGCTGTCTGCTGACCAGCAAGAGGTCAGGGTGGTGCTGGCGGCGATTCCCGGGCATTGCCACGAGCTGGAGTTGCTGGTGACGGCCTTGTTGCTCGGCACCAGTGAAATCGGCGTGACGGTATTGGGCTTGGGTCAGCCTGTGGAAGAACTCAGCCTGGTCTGCGAGCGCATGAATCCGCATGCCCTGGTGCTGTTCTCCAATCACGCCCCGGCGCAGGACCTGCCCAAGCGTCTGGCCCGCCTGGCCTTGGCACTGGAGTGTCCGTTACTGCTGGCAGGGGAGGCTGCTGACCTGGCCCAGGATAGCCTGATCGGCTCGCAAGTCGCGTGCCTGGGCAGTGAAGGGCGTTTGATGCGTCGGCGCTTGCAGCAGTACCTGGCCGGTCACCTGGACAGCTGAGGGTGCAACTCCGGGTGGGCCTGACGGTGGGCCTGGAGGATGTACTCGCGTAGCCGCTCGATCTCCGAGTGCTTGCTCTCACTCAGGTTGTACGCGGCCAGGCTCTTGCCGGTACGCCGCTGCAGGACGCCATGCAAGGCGATGGGCGCGCAATTGTCGGGGGCGAACCACAGGTCGAACGTGCTCGGCGGCTTGGGCTGGTCACGGCATTCCACCAGCACACCCTTGAACGAAATTTCCTTTACCCACAGGCCGGTACTCAGGCCCAGCTCGTCTTCCAGCGCCACCGGCGAATCCAGGGTCAGGCGCCACGGGCGTACCATCGGGCCTTCTTCATAGATGTGCGGTGCGCCCAGTTGCAGCTGCAGGGAATGGAACTCGTCCTCGACCAGGTGCAGGGGAAAGGTCATCTGGTGGTTGTCGAATTGCGCCTGCAAGGTGACCTGCTCCTGGGCGATCAGCCGGGTCAGCAGGTCCTTGATTTCGCTGCCGCCATTGACCATCAGGCGCGACACCGACTCAGCCGCTGAGGGCTGTGAGGTGTGTTGCATGGACCTGATGAAGTCCAGCTCGTCCTGGGTCAGGAGGGCACTTGCTTGCATGGTCGAACTCGAAAATGTCAGTTGTGAATGCAAATCTTCACCGTCATGGACAGCCAAACGGCGTTTTGGTTTTTACCGTTCGTCGCCTTCCAGTTCGGCAATGCGTGCCCGCGCCTGTGCCAGTTCGCGTTCCAGTTCGAGCACCCGCTGTTCGGCCTCGACCTGACGGCTGACATCTTTCTGGATACCGATGAAGTACTTGCGCTTGTCGGCTTCATTGAGCACTGGGGTGATCGACAACTCGTTCCAGAAGGCGCTGCCGTCCTTGCGGTAGTTGCGCAGGATTTCCCGGCTCGGCTGTCCGCTTTTGATCGCTTCGCGGATCAGGGCTCGCGGGGCCTGGTCACGGTCGTCGTTCTGCAGGAAACGGCAATCGCGGTAGAGGATGTCGTTGGCGTCATAACCGGTCAGGCGCTCGAATGCCGGGTTCACATAGAGCAGGATGGTGTCGTCGTCACCTTCCTGTTCAGCGACCACAATGCCGTCGTTGGAGGCATCAATCATGCGTTGCAGCAGTGTGGCGTTGATCATCGGTGAGATCCGCAAGGTAGGTGAATGGGCACGGAGGCTGATTCTAGATGATTGATCTGGACCTCACACGAGGAATGAGGCCTTTTGCCAGTGTCGAATGCTAGTATCCTACGTTTTTACTCAGTTACGGAACCCAGTATGAAAGTCGTCATCCTTTCCGGTTCGGTCTACGGTACGGCCGAAGAAGTCGCACGGCATGCCGAATCGCTGCTCAAGGCTGCAGGATTCGAGGCCTGGCACGCTGCCCGCGCCACGTTGCAAGACCTCCAGGGCTTTGCCCCCGAAGCCTTCCTGGCGGTGACCTCGACTACCGGCATGGGTGAGCTGCCCGACAACCTGCTGCCACTGTTCAGCGAAATGCGTGACGTGCTGCCCGCCGCCTGGCGTGGTCTGCCCGGTGCGGTGATCGGCCTGGGCGACTCCAGCTACGGCGACACGTTCTGTGGCGGCGGTGAGCAGATGCGTGAACTGTTTGCCGAACTGGGCATCAACGAAGTGCAGCCGATGCTGCGTCTCGATGCCAGCGAAACCGTCACCCCGGAAACCGACGCCGAGCCCTGGCTGGCTGAGCTGATCGGCAAGCTGCGCGGCTGATCACGCCACCTGCGGTTGCTCGCGCAGCAATTGCAGCCAGGCCTGGGCGGCCCGCGACAGGTAAGCGCCCTGACGCCAGATGAAGGCGATGTCCCAGCGCAGGTCGGTCGCTTCGCTCAGGGTCAGGCGCACCACCCCGGGGCGTTCCAGGGCCCGCGCCACCACGCTTGGCAGCAGAACAACGCCCTGGCCTGCGGCGACCAGGGCGGCGAGGAAGTCGGCCTGGCCGCTGCGCCCGCCTTCCTTTGGGGTAAACCCCAATTGCTGACAAGCATTGAGCAGTCGGTCATTGAGCACAAAGCTGCGCTGATAGAGCAGGAACGGCGTATCGGCCAACTGCGCCAGGCTGACCTGACCGGCCCCGGCCAGGGGGTGAGCGATGGGCAGCAGGGCATCGAGCGCTTCATTGCAGAACGGCTGGAAGGCGAACGCCGGGTCGTTCGGGGTCAGGCTGCCACCCAGTTCAAGCTCGCCACTCAGTACCGCCTGCTCGACATTCCGGCTGCCGCCTTCAAGCAGGTGAATGGTGATGTTCGGGTAACGTCGGCGGTACTCGGCGAACAGCCGGGCAAACAGCACGTCGCTGCCCAGCAACGGCAGGCCCAGGCGCAGTTCTCCGCGTTCCAGCTGGCTGAGGTCATCGAGTTCGGTCTGCAACTCCTGGTGCAGGCGCAGCATGGCTTCGCCGCGTTCCAGGACGATCTTGCCGGCGGTTGTCAGGTGCAGCTGTGAACCTTGACGTTCAAGCAGCGGCACGCCGAGGTCCTGTTCCAGCTGGGCCACCTGCTTGCTGACCGCCGACTGGCTGATGTGCAAGGTGTGCGAGGCCTGGGTGAAGCCACCGCGATGGATCACTTCAATGAAGCTGCGGAGCTGTTTGAGTTCCATGAGCGGAATTCCATTGTGGAATGGAAGTCAGTCTAACAATTCGTTTTTAGCGTGGCGCAGGGACTTTTAGAATACAGTTCTGAAGAGGTCCCCCGCGATGAAACCCACACCCGTCAAACGTCTCCTGCGCCTGCTCGTCGAGCTGGCGGTATTCCTTGTGCTTTATTGGCTCGGTGGTCAGTTGGCAGCCTGGCTGGGTTGGCCAATCCCGGCCGGGGTCATGGGCCTGGCGCTGTTGTTGCTGGCGTTCGCCCTGGGCTGGTTGAAACCGGCGGCCTTGCAGCTCGGCGCTGGCTTGCTGATGGCTGAAATGCTGCTGTTCTTCATTCCTGCGCTGATGAGCCTGCTCGACTATGGCAGCCTGCTGCGCGATGAGGGCTGGCGGATCCTGCTGGTGATCGGCGTCAGCACCTTGCTGGTCATGGTGCTGACGGCGCTGACCGTGGAGTGGGTGTGCCGCTGGAGCATGCGCCATGACACTTGAGCCGATGCCGCTGTTCTGGCTGGCGCTGACCCTGCTGGCCTATCTGGGCAGCCGCTGGTTGTACCGGCGTACCGGCCGTTACCTGTTGTCGCCGCTGATCCTGGTGCCGCTGGTGCTGCTGGCGATTGCCGTCCCGCTGAACACCGCCTATGCCGAGTATGCGCGCGACACGCACTGGTTGATGTCGGTACTGGGGCCGGTGACGGTGGCCTTCGCCGTGCCGATCTGGCAGCAGCGGGCATTGCTGGCGCGTCACTGGCCGGCCTTGAGTTTGGGCATGCTGGTGGGCAGTGCGGTCTCGATTGCCAGTTCCTGGGGCCTGGCGCAGCTGCTGTCGCTGGATAGCGCGGTGAGCCTGTCGCTGTTGCCGCGTTCGATCACCACGCCCTTTGCCATGCCACTGGCCCGCGATCTGGGTGGGGTGCCGGAACTGACAGCGGTTTTCGTGATGTTTACCGGGGTGCTGGGCGCCATGTTCGGCGGCGTATTGCTCAAGTTCCTGCCGTTGCGCACGCCCCTGGCCCGTGGCGCGCTGTTTGGCGTCGGGGCACATGGTGCCGGGGTCAGCCGGGCCCATGAAGTGGGCGGCGAGGAGGGCTCGGTGGCCGGTTTGGTGATGGTCCTGACCGGGTTGCTCAACCTGTGTGCGGCGCCGCTGCTGACCTTGATGGTGTGAAACAGCACACTATTTTGCCGCCTGACTCACAGAGTCAATAAGCTGGCTGCCAATGCAACTTACCTTTGCCTGGGTGCTGACTAGACTGCACCACAGTAGAGCACACGAATGTGCCGAGGTGATTGCAATGATCGCAACTGATGCCTTGCTCAACACGACAGTCTGCAATTTCGCGAGGCCACGCTGATGTCTCTGGCCGAGATTCCATTGTGTGTCTGGCGTACCCGAGGCCTGAGTTTTACCTTCCGCGGTCAGACCATTCGCTACTGGACGGCAGGGCAAGGCGAGCCGCTGCTGCTTATCCACGGATTTCCCACGGCGAGCTGGGATTGGCATTACTTGTGGACGCCTCTGGCCCAGCGGTACCGGGTGATCGCCTGTGACATGCTCGGTTTCGGCGACTCGGCCAAGCCTGTGCAGCACACCTACAGCCTGATCGAGCAGGCCGATCTGCAGCAGGCCTTGCTTGACCACCTGAAGGTCGATCAGCCGGTGCACCTGCTCGCCCATGATTATGGTGACAGCGTCTCCCAGGAGTTGCTGGCGCGCCACCATGAAGGGCTGGCGAACATTGCCAGCTGCGTGTTTCTCAATGGCGGGCTGTTTCCCGAGTGCCATCGGGCGTTACTGATCCAGAAGTTGTTGCTCAGTCGTCTGGGCTGGCTGGTGGCGCGCTCGTTCGGGCGCGATGACCTGGTGCGCCATGTCACCCAGATCTACGGGCCGTGCACGCATCCCAGCGAAAGCGCGCTGGATGACTACTGGAGCCTGGTGGCCTCGAACCGTGGCACGCGGATCCTGCACAAGCTGGTGTGCTACGTGCCTGAACGTGCGGTGCAGCGCGAACGCTGGGTCGGCGCGTTGCAAAAAGAAGGCGTGCCGCTGCGTTTCATCAATGGTGCGGTCGATCCGGTTTCCGGCGCCCACATGCACGAACGCTACCGGGAGCTGGTGCCCAATCCCGACACCGTGCTGCTGCCAGGCATCGGCCATTACCCCCATACCGAAGCGCCGGTACAGGTGCTGCGCCACTATCTGGCTTTTCGCCAGCAGTCAGTGCAGCCGGTTGCGCAAATGATGGCCTGGTCCTGAGGAGCCGGGCCCGTTGCATCATCTTCCAGCCTTATCGCCTGCCATTCACCCTGTGCCCGCTTGATTGTGCGATGACTGGCGCTGGCCGACACTCGGGCATACCTCGCTGAATTCCCTGGAGTGTTGAGCATGAGCGATTCTGTGCGCCTGGACGATAAAGTGGTGATTGTCACCGGAGCTGGCGGCGGCCTGGGCCGGGCGCATGCCTTGCTGTTTGCCCGCCACGGTGCGCGGGTTGTGGTCAACGATCTGGGCGGTTCGACCCACGGCGAAGGCGCCAGCGCTTCTGCGGCCGACCGGGTGGTGGCGCAGATTCGTGAAGCCGGCGGCACGGCAGTGGCCAACCACGACTCGGTGGCCGACGGGCAGCGTATTGTCGAGCAGGCACTGGACAGCTTTGGCCGGGTCGATGTGCTGATCAACAATGCCGGGATCCTGCGTGACAAGACCTTTCACAAGATGGAAGACAGCGACTGGGAGCAGGTCTACCAGGTACATGTCGAAGGCGCCTATAAAGTGACCCGTGCGGCCTGGCCGCATCTGCGCGAGCAGAACTGGGGCCGGGTGATTTTCACCGCCTCGACCTCAGGTATCTATGGCAACTTCGGCCAGGCCAACTACGGCATGGCCAAACTGGGACTGTATGGTCTGACCCGAACCCTGGCCATTGAAGGACGCAAACACAACATTCTGGTCAACGCCATCGCTCCCACCGGTGGTACCCGTATGACTGAAGGGTTGATTCCGCCGCAGGTATTCGAGCAGCTCAAGCCGGAACTGGTCAGCCCGTTGGTGGTGTACCTGGGCAGCGAGCAATGCCAGGACAGTGGCGGTCTGTACGAAGTGGGTGGCGGCTGGGTCGGCAAAGTACGCTGGGAGCGTAGCCTGGGCGTGGGTTTCAACCCGCATCACGGCTTTAGCCCAGAGGATGTTGCGGCTAACTGGCAGGCAATTGGCGACTTTACTGATGCCGTACACCCGCGTGACACCCTCGAGGCGTTGCAGCAGATGATGGCCAATCTGCAGAGGTTTTCCCGCTAGCCAAGACTGTCTGAGGTTGTGGTCGCCGAACGATCTTCCCTATGCTGGGCGGCCATGATCGATGCAGGAGTACAAAGGATGTACGAGTCCAGAACCGAAGCGGTCATTTCGTCCCGCCAGTTCCGCTTTCGCTTGCTGCGCCATGGCCTGGCAGCCTGCCTGCTGCTGATCGCTTCGATCCTTTTCGGCGTGCTCGGGCACCTGTATTTCGAACCGCACATTCCCCTGCACGATGCAATCTTCAATGCCACCTTGCTGCTGGGTGGGGTAGGGCCGGTGATCTTGCCCGAGAGCATTGGCGGCAAGCTGTTCTTTGCCGGTTATGGTTTGTATGTCGGGTTGGTGTTTGTCGCCAGTATCGGCTTGATCCTGGCGCCTGTCGCGCATCGACTGTTGCATCGGTTTCACTTTGACGATGCGGATGATTGATCTCACCGGGTAGCCATAAAAAAGGCCGCTGCAGTGCAGCGGCCAAGTAAGACGTAGATCAAGGAGCTTCAAAATCAACGTCGGTGAACCCGATGCCGGGAGGCGGGGTGTACACGCCTGAAATGCCCGGGCCAGAGCGGCTGCCAGTGATGGCGCGGTCCAGCTGCAAACAGGATAAGCGGCTGACCCGGAAGGAAAAATAGCCAATTGTGACATTCACTGTTGCGCTGCTGGCAACAGTGCGGCGTTGCTCACACTAGCGCAGCATCCTGTGAATGAGTGTGAGCCTTTGTAAGCAATTCACTGGGCTGCTTCATAGCCCATGCGCCAGCTGATCATGTTCGCCGCTGCCATCAATTGCTGCGCAGCCGGGCCCTCTTCGTCGGCATGAAAGATCGACGTCGGGCCGACCACGGTCAACACCGCGACAATCTGGCCAAAGGCATTGAACACTGGCGCCGAGAGGGCATCGACGCCGGGCATCAGCAAGCCATGGACATGGTGCAGACCACGCTGACGGATAGTGGCGAACAGCGCCTCATAGTCGCTGGCGCTGTGCCCAAGGGCAGCCAGCTCCTGGTCACGCAGTTCGACAGTCTCACGCGCCGGCAAGTAAGCGCCGAACACCAGCCCGGTCGAGGAGCTGAGCAGGGGCAGCACCGAGCCGATCTGGGTCACGACGGTCACCGCGCGGACTGCCGGTTCGATATTGACCACGGTTGCCCCCTGGTTTCCCCAGACGGCAATAAAGCAGCTTTCGTTCAGTGCGTCGCGCAACTGCGACAACGGCATGGCGGCGACTTTCAGCACGTCCATCCCGCCCAGGGCCGCAAGGCCCACGCGCAAGGCTTCGCGGCCCAGCGCATAGTGGTTGGTGGCCGGATTCTGTTCGGCAAACCCGCTGGCAATCAGCGCCTGCAGGTAGCGATGCACCTTGCTCGCCGGCATGTCGACATGTTCGGCCAGGCGCGACAGGGAAGTCGAGGGTGACAGCTGCGCCAGGGCCTTGAGGATATCGGTACCGACTTCGGCCGAGCGGACCTTCTGTTTGCCGGCGCTATCGGCGGGGGAGCTGGCTTTGGCCATGGTGCATTCGATCCGGGTAGTCCAGGTGGGCGTCTTTATAGCTTGACGGTCTTCGTCAATCAAATTACGTTATGCGTAATGTAATTACGATAAAAATAACGCAGAAGTGTTGCTAGCGTGAACGGCGCGCAGCCAACTGCCATCAACCGGCCTGCACTGGGCCCGGAGGCTCGATGAACCTCGACAGTACCCCCGTCCTCGATTATCTGAGCGGTTTCGGCAACGAATTCGCCAGCGAAGCCTTGCCCGGCGCCCTGCCGGTCGGGCAGAACTCGCCGCAAAAGGCGCCTTACGGGCTGTATGCCGAATTGTTCTCCGGCACCGCCTTCACCATGACCCGCAGCGAGATGCGCCGTACCTGGCTGTATCGCATTCGCCCGTCGGCCCTGCATCCACGCTTCGAGCGTCTGGAGCGGCAGTTGGCCGGTGGCCCGCTGGGCGCGGTGACGCCCAACCGTTTGCGCTGGAGCCCGCAGCCTATCCCGAGCGAGCCGACCGACTTCATTGATGGCTGGGTCGCCATGGCGGCCAACGCCGGCAGCGAGAAACCTGCCGGTATCAGCATCTACAACTACTGCGCGAACCGCTCCATGCAGCGGGTGTTCTTCAACGCCGACGGTGAACTGCTGCTGGTGCCGGAGCTGGGCCGCCTGCGCCTGGTCACCGAACTGGGTGTGCTGGACGTCGAACCGCTGGAAATCGCCGTGATTCCGCGCGGCTTGAAGTTCCGTGTCGAATTGCTCGACAGCCAGGCCCGCGGCTACATCGCCGAGAACCATGGCGCACCCATGCGCATTCCGGACCTGGGACCGATCGGCAGCAACGGCCTGGCCAACCCGCGAGATTTCCTCGCACCGGTCGCGCACTATGAGGACCATCAGGGTCCAGTGCAGTTGGTGCAGAAGTTTCTCGGCGAGCTGTGGGGCTGCGAGCTCAATCATTCGCCACTGGACGTGGTCGCGTGGCATGGCAACAACGTGCCGTACAAATACGACCTGCGCCGTTTCAACACCATCGGCACGGTCAGCTTCGACCACCCGGACCCGTCGATTTTCACCGTGCTCACCTCGCCGACCAGTGTGCCGGGCATGGCCAACCTCGATTTCGTGATCTTCCCGCCACGCTGGATGGTGGCCGAGAACACCTTCCGCCCGCCTTGGTTCCACCGCAACCTGATGAACGAGTTCATGGGCCTGATCAAGGGCGAATACGATGCCAAGGCCGAAGGCTTCCTGCCCGGCGGCGCGTCCCTGCACAGCTGCATGAGCGCCCATGGCCCGGATGCGGAAACCTGCGCCAAGGCCATCGCCGTCGACCTTGCGCCGAACAAGATCGACAACACCATGGCCTTCATGTTCGAGACCAGCCAGGTGCTGCGTCCGAGCCGCCATGCCCTTGAGTGCCCGCAGCTGCAGGCCGACTACGATAGTTGCTGGGCCTCGTTGCCGAGCACCTTCACCCCGAATCGGAGATAACCCATGAATCAGTCCGCCATTGCCCGCAGTTGGGTCGAACACGCCAACGGGCATCGCGATTTTCCGCTGCAGAACCTGCCGCTGGGGATCTTCACGCACAAGGATCAGGCCAAGCGCTGCGGCGTGGCCATTGGCGATGCGATTCTCGACCTTGAAGGCGCGCTGGCTGCCGGTCTGTTCGAGGGCCAGGCGCGTGCCGCCGTCGAGGCGACCCGTGGTGGCGCCCTGAATGCTTACTTTGCCCTGGGCCGTGTTGCCCGCGTGGCACTGCGCGAGCGTCTGCTGCAACTGCTCGGCGAGCACAGCGAACATCAGGCGGCGCTCAAGCCACTGCTGCTTGCCAGCGCCGAGTGCCAACTGCACTTGCCGGCCCGGATCGGCGACTACACCGACTTTTATGTCGGCATTGAGCACGCCAAGAACGTTGGCAAGCTGTTCCGCCCGGACAACCCGCTGCTACCCAACTACAAGTACGTGCCGATCGGTTATCACGGCCGTGCTTCGACCATTCGCCCGTCCGGCACCGACGTGCGCCGACCCAAAGGCCAGACCCTGCCAGCCGGGCAGAGCGAGCCAAGCTTCGGCCCCTGCGCGCGCCTGGACTACGAGCTGGAACTGGGCATCTGGATCGGCCAGGGCAACGAGATGGGCGAGTCGATTCCGGTCGCCGAAGCGGCCGAGCACATTGCCGGTTTCTGCCTGCTCAATGACTGGTCGGCCCGTGATATCCAGGCCTGGGAATACCAGCCACTCGGCCCGTTCCTGTCCAAGAGCTTCATCTCGACGGTGTCTCCTTGGGTGGTGACCGCCGAAGCGCTGGAGCCTTTCCGCTGCGCTCAACCATCGCGCCCTGACGGTGATCCGCAGCCGCTGGCGTACCTGCTGGACAAACGCGACCAGGCGGCCGGTGCGTTTGATATCGAGCTGGAAGTGCTGCTGCTGACCGAGCGCATGCGCGAGCAAAACCTGCCGGCCCACCGCCTGACCTTGAGCAATACTTTAAGCATGTACTGGACCGTCGCGCAGATGGTCGCTCACCACAGCGTCAACGGTTGCCAGTTGCAGCCGGGTGACCTGTTTGGTTCCGGTACCTTGTCGGGCGCCCAGCCTGGCCAGTTCGGCAGCCTGCTGGAAATTACCCAGGGCGGCAAAGAGCCGGTGCAGCTGGCGTCGGGTGAAGTGCGCAAGTTCCTCGAGGACGGTGACGAGATCATCCTGCGTGCCCGTTGCGTGCGTGAGGGTGTGGCATCGATCGGTTTCGGTGAATGCCGCGGCAAGATTCTTCCAGCCAGGTAAGAGGGCAGGGCCATGGATCTGTTCAACTACTACCGCTCGACCTCGTCGTATCGGGTAAGGATCGCCCTGGCGCTCAAGCAGCTTGAGTACCAGTACGTGCCGGTCAATCTGCTCAAGGGCGAGCAGCGCGAGGAACATTTCCTCGCGCTCAATCCCCAGGGCCGGGTGCCGGCCTTGCGGATCGACTCCGGTGAACTGCTGGTGCAGTCACCGGCGATCATCGAGTACCTGGAGGAGGTTTATCCACAGCCGGCGCTGCTGCCCGAGGAGCCTGTGCTGCGCGCCCAGGTTCGTGGCGTGGCGGCGCTGATCGGGTGCGATGTGCATCCGCTGCACAACGTCAGTGTGCTCAATCAGCTGCGCGGGTTGGGCCATAACGATGAGCAGGTCAATGCCTGGATCGCGCACTGGATCAGCCAGGGGCTGGCGGCAGTGGAGCACCTGATCGGTGATAGCGGCTTTTGCTTTGGTGAAGAGCCCGGACTGGCAGATGTTTATCTGATTCCGCAGCTGTATGCCGCAGAGCGCTTCAATATCAGCCTCGCCGACTACCCGCGTATCCGCCGCGTCGCAGCATTGGCCGAGGAGCACCCGGCGTTTGTCCAGGCTCATCCGGCAAAACAGCCCGACGCGCCTTGAGCGCTGATGGCTAGTGCACCGAGGGGGGCGGTTGATGCAACTGCCCCAGCCGCTCCGTCAGGCGCAGGCGCTGGATCGGATCGTCACTGAGCAGCAGCGCGTACTCCAGGTCGTAGCGTTCGGCCTGGGGGCAGTCCAGGTGCTGGTACAGGGTGGCACGGGCCAGGTAGTCGCTGGCGGTGGCCGGGCCCAGTTGCAGCACCCGTTCGGCGTCCTTCAGTGCTGCCAGGTCATCGTCGTGGGTTGAATGCAGCTGGCGCAGGTTGCGTGACAGGCGCTGGAGCATCTGCTTGGGCGTGGCGGTGAGCAGGTGATCGGCGTTGAGCTGCAATTGCGGACCGAACTGGCGGCCGAGCAGTTCGCGACAGTCGGCAGGGTAAAGCCTGCGGCCACCGCAAGGGTCGAGCAGGTGGTCGGCACCGGGTACGCGCAAGAGAAAATGCCCGGGAAAATTCACCCCTTCCAGCGGAATCGACAAGCCACGCGCCAATTCCAGGGTCAGCAAGGCCAGGGCCAGTGGCTGGCCGCGCCGCCGCTCCAGCACCTTGTCGAGCAAGGCCGCTTGTGGGCGTATCGGGTGGTATTCATCCTGCTGGAACCCCAGCGCATTGAGACGGCGCAATAGCGGCTGGGCCAGCTCGCTGAGCGGCAGCATCGGCAGGCCGGCGCTGACTTCCTGTTGTAGTGTTTTGACTTCAAGCATGATCAGCTGGGGCTGAACGCAGCTGTCATGTTCGGCGGCGACCCACAGCGCGGCCTCCAGCAAGGCAACCGGATCACGTTCCAGGCAGGCGATACAGGCTTGGCGTGGGTTCATGAAAATCTCCGCTCAAGCTTATTTTGTAGCGCTGGCCAGGCCTTTCGTCCAGTGGTCCGGGTGTTGTCATCATTCGGCAAAGCGCGGCCTATACTGGGATCAGCACCTCACTGAGGAGCCCGCTGATGTTCGCGCTGATGCAAAGCACTCGCACGCAATCGCTGCACCTGTGCGTCGACCCGCCAACCGGTCTGAAAGCCGTGGTCGCCATTCACAGCGAGCACCTGGGACCGGCCATGGGCGGCTGTCGTTACCTGGCCTATCCAGACGATGACAGCGCCATGATCGATGCCATACGCCTGGCCCAGGGCATGAGCTACAAAGCCGCACTGGCTGGCCTGCCACTGGGGGGCGGCAAGGCGGTGATCATCCGCAACCCGCATGTGGAAAACCGCGCGGCCTTGTTTGAGGCCTTTGGTCGCTTTGTCGAGACGTTGCAAGGACGCTTTATCACGGCAGTAGACAGCGGCACCTCGACGCTGGACATGGATTGCATTGCCCAGAGTACCCAGCATGTCACCAGCACCACGGCAGCGGGCGATCCTTCGCCGCATGCTGCCATGGGCGTGTTCGCCGGCATTCGCGCCACCTCCATGGCACGCCTGGGCAGCGACAACCTCGAAGGATTGCGCGTGGCTGTGCAGGGGCTGGGAAACGTTGGCTATGCATTGGCCGAGCAGTTACATGCTGCTGGCGCCGAGTTGCTGGTCAGCGACCATGACCCGGGGCGGGTGCAACTGGCCATCGAGCAGTTCAATGCCCGACCGGTAGCCAACGAGATGCTGATCAGCACACCCTGCGACATCTTCGCCCCGTGCGGCGTCGGGCCGGTGCTCAATGGTCAGAGTGTGATGCAGCTGCGCTGTGCGGCAGTGGCGGGGGCGGCCAACAACCAGCTGACCACCTTGCAGGTGGCCGATCAACTGGAAAGCCGCGGGATCCTCTATGCACCTGACTACGTCATCAATGCCGGTGGCCTGATCTACGTGGCGCTCAAGCACAGTGGCGAGGACCTGGGCACCATTACCGCGCACCTGGCGCGCATTCCATCACGGCTGACCGAAGTGTTTGCCCACGCCCAGGCAGAAAAGCGCTCACCTGCACGGGTAGCGCAGATGCTTGCCGAACGCTTGATCTACAGCTGACGGGGTTACTCGGCGGCAGTGTCGGCGAGCAACTCGGACAAGGCGTCTGGCTGGCTTTTGAACGCCTTGGCAAATACGTCGCGGTTCTTGGCCATATAGATGCCGGCGTCCTCGACCTGTTGTTCGCTGAGCGACGGTACGGCTTTTTTCAGGACCTCGGCGAGCAGCTCGGCCAGTTCGAGCATCTTGTCGTGACGGTCAGCTTCGGCTTTATCCATGAACAAGCGCTCCAGATCGCGGCTGCTGCGGTATACCACTTCGACGGCCATTCATCACCTCACATGCCTTTTGATTATCGATGTGCTCGATACTGTTTATTTGTACAGTGTTAATGATAGGGTAATCCACAGGACTAAGATAGTGGCAATTCAGCATTCTGCTGAGCGTCGCCAGCCAGGCCGGCCTGAACGAGTCTGGCGCGGCACTTTTACCGTTCTTAAAGGTCTTGTTGAGCGTGTAGAATTGCGCGCAGGCAGTCGAGCCATTCAGTCAACCAAGGATATGCAATGAACGAGCAAACATCGCGCCTGAACCGGGAACGGCGCTTTCTGGTACTGCTGGGGGTGATCTGCCTGGCCTTGATCGGCGGTGCCCTGTACATGCAGATCGTGCTCGGCGAGGCGCCTTGCCCGCTGTGTATCCTGCAGCGTTATGCGCTGCTGTTTATTGCCGTGTTTGCCTTCATTGGCGCTGCCATGCCCGGACGCCGCAGCCTGACCGTCCTCGAAGGCCTGGTCGTTCTGAGTGCCATTGGCGGCATTGCTGCAGCCGGCAACCATGTGTATATCCTCGCCAACCCGGCGGTCAGCTGTGGCATCGATACCCTGCAACCGATCGTCGACGGCCTGCCGTTGGCGTCGTTGTTGCCGCTGGTGTTCCAGGTCGATGGCTTCTGCTCCACGCCGTACCCACCGGTAATGGGACTTTCCCTGGCGCAATGGGCATTGCTGGCCTTTATCCTGACGGCTGTTCTGGTGCCTCTGGGCATCTACCGCAACCGCCGCAAGCCTTAGACAAAAGTCACGTGTTGATGCAAGTCTGACGTGCAATGGAACTTTCATTCAATGTCGCACCTGCATTGACCTAGATCAAGCCTGAGCCCTTGCAATACAAGGGTTTCAGGGGTATTGAGCGGGGTGCGACAAACTGTCGCGAAACTGATTTTTCAGGCTTGATTGTTGTCAATTCTGTAAAAGACTGTTGCTCAATTAGTCATAGTCATTGAATGACGACCTATCTACAATCGCCCCCAATTTCCGTTCGGCACCGCTTGCGAGTCGCAGGATTAAAGGAGCTTCAGGGCTCTTTTTGCTGACTCTGACGAGCATCGCCTGCGGCGATGCCGGGCTGACCCCCCTCCGTGATTTCCCGCACCAAATGGAATTGGTCTGAACACAGGCCTGTTGCCTACGAAGTCAAAACAATAAACACCGTAATACCCGGTTTATGCCGAGCCGCCGCAGCTGGCCTCAAGGCATGACCGTATTCGATCCCATAAATGCTGACGCTTGGCAGGACGAAGTGTTGGCGACCAAAACACAAATTGCATTGAAGCAAGCTGCTCTAGAGGTCGTGAGATGAGTAAAAAGCGTTACCCCAGACTGTTTGGCATTCTGCCCTTTTTAGGCATGCTTTTACTCAGTGGGTGCAACTGGACCCTGCTCGACCCGAAGGGCCAGGTCGGCATTGAGCAAAAGAACCTTATCCTCATCGCTACCGGCTTGATGTTGCTGGTGGTGATTCCTGTCATTTTCATGACCATCGCGTTCGCCTGGAAGTATCGCGCTTCCAACAAGGCTGCGACCTACACCCCAGACTGGTCGCACTCGACCAAGATCGAAGTGGCGGTCTGGACCATCCCGGTCCTGATCATCATTGCCCTGGGCTATGTGACCTACAAGACCACCCACGAGCTGGACCCGTATCGTCCGCTGGTTTCCGACGTGAAGCCGGTGCAGATCGACGTGGTTGCCCTGGACTGGAAATGGCTGTTCATCTACCCGGAACAAGGCATTGCCACGGTCAACAAGATCGTCTTCCCGGCCAACACCCCGGTCAACTTCCGCGTGACCTCCGACTCGGTGATGAACTCGTTCTTCATTCCGGGCCTGGGCGGCCAGATCTACGCGATGGCGGGCATGACCACCAAGCTGCACCTGATCGCCAACGAGAACGGCGAGTTCGACGGTATCTCGGCGAACTACAGCGGTGCTGGCTTCACCGGTATGAAGTTCAAGGCAACTGCCACTTCCCAGGCCGATTTCGAGGCATGGGTGAACGAAGTCAAGCAATCGCCTAAACAGCTGGATGCGGCTGAATATGCGGCATTGGCCAAAACTAGCGAAAACAATCCAGTCGCGCTGTACAGCGTGGCCTCGCCTGAGCAGTTCCAGTCCATCGTCGACAAGTACGAAGGCATGAACCGCGGTCGGCCGGTCCACGAAAAAGAGCAGAGCAAAGAAGCGGCCGGTACCGAAGGGATGGACGTGAGTATGCATTCAGCTGCTGGGGCAGAGGAGTAAGAGATGTTCGGTAAACTAAGTCTGGATGCGATTCCGTATCACGAGCCGATAGTCATGGTGACACTCGCCATGATCGCGCTCGGCGGTCTCGCGTTGGTGGGTGCAATCACCTATTTCAAAAAATGGACCTACCTGTGGTCCGAGTGGCTGACTTCGGTCGACCACAAGAAAATCGGGGTGATGTACATCATCGTCGCGATGATCATGCTGCTGCGCGGCTTTGCCGACGCCATCATGATGCGCACGCAGCTGGCCATGGCCACCGGCGGCTCCGAGGGCTACCTGCCTCCCGAACACTATGACCAGATCTTCACCGCTCACGGTGTGATCATGATCATCTTCATGGCCATGCCATTCTTCACCGGCCTGATGAACCTGGCCCTGCCTCTGCAGATCGGTGCGCGTGACGTTGCCTTCCCGTTCCTCAACTCCCTGAGCTTCTGGCTGCTGGTGTCCGGCGTCGTGCTGGTCAACGTGTCCCTGGGTGTCGGTGAGTTCGCCAAGACCGGCTGGGTCGCGTATCCACCGCTGGCGGGTATCCAGTACAGTCCTGGCGTGGGTGTCGACTACTACATCTGGGCGCTACAGCTATCGGGTCTGGGTACGACGCTAACGGGTGTCAACTTCCTTGCCACCGTGCTGAAAATGCGCGCGCCTGGCATGAAGCTGATGGACATGCCGATCTTCACCTGGACCTGCACCTGGGCCAACGTCCTGATCGTTGCTTCGTTCCCGATCCTGACCGCTGCTCTGGCACTGCTGACTGTTGACCGTTATCTGGACTTCCACATTTTCACCAACGAGCTTGGTGGGAACCCGATGATGTACGTCAACCTGTTCTGGGCCTGGGGTCACCCTGAGGTTTACATCCTGATCCTGCCGGCTTTCGGTGTGTTCTCGGAAGTCACCTCGACCTTCGCCGGTAAACGCCTGTTCGGCCACAAGTCGATGATCTACGCTTCCGGCGCGATCGCGGTACTGGGCTTTGCGGTATGGCTGCACCACTTCTTCACCATGGGTTCAGGCGCCAGCGTCAACACCTTCTTCGGTCTGGCGACCATGCTGATCTCGATTCCGACCGGGGTGAAGCTGTTCAACTGGCTGTTTACCATCTACCAGGGCCGCCTGCGCTTCACCGCGCCGGTGATGTGGACCCTGGGCTTCATGGTTACTTTCTCGATCGGTGGTATGACCGGCGTGCTGCTGGCTGTTCCAGGTGCTGACTTCGTTCTGCACAACAGCCTGTTCGTAATCGCTCACTTCCACAACGTGATCATCGGTGGTGCGGTATTCGGCTACATCGCCGGCTTCGCCTTCTGGTTCCCGAAAGCCTTCGGTTTCACCCTGAACGAGAAGTGGGGCAAAGCTGCCTTCTGGTTCTGGATCTCCGGTTTCTACGTGGCCTTCATGCCACTGTACGCACTGGGCTTCATGGGTATGACCCGTCGTCTGAACCACTCCGACAACCCACTGTGGGAACCCTACCTGTACGTAGCCGTAGTCGGCGCCGTGCTGATCCTGTTCGGTATCGCCTGCCAGCTGATCCAGCTGTACGTGTCGATCCGCGATCGCAAGGACAACATGGACGTGACCGGCGACCCATGGGGCGGCCGTACCCTGGAATGGTCGACTTCGTCGCCACCTCCGTTCTACAACTTCGCCACCATGCCTGAGAACGTCGATCTGGACGCCTGGCACGAAACCAAGCAGGCCGGCAAGGCTTACAAGGTTCCGGCCAAGTACGAAGCGATCCACATGCCGAACAACACCTCTACCGGTGTGTTCATGGGTGCGTTGCTCACCGTATTCGGTTTCGCCTTCATCTGGCACATCTGGTGGCTGGTTGCTGCCAGCCTGGTTGGCACCATCGCTGTCTTCGTTGCCCACGCTGCGCGTGACGACCAGGGCTACATGGTTCCAGCAGAAGAAGTGGCGCGTATCGAAGGCGAGCGCATGAAGGCCCTGGGCCTGGCTACCGGTTCGCCGGCTGGCGCACGTGTCAAATCGTTTGAACGGGTTTAATCAATGTCCAGTCATGTAATCAATGCAGACACGCATGCTCATGGTCACGACCATGGGCATGACGATCACCACCACGACTCGGGCCAGATGACCGTCTTCGGTTTCTGGCTGTACCTGATGACCGACTGCATCCTGTTTGCGTCGCTCTTCGCCACCTACGCGGTGCTGTCCGGCAGTTTTGCCGGCGGCCCGTCGGGTCACGACATTTTCCAGCTGGACTTTGTCGCGGTTGAAACCGCACTGCTGCTGTTCTCGAGTATCACCTTCGGCTTCGCCATGTTGCAGATGTTCAAAGGCAACAAGGGCGGCGTGCTGGGCTGGCTGGCTGTCACCTTCCTGTTCGGTGCCGGCTTCATCGCGATGGAAGTCTATGAGTTCCATCACCTGATCGCCGAGGGCTTCGGCCCGCAGCGCAGTGGCTTCCTGTCGGCGTTCTTCGCGCTGGTCGGTACTCACGGTCTGCACGTAACCGCAGGTCTGATCTGGATGGCGGTGATGATGTACCAGATCAACAAGCACGGTATCACCGGCACTGCCAAGACCCGCATGAGCTGCCTGAGCCTGTTCTGGCACTTCCTGGACGTGGTCTGGATCTGCGTGTTCACCGTCGTGTATCTGCTGGGGGTTCTGTAAATGGCTAACGCACATAACAGCCACGCCGAGGGCAACCACGGTAGCGTCAAGTCGTACGCGATCGGCTTCATCCTGTCGGTGATCCTGACCGCGATTCCATTCGGTCTGGTGATGTTCCCGAGCATGCCGAAGGACATCACCATCATGGTGGTGGTGGCCCTGGCGGTCATTCAGGTGGTGGTACACCTGGTGTACTTCCTGCACATGGACAGTTCCAAAGAGCAGAGCTCCAACGTGTCGACCTTCCTGTTCACGGTGATGGTCATTGCACTGTTGGTCGGCCTGTCGCTGTGGATCATGTTCAGCATCCACACCAGCATGATGGCGAAGTGAGGTAAGACGACATGTCCGTTAAGCACTTTATCCAAATCACCAAACCGGGGATCATTTTCGGTAACGTGCTTTCTGTGGCAGGCGGTTTCTTCCTTGCCGCGCAAGGGCATGTCGACTTCATGCTGTTCCTGGCCACGGTGATTGGCACTTCGCTGGTGGTGGCGTCCGGTTGCGTGTTCAACAACTGCATCGACCGTGACATCGACATCAAGATGGAGCGCACCAAGAACCGTGCAATGGTTCAGGGCCAGATCTCGCTGAAAGTCGCGCTGGCCTACGCCACCCTGCTCGGGGTGGCCGGCCTTGGTCTGCTGTATGTGCAGGCCAATGCCCTGGCGGCGCTGTTCGGCCTGATCGGCTTCGTCATCTACGTGGGTTTCTACAGCCTGTACCTGAAGCGTAAATCGGTGCACGGCACCCTGGTTGGCAGCCTGTCCGGTGCCATGCCTCCGGTGATCGGCTACTGCGCCGTGAGCAACAGCTTCGACCTGGCTGCCTTGACCCTGCTGGTGATGTTCAGCCTCTGGCAGATGCCGCATTCCTATGCCATCGCGATCTTCCGCTTCAACGACTACCTGGCTGCTTCGATTCCGGTCCTGCCGGTCAAGCGCGGCATCCTGGTGGCCAAGAAGCACATCCTCTGGTACATCGTGGCGTTCCTGGTCGCGACCTTGATGCTGACCCTGGGCGGTTACGCCGGTATGAGCTACATGGCGGTTGCCGCCGCCATGGGCATGTACTGGCTGTACATGGCCTGGACCGGCTACAAGGCTGTCGATGATCGCCTGTGGGCCCGCAAGCTGTTCGTGTTCTCGATCTTCACCATCACTGCCCTGAGCGTGATGATGTCGCTCGACACCAAGGTGCCGACCGAGCTGTTGCTGACCTACGCACATTGATACCGATGTGCTGAAAAAAGCCCCGGGCGCAAACGCCCGGGGCTTTTTTTTGCCTGGAAAACCGCTCTCCAAAAGGCAGGATTGCCGACTGAACGACGCGCGTCGCGGTTGTTAGTGTGCGGCCACTTCAACCGAGGGAGAGCCCCACCATGAGTGTTTTGACAGTGTACTTCTGCGGTACCGGTTCGCACCGTTTCGACGACCGCAACCCCAATTTCTGGAACGGCGAGCTGGTCGCGACCCTGGCCGCCAACCATCAAGGCCACCAGTACGCCCACTGGATCGCCATCGATGGCCCTGGCAGCGGCAACCTGCAAAGTGACGACCTGTTCATCGAGAACCAGGCGTACGGCCTCAGCGGTACCCTGTTCGGCGCAGGCTGGGAACAGAACGTTGCCCATGCCCTGCAGGTGATCAAGGGGCGCTGCAGCTGGCAACGGGAAAAGCTCACCGAGGACGAATACAATCGCCTCAAGGCGGCCGGCGCGCCAATCGAGGATGTGAAGAAGGAAGGTTCCTGGTTCTGGCGTCACTTTGATTATGGCGACCGTGGCGTTACCCAGCAGGAGTTGCAGGAAGGCATCATCAAGTTGCACCGCAAGGGCGGGCTGATCCCCAGCCAGGTCAATATCGTTGGCTGGAGCCGTGGCGGTATCAGCTGCCATATGCTGGCCAACGCCATGGCCGATGATCCCGAACTCAGCCAGGTGCCGGTGAACATCTTCGCCATCGACCCCGTCCCCGGGATCAACAACCTGCAACCGCACCGCCTGCACCTGCGCGCCAACGTCAGGGAGTATGTGGGCTTCTACTCGCGTGACGAGCGCTCCAAAGGCTTCGCCTGTGTGATCCCGGCGGCCCATCCTGATACCCGTACACACATCTACCCGCTGCCAGGCCGCCATGCCACCCTGGTCGGCAATGCCTCGGCGGACGGTGCCGGCGATGGCAAACACCTGCCCGAGCCAGGCTTGCTCGTGCGTCACTTTGCCGAGACCTGCCTGACACGCTGGCAGGTGCCCCTGCAAAAGCGCCTGGAGCTGAGTGATGAGCAAGTTGCCGAATACCTGGATGTGCTGGATCGTGACGATGCGCAGTACAAGGCCATGCGCGCGCATTCCTACACGCTGATAAGCGAGTCCGAAGGTGACGACCGGCGCGTTCATCAGGGGGATCTCACCAAACCATTCAGCTATGTGCGCGGTAGCGATCTGTTGCCGCAAACAGGGCTGGATGTGGCCACCTGGCGCTCGATGGATTTCGATCCCATCCGCTGATGAGTTCATGCGTCGTGGCCGGGTACGGGTGCCCGGCCACGATCAAGGGGCTTTACAGCCACCCGCGTGACGTTCTATCTTGCCGCCTCGGCCACCGCAGTGGCCAACGTCGCTCGGACGGTTCCGGGCGCTTACGTCTTCGAGGAAGCCATGGCTGACCAAGGTTCGCCGCGCCGCTTTGCGCGCATTGATCGTCTCCCCCCTTACGTCTTCAACATCACCGCCGAACTCAAGATGGCCGCACGCCGTCGTGGCGAGGACATCATCGACCTGAGCATGGGCAACCCGGATGGGGCTACGCCGCCGCACATCGTCGAAAAACTGGTGCAGGTCGCCCAGCGTGAAGACACCCACGGCTACTCGACCTCCCGCGGCATTCCACGCCTGCGCCGGGCCATCTCGCGTTGGTACCAAGAGCGCTACGAGGTTGAGATCGACCCGGAAAGCGAAGCCATCGTCACCATCGGCTCCAAGGAGGGCCTGGCCCACCTGATGCTCGCCACCCTGGATCATGGCGACACGGTGCTGGTACCCAACCCCAGCTATCCGATCCATATCTACGGTGCCGTGATTGCCGGCGCCCAGGTGCGTTCGGTGCCGCTGGTGCCGGGGGTGGACTTCTTCAACGAGCTGGAACGGGCGATCCGCGAATCGATCCCCAAGCCGAAGATGATGATTCTCGGCTTCCCCTCCAACCCGACTGCGCAGTGCGTCGAGCTGGACTTCTTCGAACGGGTGGTGGCGCTGGCCAAGCAGTACGATGTGCTGGTGATCCACGACCTGGCCTACGCCGACATCGTCTACGACGGCTGGAAGGCACCATCAATCATGCAGGTGCCGGGCGCCAAGGACATCGCGGTGGAGTTCTTCACCCTGTCCAAGAGCTACAACATGGCCGGCTGGCGGATCGGCTTCATGGTCGGTAACCCCGAGCTGGTCAGCGCCCTGGCGCGGATCAAGAGCTATCACGACTACGGCACCTTCACACCGCTGCAGGTGGCGGCGATTGCGGCGCTGGAAGGTGATCAGCAATGCGTACGCGACATTGCCGAGCAATATCGCCAGCGCCGCAACGTGCTGGTCAAAGGCTTGCACGAGCTGGGCTGGATGGTCGAGAACCCCAAGGCATCGATGTATGTCTGGGCGAAAATCCCTGAGGAGTACGCGCACCTGGGTTCACTGGAGTTCGCCAAGAAGCTGCTGGCCGAGGCCAAGGTGTGTGTGTCGCCGGGTATCGGCTTTGGCGACTATGGTGATGACCATGTGCGCTTTGCCTTGATCGAGAACCAGGACCGGATTCGTCAGGCGGTGCGCGGCATTCGCCAGATGTTCCGGGCTGATGGGGTCGGTAAGGCGCAGAAATAAGGCAGTCACCACCTCTTTGCGCCTGACCTGGTCCAGATAATCGCCCGTCAGGCGCACTACTTTTCCACCTTTTCCCCCTTCCGAAAACGCAGGTGAAGCATTGGACGCGATGTTTCGCTTTCAGCGCGGGTGGAATGGCCAAAACCCGTTTTCGGTCCAACGGCGTGCCGCGATCCGGCGACCGGCTCCATCTTCCCGCCGTCACGCACAAAATCAATGACCTCTTTGATCCGGCGACTGCGTAGCCAGGCAATCCATTGGACAAGCTCGGTGTGCCCCTGCTGCTCAATCATCTGCAGGAAACGCTCCTTCCAGCGCGTACAGGCGCTTTCGCTAAGTCCAGTGCGTCGCTGCAGATCAACGATGCTCTCGCCATTGATCAGCCCTTGGGCAAAGCCCAGCCAGTGTTCTGGATAGTTTAATCGGCACAGCAACGTGCCTTTAATCAAGCTCACCGTGCTCCAACAGCCAGGACAGACAAAAGTGGGGCGTCGCTCATCGACACGCCGCATATCAGGCGAACCACACTTCGGGCAGACAGCCTGCCGAGTGCTCAGCACGTGCTCTAACCCACCCAGGAACGCCTGGGCTTGAGCCGCAATATGCGCGGGTGGCTCCAGCTTGGTGCGATCGTGTCGCGCAGACCACCAGTGGTACAGCGCCGGAAACTCTTTGGCCATTACGGCACGGCATGGCTTGATCCAGCGCCACGTGGTGGTGTGGGAAACACCCAAGGCTTTGGCAATAGCGGCGGGGGGCCAACCCGCTAACAAGTGATGAGCATGGGCTGGCCACAGGTGCGAAAGTCCATACTTCGAGAACGGATGCTTGGTCAGACAGTTAAAACCTTTATTGCAGGCAATGCAGCGGTAGTAGGGCAGGCGCAGGTTATGACGGGCTTCCAGCCTGAAACGTGGATGGCCGCACCGTGGGCACTTGACCGGTGATTTATTGGGTAGCTCATGTAAATGCTGGATAAAGGCGTCCGCCTGGCTGTGCAGTTCGACGGGCAGGCACCGGTGATAGTCGGGTGGAACCTGGACATCGGGCGTCGAGCTTGAGTTTTTCGTATCACTGTTTTTCACTCAGCGCCTTCCTCTTTTTTACTTTCCAGATCAACCAGGCGCGTGGTGGGGCCATTGGCTTTTAAGCGTTCAGTAACAAGGCTGGGCCAGCGGTTGCGGGAGCGGCGTTTGGCAATGCTGTAGGTGAATTCCTTTATTCGATCCTGGGGGTAGAGCATTGGCTCGAGTATCAGCAGTGCGAAATCACTGCCACTCAAGTAATTCTTGCCACCCGCCTCCTTCTTCGCCTGTTTGATCCGCGCCAGAGTATGTTTGAAGCTGTCGCTCATATTGAATCGTACGGCCAGCTGGCTTTTTACGAATGCATCCGACGCACTGTGATTGCCGTGCTCGTCGAAGTAAGGGCCATTGTTCATATAGGAACGAATGTATTCCCAAAAACCTTTTTGTAACGCCAGTGATTTTCCGAAGGGTGCCCCCAAGCTGATCATCAGGGCTGTCTCCGGCTCTTCAGATTTCCACACTTTTATTTCCAGTGAAGCGTTTTGAATGCTACCGATATGGGTGCCAACCAGTTGAAACTCGTTGGTTACAGCGGTAATGCCGTCCCACGGGGTGTGGAATAGTTCGCCATCATGGTCGAAGTACACTTCACGGGTGCGGCGGTTGAACAGAATGGGAAGAGGTAGGGGGCGTAGGATTTCCCATAGGAATGGTGCCAAAAACATCGGCAGGCAAATTCCAAGCATGATGTACAGACCAGTTGGTTCAGAATTTTTCAAGAGGCTGTAAATACCTACAGCCACACCTCCGATAAGAACCCAACCACCAAGCCCAGAAAGCGCCCCTCGATCGGATTCCCCACCTGCTTGCAAAGTCAGGTAGTTCTCGGTGTGCTCATCGACGATAAACAACTCCATCGGCTGTTCCCCTGTCGACTTATCCGCCTCAAGTATTACCGTGGGTGTGGAGTTGTATCGGGATTCTTCTGGCGTATTCATATAACTTTACTCAGTGCCGCTCACACTCAAGATCAACAAGGCGCGTGGTGGGGCCATTGGTTTTCAAGCGTTCGGTAACAAGGCTGGGCCAGAGGTTACGGGAGCGGCGTTTTGCAATGATATAAGTGAGCTCCTGGATTCTGGCCATGGGGTAAAACATAGGTTCGAGTATCAGCATCGCAAAATCACTGCCACTTAAGTAGTTTTTTCCGCCCGCGTCCTTTTTCGCCTGTTTTATCCGCACCAGGGTATGTTTAAAGCTGTCGCTCATTTTGAATCGTACGGCCAACTGACTTTTTACGAACGCATCCGACTCGCTGTGATTACCGTGTTCGTCAAAGTAAGGGCCGTTGTTCATATAGGCACGGATGTATTCCCAGAAGCCTTTTTGTAATGCCAGTGATTTGCCGAAGGGCGCCCCAAGGCTGATCATCAGCGCCGTTTCCGGCTCTTCGAATTTCCATACCCTGATTTCAAGCGAAGCGTTTTGAATGCTGCCGATTTGAGCTCCAACCAACTGAAATTCATTTATTACAGCGATAATACCATCCCATGGGGTATGAAATAGTTCACCATCGTGATCGAAGTACACTTCTCGGGTGCGGCGGTTGAATAGAATAGGGAGGGGTAATGGACGTAAAGTCTCCCATAGAAATGGTGCCAAAAGTAAAGGTATGCCTGTAGAAAATGCCAAATAGGTGATGTCGAACTCGCCTTGCAGTGCTCCTATAAGTCCAACTCCAAGCATTGTGCAGCCACCAAATCCACCCAATATACCTGTCAGCATGCCTCGATCAAAGTCACCGCCCGCTTGCAAAGACAAATAATTCTCGGTGTGCTCATCGACGATAAACAACTCCATCGGCTGTTCCCCCGTCGATTTTTCAGCCGCAAGTATTACGGTGGACGTTTGACTATTTTGTGGTTGTTCTGACGCACTCATATCCATGCTCGTTCCGTAATGCTCACTGCAGGCAGCGTCAGCCCTTCACGCGGGGAGTAAATTAATTCGCCGTCTATACGCCGTAAGTCCCTATCACCAATTTTATGGTATACGCGGCGATAAGGTGTTATGCCGGCTTGTATAGGAATGCGGGTGCCGCTATGTCGAGCAAAGTCTCTACCTGTCCATTCGACTTTTATGATTTGATCGGCGTAATACCCGAGTGTGTCGCCCCAAACCTCCTGGCCTTTAAAATGGATCTCGCCGTCTATTAGTTCTACGTTTTCGCCGGGCAGCTTCAGTACTAGGTAAGTGGAAAAGACTTGCCCTTGGTAAGGGTTTAGCTCTGCTAATCGATAGGCATCAATGCTGACCGGAAAAAGAATGGGATATAACCTTTCCATGGACTGGGCATAGCTATGCGCCCAGTCCTTATTCGTTCTAATGCCGAAGTAGCTGTTCTTGACCCATTGTTCGAGCGGAGTATCTTTTGTGTAGATCCGAGCAATCACTCCACCTACAATCACTGTGGCGAGCCCAAGTAACTTGGCCCCCAGATGCGGAACTACGTTGAGCCCCCTGGCAATAGCCGCCGCATCCCCAGCTATCACCGCGGCCCGTGCGGCTCGGAATGCCCGGAATGCGTGGACCTGAATCCTGATACTGGCCAGCGACGCGCTAGCCACTACCAAGTTCGCGGACATGGTGTCAAAGTCGCCCATTTGGTAGGCCTCAAAGGCATCTACCCCGTAAAGCACGACATCGAATGCCAGAAAGATGCTTTGCGCCAAAGAAGTGATAGCGGTGAGTTTCAAGGCATTGGCTAAAAGTAGCCGGGATGAAATTGAGGTGCTACCGCTTTGCCGGGCGACTGATGCCCAATTAACCTCGGCCACACGTTGAATTACCGTAGCAGCAGCTGCAGCGACACCAACTGCAGCACCGGCCATGCTAAACGCGCTCTGGTACGTCCGCTTTTCATAAAACTGATCCGATGCCCATATAAAATTAACGCCCGCCACCAACGTCACAATCGACTTGATCGGCGCCTTGCTCAACGCACCTTTCAAATCAAAAACACTACTGAGATCAGCACCTGCTGCGAGGTTGACCGGCAATGGCGGCAGCTTGGTACTCGCCGGTACCAGGTGCATAAACGGGATGCTTTCACTTACCGCACCGGCCAAGGGAGCAACGTTGAGTCGGGCGGGCAAGGTGTTGCGGGTGCCTATCAGGTCGCTGTACCACTCGCCCAGTTGCCGCGGCGTGACGCCCACGGTCTGAATGCGCTGACCACTGCGGGCCAATGCGGCGGCCATGTAAATGCGTCCGGCGGTGCTGGCGGCATTTTCCGCTTGATGCAAGTGCAGGCCGGCAACCGGTGCGAGGGCTAGAAACAAGGCTTCAATACTGGAGGCCGGCGCACGTTGACTGAGCTTTTCAGCCGTCTTGTTCATTGCCTCTGCATAACCAAAGGCTTTGCTCAGCTGAGTGGCGCCGTCCTTGAGCGATGGGCCATTGTCGTGGGCCGTATCGCTCAGATCGATCAGGTATTTTATTTCACCAACGCCCAGCCTTTTCGGTAAGCCCAGCAATGCCCAGAGCAACCAGGGTTTGCCTTGTGCGTTCCCTTCAAGGCTCAACGTTATGGCCTTGGCGCCTGTACTGGTACTCGCTGGGCCCAGGCAGGCGGCAGCGAACTGCACCTCCAAGGCCTCGCGGCTGGCTGGCAGCGTGATGTCGAAGTGGCCGCAGGCGCTGTCCATACTGGACGGGCCTTTGCTCTGCAGGGTGTTGAACCAATCGACCCAGAGCTGCGCCAGCCGACGCATATCGACGGTGTAGTTGCATTGCTGCATGTTCTGGTCATCCCAGACGCGGTTCAACGCCTCATAGCGAGTGATCAAGCGCAACTGCGCTTTCAGTTGCTCATCGCTATTCATCAACGACTTTAAAACATCCGCAATGGCCCACTCTTCAGCGTGATGTTCCTGGTAACTGTCAAACCCCGCCTTATGCGCGCGCATCAGCGCGGCGAGATCGAGCAGCACGCCCCATGCATCATCAATGACCGCGTAAGTATGCTGTTCGCAACGCGCCATCTGCTTTTGCACGTTCAGCCAGTTCAGCGCGTGTTGCGTTTCAGGCTCACTGCTCCAGCCGTAGTGCGTTGCATCACTGTATTCGCCAATGTGCTTTTTGATCGCATCAATCTGGCCACTGAGCGGCGCCACACCCGGCACAAACGTGCGCATGATGCGCTGACGCACGGCGGGGTCTTGTTTGGCGGCTTGATACTGCGGCTCACTCCAGCGCACCGGCGACCACACCAAACCGGCAGGCTCGCCGGCCCTGAGCAACAGGTGCGGCTGGGTCCGGGTATCAATTACCCGCCCGGCCCGTGAGGTTTGCGTGAGTTGCGCCGATTCGACCTGATATTCCACCAGCTTGGCTGGCGTGCTTTCCCAAACGTAGAGCCAACCATCACGCAGCAGGCGCGAGGTGTAATTCAGCGCTCGCCCGCTGACGTCAGGATGGCGCGGGCCAAGCTCAGGAAATTGACCGTTCAGCGGCGGCAGATCGTAGGCGCTGACATCGACAGCCGCCGTAGGCCCCAAGGCATAGCGCAACGGCAATACCGCGGCAAGCAGCGGGCAGGTCCCGTAAGGGGCTTGATTATCCTGAGTCATGAATGTTGCTCCGTGTTGGCCGGCAAGCTGAGCGCGTGCATGAGCGCGTCGGGCAAGGTGATTTGTGCCGCCAGACCTTTATCCGCCGGAGCCGCATCACGCTCAGGCGCTTCGTTCGTCCATGCACACACCGAGGCGCCGCCATGGCGCAACCAGACGCTCTCCACGCCAAACCAGAAGCCTGCAGGCCATTGGGCACCTGCCAGGCGTGCGCGATCGAGTACGGGGCCATCAGCCAGGCGTAGCCAGAATTCGCGTTGTTGTTCATCAAGAATGCGTAAGCGGCGTTGCAGGAATGGCAGCAATTGCCAGGCGCTTTTATGCGAGGCCAGCCACACCCCGCGCTGCAACTCGTCGCCGCCCCACCAGGCGCGATGAGCGGCACCGCCGGGTGAGGCATCGAGTAAAAACGGCCCGGCCCCTGTAATCGGTTGGTATGGGGTTCCCCTGAACAGTGGCCGGGGATTGTCTGAGCCGTAGTGTTGATTCAGCCAGTCGAAGGCATCGTTGTAGTGAGCACCGTCAACTAGCAGGAGTCCCTTGTTCGGGGGCATGGACGTCATGCTTTTGCCTCCCCGGTTTCCGGCGGTTGTTGGGCGGCATCGCACACCGGGCAAATGCCGGAGCTGGCTTCACGGAAAACCGCGTTCTGTTTGAGCAGGGCTTCCATGGGGATGGCGTTGCTGCTGGTTGTCAGTGCGGCCCCAGGCAGCGCCGACATTGCAGGCATGGCCGCCACCGGTGCGCCGCCGATTTGAATTTCGCTACTGCTGAAGATGCCGCCTGGGCCAATGACGATATGCTGACCACCGCCTTTCAAGCTGAGGTTGGCCCCAGCGTCTAGCACGATTGAGTGGCCCGCCTTGAGGTGTACTTGCTGACCGGCCTCGATCACCAGCGTTTGCCCGACCCGGCTATGGCTGCTGTCGGCGACTTGCAGGTAGTCGTTGGCCTTGAGCTCGACCTTGCGATCGGCCGTCACGCTGCGCTGGTCTTCGCCTTCCAGCACCACGATGCTGTTGCCTTTGATGGTTTCCCGGCGTTCGTTACCCACTTCCAGCTGGCTGTCGTTCTCGATCTTCTGCTCCAGGTCGCGCTGGGCACGCAGGTAGATTTTTTCCTGCCCGGCCCGGTCTTCAATCGACAGCTCGTTGTAGCCACCACCGGCGGGCGAACTGCGGCTGCGCAACACGGTTTTGGTTTTGTTCGCGGGCAACGGGTACGGCACCGCCGTGCGGGTATTGGGCACGCAGCCGGTAATCAACGGCTGGTCGGGATTGCCCTCCAGGTAGGTCACCACCACTTCCATACCGATGCGCGGAATGGTCACCGCGCCAAAGCCCTCGCCAGCCCAACTGGATGAAACCCGTAGCCAGCAACTGCTCTTGTCGCTGTTCAGCTCGGCGCGGTCCCAATGGAACTCGACTTTGACCCGGCCATGCTCATCGCAAAAGATTTCTTCGCCTTCAGGTCCGGTAACGCGCGCTGTCTGGCTGACCAGCACCGATTCGCGTGTGACCAGCGGTGGCCGGTAGAACACGTCCCAGGGGATGGCGCTGAAGCTGTTCCGGTAGCCTTGACTGAAGCCGTCTTTAGGCGGTTTTTCGCTGCTGGCCGACTCCTCCAGCACCTGCGGCTGCTTGCCTTCGTGCGTCACACTGAGCAATAGCCACAAGTCGTTGCAGGCTTTGCGCGGGTGTTCGCGCAGGTCGAAGAAATGACCGCTGCGCAAGTTCGGCTGATCGCTTTTGCCTTCGGCCAGCTGGTAGTCGCTGCGGTGCCGTTCCAGGGCCTGACGGGCCAGCTGTTTGCCGCGTTCTTCGGTGTCGATCGGCGTGGGATAGTGGTAATCCTCAAGCGCCGGCTTGAACTCGGCGGTGCACTGG
>NZ_JANHLE010000130.1 GCF_028682475.1 Pseudomonas putida
TGAGGTTGGCCTGCTTTTCCGCGCGGTATTCGCGCACCAGGTATTCCGCTTCGTGGTACAGGTCTGCCGGAATGAAGGCCCGCACCGGCGCCACCAGTGTGGCGATACGCGCATCGCGGGCGGCGGCTTCGGCCGGGCTGGGGCGGCCACCGTAACGGCGGTCCCGGGCTTCAGCTTGCAGCAGTTCATCCAGCCGATGCTGGGTGTCGAGCATGACCTTGCCCTGTTCAGGTGTGAGGCTGATGTCGCGGCCTTTGTAGCGGTAGTTGAGGGTGCCCGCCAGCTCCGCGCCGTCTTCGCTGACCAGGCTGCGGACAAAGCCGCCGACGCTCAGGCGCAGGTTGTTGTCA
>NZ_JANHLE010000131.1 GCF_028682475.1 Pseudomonas putida
CGATAACAACCTGCGCCTGAGCGTCGGCGGGTTTGTCCGCAGCCTGGTCAGCGAAGACGGCGCGGAGCTGGCGGGCACCCTCAACTACCGCTACAAGGGCCGCGACATCAGCCTCACGCCTGAACAGGGCAAGGTCATGCTCGACACCCAGCATCGGCTGGATGAACAGCTCCAGGCGGAAACCCGGGCACGCAGTTACGGTGGCCGCCCAAGCCCGGCCGAAGCCGCCGCCCGCGATGCGCGTATCGCCACGCTGGTGGCGCCGGTGCGGGCCTTCATTCCAGCAGACCTGTACCACGAAGCGGAATACCTGGTGCGCGAATACCGCGCCGAAAAACAGGCCAACCTCG
>NZ_JANHLE010000132.1 GCF_028682475.1 Pseudomonas putida
CTTTGCTGAAGTGCTGAACGCGCCGTGCGACAAGGCCATTTGCGCCGAACGTGAAGCGCTACGCGAGCTGGTTCAGCTGCGCGAGCACTTCGTCCAACAGCGGGACGACAACAAACGTCGCCTCCAGCAGGTTCAGTTACCAGCGGCTGTTACGACGATTAAAGATCATATTCGCTACCTGCAAACGCAGATCAAGCTGCTCGAGAAGTCCATCAATCAAAGTATGCGCGATCTGGACGCAGAAAAAACCGACCGGCTTATTTCCGTAAAAGGAATCGGCACGGTGGCTACTGCCAGTTTGCTGGTTTATTTACCCGAACTGGGCGAG
>NZ_JANHLE010000133.1 GCF_028682475.1 Pseudomonas putida
TTTTGCTGAAGTGCTGAACGCGCCGTGCGACAAGGCCATTTGCGCCGAACGTGAAGAGCTACGCGAGCTGGTTCAACTGCGCGAGCATTTCGTCCAGCAGCGGGACGACAACAAACGTCGCCTTCAGCAGGTTCAGTTACCAGCGGTTGTCGCGACGATTAAAGACCACATTCACTACCTGCAAACGCAGATCAAGCTGCTCGAAAAGTCCATCAATCAAAGCATGCGCGATCTGGATGCAGAAAAAGCCGATCGGCTTATCTCCGTTAAGGGAATCGGCACGGTGGCTACCGCCAGTTTGCTGGTTTATTTACCCGAGCTGGGCGAA
>NZ_JANHLE010000134.1 GCF_028682475.1 Pseudomonas putida
CTGGGTGGTAATAATCGAGGGATGATTGAACAAGGAAAAATACTGGCCGCTGGAATATGGATGCTTATATCTCTTGCCTTTATAGTTCCGTCCCTTATTGTTCTATCTGGCGTCATTTTCTATCCAGATAACTTCACTGATCCATTAAAAGACCTAATGATGTTTGTGGCGGTTTTTGCGGGATTTGCACTTTTAGGGACTATTCCACTCGGCGGTTACATATACGGAATGCTATCCAGCGTTTACGCCGCAGCCAAATCCTATCCCATACGCTTCAACCGCCAACGCCGCGAAGTCTGTTACGTCGACGGCAAAACCCACCGT
>NZ_JANHLE010000135.1 GCF_028682475.1 Pseudomonas putida
GCGCGCCACCAGCTCGCCTCCGGCGGCACCGGCGGCACCCGCAGCGGCCGAGTTGCCCTGGGCCTGGGCGACCACAGCCCCCAGCACGGCGTGAGCCATGACATTGAGGGCGGCGTTGTCGCCCGTGGACTTTTTGATGAGCTGTGCCAGATACGGCGCCGAAGCCCCAGCCAACGCCGAGCCGATATCGCCACCGGCCAAGCCCTGCAAGGCAGCCGTCACCGCCTGGGTGACACGTTGGTAATCACCACTGGTGCCGTATTTGCCCATGATCCGCTGGTAGGCGTCGGTGGCGACCAGTTGCTTCTGGTAGGCCTGAGCA
>NZ_JANHLE010000136.1 GCF_028682475.1 Pseudomonas putida
CTCTACCGAGTCGAGTCGATAGGTACCCTCGGTCTTGATGGTCACACCATAATCGCGGGTGATGTACAGGTTACGCAGCACAAAAGTGGTGTGATGGAGCACATCGCGTTCGGCTTCCAGTTGGTAGGCAATGGTGAAGGCCAGGGCGAAGTCCGAGGTCTGTTCGCCATCGTGAATCGGTAAATGCAGCGTCAGTGCTTGCTGCTCTGCACTGACGACGATGAAACGCGCCGCCCAGATGGCGGTGCTTTCTTTCCAGCGCACTGGCGGAGGGGTGCGCCTGTAAGGCTGGTATACGTAGTTGTCACGGCCCTGTTGGTAG
>NZ_JANHLE010000137.1 GCF_028682475.1 Pseudomonas putida
GTGGGAGCAACTGTCTTCACCATGCCATTCGTCAGCGCCATTCGGTGCCGTCGCGTAGCATGGCATTCAGCCTGATCAGCAGTATCCGCATGCAGGCGATGAGCGCGACTTTCGCGCTCTTGCCTCGCTCCCGAAGCGCCTCATAGCGGGCCTTGAACTCAGCCTGGTGGCGGATCACTACCCAGCAGGACATATACAGCGCACGCCTGACTCGGGCTCTCCCTCCACTGATCTGACGTTTCCCGCTGTGATTGCCGCTGTCCTCGTTATAGGGCGCGATGCCCGCCAACGCTGCTATCTCCCGGCGATCAAG
>NZ_JANHLE010000138.1 GCF_028682475.1 Pseudomonas putida
TTGGTTGCTTCAACGCAGAGGGCCGTGTTGGCAGGTTGTTGCTTGAGCCATTTCTTGATTGCGGACGGCGTGTTACTGAGCGAGATGCACTCTCCGCTGTCCTGAAAATGGATAACCAACTCAGCCTTGGCAACATCGACACCGATGATGAACGTGTTCGTTTCCATTGCCATGGCTTGACCTCTCACAGTATGGTTTTCGGGCTCGAAGGGGTTTTCACCAAGAGGCGCTGGCTTGCTTCTATCGTCGCTTGCAAACGATGCATTCTTTATCGGCGCTTTGGTGGAAGGGGTGGGGCGATGTC
>NZ_JANHLE010000139.1 GCF_028682475.1 Pseudomonas putida
GTTGGTCAGTGCCGTGCTGTTGTCGCCCGCCAGGGCGAAGGTGTTGTCCTTCAAGCTGACGGTGCCGGCGAAGCGGTTGCCCGCCCCGGCACCGAACGAGAACGCCTGGTTGGCGTTGGACGCGTTCAGCGTGCCGGCACCGGTCAGTGCGTTGTCGAAGCTGAAGGCGCCTGTGGTCAGGGTGTTGACGATGCCGCCCGCGGCAATATCGACCCCGCCGGTGCCCAGGTTATCGGTGCTTGTGGTGGCGCTGTTGGCCACCGCCAAGGTACCCATATCGGTCACCTTCCACTGCCCTGTG